>JBDSIY010000044.1:0-8896 GCA_039917735.1 Novosphingobium sp. | reverse complement strand
CCTGACGTGTCCCTTTCGAGGAGACCAAAATGCCCAAGATGAAGACCAAGAGCGGTGTGAAGAAGCGATTCCGCCTCACCGCGACGGGCAAGGTGAAGCACGGCGTTGCCGGCAAGCGACACCGCCTGATCAGCCATAATGCCAAGTATATTCGCCAGAACCGCCGCACCGATGTGATCTCGGATGCCGACGCCAAGGTGATCAAGAAATGGGCGCCCTACGGGCTTGGCTGAGGAATAATTCACAATGAGCCGTATCAAACGGGGCGTGACCACGCGCGCCAAGCACAAGCGCATTCTCGATCAGGCCAAGGGCTATCGGGGACGCCGCAAGAACACCATCCGCGTCGCCCGCCAGGCGGTCGAGAAGGCCGGGCAATACGCCTATCGTGACCGCAAGGTGAAGAAGCGGTCGTTCCGCGGGCTTTGGATCCAGCGGATCAACGCCGCGGTCCGCGCCGAGGGGCTGACCTATTCGCAGTTCATCCACGGCACCAAGCTGGCCGGCATCGAGCTCGACCGCAAGGTGATGGCCGATCTGGCGATGAACGAAGGCGGCGTGTTCAGCGCCGTGATCGCCCAGGCGAAGGCGGCACTGCCGGCGCTTGAGGGCGCGGCGGTGGCGGCGTAAGCCACCGCGCGGGTCCCGTTTTCAGGCGGGACCCGCCGGCCTAAAAATCCATCGCCGCTTCGATGCCCACCGTCCGCCCCTTGAACACGGGCGAGAAGGTGCCGGCGGCGGGGCGCGGGTCGAACGGGCGGCTGTTGCCGTCGGAGAACGGTCCGCCACCGAAGGGAAGCTGCGTGTCGCCGCCGAACTGGACCTGGTCGAGCAGGTTGCGCCCGTAAAGTGTCAGCCGGATCGCCGGTCCGCCGAGGTCGAGTGCGACGCTCGCGTCGAGCATGTGCGAGGCCGAATTGAAGCCGACGTTGTTGTCCGTGTACGCATAGCGGCTGCGGTATTGGTAGGCGACGCGGCTGGTCAGCGTCCGCGCCTCGCCCAGCGCCAGCTGATGCGTCACCGTGCCGCCGAAAGTCCAGCGCGGCGCGCGTGGCAGCTTCAGCGCGCGGTCGGCGGCGTCGATCACATTATCACCGTTCAGGTCGAGGAAGACGCGGACGTAATCGGCGTCGATGTAGCCGGCGTTGGCGGTGAGGCGCAGCGCCGCAGTCGGCGCGAATGCCGCCTCGATCTCGCCGCCGTGAATGCGCGCGTCGCCGGTGTTGTAGATATATTGGGCGAGGCCAGACCCCAGCACCGGCACGTTGAGTTCCCGCTGGACGCCGTTGACGTCCATCCGATAGGCGGCGGCGTTGATGCTGGCGCGGCCATCGCCGCTCGCCAGCTTCAGGCCGATCTCGTAGCTGTCGACCCGTTCCTCGCCAAACGCGGCGGTGCCCTGCGCGGCGGCGATCCGCTGAAAGGCGGCGGCATTGGTCACCCGCAGATTGTAGCCACCCGAACGCACCCCGCGCGTCCAGCTTGCATAGGCGAGCGCATGCGCGCCGAGCTGGTAGCTGACGCCGAGCTTGGGCGACAGGCTCGACCACGAGTGCTTGTCGGCGATGCCGTTCGGCTCGCCGGGGACCGACGTGTTGACGCCCGCCACCGGGCAGGTGCCGGCGACCACCGAACAGGCCGGGCGCGGCCGGACATAGGTGATCGCCGCCGCCTTCTCCTCATGCGACCAGCGGAGCCCGGCGGTCAGCGTCAGTGCCGGGGTGGCGTGGAGATCGCCCTGCGCGAACAGCCCCTGCACATGATGATCCTGAGTGCCGCCGCCAAACTGGCTTGGCGGCCCGCCGAAGGCGCGATCCTCGCCATACGCCACGTCCTGGTGGAAGATGTAGCCGCCCGTGGTCAGGTCGAGCGGCCCGAGCTTTCCCGACCAGTGCAGCTCGTCGGACCATTGTTCCTGGTCCAGCTGGGTCTTGGAATGGAATATCGGACTGGGCGTCGAATCGATATCGTTGCTGGTGGAGTGGGTGTAGCGCCGCCAGCCGGCGATGTTGGTCAGCGTGCCGGGGCCGACCTCCCAGTCGAGCCGCGCCGTCACGAAGTGGCTGCGCGCCTTGATGAAGCCGGCGTTGTCGACCGACATGTCGAAGCCGTCGCGGCTGAACAGCCCGTGGTTCTGGGTGGTGGCGCCGTCGCCGGTGGTGCGCAGATATTCGCCCTTGGCGGTCAGCGTCAGGTGGTCGGTGATCAGCGCCCTGACGCCGGCGCGCAGGACCGTGGTCTCGGCCTTGCCGAAGTTGCTGCCGTCACGAAGGTTGCGGAACCAGCCGCCGTCGCTGTCGAGATAGGCGCCGAGCCGGATGGCGACGCGGTCGGCGACGATCGGTCCCGAGACGACCAGTTGCCCCGTCCCGCGCATTGCGCCGCGCCCGCTGTCGACCGGCCCCTCGCCAGAAACCCGGGAATGGCCCTCCCAGGCGAAGCTCGGGTCGGCGGTGTTGACCAGCACCGCGCCGGCGGTGGTATTGCGGCCGAACAGCACGCCCTGCGGCCCTCGCAGCACTTCGACGGAGGCGATGTCGAAGCCGTCGAGCACCAAGCCGCTGTTCGCCGCGAGATAGACGCCATCGACCACGGTGCCGACGCTAGCGTCGATCGACGGGATCGAACTGTTGATGCCGAGCCCGCGCATCGAGAAATTAGCGACGCCCCGAAAGGTGCCGACCGGGTCGAGCGAGACGCCGGGGACGCTGTAGCTGAGCGATTGCAAGTCACGGTACTGCGCCTGCGCCAGCGCTTTTCCGTCGAAGGCAGTGATCGCCGCGGGAACCCGCTCCAGCTCCTCGCCGCCCGGCTTCTTGGTCGCGGTGACGATGATCGGCGGCTTCGAATCCGCCTCCTCGGCTCGGGCGCCGACGCCCGCGCATAGGCCGTAGCTGGCCGCGGCCAAGGCCAGAGTTCGTCGCATGTTATTCCCTCGCGAACCGGCCGGCGTGGATTCAGCTAGTCGCTGAAGCCTTGTGCCGCCTCAGCTCGTCACCCGCCATCGTCACGACATGGAGCAGATTGGTCGCGCCGGGGGTGCCGAAGGGGACGCCGGCCAGCGCCACCAGTCGCGAGCCGGCACCGCCGAAGCCTTCGCGCAGCGCCGCGCGCTTACCTTTGGCGATCATCTCCTCGAAGCTGCCGATGTCCTTGATGTGGACGGCGTGGGCGCCCCATAGCAGCGCGGCCCGCCGCGCCGTCTTGAGGCTCGGGGTCAGGACCAGCATCGGCACGCTGGGCCGCTCGCGGGCGACGCGGCGCGCGGTCGAGCCGGAGCCGGTAAAGACAATGATCCCCTCAATCGGCAGCGTGTCGGCGATCGAGGTGCAGGCCTGCGCCAGCGCGTCGGCGATGGTCGCATCGGGGCGGATCTCGAAGATGTGGATGCGCTCGCGATAGGTATGGTCGCGTTCCACCTGGACGGCGATGCGATCCATGATCGTCACCGCCTCGACCGGCCACTGCCCGGCGGCGGTTTCGGCCGAAAGCATCACCGCGTCGGCGCCGTCATACACCGCATTGGCGACATCGGAGACTTCGGCCCGCGTCGGTGTCGGACTGGTGATCATCGATTCGAGCATCTGCGTCGCCACCACCACGGTCTTGCCGCTGGCGCGCGTCTTCTCGATGATGCGCTTCTGCAGCGGCGGCACCTCTTCGGGGTTCATTTCCACCCCGAGGTCGCCGCGCGCGACCATGATGCCGTCGGCAAGGTCGATGATTTCGTCCAGCCGGTCGACACCGGCCGGCTTCTCGATCTTCGCCATCAGCGCGCCGTATCCGCCCATCAGCCGCCGCGCCTCGGCGACGTCTTCGGGCCGCTGCACGAAGGAGAGCGCGATCCAATCGGCGCCGTGCTCCACCGCGAAGGCCAGATCGCGGCGGTCTTTCTCAGTGAGCGCTGGCACCGGCACCACCACGTCGGGGACGTTGACCCCCTTGCGGTCGGAGATCACCCCGCCGACCTCTGCGCTGCAGCGGATTGCGTCAGCCGTGGTTTCCATGACCCGAAGCCGCAGCTTGCCGTCGTCGATCAGAAGGCGTTGGCCCTTGTGGAGCACGCTGAACAGCTCGGGATGGGGCAACTGCACGCGGGTTCCGTCGCCCGGCGTGGGATCGCGGTCGAGCGTGAAGTGCCGCCCGTGCGGGATCACCGCCCGGCCTCCTGCGAAGGCGCCGACGCGCAGCTTCGGGCCCTGCAGGTCGCAGAGGATGGCGATCGGGCGGCCAAACTCCTTTTCGGCAGCGCGGATCGCGGCGATCGTGGCGGCGTGCTGCGCCTGTTCACCGTGGCTCATGTTGACGCGGAAGGCGTCGGCGCCGGCGAGCAGCAGCCTGGCGATCATTTCCGGGCTGCTGCTGGCGGGGCCAAGTGTTGCCAGAATCTTCACCTTGCGGCGGCGGCGTTCGAGCTTGGCCAATCGGTGGTTCCTTTTCACATGCGAGGCGGCCTATGGCAAAGCCGCGCGGAAAACCCAAGGATGAATGGCATGAGCAGAGATGACGCCGACTCGCTCGATGCGCTGGACGATTCGGTCGCCGCAGCCGCCTTCCGCCGCCTGGTCGGGCACCTGCGGATCCGGCATGATGCCGAGAACATCGAGCTGATGGGCCTGGCCGGCTTTTGCCGCAACTGCCTCGCCGACTGGATCCGTGATGCGGGCTATACCGGCGACAAAGAAGCGGCGCGGACGCTGATCCACGGCATGCCGAGCGCGGAGTGGAAGGCGCGCTGTCAGTCGGAGGCGACCCCCGAGCAGTTGGCGCGGATGGCCGAGAGCGTGAAGCGCAACACGGACGGCTGACGCGCCGCTATCCACAGGCGCGCCCTTTCGCGAGGCGGCGGTCCCCGTTATCAGCCGCCAACCCGATTCACCCAATACCTGGAGATACCGCCGATGGCCGAGACCACCGACGACCGCCTGCGCCTGCTGATCGAGCGGGTCGAACGGCTTGAGGAAGAGAAGAAAGGCATCGCCGACGATATCCGCGATACCTACGCGGAGGCCAAGTCGACTGGCTACGACGCCAAAATCATGCGCCAGATCGTCCGCCTCCGGAAGATGAAGCCCGACGACCGCGCCGAGATGGAAGCGATCCTCGAAACCTACAAGGCGGCGCTTGGGCTCGGGTGATTGCCCCTAGGAGCGTATTTCGCTAGGCCCGCCCGGATCGGGCTCCACATCCTTCGGGGGCCCCAGAAGCGTGACTTTTTGGGGTTTGCATGGCCGGCCATTCCAAGTTCAAGAACATCATGTATCGCAAGGGCGCGCAGGACAAGAAGCGCGCGGCGATGTTCTCCAAGCTCAGCCGCGAGATTACCGTCGCGGCGAAGTCGGGCACGCCCGATCCGGACATGAACCCGCGGCTGCGCGCCGCCGTGCTGGCCGCGCGGGCGCAATCCGTGCCGAAGGACAACATCCAGCGCGCCATCGATAAGGCGAGCAAGGGTGATGCCGAGAACTACGAAGAGGTGCGCTACGAGGGCTATGGCCCGGCCGGCGTCGCCATCATCGTCGAGGCGCTGACGGATAACCGCAACCGCACCGCCACCAACGTCCGCACCGCCTTCGCCAAGAACGGTGGCAATCTGGGCGCGAGCGGCGCGGTCAGCCACGGTTTCGACCGGGTGGGGCTGATCGAATATCCGGCTGCTGCCGGCGACGAAGAAAAGGTGCTTGAGGCGGCGATCGAGGCGGGCGCCGACGACGTCGAAAGCGATGAGGACGGTCACCAGATCTGGACCAGCATCGAAAACCTCCACGAGGTCGCGCGGGCGCTCGAAGCGACGCTCGGCGAGGCCGACGGCGTCAAGCTCGCGTGGCGGCCGAACCTCACCACCGAAGTTGGCGAGGACGCCGCCGCGACGCTGCTCAAGCTGATCGACACCCTCGACGAGGACGACGACGTCCAGACGGTCTGGGGCAATTACGCGATTCCCGACGCCGTGATGGAGAAGCTGGGGTGATTGGCGAGTTGGTCGCGAAGGCGCTGCTGTCCGGCGCGCTGATCGCCGCGATCTCGGAGATTGGCAAGCGTTTGCCGGTATTGGCCGCGTTGGTGACGGCGCTGCCGTTGGTCTCAATCATCGCCATGATCCTGCTGTGGCGCGAACAGCCGGGTGGCGAGACCATCGCGCGGTTCTCGCAAGCGACCTTCTGGCTCGTCTTGCCTTCGCTGCCGATGTATTTGCTGATCGCGGTGCTGTTGCGGCATGGTCAGCCGTTCTGGCCGTCATTGGCGTTCGGCTGCGCGCTAACAGCGGCGCTGTATCTTATCATGCTCTGGCAGGGGCCGCGGCTCGGGCTTTCGCTGTGACCCGATGCTGATCATCGGCCTCGACCCGGGACTCGGCTGCACCGGGTGGGGGATCGTCGCGAAATCCGGCAACCGTCTCAGCCATGTCGCCAATGGCCAGGTCCGGACCGACGCATCGGCGGCGCTCGCCGAGCGGCTGGTCACGCTCGACCGAGAATTGACCGACGTCATCCTCGCCCACCGGCCCGACGCCGGCGCGGTCGAGGAGGTGTTCGTCAACGTCAATCCGCAGTCGACGCTGAAGCTCGGCCAGGCGCGGGGCGTCTGCCTGCTGGCGCTGGCGCGCGCCGGGCTGCCCGTGCATGAATATGCAACGCGGCTGGTGAAGAAGGCGCTCGTCGGCACCGGCGCCGCCGAGAAGGCGCAGGTGCAGGCGATGCTCGGCGTGCTGCTGCCGGGAGTGAAACTGGCCGGCGCCGACGCCGCCGATGCGCTCGCGGTGGCGGTGGCGCATGCGCATATGGTGCGCGGGTAACGCGGTTGCCTTTTTTCCCTCTCCCACCGAGGATCGGAGCATGATCGCCAAGCTCACCGGCCTGCTGGACGACACCGGCGCCGACTGGGCGGTGATCGACGTGGCCGGGGTCGGTTATCGGGTCCAGTGCTCGGCGCGGACGCTGGCGGCGCTGGGCGCGCGCGGCGAGGGCGTCACCGTCCACACCGAGCTGCAGGTCAGCGACAGCGATATGCGGCTGATCGGCTTCGGCAGCGGCGCGGAGCGCGACTGGTTCCGGCTGCTGACGGCGGTGCAAGGGGTGGGCAGCAAGGTCGCGCTGGCGATCCTCTCGGCGCTGTCGGTCGAGGAACTGCAGCGCGCCTGCGCCGGCGGCGACGCCGCAATGGTGGCCCGCGCGCAAGGCGTCGGCGCCAAGCTCGCGGCGCGCATCGTCAATGAGCTGAAGGACAAGGCCGGCGCGCTGCCGTCCGCGCCCGGTGCGCCGGCAGTGGCGCTTCCTCCCGGTTCCCCAAGCGCCGACGCAGTGTCGGCGCTGCAGAACCTCGGCTTCAAGCCGCCGGTCGCCAGCGCGGCGGTGGCGCATGCGCTGGACGAGCTGGGAGAAGGGGCGGGGCTGAACGAGCTGGTGCGGGTGGCGCTAAGGAAGGCGGGTAGGGTGAGCGATCATGCAAGCTCGACAAAAAGCTAGAAATATGTATTCTATTTCTATGTCGCAGCTCAACGTCACCCTTCCGCCCGCCCTGCGCTCCTGGGTCGATCACCGCGTTGCCGAGGGGCGTTATTCCAGCCCGAGCGATTTGGTTCGCGATCTCCTCCGTCGCGACCAGGAGTCGGCTGCAGAGGACGCCGCATGGGTGCGCGCAATGGTGGCCGAGGGACTTGCATCCGGGATTTCGCCAGAGAACCCCGAGACGATCATAGAGAACATCATCGCCAGGCGCCGGGCAAGGGGTGGCTGAGGTCGAGTTCTCGAATGCTGCCGAAGCGGATCTGGTTGAGATCGACGAATTCAGCGTCGCGCATTTCGGCGATGATGTAGCCGGGATTTACATGCATGGCTTTGACGCCGCGTTCATTCGGTTGCGCGACAATCCGCTCGCCGCGCCTCTCCGGTCGGATTTCGGTGAGGGCATCCGCTGTCTCGTTCACCGACAGCACCGGATTCTTTACGTCGTCGAGGGCAAGCGCGTATTGGTTGTCAGGATCATCCACCATGTGATGGACGCGGCCCGAGCGCTGAGGCTGGCGGAGGAATGATCTGGATGCATATCGCCGTCGCCTTGATGCGGAACCGTTCGGGCCATCTCCTTCTGGTGCGTAAGCGCGGCACGTTGGCCTTCATGCAGCCCGGCGGCAAGATAGAGCCGGGGGAGGATGCATGTGCGGCGCTCGCGCGCGAATTGCAGGAGGAGCTGTGCCTGTCGGTATCGCACGAGCAACTGCGTTATCTCGACCGCGCCGAAGCGCCCGCCGCGCATGAGCCGGGTGTCACGGTGATCGCCGAAATCTTCGAATTTGTTTGGGAAGGGCGCAATCCACGTGCAGGCTGAAATCGAAGAGGCGGTCTGGATTGATCCGGCGGCGCCGGACGGGCGGGCGCTGGCGCCACTAACGCGCGATCATATCCTGCCGATGGCGGCCGCCTAACACCGTGATTGAACCCCGAATGACCGCGCCCCACCACCTGCCCGAGGACGCCGACGCGGCCCTGCGCCCCAAGACGCTCGCCGAATTCGTCGGGCAGGCCGGTGCCAAGGACAACCTTCGCGTGTTCATCGAGTCCGCCCGCAGCCGGCGCGAGGCGATGGATCATGTCTTGTTCTTCGGGCCGCCAGGGCTGGGCAAGACCACGCTGGCGCAGATCGTCGCGCGCGAGCTGGGCGTCGGCTTTCGCGCCACGTCGGGGCCGGTGATCGCCAAGGCCGGCGATCTCGCGGCGCTGCTCACCAACCTCGAAGCGGGCGACGTGTTGTTCATAGACGAGATCCACCGGCTCAATCCGGTGATCGAGGAGGTGCTCTATCCGGCGATGGAGGACCGCGCCCTCGATCTGATCATCGGCGAGGGACCCTCCGCGCGTTCGGTGCGGATCGACCTGCCGGCGTTCACGCTGATCGG
>JBDSIY010000043.1:0-12151 GCA_039917735.1 Novosphingobium sp. | reverse complement strand
GCCGATCCCCACCAGCGCGTCGATGATCGAGACGCCGCCGGTTGGAACCGTGAAGACCGGCAATTCCCCGCCCAGACCGCCACCCTCGAAGGTCGCGCGCGCGCTGGCCTCGGCTGAGGCAGCGGCCACTTCCCCCCGGCAAAGCCTTGTCACCTCGTTGGCGAGGACGACCTTTGCCGCGTTGATCTCGCCCCCGTCCAGCGCTTCCAACCGCGCAACCTCGTCGAGCGGCAGGTCGGTGAACAGGCGCAGGAAGCGGCCGACATCGCGGTCGTCGCAATTGCGCCAATATTGCCAGAAGTCATAGGCCGGCAGCTGCGCCTCGTTCAGCCACACCGCGCCGGCAGCGGTCTTGCCCATCTTCGCGCCATCGGCGGTGGTGAGCAGGGGCGTCGTCGCGCCGAATGCCTCGATCCCCTCCATCCGCCGGGTCAGGTCGATGCCGTTGACGATGTTGCCCCACTGGTCGGACCCACCCAGCTGCAGCCGGCAGCCGTGGCGCAGCGCCAGCTCGCGAAAGTCATAGGCCTGGAGGATCATGTAGTTGAATTCGAGAAAGGTGAGCGGCTGCTCCCGCTCCAGCCGCAACCGCACCGAATCGAAGGTCAGCATCCGGTTGACGGTGAAGTGAGGGCCGACATCGCGCAGCAGCCCGATATAGCCGAGCTGGCTCAGCCAGTCGTCGTTGTCGACGAAGATGGCGTCTGTCGGGCCATCACCGAACTGCAGCATCTGCTCGAAGATCGTCCGGATCGAAGCGATGTTCTCGCGAATCGAGTCACTGGTGAGCAGCTTGCGGCTCTCGTCCTTGCCCGAAGGATCGCCGATCTTGGTGGTGCCGCCGCCCATCAGCACGATCGGCCGATGCCCGGCCTGCTGCAGCCGGCGCAGCAGCATGATCTGCACGAGGCTGCCGACGTGCAGCGATGGCGCGGTCGCGTCGAAGCCGATATAACCGGACACGACCTGGCGCCCCGCCAGCGCGTCGAGACCCTGAGCGTCGGTCAGCTGATGGATATAGCCGCGTTCGTCGAGCAGCTTGAGCAGCGAGGAAGTGTAGGTCGGCATAGCGTGCGGCGCCTAGCATGAACCAAAACGCAAACAAACCCGACCGCCCCGAGCTTGTCCAGCGGCGGTCCTTTCCGCTCGTCGCCCACGTGGCCCACCCCGCGCAGCGTGTCACCAGCGTGGCGGTGAAGCTAACACTGACCGCGCATTGGCTCAGCCTGCGCTGGCGGATCGAGGGCGCGGGTGCGCTGGTGGTGCCGGGGTTCGCGGGGAAGGGGAGGGCCGACGAATTGTGGCGGACGACGTGCTTCGAGCTGTTCGCGCGCGGGCAAGGTGACGAGGAATATTGCGAGTTCAATCTCTCACCTTCGGAGCGTTGGGCCGCCTACGATTTCGACAGTTACCGCGCCGGCATGGCCCCCAGGCCGATGCCTCACGATCCCGGCTGCACTTGGCGCCGCAGCGGCGAAACCGCGCTGTTCGACGCCGCGATCCCTCGCGGCGCCATCCCCCCAACACCAAACGAGACCGGCCTTACCGCTGTGCTGGAGGAGGAGGGAGGAGTGATTTCCTACTGGGCACTCGCCCACCCGGCCGCCAAGCCCGACTTCCACAATCCCGCCGGCTTCGCGCTGACCCTCGCCTGAGTTTCACACCAGCAGCGTCGCCACCGCCCACAGGCAGAGGATCGCCCCGCTTGCGCGCCCCACTCCGCGCCCGCCTCGCCAGAGCTTTTCGGCGAGCACCAGCGCGGTCAGCAGCGCAATCCAGGCGAGATTCATCACGCCGCCGACGAACAACAGCAGCATCAGCAGCCAGCAGCAGCCGACGCAATAGGCGCCGTGCCATAAGCCAAGGCGAAGCGCTCCGCTCGTTCCCGGCCGCCAGTAGCGCGCGAGGAACGCCGCGGGTGCTCGGCATTGCGTCAGGCAGGCGTGTTTCAGCGGGGAGAACTGGTAGAGTCCCGCCGCGAACAGGATCGCCGCCGAGAGCAGGGCGGTGCGCGAGGCCATCGTCGCCTCCCCGAGAATACCGAGCCGGCCGAGCAGGACCTGGAGGCCCATCGCCAGAACCGCGAAGCCGAGCCAGGCGAGCAGATAGCCGCCGCTGAAGGCGGCGGTCGGTGCCAGCGCGCCCGCCTCGCCGCGCCTCTCGGCGTGGCTGACGACGCGGGCATAGAGCAGGATCGCGGGAGCCGCGCTCGGCGTCATCATCGCGACCATCATGATCCACCACATCGCCGTCATCAGCGCCAGCGTGAGCGGATGCCAGGCGGCGACACGCGTCGGCCCCGACAGATTTCCCATCCCCGCCATCGCGCCAGCCGGAAAGGGCGCATGCAGATGCGGAAACAGCACGAGCCGCGTCATCTCCCATGCGCTCATGCCAAGGCCCGCGCCCGCGAGCGTATAGCTCCATGCCATCACGCAAAGCACCGCCAGTCCGGCGATGGTGATCGCTCGGTCGCGTCGCAACACGCGCTCGATCGGCGCCGAACCCGCCATAGTTCGCCGTTCAGGCGCGAACGACGCCGTGCGAGCTGAGGTGGAGGTTGGCGAACTGCCCGTAGCTGTTCTGCAGCATCACCTCGACCGGCCCGGTCGTCCGGCTGGAGGCACTGCCGATCTCGGCCACCGTATATTCGAAGCCGGCGGGCAGCACGATCTGCGCCCTTGTCTCGGCGCCGCTTGCCTTGTTGCGGATCGGCTCGCCGGTCGACTCGATATAGCCGTCAATGGCGATGCGGCCGCGCCGCGCCTCTATGTCGAGTTCAAGCTCGATGTTGCAGAACACCGGATCATGCATTCGCGTGACGGTCGAGGCATAGACCGCGAACATCGTCGCGAAAGGATCGGTATCCTGGCCGGTCATGATCCTCAGCAGCGCCTCGCGCTGCGCCGCATCGGCGCGCTGGTCGACGAAGGCAATCGCCTCACCGTTGCCCTCGTGGATCGCGCCGGGCCATTTGAAGATTGCCGCGATCCGCAAGCCGTCGAGTGAGGTTTGACCGTGATGACCCTCGTCGATCTGGATTCCGGCGACGGCGTGGCAGTAGCCCTTGTCCGGGAGCGAATCGAACTGGCAGTTGCAGCCATATTCGCAGGAACAGTTGACCAGTTCCCGCCCCTCGAACTCCCACGGTGTCATCGCCGCCTCCGCGCCGCTGCTAAAGGAACATCAATCTAGACCCGTTGCCCGGCGTTGGCGAGTCTCGCGCGGTGCCGGGCGGTTGCACGGGGGGCTTTCGCTTCGGCGCGACTTTGGGCAGAAGCGCCGCAACTCCGTGATCGACAGCGGATGACACCGAGGATGCCGTCTTGACCGATCCCACATCCGCCACGACCTTGCCGGAACTGATCCGAGCCGCCGCCGCCGCCTACGGAGACGAGGTCGCGGTCGTCCTTCGTGCGGAAGGCGCGCCGGACGAGACGATCAGCTTCGTCGAACTCGATCGGCAATCGGCCGAACTCGCGCGCGGGCTGCTGGCGCGGGGCGTGGGCAAGGGGACGCGGGTCGGTTTCATCTTCGGCAACGGTCCGCATTTCGCATTGATGCTCGCGGCGATCGCGCGCGCCGGGGCCATCGCCATCCCGATCAGCACGATGATCAGGTCGAACGAACTGGTTCGGGTGCTGCGCCAGTCGGACGTGGCGGGCTTAATCGTCCAGCGCCATCTCCTGGGCTACGATTACGTCGAGCGCCTGTCCGAAGCGCTGCCCGAGCTGCGCGACGCCGCTGGCCCCGATTTGCGGATCGCTCGCACGCCTTATCTGCGCTGGATCGCCTCGACCGGCGATGCGCTCCCCGCCTCGATCCTCGACATCGGCGCGATCACCGATGCTGCCCGCGAGGTCAGCGAGGATCTGCTGCGCGAGGTCGAGGGCGAGGTTCACCCCACCGATCAGATGGTGGAGATCTACACCTCCGGATCGATGGCGCTGCCCAAGGGGGTCAAGCACAACCACGGCCCGGTGCTGTTCCGCACCCATTACCTGCGCGAGATGATCGGTCCCGAACGCGGGCAGGAGGTCGGCGCCTATCTGCCGATGTTCTGGGTGGGTGGGATGATGATGTACCTGCTGCCCAACTGGGAGGTCGGGGCGGTCACCATCTGCTCCGAGCGGACTCTCAGCAACAGCCGTGTCGCGATGGGCAGCGTGCTCGCCGACGAAGACATCGCGCTGGTAGCTCAGAACAAGCCCTATTGGGGCCTGGGCATGAGCGAAACGCTCGGGCCCTATTCCTATGGCGACGTGGTGCGCGCGCCCGGATATCCGATGTGCGCGCCGATGGATCATTTCGCCGCGCGCTATGAGGTCCGCATCGCCGACGAGCACGACAATCCGCTCGGCGAGGGGCAACCTGGCGAGATCCAGGTGCGCGGCTATGCGCTGACCCCGGGGTTGCACAAGATGGAACGCGACAAGTTCTTCACCCGCGATGGGTTTTACCACACCGGCGACATGGGGGTGCGCGAGGGCAGCCGCGTTCATTTCCTCGGGCGCAATGGCGACATGATCAAGAGCGCCGGTTCCAACGTCTCGCCAGCCGAGGTCGAGATGGAGCTGCAGGCGCTTGAGGGCGTGCACTCGGCCTATGTCGTGGGGCTGCCCGACAAGGAGCGCGGGCAGCTTGTGGTCGCCGCCGTGGTCCCGCGTGACGGCGCCACGCTGGACTTCACCGCGATCGAGGCGCGGCTGCGCAAGAACCTGTCGAGCTACAAAGTGCCGCGCGCCTATATCGCGATCACGCGTGACGAGGTGCCGCTGCTCCATAGCAACAAGGTCGCCCGGCGAGAGGTCGAGAAGATGATGGCCGAACGGCTTGGGAGAAGCTGAAAGCGATGCCCGCCAGAACTTGGCTCGTAACCGGCTGCTCGACCGGCTTTGGCCGCGCGCTGGCGGAACTGCTGCTTGTGCGTGGAGAGCGGGTGGTGGTCACCGCGCGCAAACCCGAAGTGCTGGATGCGTTCGTCGCGCCGCATCGCGAGCGGGCACTGGCGCTGAGGCTGGACGTAACCCGCGCCGAGGAGGTTGCCGCCGCCGTCGACGCCGCGCGCCAGCGCTTCGGCAGGATCGACGTGCTGGTCAACAACGCCGGGTCCGGCCAGGTCGGGACGGTGGAGGATACCCCGATCGAGGCGGCGCGGGCGGCGCTCGAGACGAACTTTCTGGGCGCGCTGGCGACGATCAAGGCCGTGCTGCCCGGCATGCTGGAGCGGCGCTCGGGCCAGATCGTCAACATCGGTTCGGTCGCGGGCCGGATCGGCTTTCCGGCGCTCGGCTATTATTGCGCCTCGAAGGCGGCGCTGGGCGGGCTCAGCGAATCATTGGCGGCCGAGTTGGCCCCGCTTGGCATCACGGTTACGCTCGCCGAATTGGGGCCGTTCGCAACAGATTTCACGCGCTCGATGGGAATCGTGCCGCCCTCGGCGCATTACGATCTCGCTGCGCTGGGCCAGGAAGCCGGCAATTCCGGGTGGGGTGCCGGCGACGACCCGCGCGCGGGTGCGGAGGCGCTGCTCGCCGCCCTCGACGGTCCTGCACCACCGCGTCGCTTGATCCTCGGCGAGCCCGGACTCGATGTGGTCGCGCTGCACGAAGTGCGGCGGCGCGAGGAGGGGGAGCGCTGGCTCGGTACGTCGCGCCTGGAGCGCGCCGGTTCGCCCGGCTGAAACACTACCGGAAGCGGCGGATTGCGAGCCTAAGGGCGCCAATCGAACGCATCCCCGATGGCGGCGAACTGCCGAATGGCACCAGCCGCAAGTGGCGGACGGTCGCTTGCCTCCAACAGGACGGGCTATCCCGCCTTCTTGGCCCGGTGCTCGGCGAGCAACCTGTCTAGTTCCACGATCCGAAGTCGTTCCGGCGTGCCCTTGGCGAGGCCCTTGAGGCGGCATTCGGCCCACAGGCTCCTGCGCTCTGATTCCAGGGACTTCAGGTAAAGATCGGCCACTGCTCATTTCCTCTTGCCGGGTTTTGCGTTGCTCGGGCGCCGAGCCCCGATGTTGCCGGTATTTACCAAGTCCTCGGCGGTCAGTTTGCGCCAGCGTTCAAGGCGCGCGGGCTCGAGTACCCCCTGCGCGATTGCGATCTGGACGGCGCATTCGGGCTCGGCGGTATGGGTGCAATTGGTAAATCGGCATTCGAGCGTCAGGGCTTCGATTTCGTCAAACACCTCGGCGATGCCAGAGGTGACATCGGCCAATTGAAGTTCGCGCATGCCCGGCGTGTCGACAAGCCAGCCGCCCCCTTCTGGGCCGCGACCGAGGCGGTGCATCTCGCGGACGGTGGTTGTGTGACGGCCGGTGCCGTCGGACTCGCGTACAGCCTGCGTGGCAATGCTATCCGAGCGCCGCAAGGAGTTGATCAGGGTCGATTTGCCGACGCCGGACGATCCCACCAGCGCAACCGTCTCACCGATGCCGCAGCGAGCCGTGAGCCGAGCGACGTCTTGCTGATCGCGTCCGTTTACCATTTCGATTTCCAGTCCCGGCTGGAGCGCGCGAGTCGCTTCGAGAAAGCGTTCGGAGGTATCGGCAAGGTCGATCTTCGTGAGCACGACGACCGGGTTGACGCCCACCTCGCGCGCGAGAATCAGATAGCGTTCAATCCGCGCAGGGCTGAAATCCTGGTTGCAAGAGGTGACGATGAAGAGGGTATCAACGTTCGCGGCAATGAGCTGAATCCGGCGGCCATCGCCCGGCGCCGGCCGCTTGAACAGGTTTAACCTGCGCAGGATGCGCACCAGGCCGTGGGTATCGCGATCGACCAGCAGCCAATCGCCGACGGTTGGCCGGTCTTCCGGGCCACTGGACTGAGGGACAGCGGAGGAGATCGACCCCTCCAACTCCTCCCCGAGTATCTCGACCATTCCACGATGAACCGCCATCACGCGGACGGGGCGGCACCCGCGATCGTCCGCGGCAGACACCTGCTTGCTGAAAAATGGCTTCCAACCAAGCTCTGCAAGGTTTAGCTTCAGTGGTTCCATAGGCCTTCGATAGTGTCTCTCGCACGTGGGGTCCCCGGGTATCCAGGGAATGGAGCGATAGTGCGGTTGCAAATGCCCGGACAACGCCCGGTACAGCGTTACAGGTGATCCGTTCGCCGGAATAGAGCGACGTTCACTCCAGTTCTCCGGCATCGCGGTTGCCAGGTCCAATACAAGCTAGTCTATTGGTCTCAGAATTTGCGAAAGCTAAGCAAAAACCAAGAAAGCTCTACTTGATATCGTGTTCCATATTACTACTCGCGTTAGAGATAGGCGAAATTCGAGCTGTCGAATTTATCTAAGTCTCTCATGGCAGAGTAAACTTTGCATACCAGTTTATCCGGCCTGTAAAACATGGGGCCGTTCTCTCGCGCCAACAATGCTGTCATTCCAGCATCGATCAGCTCGGGCCTGATCTCGATCTCTGGTAGTTCGCCGACTGTCTGGTACTGTCTGTCATGTCGCATCCGGTACGTCAAATTTATAATTGCCGTAGTTCCAGGTCGTATTTCAGAGATTGCAGACGATAGCGGTATGCGTAGTGTTGTGATCGATGAGAACGAAATATATTAGTTAGCAACTGGATACAATAATAGTTTATATATTGTAAAATGATCGCCCTGCTGCTTTTCAAATTAATCCCTCGAAGCGCTCATCCGTCTCGGTGAGGTTTTATATCGCCTGCGTCGATTAGTTCGCGCACGGCTTGACGGAAACTTCTCGACTTGTTCCTCCGGCGTCATTCCGGCCTTCTTCTTCGCCATGGTCGTCGGGCTCCGATACGAGTTGATTGATAGGTAAGCCGCTTGCCAACGACTCCCCGGAACATTGCAGGGTCGGCGTCACTTAAGCCGGTCGCGATGCAATTCGTGTAGCGGAACCCGAACTCGGCAACATAGCGGTGCAGCTGTTTCTTCGCGCAGTGCTGAAAAACGCCCTTCATGCCGCGCTTGAAGATGGAGAACGCGCCTTCGATGGTGTTCGTATGGATTTCAGGGTTGTCGAAATCGACATTACTGACCCGCGCCGTGGCGGCCCTTCGGGCAACAACCCGCTTGAACACCGTTGAGATCGGCTCGCGGATAGGGCTTTTTGCAAACCGGGTAGCGTTTCTCCCTATTCAGGTTCACGTTGATCGTCGCCGCGTCGAAGCCATGTTTCGCCAGCAGCGCGAGCGCCTCGGCGACGCTCGCGGTGTCTCGGATCGTCGAGCAGCCGGCGTCCTCAAGCATCATTATCAGTGATGCCGCCATCTGCAGAGCGACTTGGCGTGAACGATCGAGTGTTCCCGACTCTGCCAGTTCTAAAGATCCGGCAAGCGTCGTGTCAGAAGCCCATTCCGCCCAGTCCGCCCATTCCGCCACCGGGCATCGCTGGCATCGCGCTCTTTTGGTCAGCTGCCTCGGTAATCGCGGCTTCGGTGGTGATGATGAGCCCTGCAACTGACGCGGCATCCTGCAGGGCCGAGCGCACGACCTTGGTCGGATCAATCACCCCCGACTGGATCAGGTTTTCGTAGTTTTCGGTCTGCGCGTTGAACCCCATGACCTGGTCATTGCCCTCGATCAGCCTGCCAGCGACGACGGCGCCGTCATGGCCGGCGTTCTCCGCGATCTGGCGCAACGGCGCCTGAAGCGCGCGGCGGATGATGTCGATACCGCGGGTCTGATCGTCATTGATACCCTTGAGGCCGTCGAGCGACTTCGCTGCGTAGAGCAGGGCGGTGCCGCCTCCGGGAACGATGCCCTCCTCAACCGCGGCACGGGTTGCATGAAGCGCATCGTCGACCCGGTCCTTGCGTTCTTTGACCTCGGTCTCCGACGCCCCGCCGACCTTGATGATCGCCACGCCGCCAGCGAGCTTCGCCAAGCGCTCCTGGAGCTTTTCCTTGTCATAGTCCGACGTGGTGTTCTCTATCTGCTGACGGATCGCCTCGACCCGGCCCTTGATGGTTTCGGCATCGCCCGCCCCATCGACTATGGTCGTGGTGTCCTTGTCGATCGTCACCCGCTTGGCCGTGCCCAGCATATCGATGGTGACATTCTCCAGCTTGATGCCGAGGTCTTCCGATACGACCTGTCCGGCGGTGAGGATGGCAACATCCTCGAGCATTGCCTTGCGGCGATCGCCGAAGCCGGGCGCCTTGACCGCCGCGACCTTCAGGCCGCCGCGCAACTTGTTGACAACGAGGGTTGCCAAAGCTTCACCCTCAATATCTTCGGCGATGATCAGCAGGGGGCGGCCGGACTGGGCTACCGCTTCGAGGATGGGCAACATTGCCTGCAGGCTGGAGAGCTTCTTCTCGTGGATGAGGATATACGGATCCTCGAACTCCACCTCCATCCTCTCGGCATTGGTAACGAAGTAGGGCGACAGATAGCCCCGGTCGAACTGCATGCCGTCGACAACGTCGAGCTCAAATTCGAGGCCCTTGGCCTCCTCGACGGTGATGATGCCTTCCTTGCCGATCTTTTCCATAGCTTCGGCTATCTTGTTGCCGACCACTTCATCGCCATTGGCCGAAACGATGCCCACCTGGGCGATCTCGTTGTTCCCCGAAACAGGCTTCGAACGCGCCTTGAGATCCTCGACGACCCTGGTGACAGCGAGATCGATGCCTCGCTTCAAGTCCATGGGGTTCATGCCCGCGGCGACGGACTTCAAGCCCTCGCGGACGATCGACTGGGCGAGCACGGTCGCCGTGGTCGTGCCGTCACCGGCATGATCATGTGTCTTCGACGCAACCGAGCGAAGCAGCTGGGCACCCATGTTCTCGAACTTGTCCGTAAGCTCGATCTCCTTGGCAACGGTCACGCCATCCTTGGTGATGCGGGGCGACCCATACCCCTTGTCGAGCAGCACGTTTCGGCCCTTCGGGCCGAGCGTGACTCTGACGGCGTTGGCGAGAATATCGACACCGCGAGCAATACCTTCACGCGCATCGCGCGATAATTTGACGTCCTTGGCAGCCATGAGCGTGACCTTTGTCTTTGAGTTCAATCCCCAGGGGGATCGGCAATGCGGAGAAACGAAGTAGCAGCGGTCACACTCAGCCTTCGATGCCGAGGATGTCGCTTTCCTTCATGATGATCAAATCCTCGCCGTCGAGCTTAACCTCGGTGCCTGACCATTTGCCAAACAGGATCTTATCACCTGCCTTGACGTCGAGCGGCGTGAGCGAGCCATCTTCGCCTCGTGCCCCGGCGCCAGCCGAGACGACTTCGCCTTTCTGCGGTTTCTCCTGGGCGGTGTCAGGGATGATGATTCCGCCTGCGGTCTTGGCCTCAGCCTCGACGCGGCGGACCAGCACGCGATCGTGCAACGGGCGGAATGTCATCTTGGATTGGTCCTCTCACTGGATTGCGAAGACGTGTTCGCTCTGCACGGGTTAGCCAGCGTTCCGGTGCAGATTGGCACTCGCCATGGAAGAGTGCTAATCTGCACGGTATCCGCTCATTGCCGAGCTACGTCAATCAGAACCGGTATTGTCGCAGACGCTTGCTGCAACCGCCGAAATAGCCATCACGCGCAGCTCCTCGACGCTGAGCATCGCCAATTGCACGACAGCCATCACTAGCAAGGACGATCCAGGAGGGGTTTGCACGCAACGGAACGCGTATCGGCCTATCCGGATCAGCCTTTAGCTGCTCGCCGATTCCCTGCAGCTGCTCGCACCGCATTCGTCGGTCCAGACTCATTCGCCAGCGACGTGCCATCAGCATCCCTGGAACGCCAACCGCACAAAGCTGAGCGGGTCATGGGCGAACCTGCCGAGATCGGCGATGCCTCCGCGGCGGACTTGATACGGCGTCACCCGGCCGGTTTAGCGCCGCCTTTCACGAGGTTGAACCGCCGCGGTGCGAGAGCCGGATCGGTGTGGTGATATGCCGAGGCTAGCGGCGGCCACCGAGGATGGAGCCAAGTATCCCACCGAGCCCGCCGCCTGCGCCACCAAGCGCTGGGTTGCTCGTTGCACCGCCACCAACCAGCCCGCCAAGCACCGATCCCAGAATCCCGCCGAGGCCGCCTTGCGCACCTCCAGCGCGCTTAGAAAGATAGCCGGCTGCCAGCATCGCTAAAATGGGAAGCATTTGCTTGAGCAGTGCCGGGTCCAGGCCGCTGCTCTGCGATGCATGGCTGGCTACGTCGCGGCTTACATCTTTCGAGCCAAAGATGTTTCCGAGGAGCTGATTGCCTTTGCCGATGTCGGTGGGTTCCGCGCTCAGGACGTTGTCGGCGAGTTGTTCGCCACCGAGGGCGTTTAGATGCGACTCAAGTTCGCCGGCATCATTTCCTTGCAGGCCACCAGCCTTGTCTCCCATTCCGCCAAGGATGGATGGAAGAAGCGCTTCAGCGCCCCGCTGCGCCTGTTCGCGTGGAACTCCAAGCTGGCTGGCAAGCGCATCGATGGCACCGCTCGGCAACAATTCGCTCAGGTTCATCGTCATCTCCTAATGGGGTGGGGATCAAACGAGAACGATCGCCTGAGGCGAAAGGTCCTTGTCCGCGCTTCGCCACTGAATTGCCCCGCCCCGCCCCGCCCCGCCTCAGCGCGTCTGTGCCGTTCGCGTTGCCGAGGACGGTGCCCACCCGCCTTGGCTGACCCCCTGAACGGAAGCGCGCCACGACCGGCGCTCTGCGCGGGGTCATCGGGGAGATGCTGCTTGTGGAGACGGTGGCGCGAATTTGGCGCGAGTTCTTCGTCAAGGGCAAGTCGATCAAGGAAATCGTGCGGGATCTGGGCGTGTCGCGGAACACGGTCAGGACGGTGCTGCGCTCGGGCAAGACCACGGTTGCATCCGAAGCGCAGCGTGCAGCCGCTGCCTCCAGGCATAGCCTTGCGATCCGGGGAAGGAGAAGAGTATGGAGAGGTGTCGCTCATGGAGGGACCATTGCGCCACGGCGGGCGGAAGTCCAGACGCAGCTTCGTGGAGACGGCGGCCGAAAGCGAAAGCAGGTTGCGGGATCACGCCTGTGAATGAGCACCAAAGTGGGATCCCCACCGAATCAAGCACAAGCTATTGATGCTGCACACGGATTTACGTCCGCCCTGGGGTCCCTATCGGCGCCGATCGGGACCCGACCCTGAACGATATTTCGCGTTCTGCATCAGCGGCTTATAGCCAACGGGAACTGGGGCTCCGCGCCA
>JBDSIY010000042.1:0-22326 GCA_039917735.1 Novosphingobium sp. | reverse complement strand
TTGGCGTGCTTTGAAGCATAGGCGGCGGGACCCCTTAATGGGCGTAAACCGGGGTTCGCTGGCATTTTGTGGTGGGGTTGGGGGGCCGCGGGCATGCGCCGGATGGGGGCGCTACCGGGCAACCGTCGTGAAGGCGGCCGGCGATATCGGCCCACGCCGGAGGGTGACTCGCGGGTTGCTTGCCGAGCGATGGGTGCGCCCCTGAAGGAAATAGACGGGCCGATCCGGGTAGCTCGCGGCGACTTGACGATTGACCGCCTCACCGAGATCCCGCGCGAAGACCGGCCGGTCCGAGGTGCGATCGAAGTCGTTGAGCCATATCGCGTTCTCGTATTCGATAGGATCATCCATCGTGACGAACACGAGCGCGTGCCTGAACCGTTGCTCGCGCGCGAGAACGCTGTAGTCGGTATGGTAATTGCGGAAGCCACGATATTTGTTGACGCCGAGCCAGCTCGAGAACACCACCAGCGAACATAGGATGACGACGGCGAGGGCGGCGCCAAGGCGATAAGCCGCCAAGGTTGCTGGAAAAAGATTCTCGATCCGCCGCGCGCAGACGACGATCCCCGCGGCCGTGAGCACCAGCATGGGCACCAGCAGCATAGACCAGTAGCGCGGCCCGACATAGTCGAAGGCGCTGAACCAGTAGAGCGCCTGGGCAAGCACCGTCGCCACGATGACGATCGACATCGCCGCCGTCAGCCCTGAGCGGCGACCCCAGAGCAGAAAGATCGCCGCGAAGGTGACCGATCCGACCGCCCACCCCAATAGTTCCATGTTGAGCGAGTAGAACGTCTGTTGCGCCTGGATCAATGCCTCGAACGGACTGTGGCCGGGGAAGGGATCGAGCGCCCCCCAATGCGGTTTCGCGCCGATATCGCTGGCGAAGCCAAGCCGGTTCGAGCCCGGACCCCAAAGGTGGTCGAAATAGGCATTGAGCGGCGTCTGCAAGGGGTCGCCGGTCAGATAGGCATTGTAGGGGAAGACGATGCCGCCGACGGCGACACAGCCGATCGCATAGAGCATGACCGTCCCAATATGCCGGGGGTTCTTGAGGAAACTCAGGGTCCACAAGCCCGTCAACGCCCCGATCACCAGACCTTCGAGCGGGCGCGTCAGGAAATCCAGCCCCATCAACGCGCCGGCGCCGAGCGCGAGCCAGGCCGAGGGCCGCGCCCGCGCCTTGATCAGCAGCACCCAGGCGCCCAGCACCAGGGCGAGGGTGAGGCTGTGGTTCATCAGCGTCGACGAGGTCCAGATGAACCACGGCGACACCGCCAGCAGGATTGCCACGAGATTGGCGAACCTGCGGTCCTCGGCTGTCGCGACCAGCGAATGCACGAGCAGCACGGTAATCGCGCCGAGCAGCGGATTGACGATCCACGCCGCGCCGAAAAAAACGCCGATCCCCAGCACGAACGGCCAACCTGGCGCCGAGGTAGAGAACCAGTGCCCGCCCTGCGCATTCATCATGTAGATGTCGAAGGCGGCGGTCGATGGCGGCATCGGCAGAACCAGCCGTCCCTGGGCGAAATACTCGGCGTGGAAGAGGTAGACGACCTCGTCGATGCGCGGGATGTTCTCGAACACGACAAATCGCGCGAATACGCCAAAGACCAACACCGCGAGCGCCAGGCACCACGGAAACCGCCGGTCGAAAACTCCCGCTGAAGTAACGCTGCCCGGCAGGCTGATGAACCGTGTTACCCTATCGCCGATCCTGCGCGCATCCTCGCCGGGACAGGCCATCACCAGCGCGACGAAGCTGACGATGTTGAGGGCGAGGAAGCTCGATCCCACCGCCAGCTGATTGATCAGGCTGCCGTATTTTTGGCTTGCGATCATGTCCATCGCGCCCGCTGAACCGGCTACCAAGACCGCAGCCAGCGCAGCCAGGCGCAGCCGGCCCAATTTCGCCCCCAAATCGCGTAGCTGCGTTGCGCCGGTTGCTCGCAAGATCACCAGTGCGGCCGTCGCCGCCTGGGCGCTCAACGCGATGATCATGCCGAAGGATAGCGTCGTGGTCAGCCGGATGTGGACAGGCTGGAACCAGAGCGGCTCTCTAAACGCAAGTTGCGCGGCGAATCCCAACAATAGCGTCGCGGCGACCAGTCCGGCGCTCTGCCATGCCGTCGCGATCGTCAAGCCGACGATCGTGATTGCCGGTGCGGCCATCATCAGCCACCAGTAATGGACCTGGGGAACCGGACCGGGATGGGTAAATCCGAACAGCGCGAAGGCAAATACCGCAGCCGCAGCGAGGCTGATGGCGCTGCTCAGATAGACGCGAAGCCGGGCTCCGGTCGGTGGGGCGATCGCTGGCGCCTCGGTCGTCGCGGCGGTTACGCCGGCCCGCCCAACGTCGCTATAACCGGAAAGCGCCGCGCCTCCTTGCGGAGGGCGACGCGTGTCGTCGTGCCCCGTCGATTGCACTATCTGAGCCCCCGAGGGACGAAAACGCGATCGTTGTTCGTCCGAAATCGCATGCCGGATCGTCAATTTCGCGGCCGGCGAGCCCACGGAACTTACCGTTGCCGGGGATTGCGGTCAAGGCGGCCGTGCCGCGGATGGACCGGGGGAAGCGTCGATCGTGCGCGACACCGACCGCGGTTTTCTGATATCGGCGGTCCACGGGCCGGAGAGCCCACGCGCGACAGTCCCGCAACGCGTCGTTCCCCAATATCAAGGCTGCTGATGACCCAGGATGAGACCGCCGCCACGTCTGGCACGAAACAGCCCCGTTATCTGTTGATCTGTAACACCGCCGACGGCCTCATTGCTCAGGTCAACGGAGTAATCGTCCAGCTCCAGCTGGCGCGGCGGCTGGGGCTCGTGCCGATCGTGCAGCTTCACCAGCGCAGCAACATGTTCGGCGCGGAGAATCCTTACTTCGAGCAAACACGCGGGGCGAACGTCTGGGAATATTATTTTGAGCCGATCGGCGTAGCTGAGGATGAGCTGACGCGCCTCGTGCAAAGCGGGCAGGTGTTGACCCTGGCCAACGCTTCCGAGCTGCTGCGCTTGTTCCGATGGGAGACGGGAAGCTGGTTCATGAACGCCTACGGCTACTTCCGCAGCGTTCAGAACTGCGCGGACGGGCCTTATCCTCAGGACTGGTGGCTCGGCCAGCGCAGGAAAGTGCGGGCCTTCATCGCGGATGGGACGATGCGGGTCACCAAGGCGATTGTCGACCAGGCTGACACATTTGCAGCGAGGAATTTTTCGGGCAAGACGCTGGGACTGCAGTTGCGGGGCTCGGACAAGTTCGACTTCGGCGTCGGACCCAATCTATCGCGCAAGGTAACGCCGGAGGAATATTTCCCGCACATCGACCGCTACCTTGCGGAAAATCCCGATTGCACGCGCATCTTCGTGGCGACGGACCAGCGCCAGTGGCTCAAGCTGCTCGAACAGGCCTATCCCGGCAAGATCCTCTCGTTCTCGGAGTGGTCACTCAGCGACAGCGAGGGCAATTCGTTCAACGCCGCGCATGAGAAGGGGGCGCGTGGCGCCGAGGTGCTGGTCGATGCGCTGCTGCTGGCCCGCTGTAGCTATCTGATCAAGTGCCATGCCGGAGTCGGCGAGATGGCACTGGTGCTCAACCCCGATCTCGACTTCCTCGACCTTAACTACGCCGAGCAGCCCTATCGCGCCCGGAAGAGCCGGGCGCACCCGCTGCTGGCGGCGACGATCAAGGCAACCTGCGCCGTGTGGCGCGCCGCCGCCGAGCGGGGCTTCGCGCTCGCGCGGGTGGAATCGTTCGAGAACGGGGAGGTCGTCGTCAAGGGCGGGGGCGCACTCAACGTCAAGCCGAGTGCCAAGATCAAGGCGGCGCGGCCGCCGGTGCTCTCCCGGCGTTTCCTGTCCGATGGCACCGCTTGGGCGCTGCGCGCGCTCGATGGAAAATGCTTCGCCTACGAAGCTTCGGGGGTTGCTGATCGGCTATGATGCGTGCGGCGACTTACATCGAGAGACAGCCCGCCCACTTGCGAGGTGAGTCGGGCTCACGTCACCCGCGTATCAGGGTGCGCGGCCGAACATTCGCGAGAAGTTGGCGCTGCTCACATAGGCGGCGCCTTGGGTGTGCAACAGCGCGACCCTGTGTTTCCCTTGGTCAGCTGATCCCACCCGGGTGAGATAGGCGCTGAGGTCGTTCGCCTCGCGATAGGACCACAGCAGCGCGCCGCTGGCGAGGTCGACTTCGAAAAGCCGCCCGCCTTCGGTCTCGCTGATCAATGCGCGCTTGCCGTCGGCGCTGACGTTGACCTGTCCCTCCCGCAGCGAGAACAGATGCGGATCGTCGCCGCCCGGCCGGGGGAACGCCTGCTCATAGCGTTCGGGCGCGAAGGCGATCTTGAGCAGCCGCGATCGCTGGTCCGGGCCCAGGCCGGCGCCGACGTTGTCGAAGATTATCATGTCGCCGTCGGGAAGCAGCGCCGGGCTGTGCTGCTCCACCATCGGCCCATGGATGATGTGCTTGATGCGGCCGCTGTCGCTGTCCATCAACAGCACGGTGCTGGATGCGCGCAGCGAAACGAACATGTCGCCGGGTTTGGCGTCCGGCACCGCCGAAGTTCTGAGTTTTGCCGCCGCTGCCTCGTCCACCAGCTCGATGCCGTTGACATGGAACGGATCGCAATCATTTCGAACATAGTATCCCACAGCCAGCAGCCCGCTCTGCCGGACAACGTCCTCCAGCCAGAACTCGTGCAGCACCTTGCCTTCCGGCGAGAGCACGCGCACCCCCTGCTGATCGATCCGGTCGCCGCGGCATACCGGCGGATGCGGCAGGCCGTCGATCAGCGGGCCCTTCGGCACGATCCGCGAGGACGGAGCGTAGATTCGTCCATCCGGGCCAACGGTTGGCCAGTGGTGGCTCTGGTCGATCCGCCGCCATAGCAGGCGGCCATTCGGCGCGAACTTTGCTATGCCGACGTGGTCGGGATAGATGTTGCGTGCCTCGAAGATGACGATCAGATTGCCCTCGCGATCGAGATCGACGCCCTGGACGAAGATGTTCTCCATCACCGTTTCGCCGGTGTAACCCTTGAAATCCCGGGCATTGAACAACACCGCCGGATCGGCGCTCCAGCGATGCAGCACGGTTCCGTCGCGGCGCATGATCCAGGCCATGCAGCCGACCGTTGGACAAGCATCGGTGTGGTAGAAGAACCCTCCGGTCATCAGGATCAGGTCGCTATCGTCTCCCACCGGCGCCGGTTTCATGATCCGCCGCGTGTCTCCCGCTTGAAGATCGCGGATGTAATGCGGCGGATGGTCCTTGGGCTCGACCTTGGTCAGCGCCTCTTTGGCCTGTTGCGCCCGCGCGAGGATGGCGTGGGGAAAAATCTTGTACTCCATCGTCACCACGCCGTAGCCGAACGCAAGCAGCAGCGCCGACAGGACGAATGCCGCCTTGGCAAGGAAGTCTGCTGAGGGACGGGAGAGGCGCCTTCCGGAATGATGATCCTTCGCAGCCATTACGGTGCGCGGCCGAACATTCGCCTGAAGTCTTCCTTGCCCACATAGGCGGCGCCTTGGATGTGAAGCAGCGCGATCATCGGTTCGCCTTTCGCGGCGGACCCGACCCGGGCGAGATAGGCGCTGATGTCGTTCGCCTCGCGATAAGCCCATAGCACCTTGCCGGTGGCGAGCTCGACTTCGAACAGCCGCCCTCCTTCCCCTTCCGCGACGAGCATGCGCCTGCCGTCGGCGCTGACATTGACCTGGCCCTCGCGCATCGAGAACAGGTGCGGGTCATCGCCCCCCGGGCGCGGGAACACCTGCTCGTTGCGCTCCGGCCCGAACCCGATCTTGAGCACTCGTGAGCGCAGATCGTTGCCGTAACTCGCGCCCGCATTGTCGAACATCAGCAGCTCGCCGTTCGGTAGCGTAGCGGGGCTGTGCTGCTCGATCATCGGACCGTGGACCACGTGCTTGATGCGCCCCGTCTGGGCGTCCATGATCACCACGCTGCTCGAGGAGCGCAAGGACACGATCAGGTCGCCCGCGTTCGCGTCGGCGACGCCCGTCGCCCGAAGCCTTACAGCCATCGCTTCGTTTACCAAGTCTATGCCGTTGGCGTGGAACGGATCACAGTCGCTCCTCACAAGGTATTCGAGCACGCGCAGTCCGCTTCGCCGGACCACGTCGGAAAGCCAGAATTCGTGCAGCACCTTTCCTTCTGGCGACAGCACGCGCACGCCCTGCTGATCGACGGTTTCGCTTTGGCATGCGGCCTCATAAGGCAGGCCGGCAACTGTCGCGAGTTTGGGCATGGCCCGTGAAATCGGGACATATACGCGCCCGTCCGGCCCGGCGGTCGGCCAGTGGTGGCTGTGGTCTATCCGCTTCCACAGAAGCTTTCCATCAGGAGCCAGCTTCGCAATCCCGAATGCGTCGGGAAAGGTGTTGAACACCGTGAAGACGATCAGGAGGTTCCCGTCGGGGTCAAGATCTAGACCCCACACCATGACATTTTCGGGCTTGGGAAACCCGCTGAACCCTTTGAAGTCGGCAGCGCTAAACAGCGAGGCGGGATCGGCGCTCCAGCGGTGCAGGACGGTTCCGTCCCGGCGCATGATCCAGGCGAGGCAGCCGACCTTGGGACAAACATCAGTGTGGTAAAAGAACCCACCGGCCATCAGGATCAGGTCGCTATCATCGGAATCCAGCGCCCGCTTCATGATCCGCTGCGTATCTCCCGCAGGAAGATCGCGGATGAAATCGGGAGGGCGTACCTTCCGCTCGACCTTGAACAGCGCCTCCTTGGCCTGGTCGGCGCGCGCGAGGATGGCGTGGGGAAAAATCTTGTACTTCATCGTCGCCACGCCGTAACCGAACGCGAGCAGCAGAGCAGCCAGGACGAAGGCCGTTTTGGCGAGGAAATCCGATGACGGGCGCCGGAGGCGCCTGCCGGGGTTATGATGCTTGCCAGCCATCACGGGCGTCCAGCGTCGGACCCTTTCAGCGCGTCCCCTCGAAACCGCGCTCGGTCAGCGAGGCTTCGAAATCCTTCTCCAGCGTTTCGCGACGGTGCGTGTCGAAATACCAGCGGATCGTGCGGTCGAGGCCGTCCGAAAAGCTGACCTTGGGCTCCCAATCCATCAGCTGCTTGGCCAGGCTGTTGTCGGCCACGCGATTGTAGGGCCCGGTGGGCTTGCTGATGTCGGGCTTGATTTCGGCATCGATCCCGCACCGCTCGAGGATCATGCGCGCTGCGCCGATCACCGAGGTGCGCTCCATCGTCCCGAGATTGACGGCGCTGCCGTCCTCGATCCGCTCGGCGGCGCGGATCGTGCCCTCGACGATGTCCGACACATAGGTCCAGTTGCGGATCTGCTCGCCGGTTCCCCAGACGATGAACGGGTCTTGCTCGAGGAACGCCCGTCCGATCATCGCGACGACCGCGTGATTGGCCGGGCAGCGCTCGCCATAGGCGGTGAAGTAGCGCACCGAGGCGCACTTCAGGCCCAGTTCTTCGTGATAGGCGCGCAGCGACAGCTCGGCCATCAGCTTGGCCCAGCCGTAGAGGTCATCCGCCTCATAGGGCGGCTTCACCAGATCCTCGGTCAGAAAGACGATCTCGCTGGGGTCTTCCTGCATGCTGGTCGGGTAGACGCAGCCCGAGGAGGCGAAAGTCAGCTGTTCGACGCCAGCGCGATGGGCCTCACGAATAACGATCGAATCGAGCGCGAGATTGGTCGAGCAGGCCGCCTGGTGCGTGCTGATGAAGCCCCGGCCGCCGTGGGTCGCGGCGAGATGGAATACGACGTTCATGCCGGAGACCGCCCGCGCCGCCGCCTCCGGGTGGAGCAGGTCGGCCTGCTCGAATTCCGCGCGCCCGCTCTGCAGCGCGGCCTCGATGTTTTCGCGAACACCGCTCGACAGATCATCGACCACGCGCACCCAGGCGCCGCGCTTGAGCAATGCCTCGACCAAGTGCGAACCGATGAACGAGCATCCGCCGGTCACGAGGACCTTTTTCTTCGACCAGTCCAAGAATCGCGCCCCTTGCTGCAGTTGCTGCCAATCGCCCCGTCGGCACGGGCGGATTTCACGTGACTAGCGCCGATTGTCAATCGCAAACGGCGCGTGAACCAGTCCGCTGCGACGCAACATGGTCCGGCCGGGGTTGCGTCGGCGGGTCAGGCGCTCGACAAGGCTCGGGGCGATTCGCCGGGCCCGGCCATCACTTAGCGTCGAGCAACGAGCCAGCATTGAAACGCGATTTCACCATCGGAGCGGCTTGGTCGGCCGCCGCCAGCCTTATCGAGCAGGGCGCTGGCATGATCGTCTTCCTGCTGATCGCGCGTCTGATCGGCGCCGAAGGCTTCGGCATCGCCGCGATGACGCTTGCCTTCCTGTTGTTCGGCGAGTTCCTGGTCCGTGACACGATCACCGAGGCAATCGTCGAGCGCCGGGTGCTTGAAGAGGGCCGGCTGGAAGCGACATTCTTCGCGTTGATCGGCTTCTCGCTGGCGATCGCCGCAGGCCTCATCGCAATCGCGCCGCTGGTAGGCCGCATCTATCAGGAGCCGACGGTAACCCCGTTGCTGATCGCGGCCAGTCCGACGGTGCTGATGGTCGGCGCGGCCGGAGTGTCCACGGCGCTCCTGCGGCGCAACCTCGCCTACCGGACGCTGGCGCTGCGCTCGGTTGTTGGCGTCGTTTGTGGAGGCGTCGTCGGCGTGGCGATGGCCGCCCGTGGCCTGGGAGCATGGAGTCTGGTCGGCCAGCGGCTGACCGAGGTGGGGATAAACAGCGCATTCGCCTTCCGCGCCGCCGGCTGGATGCCGCGCCGCTGGCCTACCCGCGCCGAGTTCGCGCTGGTGCGCGGGCTTGGGCCGAAGGTGGTGCTCTTGCGATCGATCTCACTCGTCATCGCCCAGACCCCGGTGGTGGCGCTTGGCATCGCCGCCGAGCCGCGCGCGGCCGGCCTGTTTGCCTGCGCCTGGCGGCTTGTGCAGATGATCGTGCAGCTGATCGTCAAGCCGATTCAAGGCGTAGCTCAATCCGCGATCGCCGAGCTGAGGCGGCAGCACGCCTCGACCGCCGGATTTTACCTCGATCTCGTCGAACTGGCTGGACTGGGCGCCTTCTGCGCATTCGTCGGGCTTGCCTTGATCGGCGAGCCGCTAATCGCGGTCCTCCTGGGATGGGAATGGCGCGGCGCCGGTGCCATGCTGCCGGCGTTGTGCCTTGCCGGGGGAGTCATGGCGGTGAGCGCGATCCAGGAGGCCTATGTGCTGGCGATCGGCCGGATGCGGGCCTTCGTATCGGCATCGGCCTGGGAAGCGGCGATCGGCGTGGCGGCGATCGCGGTGGCGAGCCGATGGGGTCCTGTGGCGATCGGCTATGCGGTGGCGCTACGCGCCCTTGCCGCGCTGCCCCTGCGCACCGCCGCTACTCTGGCGCCCGAGGTCATCGCGCCGCGCCGCTTCATCCTCGCCTTGGTCGCGCCGGTGCTGCTGGCCGGCGGCGTCTATGTGCCGGTGGCACTGTGGCGCTTCGTCGCCGACGGGCGGATGTCCGACGTCGGTCTGGTGGGCTCGGCGGTGGCGATCGGGGTCGCAGCGGCGGCCGGTCTGCTGTTCGGGTTGATGCCCCGGGCGGCGGCACGGCTCCGCAGTTTCGTCGTCGCGCGGCCGGAGTGAACGCGATCCGGGCGCGCGTCGCGCGGGACCGGGAATGGAGGAACACCTTGCGAGCGCCGGCCGCCTGACGGTAAGGGGCGGCTCGTGATGGTTCAGGGCGCGTAACTCAGTAGGTAGAGTGCGGAACTTTTAATTCTGAAGTCGTGGGTTCAAGTCCCACCGCGCCCACCATCGCCAGCTTCGCATGTTCGTCATCGAGCGGGGAACCGCCAGGATCGTCTGAGCGACCGCTGCGAGCCCCGCTTGCGCCCCCATGGCGTGCGGGCTAACAGCGCCGCGCCATGCTCAGCAATCTAAAGCAACAACCCGCCGACGCGCTGCTCGCGTTGATCAAGCTCCACGACCGCGATCCCCGGGCGGACAAGATCGACCTTGGCGTCGGCGTCTACCGCACCGGCCAGGGCGGCACGCCGGTGTTCGGCGCGATCAAGGCGGCCGAGCGCCGGCTGGTCGAAACGCAGGAGTCCAAGGCTTATCTCGGGCCTGAGGGCGACATGGGTTTCGTCGAGGCGCTGATGCCTTACGTCTTCGGAGGCGACGATCCCGCTCGCGCCGGCCGGATCGAGGGCATGCAGACCCCCGGCGGAACGGGCTCGCTGCGGCTGGCGCTGGCGATGATCAAGCGCGCTGGCGGCCAGCGGGTCTGGATGGGGAACCCGAGCTGGCCGAACCACGCCCAGATCTGCAACGATCTCGGCCTCGAGATCAAGAGTTTCAGCCACGCGACTCCGGAGGGCTCGGCCGATATGGCGGGCCTGCGCGCCGGCCTCGCCAAGGCGGCGCCGGGCGACGCGATCCTGCTCCACGGGTGCTGCCACAACCCGACCGGCATCGACTATTCGGACGCCGAATGGGACGAGATCGCCGGGCTGGTCGCCGACGCGGGTGTGCTGCCGCTGCTCGACCTGGCTTATCAGGGGCTCGGGGCGGGCATGGAAGAAGACGCCTATGGCGTGCGCCGGGTTGTCGATACGGTGCCCGAAGCGCTGGTCGCCTATAGCTGCGACAAGAACTTCGGCCTCTATCGCGATCGCACCGGCGCGCTCTACATCCTGGGCGCTGATCCGGAACAGCTGAAAATCGCCGTCTCCAATGCCCATGCGCTTGCCCGTGCCACCTGGTCGCAACCGCCCGATCATGGCGCGGCGGCGGTGCGGCTGGTGCTGGAGGATGAGAAGCTCACCGCACAGTGGCTCGACGAACTCGATACGATGCGCGAGCGGATGCGGCAGGTCCGCGCCCGGCTCGGCGCGGCGGGGCGAACCGGCGGCGTCGACCTCACGCCAATCGCCACCCAGCACGGACTGTTCTCGATCATCCCGTTCACGCCGGAGCAGGTCCAGGCGATGCGCGAGCGCCACGGCGTCTATTTCGCCGGTTCCGGCCGCATCAACATCGCCGGGTTGACGATGGCGAACATCAACCAGTTCATATCCGCCGTGGCGGACGTTACCGGGTAGCGCACCGGGAACGGTCCATCAAAGCGGGGGCGTCGAAGCGCGCCGCGCGCCTCTAACGTCCCTGGGCGATCCTACGCTACGCCTCGATCCGGAACTGGCGTGAGCAGAAGGCGCAGTCGATCGCGACCAGCCCGTCCGCTTCGCGCATGTCCGCCCGATCCTCCTTGGGGAAGCGGTTAAGCACGGTGCGGTAGTATTCCGGCGAGCAGCGGCAGCCGCGCGACAACCCGGCGAGCGCCTCGACGCGCACCTCGCGCTCCTCGTGGAACAGCCGCCAGACCAGCGCTTCGAGCGACAGCGCGGCATCGACAAGCTCATCCTGGCGGATGCTGCCAGCCAGCGCGTCGACGTGCTCCCACTCAGGATGGTCAGGCCGCGCTTCGAGCCGCTCGCGGCCTTCCTCGCCCTCGGCGAGATGCTGGACCAGCATCCCGCCGGCCGTGCAGCGGCGTCCGTCCCAGCGGATGCCGGTGCGGATCAAGGTCGGCACCTGCTCGGACCGGTCGAAATAGGCCTGACAGGCTTCGGACAGCGAAGTGCCTTCGAGCGGAACGATGCCCTGGTAACGCTGCTCGCTCGCCGCGAGGTCGAAGGTGATCGCAAGATAGCCGCCGCGAAGCAGCGCCGCGAGCGAGGGGAAGGTGCCGAGCCGCGCCAGCCGTTCCGCGTCGTGGCGCACGTAACCCCGGATCTCGCCGCCACGATAGTCGCAGACCAGCAGATCGACGATGCCACCCTCGGCCTGGGCCTGCATCGTCAATTGGGCGCCGTCCTCTTTCAGCAGGGACCCGAGCAACGCCGTGAGGACCAGCGCTTCGGCGAGCAGGTGGCGGATCGCGGTCGGGTAGTCGTGCGCCGACAGCACGGTGTCGATCACCGGGCCGAGCCGGACCACCCGCCCGCGCGCGTGGCGATCGGGGATGGTGAAGGCGAGCACGCGGTCGAAGCCGGTCTCGCCGGCTGGAATGTCGCTCACAATTGGCCGAACACCCAGCGCAGAACGGACTTTTGGGCGTGAAGTCGGTTCTCCGCCTCGTCCCATACCGCCGATTGTGGCCCGTCGATCACTGAGTCGGTCACCTCCTCGCCGCGATGAGCGGGAAGGCAGTGGAGGAACACCGCGCTGGGAGCGGCCAGAGCCATCATCGCGTTGTCGACCCGGTACGGCTCCATCGCCGCGATCTTCGCCTCGCCGCCGGGCTGGCCCATCGACACCCAGGTATCGGTGACGACCACCTGCGCGCCATTAACCGCCGCGATCGGGTCGTCGGTCAGCAGCACCTCGCCGCCGCCGGCGCGCGCCCGGGAGATGAAACCGGCGTCCGGCTCATAGCCCTTGGGGCAGCCCGCGCGGACGGTGAACTTCATCAGGCCGGCGGCCTCGATCAGCGAATTGAGCACATTGTTGCCGTCGCCGAGCCAGGCGAGCTGCAGGCCGGGCAGGGCATGACCGCGCTCGATTACCGTCAACAGGTCGGCCATGATCTGGCACGGGTGCGAGAGATCGGTGAGGCCATTGATCACCGGAACGCTGGCATGCCGGGCCAGTTCCTCGATCCGTGCGTGGTCGTCGGTGCGGATCATGATCGCATCGACCATTCGGCTGAGCACCCGCGCCGTATCGGCGATGGATTCGCCACGCCCGAGCTGGGTTCCGCCCGCTTCCATGACGATCGCGCAACCGCCGAGCTGGCGCATGGCGATGTCGAAGGACACCCGTGTGCGGGTCGAGTTCTTCTCGAAGATCATCGCCAGCACATGGCCGGTGAGTGGCGCATCGGCGTCCGGCCGCCCGCGACTCCAGCCAGCGCGCGCTTCCTTGCGGTCGAGCGCGTCGTTGAGCATCGCCGCGACGGCATCGCCGCCGGCATCGGCAATCGAAAGGAAATGCCGCGTCATGCTACAGCTTCCGCCGGCGTATAGCTCGCCGCGCCGGCCGAGAGCTTGTCCATGAATTCGTCGATGTGCGAATCGTCGATGACCAGCGGCGGCACGATCCGCACCGTGTTGTCGCCCGCCGAAACGGTCAGCAGCGCGTGGTTGTCGCGCAGATGCGCGACGAAGCCGCGCGGCTCGATCTTGAGCTTAAGGCCGATCATCAGTCCGCGTCCGCGCACCAGTTCGAACAGCTCGGGGTAATTGCCGATGAATTGTTCGAGCCGCGCCCGCAGCCGCACGCCCCTGGCGCGCACATCGGCGAGGAATTCCGGATTGGCGACGACGTCAAGCACCGCTTCGCCGGCCGCCATGGCCAGCGGATTGCCGCCATAGGTCGAGCCGTGGCTGCCGATCACCATGCCGCGCGCCGCCTTCTCGGTTGCCAGGCAGGCGCCGAGCGGAAAGCCGCCGCCGATCCCCTTGGCGGTGGCGAGGATGTCGGGCTCGATGCCATATTGCTCATAGGCATAGAAGGTGCCGGCGCGCGCAACCCCGCATTGCACCTCGTCCAGCACCAGCAGCAGGCCATGCTTGTCGGCCAACGCGCGCAACCCCTGCATGAATTGGTCCGAAGCGATGCGGACGCCGCCTTCGCCCTGGATTGGCTCGATCAGAAAGCCGGCGGTTTGCGGGCCGATCGCCGCCTTGGCCGCATCGAGGTCATCGAAGGGGACGTAACGGAAGCCGGGCAGCAACGGCTGGAAGCCGGTGTGCATCTTCTCTTGGTTCGACGCGCTGATCGTGCCCAGCGTCCGGCCGTGGAAGGCGTTGTTGAAGGTGATCAGCTCGCTCCGCGCGGGATCGCCCCCATGCTGATCGGCGTGCTGGTGAAAGGCGCGCGCGGTCTTGATCGCGCATTCGACCGCCTCGGCCCCCGAATTGGTGAAGAACACGGTGTCGGCGAAGGTCAGATCGACCAGCCGCTGCGCCAGGTGCTCGCCCTGCGGGCTGCCGTAGAGATTGGAGACGTGCATCAGCGTCGCCGCCTGGCGCTGGATCGCCTCAATCAGGCCCGGGTGCGAGTGGCCGAGGATGTTGACGGCGATACCGGCAGCGAAATCGAGATAGCGGGTGCCGTCCTCGCCGATCAGGTGACAGTGCTCGCCGCGCACCGGCCGCACGTCGCATCTTCCATAGACCGGCATGAGCGGAGTGATCGACATCGTCCTGATCCTTGCCTTCGATAGTAAGCGGGAGCCGCAAACGACAAATGGCGGCCCTGCGGGGGCCGCCATTCGCGCGCTTTTACAAGGTGCGGCGCTTCCGGTCAAAGGCCGGAAGTGCAGCGGGGGATCAATCCTGGCGCGGCGTCAGGTTGACCGCCGAATACTTGCCTCGTCGATCGACCTCGATATCAAATTCTAGCCGGTCTCCCTCATTGAGGCCCGACATCCCGGAACGTTCGACGGCACTGATATGGACGAAGGCGTCCGGCTGCCCGTCGTCACGGGTAATGAAGCCGAAGCCCTTCATGCTGTTGAAGAACTTGACGGTGCCGCTGGCCTTGTCGCCGGTCAGCTGCCGCTGTGGCGGCGCCTCACGCTTCTGCACCTGGACGACATCGCCGACGACGACGAGGTCGCTCGCCGAAACCTTGCCGCCGCGATCGACCAGCGCGAACTCGAGCTGCTGGCCTTCGCCGAGGCCTTCCAGACCCGCGCGCTCGACCGCGCTGATGTGCACGAATACATCCTCGCCGCCATCATCACGCTGGATGAACCCGAAGCCCTTGGCGGAGTTGAAGAACTTGACCGTGCCCTTGCTCTGGCCGACGACCTGCGCGGGCATTCCGCCGCCGCCGCCACCGCCGAAGCTGCGGCCGCCGCCGCCAGCACCGCCGCCGTAACCGCCAGGGCTGCGACCGCCACCGCCGCCGCCGTAACCGCCGCCGCCGCCGAAGCGATCACCACCGCCTCCGCCGAACCGGTCGCCGCCACCGCCGCCAAAGCGGTCTCCGCCGCCACCCGCGAAGGGATCGAATCCGCCCTCTCCGAAGCCATCCCGCTTGTCGCGTCCCTTCCCGCGACGCCCTCTTTCAACACTCATGCTGCCTGATAAACCTTTGCTATGCCCAAAATTCACCCAACCGGCCGCGCGGACAAAACACGGCAGACGACAGACAAGCGGCTGGGCCCAGCACCCGGCCCGCTTCCTGCATCGGCGCTGATATACCATTCCCCTTGACAAGGCGAACAGATTTACACGCCAAGGCAATTCGACGTGTTCAGGCGAAGACCGATGCTTCCCGTTCGCTCCGCGACCCGCCTTGTCAGGGCACGTGCAACTTGGCAGATCGGGCGTTCGCGGGCAGTGGCCCGCCGTCAGACGAGAGAGACGCGCATGTTCCGAAAGCTTTCCGAAACGGTGTACGCAAGCCCGCAGATCGATGTCGGCCAGGTCGCCGAGGCCGCTGCGCAGGGGATCGTCCTGATCGTCAACAACCGGCCTGATGGCGAAAGCGACGACCAGACTCCGGGGGCGGCGATCGAGGCGGCGGCGCGCGCGGCCGGGCTCGGATATGTCGCGATCCCCATCACTCATGCCGGCTTCAGCCAGCCGCAGGTCAAGGCGATGGCCGATGCTTTGGCGTCGGCCAAAGGACCGACGCTCGCCTATTGCCGATCCGGCACGCGCTCGACCATGCTCTGGGCGTTGGCCGAGGCGAGCGGCGGCGCCGATCCGGAGAGCCTCGCGGCCGGCGCGGCTGGCGCGGGGTACGACATCGGGCCGGTGCGGGCGATGGTGGACGTGCTGGCAGCCGGCAAGGCCTGACCGCTCAAGCGACTTGCCAACACACTGCGTGCTTTTCCCATAAAAAGAGGGGCCGGAGCGCTTGGCTCCGGCCCTTCAAGGCATTGTCCCAGGTGGAACAACGGATGGCGGAACGGGGAGGAGAGGATAGCCCCGTCCCGCCAAGCTGGTGTCAGTAGTTGTAGGCGCGCTCCCCATGCTCGCTGATGTCGAGCCCTTCGAGCTCGGCGTCATGCGTGGGACGCAGGCCGAAGATCTTGTCGACGATGAAGAACAGGATCGCCGATCCCACCCCTGACCAGACGAGCGTCAGCAACACCGCCTTGATCTGGATGAGCACCTGCGCTCCCATGTCGTACACGCCGACCTCGGCCGGAAACTTCGTATAGTCGAAGAACCCTTGTCCGCCGAGCGCCGGGTCGGCGACGATGCCGGTGGCAATCGCGCCGACGATCCCGCCGATGCAGTGAACGCCGAAGACGTCGAGGGTGTCGTCGTACTTCAGCGCGTTCTTCACCTTGCTGACGAACAGGTAGCAAATCGGCGAGACCACGAAGCCCAGCGCGATCGCAGTCATCGGCGCCGCGAAACCCGAGGCCGGGGTGATCGCGACCAGACCGGCCACCGCGCCGGTGGCGGCACCGAGCATCGAAGGCTTGCCGTGGTGGAACTGCTCGACGATCGCCCAACTCACCGCCGCTGCGCAGGTCGCGACCATGGTGTTGATGAAGGCCACGGCGGTGACGCCGTTCGCTTCGAGGTTCGAGCCCGCGTTGAAGCCGAACCAGCCGACCCACAGCAGCGAGGCACCGATCATCGTCATGGTCAGCGAATGCGGCGGCGTCGCTTCCTTGCCGAAGCCCAGACGCTTGCCGATCATCAGGCAGCCGACCAGCCCGGCGATGCCGGCGTTGATGTGGACGACGGTGCCGCCGGCGAAATCGAGAGCGCCCTTGCCCCAGAGATAGCCATAGTCGGTCGGCGTGTCGGGCAGGAAGTCGGGGCCAGCCCAATACCAGACCATATGCGCGATCGGGAAATAGACCACCGTCAGCCACAACACCACGAAGACGATCAATGGGGTAAACTTGATTCGCTCGGCGAAGGCGCCAATGATCAGCGCCGGAGTGATCATCGCGAAGGTCATCTGGAAGACGACGAAGGCGAACTCCGGCAAATAGACATTGTTCGAGAAGGTTGCGGCGTAGGTTCCGCCCGAGACGTTCATCAGAAACGCCTTGTCGAACCCGCCAAAGAACGCCGGAGCGATACTGTGGGTCGAGGTGAAGGCCATCGAGTAGCCCCAGCAGCACCACACCAAGCCGGCGACCGACACGATCATGAACACCTGCATAAGCACGCTGAGCATGTTTTTGGTGCGAACCAACCCGCCATAGAACAGCGCGAGGCCCGGAACGCTCATCATCAGCACCAGCAATGACGACACGAGCATCCAGGACGTGTCGCCTTTGTTGACCATGGTCGCCATCTGCTCGACGGTCGGCGCCTTGATCAGCGCGGTGGCGGCTGCCGCCGCGGGAGCCGCGGCATCGGCTGCCGCGGTTGTGGCCGCAGCGACGGCATCGGACGCGGCGGCACTTGCCTCCTGCGCCCAGGCGGCGGTGGCGGCGAAGAGCGATGCTCCCACTGCGCCGGCGCCGCAAAGAAGTTTGCGGATCATGTGGGTTTCCCTCGTGTCGCCCGGATGAGGCATGGCTGCCCCGATGCCAGAGCCGGTCAAAGCGCGGTGTCGCCGGATTCGCCGGTCCGGATGCGAACGGCGGAACCGAGATCAAGGACGAAGATCTTGCCGTCACCGATCGCTTCGGTGCTGGCGGTCTGCTGGATCGTCTCGACGATCTGCTGCGTAAGGTCGTCCGAAGCGGCGACCTCGATCTTCACCTTGGGCAGCATGTTGGTCGAATATTCGGCACCACGGTAGATTTCCGTCTGCCCCTTCTGCCGTCCGAAGCCTTTGACCTCGGATACGGTCATCCCAGCAACGCCGATCGCGCCCAGTGCTTCACGCACCTCGTCGAGCTTGAACGGCTTGATGATGGCGATGATGAATTTCATGCCGATCCCCTGTAAGCCGCCGGCGTGGTGCCGGCAAAGGGCTGCTAAGCAAGAGCCGTGCCAGCCCTGGAATTTCGCGAGAGCACGGGGTTGTCCGCTCCGCGTCTTAATGAATGCGGCAAGAGTTTCGCCCGAATCCTGGGCATGATGCCTAAATTTTGGGCATCTCCAGCGTCGCGCAGACCGGCAGGTGGTCCGACGCTCCCGCCGAAAGGGCGCTGTGATGGACGTGGCACTCCACGACCGTCCATTCGCGCGATACGACGATGCGATCGAGCTGGGCCAGCGGGCGCCGCGCCGGGAAGCTCTTGCCGGGCGCGAGCAGCCGCCAGCCGTCGACGAACTCGCGAAAGCAGCCGCCGCGGTTCGCCCATTCGTTCATGTCGCCCATCAGCACCGCCGGCGCGGCGCCGTCGCATTCGGTGAGGTGGGCGAGCACGCTGCGCACCTGCTTCCTCCGCCGAAGCCCCGACAGGTCCAGATGCATGCCAACGACGCGCAAATGGCGGTTGCCCGCGACGAAGTCGGCGCGGATCGCTCCGCGCGGCTCCAGCGTCGGCAGCGGCACCATGCTCGCGCCCGCCAGGGTCAGGCTGCGCCGCAGCAGCAGCGCGTTGCCGTGCCAGCCGATGCTATCCGGCCGCCCCGACAGCGGCACCGGCTGATAAGGGGTGTGCTCAGCGATCGCCGCGATCGGCAGCACGCTCGCACGCTCGCCAAAGCGCATGTCGGCCTCCTGCAGCGCGACCACGTCGGCGTCGATCTCGCGCAGGATCGCGAGGATGCGATCGGGATCGCGGCGGCGGTCAAGCCCGACTGCCTTGTGGATGTTATAGCTGGCGAACTTCAGCCGCATCGCCGCTACCGTTCCTTCGTCGCGCTGAAGGTCAGCTCGGGGTTGCGTTCCTGCTGATAGCCCACGTCCCAGGCGGAGCGGGCCATGAACACCGGCGCGCCGTCGCGGTCACGCGCAAGGCTCGACAGGTTGAAATCCGCGAACGACTTCAGCGCCGCCTCGGAGCCTTTCAGCCACCGGGCGGTGTCATAGGGCGCGGGTTCGAGCGCCGCCTCGACCTTGTATTCTGCCTCCAGCCGCGAGACGAGCACGTCGAGCTGGAGCTGGCCGACCACACCGACCACCCATTGCGCGCCGATCTCGGGGTAAAACACCTGGATCACGCCCTCCTCGCTGAGGTCGTCGAGCGCCTTCCGCAATTGCTTGGTCCGGGTCGGATCCTTCAGCACGACGCGCCGCAGGATCTCGGGCGCGAAGTTCGGCAGGCCGGTAAAGCGCACCTCGTTGCGCTCGGACAGCGTATCGCCGACCCGCAGTGTGCCGTGGTTGGGGATGCCGATGATGTCACCCGGCTCGGCCTCGTCGGCAAGTCCGCGATCCTGGGCGAAGAACAGCACCGGCGAATGCACGGCGATAGGCTTGCCCGATCCCGAGGGCGTCAGCTTCATGCCGCGCCGGAAGGTGCCGGAGACGAGCCGCATGAAGGCGATGCGATCGCGATGCTGCGGGTCCATGTTCGCCTGCACCTTGAACACGAAGCCGGTCACCTCGGGACGGTCCGGGGTGATCTCGCCCTGAGCGCTGGGCTGAGGGCGCGGGGGAGGGGCGATGGCGCCGATCGCCTCGATCAGTTCGGAGACGCCGAAGTTCTTGAGCGCCGATCCGAAATAGACCGGCGTCAGGTCACCGTGGCGATAGGCGGCAAGGTCGAACTCCGGATAGCCACCCCGCGCCAGTTCCACCTCATCGGCGATATCCGCAGGCAGTTCCGCGCGTTCGCGCCGGCCGAGGAACTCGCGGCTGTCGCCGTCGGGCCGGGCGATCTCGCCGCTGGCGAAATCGAGCATCCCTTCGAAGGTGCCGCCCATGCCGACCGGCCAGCCCATCGGCACCACGTCAAGCGCCAGCGCATCGGCGATCTCGTCGAGCGTTTCGAATGGCGAGCGCCCCTCGCGGTCGATCTTGTTGACGAAGGTGATGATCGGCACCGAGCGCAACCGGCAGACCTCGAACAGTTTTCGAGTTTGCGCCTCGATGCCCTTGGCGGCGTCGATCACCATCACCGCCGAGTCCACGGCGGTCAGTGTGCGGTAAGTGTCCTCGGAGAAGTCTTCGTGGCCCGGAGTATCGAGCAGATTGAAGGTGATAAGTTCGCCATTTATGGCTTTTTCGAAGGTCATGACCGAACTCGTAACCGAAATCCCGCGCTGCTGTTCGATCTTCATCCAGTCCGAACGCGCCCGCCGCGCCTGCCCGCGCGCCTTGACCTCGCCGGCGAGATGGATCGCGCCGCCGCGCAGCAGCAGTTTCTCGGTCAGCGTCGTCTTGCCCGCGTCCGGATGCGAGATGATCGCGAAGGTGCGGCGACTGGAAGTCATGTCGTTATTCCTCCCCTCCCGGAAGCGGGAGGGGCTGGGGGTGGGTTGATCGCGGGCGAGGACGAGAGGTGAAAGGCCCGCTCCCGACGCTTCCCGCTTCCGGGAGGGGAACTAGGAGCGCAACACCGCCCCCAGCTTCGATGCCGCTACGGTCACCCGCTCAGCAATCGCCTTGAGGTCGGCTTCGGTGTAGCTTTTGTCGCTGGGCTGGAGCGTGACTTCGATCGCCAGCGACTTGCTGCCCTCGGGCACGCCCGGTCCGCGAAACTCGTCGAACAGGCGGACGGCAGTGATGTTCGCCTTGTCCGCGCCCCTTACCACCCGCAGCAGGTCTCCGGCCGGCAGTGTGGCCGGGACGAGGAAGGCGAAATCGCGCGTGACGGGTTGCAGCGCAGCGGGCGCATAGCGTGGTCGCCCGAAACCGGGCGCGGCGCGCCGCGCAGGAATCGCCTCGAGGAACAGTTCGCAGGCGGCGACCGGCGCGGCGATGTCGAACTGTTTGAGCACGGTCGGGTGCAGCATCCCGAAGCGCGCCAGCACGTTCTTGGGGCCGAGCCGCAGCACCGCCGATTGGCCGGGATGGAACCGCGGACCCGCTTCGGGGGAAAGCTGCAGTGCATCGACCGGCGCGCCCGCCTCGGCGAGCAGCGCCAGCGCCTCGGCCTTGGCGTCGAAGGCATCGAACATCGCGGGTTTGCCTGTCGCCCAGCCGCGCGGCGCCTTCTCGCCGGCGAGCACCAGCGCCAAGGACAACGGCTCGTCGATCGAGCCATCGGCGCCGCGCAGATAGCAACGGCCGATCTCGAACAGGCGCAGGCCGGCGGCGCCCCGATCAAGGTTGCGCCGCGCCGCCGCCAGCAGGCCGGGCAGCAGCGAAGGGCGCATCGCCTTCATGTCCTCGCTGATCGGGTTGGCGAGCAGCCAGAGCGGCGCCTCGGACAACTTGAAGGCCGCCGCCTCGTGCTCGGGAAGAAACGACCAGGTCACCGCCTCGTTCAACCCTCGCGCCGCCGCCGCGCGCCGCAGCCGCCGCTCGAGCTTCTGCGCCGGGGTCGCGGTCGGGCGGGCGACGCCGTCCGCGCGGGGCAGGGCGACGCTCTCGACCTTGTCGAGGCCATGGATGCGGATGACTTCCTCGACGATATCGGCCGCGCCGTCGATGTCGGGGCGCCAGCTCGGCACAGTGACCGCCCAGCCGGTGTCGAATCCGGCCTGTTCATCCACCACCGAGAAGCCGAGCGCGGCAAGGATGCGCTGTTGTTCACCGGGCGGCACCGCGACGCCGCCGAGCCGCTCGGCAAGCGTGGGGTTGTAGTGGACCAGCTTCGGTGTCGTCGGCGGCGCACCGGCGCGCGTGACCCCGGACGGCTCACCGCCGCAGATCTCGACGATCAGCGCGGTCAGCAGCTCCATGCCGGTGTCGAGAAACCCCGCATCGGCACCGCGCTCGAACCGGGCACGCGCATCGGAGGTGAGGTTGAGCCGCCGCCCGGTCGCTGCGATCCGTGCAGGATCGAAGTAGGCGATTTCCAGCAGCACATCGCGGGTCTCGTCCGAGCACCCAGAATGTTCGCCGCCCATGATCCCGGCGATGTCATGCACCCCCGTGTCGTCGGCGATCACTGTCACCTGGGGATCGAGCGCGTAGGTCTTGCCGTTGAGCGCCTTCACCTGTTCGCCCTCACGCGCGCGCCGCGCGACAACGGTGCCGGTGAGCCGTGCCAGATCGTAGACGTGCGCGGGGCGGCCGTACGCGAGCATCAGGTAGTTGGTGATGTCGACCAGCGCCGAGATCGGCCGTTGCCCGGCGCTCTTGAGCCGCGCCTTCAGCCAATCGGGCGACGAGCCGTTGGTAACGCCACGAATGACGCGGGCGTAGAAGGCCGGGCAGCCTTCCGGGTCGACGGTGCGGATTTCAACGGGGCAGGGGCGCAAATCATCCCCGGCAACGCCGGGGAGGGGGACCGCCGCAGGCGGTGGAGGGGTATTCCTTGCGGCGGAGGAGACCCCTCCACCAGCCTGCGGCTGGTCCCCCTCCCCACTGCGTG
>JBDSIY010000041.1:0-69267 GCA_039917735.1 Novosphingobium sp. | reverse complement strand
GCAACCGCCGCCTCGCCAAAGACGTCGAAGGCTCCCTCAAATCCGCCGCCGCCTTCCTCTACGCCGCCGCTTCCTTGATCATGATCCGCCGTCTGGCTCGAAATTCATGAGTTTCGAAACCGACTCTAAGCGATCAATTCAACACTTCCGTGGCCGCAAAGTAGCGATACCCCAACTCCCGCGCCACCGCCTCATACGTCACCTTCCCCGCATGAACGTTGAGCCCGTTCGCCAGATGCGGGTTCGCCGCCAGCGCAGCCTTCCACCCCAGATCCGCGATCGCCAGCGTGTGCGGCAGGGTGACGTTGTTCAGCGCATAGGTGCTGGTGCGCGCCACCGCGCCGGGCATGTTGGCGACGCAGTAGTGGACGATGCCGTCGACGACGAAGGTCGGGGCATCGTGGGTGGTCGGGTGGCTGGTCTCGAAGCAGCCGCCCTGGTCGATCGCCACGTCGACCAGCACCGCGCCCGGCTTCATGCAGGCGAGCATGTCGCGGGTCACCAGCTTGGGCGCGGCGGCGCCGGGGATCAGCACCGCGCCGATCACCAGATCGGCCTCGCAGATCGACTTGGCGAGGTTGGCGCGGTTGGAGAAGCGGGTCTTGGCGCGGCTCTCGAAATGGATGCCGAGCCGTTCGAGCACCTCGGGATCGCGGTCGAGGATGGTAACGTCGGCGCCGAGCCCGACCGCCATCTGCGCCGCGTTGAAGCCGACCACGCCGCCGCCGATGACGATCACACGGCCGGGCATCACCCCGGGCACCCCGCCGAGCAGCACCCCGCGCCCGCCATGCGCCTTCTCCAGCGCCGTGGCGCCCGCCTGGATGCTCATCCGCCCCGCCACCTGGCTCATCGGCTTGAGCAACGGCAGCGTGTGGTTGGGGCCGGTCACCGTCTCATAGGCGATCGCGGTGACGCCCGAGCGTAGCAGGTCTGCGGTCTGCTCGGGGTCGGGGGCGAGGTGGAGATAGGTGAACAGCACCTGCCCCTCGCGCAGCAGCGCCCGCTCATCGGGCTGCGGTTCCTTGACCTTCACGATCAGCCCGGAACCGGCGAATACGCGCGCCGCGTCGGCCTGGACCACGCCGCCCGCGTCGCGGTAATCGGCATCGGAGGCGCCGATCCCCAGCCCGGCGCCGCTCTCGACCCACACCTCGTGGCCATGCGCGACCAGCTCGTGGACGCTCTCCGGGGTCAGCCCGACCCGGTACTCATGGTTCTTGATCTCGCGAACCGTGCCGACGCGCATGCGGCTCTCTCCCCCCGTTTGACTGACGCTATGCCGGCCGCGCCCCCAGATCGCCACGTCCCACAGTCCCGCTCGCCATCTCCAGCATCCGGTCGAGGCTCTTCTTCGCCGCCAGCCTCAAGGACTCCTCGATCTCGATGCGCGGCTGAAGGTCCCGCAGCGCAACGTAGAGCTTTTCCATCGTGTTGAGCGCCATATAGGGGCAGATGTTACAGTTGCAGTTGCCGTCCGCCCCGGGCGCGCCGATGAAGGTCTTGTTAGGCAGCGCCTTTTCCATCTGGTGGATGATGTGCGGCTCGGTGGCGACGATCAGTTTGTCGCCTGCCATCGTCTTCGCATATTGGAGGATGCCGCTGGTCGAGCCGACGTAATCGGCGTGGTCGATGATGTGCGGCGGGCATTCGGGATGGGCGGCGACCGGCGCGCCGGGGTTCTGCGCCATCAGCTTGATCAGCTCGCGCTCGCTGAACGCCTCATGGACTATGCACACCCCCGGCCACAGCAGCATGTCGCGATCGAACTTGCGGTTGAGATAGCCGCCGAGGTGGCGATCCGGGCCGAAGATGATCTTCTGATCACGCGGGATCTGCTGCAGGATCGTTTCGGCGCTGGAGGAGGTGACGATGACGTCGGACAGCGCCTTCACCTCGGTCGAGCAGTTGATGTAGGTCAGCGCGATGTGATCGGGATGCGCCTCGCGGAATGCCTTGAACTTCTGGGGCGGGCAGGAATCCTCGAGGCTGCAGCCGGCGTCGAGATCGGGCAGCACGACGATCTTCTCAGGGCTGAGGATCTTGGCGGTGTCGGCCATGAATTTGACGCCGCAGAAGGCGATCACCTCGGCATCGGTCGCGGCCGCCTTGCGCGACAGTTCGAGGCTGTCGCCGACGTAATCGGCGAGGTCCTGCAGCTCGGGCTTTTGGTAATAATGCGCGAGGATGACGGCGTTGCGCTCGCGACGCAGCCGGTCGATCTCGGCGCGCAGGTCGAGCCCGGTAAGGTTCATCGGCTGGGCGGTCATCGGAAGCTTCCTTGGCGTGGTGGCGTCAGCTCTATTTAGGGATGGCGCCCGGCTCGCCCAAGGAAAAACGCCAGTTCAATCAGGCTCCGCCGATGCGCCCCGCCAGCGCCACGACGGGAGAAGCAATCGCCAGCAGTTCGACAACGAAGTGGGTCAGCGTGACCACCGCCATGCTGGAGATGGTCGCCGGATGCACGGCGCCCAGCGTCCTGCGGTCGTGCCCGGCGACGATCGCCAGCGCGCCGATCTGCACCAGCAGCACCGCCCATTCCCCCCAGGGCATGATCAGCGGCATCGGCAGGATGCGCCCGAGCGCGGGCTCCATCAGCATTACTGTGGAGCCGATGATCAGCCGCCGGTGCCATTGGGTCTCACGCCGCCGCGCTATCCCGGCGGCAACGAGGCCCCCGAACGCGATCAGACCGATCTGGGTCAGTGCCAGAAAATAGGGGGGCGTGAAGAACGGTGGCACATGATGCGCGGCTATGACCTTGATCGCGACGTAGCTGCCGAGGCCGACGATGAGGGCGGCGAGCACCGCGCCGATCCACCCGAGCTTGCGATGCAACGCCCGGTCCCGCCGCTCGGCGAGCATCGGTTGGGCGACGGTCAGCCCGAGCCACCCGAGCATCACCAGCGCGTGCAGGTGAATATAAGCGGGAATGTGCCCAAGATCGACGAAGCCGCGCGCCGAAAACTGGGCGAAGCCGAAGGCGATGAACAGCGCCAGTCCCAGCGCCATCTTCTGCCAGAATGTCATGCGAAGCGTGCTCGCCTGCGCCCTGGTCGCCATTTCCCGTCTCCCTTTCCCGATGACGAGGCCAGCTTATAGGATCACGAGCAAAGGCGGGAGAGAGTTTTTTTGGCACCGATGACTATCGCCGGAGCTGCGTGTAGGCACGCCCGCGCAAACCGATGGCCAAACTCCAGGCTTCCGGTGGCGCACCCTGCGGGAGCGCCTTCGAACCAACTATTCCAGACTCTGAAGGATTGGGCCAGCGTCCTTAAGCATACCACCCTCGGAGAGGGCAGGCCGCCGACATCCCAAAATGACGAATTTGAATTTGCGGCTACCTCATCACCGGCCAAGCGCAAGCGCTCGGCGGGGCGGAGGTAGCGTGTATGGCTTCCAACCATCCTCCCTCAATTGGAGACGGGTTCAATAAAGCCGCTTCCGGCCGGGTGCTTCCACCCTGCCGGACTTCTACCGCTTTGGTATCGGTCAGACTGTCCTTCGGCGAAGAAGCGCGGCTTGCGAAAACCCGGAATAGGCGTCGGCCTGGAGGAAGCCGGCGAAGCGGGCGAGCTCGCGCTCGGGATGGATGCCGGCGCGGTGGACGCGGGCAATGTAGCCGGCCTGGGCGAGGGCGCCGTTCACCCGGTCGCGAATACGGCAGACGACGTTGATCGGCTGGTCGCCCGCTTCGCCCGGCTGCAATTCCTGGAGCAGCGGACGCAGCACCGGGCTGATCTCGCCGCCCCCGCCCGCACCTTCGAAGTGCACCGCCGTCGGGTCGACGCGAATGTCGGACCGGGCAAGCGCGCAATCATCTTGCGGGAGGGCGCGCTGGTCCTCGATCGAAACTGCGGGACCCGGCGGCTGTGCCTCGGGCACCTTCGTCGGTTCCGCCTGCTCGCGCGAAGGAAGTGTCTGGCCGTGAACGCCGCTGCACACCGCAAGCGACGCGGCCGCGACCATCAAGCGGCTGGAATACCGACCAACCGTACTGCATCGAACATAGCGCCCCCGTCCCGGACAGTGTCCGGGATGATTTGGCGCGACCCAACTCCGCCGATTGATTCGGCTCCTTATTGTTCAGGCGTTCTTAATGATTTGATAGCGCGGGGCAAGCTTATTGGTTTAGGTTAAAAGGCACCATAAGTTTTGATAAGGCACGAATTCTACTGAGAACCGCCAATTTGGATGTATCAGACCTAGAGGTTGCCCGTGCCCTCCTCTCCCATCCACTCGCGGAAGAAGCTTTCGTTCGCGGTTCTCAGCGCCGTTATCGTGTTGTCGGCCAGCGCCTCGCCGCCAACCGTGCCGATCCGGCTCGCGCATTCGAGCACTTCACCCGGGCGGGTGGTGAGGACGTAGCGCGCCTGGTCCTCGCCGAATGCTTCAGCGGCGGTAAGCTCGCTTTCGAGGGTGCAGCCAATGCCGCCCGCCATCGCCATCTCGGCGAGCGCCACCAACAGCCCTCCGTCGGAGAGATCGTGGACGGCGGTGACGCGGCCCTGCGCGATCCAGGCGCGCACCGTCTCACCGTGCGCGCGCTCTCGCGCCAGGTCGACGGGCGGCGGTGGCCCATCCTCGCGCCCGTGCAACTCGCGCAGCCACAGCGACTGGCCGAGATGCGTCCCCGGTTCCCCGAGCAGCCAGATCACATGGCCTTCCGCCTTGAAGGCGATCGTCGCCATCGTCTCGTGATCGGCGAGCAGGCCGACGCCACCAATCGCCGGGGTCGGCAGGATCGCGCTGCCGCCGCCGGTCGCCTTGCTCTCGTTATACAGGCTGACGTTGCCGCTGACGATCGGGAAGTCGAGCGCGCGGCAAGCTTCGCCCATGCCTTCGAGGCAGCCGACGATCTGCCCCATGATCTCCGGCCGCTGCGGATTGCCGAAGTTCAGGCAGTTGGTGACCGCCAGCGGCGTCGCGCCGACCGCGCAGAGGTTGCGGTAACATTCGGCGATCGCCTGCCTGCCGCCTTCGACGGGATCGGCGAGGCAATAGCGCGACGTGCAATCGGTGCTCATCGCCAGCGCCTTTTGCGTGCCGTGAATGCGCACCACCGCCGCGTCGCCGCCCGATTTCTGCAGCGTGTCCGCCCCCACCTGGCTATCGTACTGCTCCCATATCCAGCGCCGCGAGGCGAGGTCCGCGCAGGCGATCAGCTTGAGGAGATCGGCGCCGATGTCCGCACTCTCGGGAACATCGACGAGCGGCGCCGGCTTCGGCGTCGGCACATGTGGCCGGTCGTAGAGCGGCGCCTCGTCGGCCAGCGGGCCGAGCGGGATGTCGCAGACCACCTCGCCGCCGAACTCCAGCACCATCCGGCCGGTATCGGTCACCTCGCCGATGATCGCGAAATCCAGCTCCCACTTGCGGAAGATGGCCTCGGCCTCGCCCTCATGGCCGGGCTTGAGCACCATCAGCATGCGCTCCTGGCTTTCGGAGAGCATCATCTCATAGGGCGTCATCCCCGCCTCGCGGCAGGGCACCGCGTCCATGTTCAGGCGGATGCCGGCGCCGCCCTTGCTGGCCATCTCGACCGACGACGAGGTGAGCCCCGCCGCGCCCATGTCCTGGATGGCGACGATCGCCTCGGTCGCCATCAACTCCAGGCAGGCCTCGATCAGCAGCTTTTCGGTGAAGGGATCGCCGACCTGCACGGTCGGGCGCTTCTCCTCGGTATCATCGGAGAAGTCGGCGCTGGCCATGGTCGCGCCGTGGATGCCGTCGCGCCCGGTCTTGGAGCCGACATAGACGATCGGATTGCCGATGCCGGTCGCCGCCGAATAGAAGATGCGGGTTTGCTCGGCGACGCCCACCGTCATCGCGTTGACCAGGATGTTGCCGTCATAGGCGGGGTGGAAGTTGGTCTCGCCGCCGACCGTCGGCACGCCGACGCAATTGCCGTAGCCGCCGATGCCGGCGACGACGCCCTGCACCAGATGCTTCATCTTGGGATGATCGGGCCGGCCGAAGCGCAGCGCGTTGAGATTGGCGATCGGCCGGGCCCCCATCGTGAACACGTCGCGCAGGATGCCGCCCACCCCCGTCGCCGCGCCCTGGTAGGGCTCGATGTAGGAGGGGTGGTTGTGGCTCTCCATCTTGAAGATCGCGGCCAGTTTTGTGCCATTTGGCCCGTCACCAATGTCGATCACCCCGGCGTTCTCGCCCGGTCCGCAGATCACCCACGGCGCCTCGGTCGGTAGTTTCTTGAGGTGGATGCGCGAGGATTTGTACGAGCAATGCTCGGACCACATCACCGAAAAGATGCCCAGTTCGACCAGGTTCGGCTCGCGGCCGAGCGCATGGAGGACATGCGCGTATTCCTCGGGGCTGAGGCCGTGCGCGGCGATGGTTTCGGGGGTGATGGGGGAGGTGGTGTCCGGCATGGCCGCGCCTTAACTGGCGGGCTTCAAGGTGACTAGGTCCGAAGGCTCTAAGGTTGTGATTGTTGGCATCGCACGCAATAATCGCAACGTGCAATCCACTGTCATCTCGGCAATGCGTATGTCGCTTTGGCTGCCCATTATCGGCTCGGCTGCCTTGGCGACGTTTTGGCTTGGCCTCTGTGCGGCCATGGGCTTCCAAGTTTGGCTGGACGAAACGATATGGGAAGGCAGACTGCTACAAGCAGCGCTGATCAGCTATCCATTGCTCGTGGCTTGTGGTTTCTGGCGATCTGCGGGGAGACCAAAGATGGTGCTGTGTGTCTTTATAGCCTCGTGGACTATCGGATTACCTGCGATCCTGTTCGTCGGGCTTGGAGGTTCGCAAGCTGACCAGTCGCGCTTGTCAGATTGATACTCCGTTCTTCTCCGCAAGCCTTGGGACCACCGACACCGAAACCCGCACGTCCCGATCGAGCCGGTCGAGAATCGTCAGCAGCCGATCGATCGTAAAACCCTTCAGCCTCGCGCGGCGGATGCGTGAGAAATCGGCGGCGGCGATGCCGGTGAGGCGTTCGGCGTCGCGCACCGTCAGGCTGTCGTCGGCCAGGCTCTTGCCGATCTCGGCGGCGAGAATGGCGCGCAGTTGTTCGCGTTCGGCGTTGGGCAAGCCGGTATCGGCGAACACATTGCCGGTGCCGCGCAACAGCTCGAAATCGTCTTGATCTTCGGTCATGCCAGCGCCTCCTTCAGGCGTTTGATGCGCTCGCGCACCAATTCGATCTCATGTTTCGGGGTCGCGATCCCGCTCTTCGACTTCTTCTGAAACGCGTGCACGACCCAGATATCATCGCCAAATTGCAGCCCATAGACCACGCGGTACGCATCGCCGCGCTCCTTGATGACCAGTTCCCAGACTCCGGACCCGAGCCCTTGCAGCGGCTTCGCGATATCCGGCGTGAACCCGTCGGCGATCTGCGTCAGCGCGCGGGCGGTCGTCTGGCATGCTTCGAGCGGTAAGGTGTCAAAATCCTTTCGCGCCCGCTTGATCCACGAAACGTTGCGCGCGGTTTTGCGGACCATTGCTGCTTGTAGTGATAATTAACAACACCGTCAAGCCAGCCCCGTCTTGACCCCTCGCCCCCTCCTCGCCATTGCATCCCTATGAACGACCCTGCCCCCGACATCGCCACCCTCAGCTTCGAGGACGCCCTGCGTTCTCTCGAAGAGGTCGTGCGCAAGCTCGAAAGCGGGGACGTGCCGCTCGACGATTCGATCAGCCTCTACGAACGCGGCGAGGCGTTGCGCCAGCATTGCCAGGCGCGGCTCGACGCGGCGCAGGCGCGGATCGAGCAGATCGTCGCCGGACCCGACGGCGCCGCCATCGGCACGCGGCCGTTCGACGAAGCGGGGCGGTGACGCTGGACGAGCCCCCGGAAACCATAGGCGAAAGCCTGCTGGCCGTCGGCCTCCGTCAGATCGGGCAGGAGATCGACGCCGCGTTCGACGCGATGCTGCCGGTGCCGGCGGACTCGCGCGCGCGGCTGTTGGAGGCGATGCGCTATGCGGCGATCGGCGGCGGCAAGCGGCTGCGGCCGCTGCTGCTGACCGCCACCGCCGAACTCTACGGCGTCGGCCGCGAGGCGGCGATCCGCGCCGGCGTCGCGATCGAGGCGATCCACGTCTATTCGCTGATCCACGACGACCTGCCCTGCATGGACGACGACGCCCTGCGCCACGGCAAGCCGACGCTGCATGTCGCCTTCGACGAGGCGACCGCAGTGCTCGCCGGCGACGCGCTCCATGATCTCGCCTTCGAAATCCTGTCGGACACGGCGACGAGCGGCGATCCCTTTACCCGGATCGAACTGGTGCGCACGCTCGGCTCGGCCAGCGGCTGGCAAGGCATGGCCGGCGGGCAGATGATGGACATCGTCGCCGAGACCGAAACGCTCGACCTGCCCACCGTCACCCGGCTGCAGCAGCTGAAGACCGGCGCGCTGCTCGGCGCGGCGGTGGAGATGGGGGCAATCCTCGGCCACGTCGCGCCCGAGGGGCGCACCCATCTGCGCGGCTATGCCCGCGACATCGGCCTCGCCTTCCAGATCGCCGACGACCTCATCGATCACGAGGGCAGCGCCGTGGTGGCTGGCAAGGCGGTGGGCAAGGATGCCGGGGCGGGCAAGCAGACCTTCGTCTCGCTCCTCGGCGCGGACCGGGCGCGAGCGCAGGCGCAGATGCTGGTCGAGCAGGCGATCGCGCACCTCGCCCAGCACGGTGCCGAGGCCGATCTGCTGCGCGCGGTGGCGAGCTACATCGTCGAGAGGAACCACTGATGGCGGCAAGCGAACGCGTCGGCGTCTATCCGGGCACCTTCGATCCGATCACGCTCGGCCATGCCGACATCATCCGCCGGGGTGCCAAGCTGGTCGACCGGCTGATCATCGGCGTCACCACCAACCCTTCCAAGAACCCGATGTTCTCTCCCGACGAGCGCATCGCCATGGTCGAGCGCGAGGTGGCGGCGCTGGGAACCGCCAACGTCACCGTGGTCGGCTTCAATGCGCTGCTGATGCGCTTCGCCGAGGTGCAGGGCGCCAGCGTGATCGTGCGCGGGCTGCGCGCCGTTGCCGATTTCGAGTACGAATATCAGATGGCCGGGATGAACCAGCAGCTCAATGCCACCATCGAAACGGTGTTCCTGATGGCCGACGCCAGCCTGCAGCCGATCGCCTCGAAGCTGGTCAAGGAAATCGCGCTGTTCGGCGGTAACATCGCGCCCTTCGTCAGCCCCGCTGTCCGCGCCGACGTGACCGCCCGGATCGAACTGATCGGCCGCCAAGGCGACTATTGACCGGGGCGCACCGCGCAGCCTTGCGTTCATTGCCACGACAGTCGCGGGGCGCTATCGGGACGCCGCACCGGTGCCGGGGGCCAAGCCTCGCCCACCGAGACTTCACCGAGGATGATCCGCAGATGAAATCCGTATCCCTCGCGTTCCTGGCGGCGCTGCTGTCGCTGGTCGCCGCGCCAGCGTGGGCCAAGGACAAGAAGGCTGAGGCGACGCCTGCTCCGGCGGCCCTTCCAACCTCGGCGCTTGACGCCGACGTCGGCCACGATCCCGATAACGTCCTCTATCTCGACCTGTCCGACGGCGGCCGCGTCGCCATCCGGATGATGCCGCAGTGGGCGCCCGGCCATGTCGAGCGGGTCAAGACGCTGGTCCGGCAGGGCTTCTACAACGGCGTCGTCTTTCACCGCGTCATTGACGGCTTCATGGCGCAGACCGGCGATCCCACCGGCACTGGAACCGGCGGCTCGCCGTTGCCCGACCTCAAGGCCGAGTTCAACGCCATGCCGCATCTGCGCGGCACCGTGTCGATGGCGCGCACCGACAATCCCGATAGCGCCAACAGCCAGTTCTTCATCGTGTTCTATCCCCGCTTCTCGCTCGACCACAAATACACGGTGTTCGGGCGGGTAATCGGCGGCATGGACCTGGTCGACAGGATCGAGCGCGGCGAGCCGCCGGCCAATCCGACGCGCGTCCTCCAGGCGTCGCTGGCGAGCGAGAACAAGCCGGTGCCGCCGATGCCCGCGCCAGTCGCCCCCGCGGCGGCTCCCGCTCCGGCTGAGCAGCCGACCGCCGCGCCAACGCTGCAGTAGTTCTAATCTGTTCGCGCGGGGCGCCTGCCGATGCGCGTCGACCTCTTCGATTTTGAGCTGCCGACGGAGCGGATCGCGCTGCGCCCGGTGCGCCCGCGCGACGCCGCGCGGCTGCTGGTGGTGGAGGGCGACGCGGCGTTCGCCGACCATCATATGCGCGACCTGCCGGCGCTGCTGCGTGCCGGCGACGTGCTGGTGTTCAATGACACCAGGGTGATACCCGCGCAGCTGGAGGGCCGGCGCGGCGCCGCGCGGATCGGCGCGACGCTGCACAAGCGGCTGGATACTCGCGCGTGGGAAGCCTTCGTCCGCAACGCGAGGCGGCTGCGCGAGGGCGATACGATCGACTTCGCGGGAGGTGTCTCGGCCATCGCCGAACAGCACCTTGGCGACGGCGCCTGGACCTTGCGCTTCCTCGGCGAAGCGCCTGTCGAGCTGCTACTGGAGCGCGCCGGGCGGATGCCGCTGCCACCGTATATCGCCGGCAAGCGTGAGGCCGACGAAGCCGACCGTGACGACTACCAGACGATGTTCGCGACCCGCGACGGCGCTGTCGCCGCGCCCACCGCCGCGCTGCATTTCACCCCCGAGCTGCTCGCCGTGCTCGGCAAGGCTGGCATCGCCCACGAAACGCTGACGCTCCACGTCGGCGCCGGCACGTTCCTGCCGGTCAAGGCCGAGGACACCGCAGACCACCACATGCATGCCGAATGGGGCGAGATCGACGCCGCCACCGCTGCCAGGCTTACCGCCGCGCGGCACGCCGGCGGCCGCCTGATCGCAGTGGGCACCACCAGCCTGCGCCTGCTGGAAAGCGCGGCCAGCGAGGACGGCACGATCCGTCCGTTCGAGGGCGACACTGCAATCTTCATCACCCCCGGCTACACATTCCGCGCCATCGACGGACTGATCACCAACTTCCACCTGCCGCGCTCTACGCTGTTCATGCTGGTCAGTGCGCTGATGGGAGTGGAGCGGATGCAGGCGGCCTACGCCCACGCGATCCGCGCCGGTTACCGCTTCTACAGCTACGGCGACGCCAGCCTTCTGCTGCCGGTAAAAGCCTTTTGCTGCCGGTAAATTCCTCAGCAGGGCACGAGCAATATTCATTGTAATTAGGGAATAATTAAGGCATGTGGGCGAGTTAGAGGCTTGCCATATGCGAGCTCTTCTTCGGGGGCAATCCGATGTTGATCGTAAAACCGGCGGCGATTGCTGCCTGCGTAGCCTTGCGTGTTTTTTCCGCTCCCATTGGGGGAGAGACTCGCCGTGGCTAATCCCAATCTCATCGAAATTCCGGAAAAAATCGGTATCGGTACTTGGCCGGCATTCGGCGTTCCACGGATGTTTTCGGATCTGAACGCAATTTCCGCAGACTGGTTCTACACATGGGCGCCGGCGCTGCGGTTGGATACTCTGGGGTGGACGCTCGGAAGCACTGCTGGCCCGGTAAGTGTCGGCACGAACACTGCGCTCCAGCTGACCGGAACCGACGGCTGGGCATATCAGGGCCTCGCCGTTGCGTCGGGCCAGCCCTGGTCGCTCAGCTTCGATGCGCAGAGTGTCTCCGGGTCGGGGGGCGGTGTAGTGGTGAGCTGGCGCGACAGCGCGGGCGCGCAAATAGCACAGGATTACAGCTGGGTTCCGTCAGCAGGACCAGGGTTCGCGTTATCGGGAACGGTCCCCGTGAATGCCACCAACGCCTACCTTATTCCGGCTGCCGACCCGAACGGCTCGCTGACGCTTGATAATTTCTCCTTCAAACTGAGTGGCACGAGCCAGCTCACCAATGGCGACTTCGAAGCCCACTATTCCGCGTCGGACCTCGGCAAGTTCGTCCCGATGATCTGGGGCGCCGCTGACATGGGCAGCCTCGCCGCCGTGGCCTCGGCCAATCCAGGTGGCACGCTGCTGACCTTCAACGAACCCGATCATTATCAGCAATCGAACATGAGTGTGAATCAGGCGCTCAGCTATTGGCCGGCGCTGATGGCGAGCGGCATGCGCCTGGGCTCGCCAGCCGTCACGACCTGGAGCACGCTGAAGACCGGCGGCTGGCTAGACAGTTTCATGAGCCAGGCCAACAGTCTCGGATACCGCGTCGATTTCATTGCGGTCCATTATTACACGACGAATCCAGACGTAAGAGCTTTCAAGTCTTTCCTTGACCAGGTCTATGCGAAGTACGGGTTACCCGTGTGGGTCACGGAATGGTCCCTGGCAGATTGGAACAACATCGGTCGGTTTTCAAAAGGCGAGCAACAGGCGTTCTTCAACGCCGGCTCGCAGATGCTCGACGACTTGCCATATGTCGAGCGTCAGGCCTGGTTTTCGGCCTATCAGGCGTCTGGCCTCCAAGGGTTGCACACCGATCTTTTCGACGCATCGGACACTATTACGAGCGTCGGCGACAGCTTTACCCTGCTCGCGCAGCCGGTGCCGGTACTGACCGGCGGTCCCGGCGACGATATCTTGCCCGGCGTTCTCGATGCCACCCGATATGTCGGCGGCGCCGGCATCGACACGGTGGACTTCTCGGCACAAGTCGGCGGGATCACCGGCGATCTTGCCGATACCCTGAGGTTCCAGCAGATCGAGGCTCTGGCAGGCGGTGCCGGGCCTGATCAGTTGTTTGGCGATTCGAACGCAAACATCCTGATCGGCCGAGGAGGGAATGACCGGCTGGACGGCCGAGGCGGCGCCGATGTGATGGTGGGCGGCGCCGGAGACGACACCTACGTGGTCGATGATTCGCGGGATGTCGTCGATGAGACGGACGGGGCGGGGGGCGACATGGGGGGGCTCGACACCGTCCTGACTTCGGTAAGCTATGTATTGCCGGGCTTTGTCGAGAACCTGACACTCACCGGCCCGGCGGCGATCGACGGTACCGGCAACGGCCTTGCGAATGTTCTGAACGGCAACGCCGCCGCGAACGTGCTCGACGGCCGCGACGGCAACGATACGCTGAACGGCAATGCCGGAAACGACGTGCTGATAGGGGGCCTGGGCGATGACATCCTGAATGGCGGCTTGGACGACGACCGCTTGCTGGGCGGTGCGGGCGCGGACCGGCTCACTGGCGGCGCGGGCGCCGATGTGATGGCCGGTGGGGCAGGCAACGACACCTACTATGTCGACAATGTCGGTGACGTGGTTGACGAGACCGATGGCAACGGTGGCGACGCGGGAGGCGTCGATACGCTCTACAGCACCATCAGCTTCGCGCTGACCGGCCTCGCCGGCTACGTGGAGAACCTCGTCCTGAGCGGAACAACCGCGATCAACGGCGCCGGCAACGATCTGAACAATCTTCTAATCGGCAACGCGGCGGCGAATTTGCTCGATGGTGGCCCTGGCAATGATACCCTGAACGGCAATGCCGGCGACGATGTCTTGATCGGCGGCGCTGGCAACGACGTGTTGAACGGCGGTGCAGGGGACGATCGCCTCTTCGGCGGGGTCGGCGCCGACCGGCTCGACGGCGGCCTTGGCGCGGACTTCATGGCCGGCGGCGCGGACAACGACAGCTATGTCGTCGACAACATCGGCGATATTGTCGACGAGACCGACGGCGCCGGGGGCGATGCCGGAGGGATCGATGTGGTGACCAGTTCGATCAGCTTCGCGCTGACCGGACTGGCCAGGTTCGTCGAGAACTTGACGCTAAGCGGCACTGTTGCGATCAACGGCGCCGGCAACGACCTTAACAACGTTCTCACCGGCAACGCGGCGGCAAACGTGCTCGACGGCGGCCTCGGCAACGACACGCTCAACGGCGGCCTCGGCAACGACATCCTGATCGGCGGCGCTGGCGATGATCGTCTGACCGGCGGTGCTGACGTCGATACTTTCGCGTTCGCGCTCGGCTCGGGCAAGGATACGATCACAGATTTTGCGCCTGGCAGCGGAGAGATCATCCAACTGGCCTATGGCGCCGCATTCGATACCTTTGGTGAAGTCATGGCGGGATCGAGGCAATCAGGCGCGAACACGATCATTACGCTGACCGCAAACGACACAATTACTCTGCTGAACGTTACGCTCGGGTCTCTATCGGCGGCGAACTTCTCCTTCGCTTAGCCCACGCAGCTTCGCAAATGCTCCTGCTCGTTTTGTCGGAATGGCGGATGGCTGTTCCAGATCCACGCTATTGCAAGGCGGTCAGGCGGGGGCAGGACTGGAAATTTTCCAGCGGTGGGGCGGGTTCAGGGAACACCAGCTCTCTTCCCCGTCGATTTGAATATCGTAGGCGTTGACGTGGCGGTCGTAAGCTAACGACCAACTCTTTTCGTATATGCCGACGCTGAAATGGTAGAGGCCGTGCGCAAGCGGGACGCCATCGAGATCAAGCCGAATTATTGATTTACCAACCGTACCAGGCAATTCAAGTCCGTTTTCCTCCGTCGTCATGTCGATCAAATCGACACCACGATCGTTCGCCAACGTCACGGACAAGTGAAGATCCCGCAGGGGGATAGTCGTTTCCACCCAGACCTGGACGGTCACGGCATCTCCAGACTTGAAAGATTGAGTTTCGACGCCATGCTGGTCGAGGAAACGAACGCGGGTGATCTGATTTTCGAGCGATCCAAAGCGATTGACATTGAGCTGCAGGTGCGATTGCCCTGAATCGAGAACCTCCAGGGGCGTGCGCGCAACGGTGTTCTGAAGCATCCTGGACTCGTAATGCCGAGCGACGCTCTGGGTGGCCCCGATCGTGACCACCTCGCCGTTCCGGAGCCACATCGCGCGATCGCATGTCGCTTCGACCTGTGCGAGGTCGTGGCTGATCAGGACGATGGCGCAACCCTCGGCGCGAAACTGGTTGATACGATCGAGGCATTTGCGCTGAAACCCCATGTCCCCGACCGCCAGCACCTCGTCGATCAGCAGGATCTTCGGAGATGTCTGCGCCGCCACCGCGAAACCCAGCCGCAACCGCATTCCCGCGCTGTAACTGCGCAGTGGTTCGTCGATGAAGTCTTCGAGTTCGGCGAAGGCGATCACCTCGTCCATCCTTGCGACGATCTGGCGCCGGCTCAGGCCGGCGATGATGCCACCGCCGATCGCGTTCTCCCGACCGGTCAGATCCGGGTGCATTCCGGCATTGAGATCAAGCAGGCCGCTGACCGATGCGCTCCGTTCGATCCGGCCTTCGTCGGGACGCATCACCCCGCCCAGCATCCTCAACAGCGTCGACTTGCCGGATCCGTTACTGCCGATGACGCCCAGCATCTCGCCGGCTTCGACTTGGAAGCTGACGTTCCTGAGCGCCCAGAAGTCACGTCGGGCATGGCGCTTTCGCCACCCGCCCTCAATGAACTGATGAAAGGTTCGAGGACCGGCTGAATCCCGGTGCTGGAACCGCTTACCGACCCGCTCGACCACGAGCGCTGCGGTCATCAGATTTCCTCCAGAAAATGCTCCGCCGCCCTGCGGAAATAGCGGTAGCCGAGGATCAGCAGCCCGATGGACACGGCGAGAACCATGCCGAGAGATGCAAAGTCGGGAAGCCGGCCGTTCAGCACCGCCCGATAGGCCTCGATGATCTGGCTCATTGGATTAAGCGCCATCACCTTCCGGAAACGCTCGGGCAACTGGGAAAGATCATAGAAGATCGGCGTCATGAAATAGCCAAGTTGCAACAACACCGGCAAGATGTACTGGACGTCTCGGAATGTGACGTTGGCCGCGGATGCAAAATAGGTCAGGCTCAATTGGAAGACCAACTGCACCAGCATGATCAGCGGCATCAGCACCACCTGCCACCCAAGCTGGACGTGCTCGACCAGCACCACGACGAACAGCAGGGGCAGGGAGAACACCATGTTGATGAGGTTGGACACGACCGAAACCATCGGCAGCGTCTGCAGCGGAAAGCCGGGATGGCTGACGAGGCTGGAGTTATGCGCGATGCTCGCGACCCCCTCGTTGAGGCTGGTCTGAAGCCAAGTCCAGGCGATGATCCCGGTGAAGGCGAAGGAGGCATAGTTGGGCACGTCAACCCGCATGATGACGCTGAACAGCATGTAGAAGGTAAGCAGAAACAGCACTGGGCTGGCCACCGCCCACAACATTCCCATCGCCGTGTTCTTGTACCGGGCCTTATGGTCGCGGGCGACGAGCACGCCCAGGACCGCGAACCAGTGGTTCAGCTTCCCGAGCGCCGGTGACGTCATGGTCATGCGCGGCGCGCAACGCGCAGGTGGGCGTGCAGGCGATGATCGGACACCGGATTGCCCCTGCAGCGCCCTCGTTCCGGGCAAGACGGCCACCGCTGGTTCATACCGTCATCTGCCTGATGAAGTCCTCTAGCATCCAGTGCCCGGACACTTCTACCCGGGAGAGGGCGAAGTCGCGATCTTGCAGTGGGCTGGCGCCGGGTGTGGTAGTGACGGCGTGCCGGTATCCGCAGGCCGCGGCGAGATGCTCGACGATCTCATCGGTCGAACCGGACGGATAGGCGAGCGCGTCCACCTCGACCCCAAGCCTGGATTCGATCCGTGCGCGCGAACGCCAGAGTTCCTCGGCGACATCCGCCGACGCCAGCCCCGCGAGTTCGCGGTGGTTCGCGCCATGCGATCCGACCCGCATCCCGGCGTCCCGCGCCCGCTCAAGCCCGCTCCAATCGATCAACCGCAGACAGTCTCCGCTCCAGGCGTCCCAGTCCGCGGTCAGGCCGACTTTCTCGGCCGGGACGAACAGTGTCGCTGGAAAGCGATGGCGCAGAAGGACCGGCAACGCATTCGCTTCAAAGTCGGCGTAGACATCGTCGAAGGTGATCAAGACCCTGCGTCCGGGCAGCGGCGTGAAGCTTTCACGGGCCGCGCGCCATTCCTCGAAGCTCGTCGGTTCGAACCCGGCACCGCGTAGGTAGCTCAGTTGCGCCTCGAACGCGGCCGGCGTGACCCGCCATCGCGCCAAGGGTTCGGGTCCGGATTCGCTAACCGCATGATACATGAGGATGGGCAATTGCCAGGTCAGGACCTCGCGCTCCTCGGCTGCGACCTCGCCGCCGTTCCACAGGATATGACGGGCAACCTCCGGCACGGGCTCGACGTTCTGGGCGATGATCTTCTTGCGCGGGGCCTTTGCATTCCGCCGCAAAAGCCTGCCCATCAGGCCACCCTTGCGGAACAGCTGAATGCGGTAAAGCGGTGTCCACAATTCCCATTCGAAGACCAACCCCGGCGCCTGCGCGAAGGTCTCGCCGATCGTCTTGGCGCCATAGGGCATGCGCCAGTCGAAGCCGGTGACATCCGGCTCATCGACCACCAGGTTGGCGTGTGCGGTCACCAGGTAGCCGCGATCGTTGAGGCCGCGCGCAAGCTTGGCGCCGACTTCCGCGAGGTCGGACAGGTCGCCCATGTAATAGAGGAGTTCGCTGCAGACGATGAGATCGAAGGTGCCGGGTAAGTCGTCCTTGGCGAGGTCGAAATGGCGGTAGGCAATATTGTCGAACCCGCGGCAAATATCCGCCGTCCGCGCAAGGGCAAGCTCGGAAATGTCAGTCGCAAGCAGCGTGCCGACCAGCGGAGCCAGCTGGATGGTAAAATGCCCCTCGGCACAACCGATCTCGAGCGCCTTCTCGCGCGCCGTGCGTGGAATGAGGCTTAGCGTTTGCTCATACTTGGTCTGCTCATAGGGCGAGGTATATTTCCAAGGATCGGCACCCTTGGCGAACAGCGCCTCGAAGAAGTGACGTCCGTAAATCCCGGCCTTGTCGTTGCCGACGTTGGTCCCGGCCGGGGAAGGGCTAATCGGAGCGGAAGCGGCGTGTGTTATCAGGTCTGGAAGATAGTAGCACCGAGAAGCCGGTGCCTCATTGACCAGGATGGCGGGCTGCAACGGCCGCAGCCCCGCCGGCAACTCGGCCGCGATGCTGGCGGGCAGCTCGGCGCGTCGAAGATTCTGCGCGGCGTCGCCGATACGCGCCGTGCCGATGATCGCCGAGCCGATACCATTATCCGGCAGTTCTCCCGCAACCTTCGCGACAAATGCTCGCAGTCGCTCGCCGCCTACCGTCCCGGCGATGACCTCGGCGGAAACGTCCGCGTGTTCGCGATGGGCGGCGGTTTGGAGCCGCTCGCGGAGAGGAACGCCGACATCTCCCACATAGCCGACGATCGCTTCGCGAACGGCGATCCGCGCCAGTTCCATCTTGCCGCGATCGAGGATCGCCGCCCTGATGCGCGCGGGCGGAATCTCACCGTTCTCGGCAAGAAGCCTGGTGAGGAATGCCGTTGCGCCGCCGATCTTGACCTCAAGCTCAACCTCCCCGGCGGCGTTGATCAGTGTCGGCAACGGTCCGCTGAGTTCGACGGCGACAGGCCCGTCCGCGAAGGACAGCCCGACGGCGTCGGGTTGCTCGATGGACCAGTCGTAAAGCTGATCCACGCTCCAGTCCGGCAGCCCGAGGAGTTCCTGGACGAAGATCGTCCAGCCGACCGCATCGTGCAGGCCGCCGGGCGCGCCTGGGTCGCGCTCTAGACCCCGGACCAGCGGTCCCAGCCGGCCAATCGTCCAGCCATTGGGTTCGGGCTCAACGGTGAGCGCCGGATATATCTCCACGGAAAACAGCGACTCGAGGAGCGGCCAAGCGAATTGCGCAGCGATGGCGTCCCGCAACACGATCGCTGCGACCGTACCGTGGAAAACGGGGAGGATGATCGGCCCGAAATGATGCCCATGATTGAAGATAAAGCAGACGGCGCGCTCGATGCCAGGGAGCTGCAGGTCTTCGATTTCCCCGTGAACCTCCACCGCCACCGCCGCCGTCGAGTTCAGAAATATGGCCTTTCGGTCGGGCCCGAGCAGCGGCTCAAGTTCCTTTACGACCCGCAATTCCAGTGCGGCCACGATGCGCTGCGCCAAGTCGGGTGCGCCCAGATGGTTTTGGAGACCCTGCATGAAGGCGACGAGGACATGCTCGATCTCGGGCCATAGCTCCAACCAAGCCGTTGTCGGGCGACAGCGCGCCAAAGGGATGCCCCTCAGCAGTGAATCCGCCAACTGGTTGCTGTCCACAAGTGGGGATACGGGGGGCGGTAGCCGGGCAAGCAGAGGCGTCGCGTCGATGCCGCGGGCGATCTGGAGGCCGGCGGCCCAGACCACCATATGCACTTGCGCGGGAAACAGGTCCTGCTTGGCCATTCCCTCGACGTAAGTTGGCGGCAGTGGCTGATCGCTGAGCCTTGGATCGGCCCTATGGCCGCGATCGACGACACGCAAAGCGTCATCGAGGAAGCGCGCTGCATCGAACCAGCTCAATTTGTCGCGAATTCGATAGGTGACCAGATATTCGTCGATGCCGATGAAATAGGCGCCCAGACGAGCGATGCGCTGCCACAGGTCGAAATCCTCGGAAGTGGTCAGCGCTTCGTCGAACCCGCCCGCCTTGTCGAAAAACGGACGCCGGAAGATGCAGGCGTGGATCGCGAAGGCGCAATAACGCGAGAACGGCGGGAACAGGTCCGGCCCCGGAGCGATGCATCGCGCCGTCGAAATCGGGTTGCCTTCCCAATCGGTGAAGGTCCAGCCGCAATGCACGGCATCCGCCCGCGGTTCTTCCGCCAATGCGGCCATCATCCGCCGCATCATCGCGGGGTCGAGAGTGTCGTCGGAATCGAGGAAGAGGACCCAGGGTTCGGCTATCGCCGCCAGCCCGGCGTTTCGCGCCGCGCCGGCGCCCCGTTGCGGACCGTCAATGAGCTGGAATCGGGAGTCTCGCTCCACATAGTGCTGCGCAATGCTGCGCGTCTGGTCGGTTGAGCCGTCATCGATGATGATCGCGCGCCAGTTCGGGAACTCCTGCGCCAGCAGCGAATCCAGCGCGATCGCGATCGTCTGCTCGGCGTTGCGGGCGGGCATGACGACGGAGATCGTCGTCTCGCCATCCAAGGCAGGTGATGCAGGATCAGAATTCACGAGACGCGCGTCCGCTGCGGGAATTTCTGGGGACTTTCCATCTTTGTCATTCAGTCAGCAGCCTCGAATAGAGTTGCGCGTACTCCGCCGCGATATTCGGCCAGGCAAGCTGCTCGGCCCGGCGGCGCGCGGCGCGGCCCATGCCCGCGCATAGCTCGAGGTCATCGCGCAGATCGAGAATTGCCTGGGCGAAGCCTGCACCTTCTCCCGGCGAAAGCAGGACGGCTTCGTCATCGCCAACATAGGCCCGCACCGCTTCGAGATCGGTAGAAAGCAAGGGCAGACCGCAGGCGATGAATTCAAGCAGGCTGTTGTTGGCGGTCGAATCGGTCAGCGGCAGCAGGCCGAGATCGCAACGCTGGTACAGCGTCAGCAACTCTCCATCGGTCAAGCCGTTGTGGATGCGGACATTCGGTAGACCCTCGAGCCCGGTCACACGATTCGTGACGACGTGAAACTCGATGTCGCTGTGCTCACGCAGCGCTTTGGCCGCGCGTTTCATCGCGCCCCAGTCGCGCAGCCAATGTCCGGCGGTGACACAGCGGAAGATGCCATCATCGGGTAACGCGCCGGGACGATAATAGTCGGTGTCGATCCCGTGCAGGATGGTGACGATTTTCTCGGCCGGCATGAAGGCTTCGAAGAAACCTCGCTGCGACGGAGCGACGAGCACGACGGCGTCAAGCAGGGTGAGCACCTTTGGATCGACCAGCGTCGGCAGCAGTTGAGCAGGTTGGTGATAGCTTGCTACCAACGGGGGGTCGCGGCCGGGCATGGCCGCCAGCCATTGCGGCAGGAACTGCGCGCCGTGCTCGCCATCGAGGAAATGCACGAGTTGGGCGCGACCGGCAAGGCTTGCCCCCAGCGCACGCAGTTCGGCAGCGAGATCGCTGAGCTTGTACCATGCCATGCCCGATTGCTGCACGCGATCTCTCAGCCGCTCGCGCAGCCTGGCGCCCGGCAGCGGGAGCTGGCTGTCGTTGTCGGCGACCAGATGATAATCGACGCGATAGCGTTGGCGATCGAGATGTTTGGTGAATTGGCCGATCCCGGCGTGGTTTCCCCAATGCGGGTAACGCGTGGCGATGAAACGGAGCCGGGCGCCTTTCACGCTCGGGCCTTTCCAAGCAGCCCGGCGATGTAGCCGACGTGGATCAGGGTGAAGCAGCGACGCTCGAAGGCGGCCGGGTCGTTCGACGAACCCAGAAGATTCCACAGCTCGCCTGGATGGCGAAGCAGTTCGCCCAGCGATTTTGCCGCCATGACGAAACGCCGCCCCGGCGAAGGCCGCTCGGTGATGAGGATCATCACCGCGTCGGAAATCCCCTGCCAATAATATCGGGCGTGGAACCACGGTTTGTTGAGACGCGTGCGGGCGGCCAGATGCCGGATCGCCATGGCCGGATAGTAAAGGCAGCCATAGCCCCGCTCGACAATCGCCTTTTGCAGGAAAACGTCGCCGCCCGAGAGCATGTGGGTGCCGATGCGGTCGAGACGAGGATCGAAGCCTCCAATTTCTTCCAGGATTTGGCGCGGCACGGCCATGTTGGCGCCAACCAGCCATTCCACGCGCACATCCGGGATGGACTTAGGCTCGCTTGACCAATCGACGATCGTCAGGCTGAGGGCGACGCTGTCGGACAGCCAGCCTGGCCGCTCCGCTTCCCAGATCGGATCGACCCTTCCGCCGACGACACCCGCGGTCGGCGTGGAGGCGAAGGCGTCGGCTATCGCGTCGATCCAGCCGGGTTCGGCGAGGGCGTCGTCATCGAAATAGGCGACATAGCGCCCTCGCGCATTCCGCCACCCGGTGTTGCGCGCGTGACAGAGCCCAAGTTCCGGCTCGGGGAGGTAGCGAAGCAAGCCGACGCGGGCCATCGCCTTGCCAAGCTCGGCGGTGCCGTCGCTCGAGCAATTGTCGATCAGGATCAGCTCATACGCGTGTCTGGTCTCGCCCTGGTCGAAGATGCTCTCCAGCGCGGAACGCAGATAACCTACCCGATTGTGCGTGCAGAGCACGATCGAGATCGGCGGAGCGGCGCCCGGCGTGGCCGACACATTGCTCGCCGCCCGAGCCGGGAAGGGTTTCGCCTCAATCAATCCCACGGAGGCGCCAGTTCCCGAGCATGGTCTTGGCGCGCCAGAGCAGCCAGCTCATCGCCAGGCGCGGCTGTTTGGCGGCCGCCAACGCGACAGCAAGCTGATCGCGCAGGGGCATTGCCAGGAGCTTTCGGAAGTTCACCACTTCGGGCTGGGCAGCGCCGGTGCGTCTATCCTGTTCGGTCGCGAAGGATCCAGGCTCGACAGCTTGCCGAACCGGCAAGTCAAGCATCGACAACAGCGCGACGACGTCTTCACCGGCGAGCTTGGCAAATCGGCAGGCGATCTGGACACTTGCGTGGCCACGCTGACCGTATGTCGCTTCCTCGATGTCGGCCTCCGCGCTCCGGCTGGCGAGCAATGCGGGCAGGCAGGGCGCGGCCCAGCCATCCGCCATGATTGCGGTCGCGAGGGCCCAGTCTTCGTGACCCTCCGCAATGTCGCTCCGAAAATTACCCGCGTCGATGATGGCCTCGCGCCGGTACAACGCCGGGCCTCGGACCTCGTTCCGCAGCCATTGATACGGAAATGCCGGCTGCTCCGCCCATGTTGGATGAGCCGATTGCATCATTGCAGCCCAAGGCACGACCAATCCGGCACCCGGCACCGCGTCCATGGCCCGGCCCATCTGCTCAAGCGCATCGGGGTGCAGCTGTGTGCAACGATCGATAAACATCCATCGCGGCACATTCGGGAAGCTGGACACCGCCAACGCCTTGGCCATCGCGCGCGAGCTACCGCGATAGGGGAGGAAGTGATGCGGAATGTCGGTCCGCGGCGGCTCCGGCGCCACGACGATCACCGCTTGGGGCGCATGCGATTGGCGGTGAGCGTTCCGCAGAGCTTCGACCGCATCGCCGCCGCGAATGGCCAGCACCACGACCGCGACACCTCGATCATCCGCCGCTGATGGCAGCCTCGCACAGCTTGGCCGGGTTGAACGCTCCGGCCAGGGGAATGCCGAGGGGAAGCGCGTGCTGCGGTGCGCGCCGCGCCGCGCCACCGCGCCGCGAAAGGCGATATGCCGACGGGCGATGCGGTCATTGTCGCACATCCCCCGGATCGATTGCGCTGCCGCGCGTCCCATCGCGGCGCATTCCTGCGGAGTAGCCGCGAGGGCGCGACGCAGCGCCTCGGCAAGGCGATCGGCGAGCGGTTCCGGCCCGTCGCCAGCCAGCCATCCGGTGACGCCATCCTCCACCATCTCGGCCATGCCGCCGTTGCGCGTTGCAAGCACCGGTAGCCCGGAACCCATGGCCTCAAGGCAGGTGTTCGGAAAGTTCTCCCAGCGCGAAGGCACCGCCGCGATCCGCGCGTTGCCGAGCATCCGCAGCAATTCGTCGCGAGGCTTGCCGCCGTGGAACTGGAAACAGGCCCGCAGTTCGGGCGGAATCCGCCGCTCGACAAGGCTTTGCACGCTGATCCGGGTGTTGAATTGATTATCCGAGCCGACGAAGTCGAAACGCAGGGTGGGATCGTCTCTCGCCACCGAGATCGCCGCATCGACGAATTCGATGACGCCCTTGCGGGGCTCCAACCTGCCACAGAAACAGATCGAGCCCCGGCTCCATGTCTCCACCTCGCGCCCGATCTCCGCGCTCGAACCCATCGGCAGTGGGATCACTTCGACCGGCTCGGCAAGTCCGTAATGTTCGACGCAGTGGCTGGCGAGGTATCGGCTCGGACACAGGTGTGCGTCGGACGCCTTGATGACGAAGTCTTCCAACCGCTTCATCGGGTAATAATCGGGGCGGGAAAGGGGCCAATCATTGTGGCGGAAGATGAATTCCGTGGGCGAATGGAGATGGACGATGCACGGCGGCTTGCGGTCCGGCCCGAGCCCAAGTGTTCGCCGCAGCAGGAAATAATAAAGAGGGGCTTCCCACTCCTGCGCTTCGATTACATCTATGCCTTCGCTCTCCACCAGCCTCTCGGCCAGACCAGCCGCCACCCAAGAGAACCACTGCGGCGGGAAGTCCGAGCGGAGCATCGCCTCCATTTCCTGCTCGGCGAGCCGGCCACCAGGCAGGCTGGGATACAGGTCGGAGTCCTCGGGGGCGATACGGTGGACGATCAGCCGGCCATCGCACAACCGCTCGATCCGCCTGGTCGCGCCCGCCCAGCGCTGGCCGATGACATGGACGATCTCGCCACTTTCAGCGAGCACCCGGGAGATATGCGCGACATAGGTGCCTATCCCTCCGGGCGGGTAAACCGCTGGCGGAAATTCGCGGCAGACGATCAGGTGCCTCATTGCTGACCAACGCTGCCATTAACGATCGCCTGCAAACGACTTTTCCATGACGCCATCGATCGTCTGACGCCTGCCTGCGCATGACCGCGAAGCGCCTGAATCGCTGCATCGCCGGAGACCGGCGTTGCCTCGCTCTGCCGCCCAAGCGCCCTCATCAACCGATGTTCGATCTGGGCGGCAAGTTCGGGGCCGAATTTCTCGATCGTCGATCGGTGATTGTGGAATAGTTCCTCACGCATGACCTGGTTCTGCACATCGGACATGGTGCGAAGAAGCGAATCCGCCCGCACCCGATAGCGCTGCAGGTAGCGCGGGATCGTTACGATCGGGTAACCTGCCGCGACGATGCGGATCGCCAGCTCCCAATCCTCGTAATTGAACCGCTGGCGTATGTCATAGCCCCCCAATCGGCGAAGCAGAGCGACGGGCGACATGCAGGGCACAAAGACGGTGTTCTCCGCCAGAAGCAATGGCAGTTCCGGTTGCGGCGCGTTCCAAAAGCCCGGCTCTACCCCGACTCCGAAGGTTTCCGCCCATGCCGCCACCCCGCCCAACCCCGGGTTTGTCGCAAGTAGATCGAGCGCGAGACGATAGAATCGCGGATCGATGAGGTCGTCGCCATCGATGAAGGAGATATAACCCGAACGGGCGGCGGCGAGCGCCGTGTTCCGGGCCGATGCCAGTCCCTGATTGACCTGGCGGATCAGCGTCATAGGCAGCCCCCGCTGCTTGGCGCGCGATACGATTTCGCCGATCGCCTCCGCCGTTTCCGCGCCGCGCGAACCGTCGTCGATGAGGAGCACCTCGTCCGGGAGGCGTTCCGATGCCCAGACGCTTTCCACCGTCTCGATGACCAGCGACCCCATCTCGAAGCAGGGGATCGCGACGGTCAGCGTTGCCGGCGCGGCGATGAGGGGCGGGGATACCTCGTCCCGCGCGATGGTCGCGCCGGGCCTGCCGTCCAGCAGCCTGCGAGCAGCCTGGTCGAGCGACGGCGCGATGATTTCCCCGGCCAACACCCGGCGGATGGCTCCGACCGTGGAGCCTAGCTTGCTCTCGAAATCAGGGCCGCCATAAGTCGACAGCACAGCGTCGCACATTTCGACCCGGAGCTTGTCGATGCCGGCGCCGCCAAGGCTTTCAAGGTGGATCAGCCGCGCGGCAAGTTGTTCTGGTGTCGTGCCATCGTCGAGCAGCAGCGCCTTCGGCAGCAAGGTGGGAGCGGCCAACCCTTCGGCGGCTGCCGCCGAGACAACCACCGCGCAGCCATCGGCCAGCGATTGCCAGAGGGCGGGAAGGTGCTCGAAAGCGCTCGGACAGAGTCTGACACGGCAGGCGCCGGGGGCGACGGGCGGCACTTCAGCCCACGTCCAATAACCCTCCTCGACCAGCTCCTTGGCCCAGCCTCGCGACGACCAATAGGAACGGAAATCCTTCGGCAGCGCAGGCGCGAAGCGCATTGCGGTGCCCGAGCACGCAATCGCTCGCTGCAGCGGCTGCCGCTGGAGCATCAGCGTTCTGGCGGCATCGAGCGCCAGCAGCGTGCCGCTGGCGGCCTGCAGAGGCTCGTGGATAAAGAACGAAATCGGATCTTCCGGCCCGTTCGCGGTTGCCGCAGCGCGAATGCCGTTCAGCACATCCTCGGAAACCCGTCGCGGCGCCTCGACGATCGCTCCCGACCGCCCGGCCTCGGCGACTGCCCGTCCGCGTGGACCGAAAGTGATCGCCAAATCGGCCAACCCCAGCGATAAATCCTCCATCTGGCGCCGGGTTATCGCCGGTCGGGTCCATAAGCCCTCTCCATTGGCGATCTGCCGGCAGGCGGACGTGCCGGTTACGACGGCAGCGAAGCGGGCATCGCGCAGCCCGGCGCCAGTCGCACGCGACAACTGCGCCACATAACCGACGCCGCCGAACATCGGCAGGATCACCAGATCGAACGGGTCGCTTTGCGCGAGCTGCTCGAGGAATTGATTGAGCACGAAGGATGCGAGGAACAGCGGGTCACTCTCCGCCAGCAGGCCGTAGCTCCTCGAACTCAGGCCCGCGGCGAAGGGGCGGCCATGTTCAGGATCGCGCGCCGGGATAGGACACCGCCTGATGCGTCCGCCGAAGCTCGCCAACGATGCCGGCGCGGGGACGTCGAGTGGCCTGGTGGCGGGAAACGGCATCCAATTGGCGAACGACGAAGGATCCTGCTCATAGTCCTGCCAATCCGACCAGTCGCACAGCGTGATCCGGCATTCGAGAGCCTCGGCGATGGCCGCCAGCGGAAGCCCGAGGCCCTGAGCCGCAGCCTGTTCGGCGGGCTGATCCTCCAAAAACTCCAAATGGCCGTGATAGCCATCGATGACGACCAAATGGCGCGCGCGCTCGCCATTCGCACTCTTTCGATTCATCGCCGCGTCCACGCAATCGCTACTCTCGCCCATCAGGCCGACGATCCATCGGGGAACGGGCGCGGCGGCGTGCGTTGGTCCGGATCAGCAGCACGCGAAAAGCACGAGAAGCGGTCCGGCGAGTGATCGACTGGGATAGGCTTCACTCCTGAAACGACGGGCGCCCATCTGACTCACGCAAATGCCGCAGGCGGTTCCGAACACCGGACAGACACCGGTCCTCCAATGTCCCACATAACGCCGCAGCGGCGCAATCGCCCCCTGAACCTCGTCCAGAACCGAGCATTATTCCATTGGCAGGTCGGGCATCCGTAGAGCTATGGCCAGCGTTGGTGGCTTGTGCAAAGAAGACTCTCATCGTTGTGGCCTTTGCCCGCCGGGGGGCACTCGCAGGGCGGGGGGACGGCCCAGGGTGAATGACCGCGCGAGCGTCAGGGTTGTCGTGCCAGCCCAGCCGTCGTTCCATGGCAGCGGCACGCTGCCCGACAACATAGACGGGGCTGCGCCGTCAAACGGGCGAGGCCGGCGCAGCTTCTGCCTGCGCTGGCTGCTGCTGCTCCTGCTGTTCTCCTGGCCAGCCGTCCTGTTCAAGCATCCGTCCTATTTCTGGGACATCGTCGGCTATTACAAACATGGCTATGCCGCGGTTTCCGCGGTGGAAGCGCAATTGAGCCGGCGCCTGCCTGGCGACCGGCCACTCATCCAGGAGCCAAGGACCTCGCCGGGGCCCGAACTCGGCCATGCGGCAGTTCCCGCCCCAATCGCTGCGACCGGCGTGACCCGGGCGGCGGCGACGATGGCGGCGCAGGCGTCGGACCCGGCCAAGCAGGTACGGGGCGCGCGCTCGATCTTTTATAGCGTGATCGTCTACCTGTTCGCCGGCCCGAACCAGACAATGCTGTGGTTGGCGCTGCTGCAGGCGCTGGCGGCGAGTTTCGTGACGGTGATCCTGATCGAGCGCCTGGGTGTAGTCGAACACGGCCCGTTCATTGCCGTGGCGCTGGTCGCGGGCTTGGCTACCACCGCTCCCTGGTATGCGTCCTTCACTCTGCCCGATGTCTTCGCGGCCACCGGCATTGCGGGGCTGGCCCTGCTGCTGACAAGCGCTGGCCGCCTCTCGGGCTATTTGCGCGTGGCGCTCCTGCTGCTGGTGGCGGTTTCCATCTCCTTCCACGCCAGCCACCTGCTGGTGGGAATTGCCATGCTGCTGGTGGCAGGCATCGCAGCGGTCCCCAGGTGGATGGGCTCGGGCCGGCAGCTTGGCACGATCGCGCTGGCCGGCGGCGCGTTGCTGGCCAGCGTCATGGCAGTTGGGGTCAGCGGCTACGTTGCCTTCGGGGAATTCAGCATCGCTCCAAAACGTTACCCGCTGACGCTCGCCCGAGTGATCGAGTTGGGGCCAGGGCGGTGGTATCTGGCGCGATCGTGCCCGGTAAGGCGCTATCAGATTTGCTCGGTGATGCCCGATCCGCCGCAGTACGCCGCTGATATCGTCTTTGGCCCCAAAGGCCTCCGGGACGTGGCCACACCGGCGCAGCTTGACCGCATACGCGCCGAGGAAGTGCCGATTGTCCTGCGCACCTTCGCGGCCTTCCCCCGCGAAATGATCGCGGCGACGGCCGGAGCCTCGATGCAGCAGCTTGGCCGGTTCGGATTGCGGGACCTGATGATCGATCAGCAAGTGCGCGCGATTCGACCGGGCATGATCGTGCTGGTTCGCTCCGACCCAGCAGGCTTGAACGTTCGCGAACGTTTCCAGCTCATTACGGACGCGGTAACCTGGCTATCGATTGTGTTTTTACCCTTGGCGTATTGGTATTTCCGATCGGAGCGGCGGTTGCTGCTCCTGGTCACCGCTGCCCTCATCGCCAATGCGATCATCTGTGCGTCGCTCTCTGCGGTGGCCGACCGGTATCAGGGCCGGGTGATCTGGCTGCTGCCGGTGATGCTTTGCGCCCTCGGCGCGAGCCGTCTTTACCGCAGCGCCGATGATCGAACGGCCCCGGCCGGATAGCCGAGGCACAATGACGATCCTGGCGCCGCCACGAAGGCGCGAGCGGCGCAAGGCTCGATCCATCGGCAGAACTGGGGCGCCCCGCCGCAACATCGCTTAAAGAGTTAAACTAAGTTTTTCCGCCGGGAGCCATTTTGCTCGACAGTCGCTTCATTATTCCGAAACCTCAGATGCCCCAATGCTGAGGAACCGTAACGTCAAGGGCTGCAATGCCGAGAGTTCTATCTGTTTTATGCCAGAATGGCGGCCGCGCCGCGCATCTGCGCGCCACGCGCGTCGCGAAGGCGCTCGAGCACCGCCAATCCGGTGACGGGGCGCCGGCGCGTGGGCGCGACGACGCCTTGGGATCGGGCGGTAACTTGATCGCGCCGGTCGATGCCGACGCGCCTCGCTCCATCAGCGTGGTGGTGCCGGTCTATCAGGCCGCGTGGTCCATCGGTGACACGCTGCGCTCCATCCTCGCTCAGACCATGCCCGTCCGCGAAATCGTCATCGTCAACGACGGCTCGACCGACGATCTGCATCAGGCCGTTGCCGAAGCTGCTGGCGGGGATGAGCGAATTCGGATCATCGGTCAGGAAAACCGCGGTCTCGCGGCCGCCCGAAACCGGGGTCTGAACGAGGCAAGCGGCGATTACGTCGCCTTTCTCGATGCGGACGACATCTGGCACCCCCGGTTCCTTGAGTTAACGTCACGCCATTTGGACGAAAACCCCGCGGCGCCCTTTGCCTATGCGTATTCGTTCCGATTCGACGTGCACAATCGCGCAATTCGGCCCGTACCCTGGCGGCGGCGTCCGGAACGGAGCGTAATCGGTCTGCTCACGCTTAATTCGGTGGGCAACGGGAGTGCGGCGCTATTTCGCCGCCAACTGGTCAACTCGCTGGGCGGCTTCGACCAAGCCCCGCAAGGAGCGGGCGAACAGGGCGCGGAGGACTGGAAGCTTATTCTCGGGCTTGCGGCGCAGGGTGAGCCAGCTCTCGTGCCCCGGCCGCTGGTGGGCTATCGATATGCCAGTGAAGGCATGTCGCAATCAGCGCCGCTTCGCCAGTTGGCGGCCGTGCAGCGCGTCATCGCCGAGGTTCGCGACGAGATGCCCGATATCCCGGAGCGTCACTTTGCCGATGCCAACACGATGATGACCGGATGGCTGCTGCCGGCGCTAGTCAACCGAACCGATCCAGCGACCGTGGCGCGGCTGGTGATTGACGCCTACGTCCGCAATCCCGGATGGATCCGTTCAAGCGACCTGCGCCATCTCCATGCCCGCAAGCTGACGGAAATCGCGCGTCGGGCGCTCTCCCGCCTGATCCCGGCGTTAGGTCCGCAGCCCCTGGCCGACCTCGTCGACGAGGGCGAACGGCCCTACCAGTTCCTGGAAGGCTCGCTTACGCCGGCCAACAGCCTGGCGATAACCGCATCCGCCGGGAAACGAGCACCCGACGCCACGCCGCAGACGGCTGGCCCTCGGCGCCCCCCGTGGACAATGTCACTATCTTGAGGCCGCGTTGCCCTACGGCGGCCCGCCCGCAGGCGAGCGAGCCCAAGTAAATTTTCCAGCGGCGACGTTGGCGCTGGGAGAACTTCAATTGCGGCGGGGCGCTCGGCCTGTTGGTTCGCGCGCAACGACGTGAAGGCGTGTTTATGAAGCTTTTGGTTACTGGAAGTGCCGGACTGGTCGGAACGCCGCTGGTTTCCCGCCTCCGCATGCTCGGGCATGAAGTGATCGAGGTCGACGTGCGGTCCGCAGCGGCAGACGCCCTGGACTTCCGTGACGAGCGCTGTGAACAGCTTCTCGCCAGCGGCGCCAACGGCGTCATCCATCTTGCCGCGGTTTCGCGGGTGGCTTGGGGCGAGACCGATCCCGAACTGTGCCAAGCGATAAATGTCGATGGCACCGAACAACTGCTGAGCCGACAGCAGCGGATGGCCCCTGGGGCCTGGTTCCTCTTCGCCAGTTCGCGCGAGGTCTACGGCGATCCTGCCAGCGAACTGGTCCGCGAAAGCGACCCGCTTCGGCCGGTTAACCATTACGGAAGATCGAAACTGGAAGGCGAACGCGCGGTTACGCGGGCGCGTCAGACCGGATTGATCACCGCGACCGCAAGACTGTGCAGCGTCTACGGCGGGCGCGAGGACCATCCGGACCGGGTCGTGCCCGCGCTGCTCTGGCGGGCATTGCAAGGCGAGCCGCTGGTGCTCACTGGTGGCGACGCCTATTTCGACTTCGTTCATGTCGATGACGTGGTTTCCGGCATTTTACGGATCGTCGAGATGCTCGCGACGGGCGAGCGTGAGCTGCCGACGATCCACCTTGCGACCGGGTGGAAGACCAGCCTGCGTCAATTGGCGCGGCTTGTCGTGCAGGCTGCAGGCAGCACTTCGGCGATCGACGAGGTGGTGGCGCGCAATTTCGACGTCAGCGGGTTCTGCGGCGAGCCAGAACTGGCCGCACAGGTCCTGGGTTGGCATGCTCGGACGACGTTGGAGCACGGGCTCTCGACATTGGTGGCCGATATGCGATCCAACGGCGCCCTTGCGCAATTCTCGTTTTCCGACTTCGCCCGGATCGTCACCGCGCGCGGATAGGGCCCGGTGGCAATTTGGCCAACTGGTTGCGGCGGCAACGTGAGCTTCGCCGACGAAGTTGTTCGGGCCTTCAACCACAATATCGAGGCATTTTTTCATGCCTCTGTTGAAATGTATTTTAACTGGTTTGCTATTTTGGGCAGCCGCAAATTTGCGATGCTTCGGACACGCCACGGCGCTCCCACCAGTGCACCGAGATGGGGAGGTGCGACCACGTGTAAGCGACGGGTCTCTCGTCGTTTCTCACTCATCTGACGAAGGCTTAACCCGATGTGGTCATCGCTCACCTGGTTAGCTTCTTATACGCCAGCCTCGTCGGCCTGTCCGCGGCATCGCCCAACCGGGCGCGCTTGTCTTCCTCGTAGTCGTGGAAGTTGCCCTCAAACCATTCGACGTGGCTGTCGCCTTCGAAGGCGAGGATGTGGGTTGCCAGGCGGTCGAGGAAGAAGCGGTCGTGGCTGATCACCACCGCGCAGCCGGCGAAGTTCTCGATCGCGTCTTCGAGCGCCGCCAGCGTCTCGACATCAAGGTCGTTGGTCGGCTCGTCCAGCAGCAGCACGTTGCCCCCGGTCTTCAGCATCTTGGCGAGGTGGACGCGGTTGCGCTCGCCGCCCGATAGCTTGCCGACGTTCTTCTGCTGGTCCTGGCCCTTGAAGTTGAAGGCACCGACATAAGCGCGGGTCGAGGTTTCCTGCTTGTTGACCGTCATGTAATCATGGCCGCCGGAGATTTCCTGCCAGACGTTATGCTTGGGATCGAGATCGTCGCGGCTCTGGTCGACGAAGCCGAGATGCACGGTCGATCCGATATCGATGCTGCCGCCATCGGGTTGCTCGCGTCCGGTGATCAGCTTGAACAGCGTCGATTTGCCCGCGCCGTTGGGGCCGATGATGCCGACGATGCCGCCGGGCGGCAGGATGAACGACAGGTCCTCGAACAGCAACTTGTCGCCGTATGCCTTGGACAGCCCCTTGGCCTCGATCACCTTGCCGCCGAGCCGCTCCGGCACCTGGATGACGATCTGCGCCTTGCCGGGGGAGCGATTGTCCTGCGCGTTCTGCAAGTCCTCGAACTTGCGGATGCGCGCCTTGCTCTTTGTCTGGCGCGCGGCGGGGGTCTGGCGGATCCATTCGAGCTCGCGGGTGAGCGCCTTCTGCCGGCCGCTTTCCTCACGTTCCTCTTGCGATAGCCGCTTGGACTTCTTCTCGAGGTAGGTCGAGTAATTCCCCTCGTAGGGAAAGTATTTGCCGCGATCGAGTTCGAGTATCCAGCCAACGACATTGTCGAGGAAATAGCGGTCGTGGGTGATCATCAGCACCGCGCCGGCATAGTCCTTGAGATGGTTTTCCAGCCAATCGACGCTCTCGGCGTCGAGGTGGTTGGTCGGTTCGTCGAGCAGCAGGATGTCGGGCTTCTGGATCAGCAGCCGGGTGAGCGCGACCCGGCGCTTTTCGCCGCCCGACAGGCTCTCGACCGGCCAGTCGCCGGGCGGGCAGCGTAGCGCCTCCATGGCGATTTCGAGCTGGTTGTCGAGCGTCCAGCCGTCGACCGCGTCGATCTTTTCCTGCAGCGTCCCCATCTCCTCCATCAGCGCATCGAAATCGGCGTCCTCCGGCGGATCAGCCATAAGCTCACTGATGGCGTTGAAGCGGTTGACGATGTCGGCGGTCTCGCGCGCGCCGTCCTTGACGTTTTCCAGCACCGTCTTGGTCGCGTCGAGCGCGGGCTCCTGCTCCAGATAGCCGACCGAGATGTTCTCGCCCGGCCAGGCCTCGCCGGTGAAATCGGTGTCGATCCCGGCCATGATCTTGATCAGCGTCGACTTGCCGGCGCCGTTGGGGCCGACGATGCCGATCTTCGAGCCGTGGTAGAACTGCAGGCTGATGTTGCTTAGCACCGGCTTGGGCGCGCCGGGAAAGGTCTTGGTCATGCCCTTCATGACGAAGGCGTATTGGGCGGCCATGGGGCGTCCTCTGGGAGCTGGCGATCGGGGAGATTTCGGCGCCGCTCTACAGAGCCGCCGGATGCCCCGCAAGGTGGGCCTGCCCGTGGAGGCTTCCCGGGCGCCAACTCGCATGGTAGAAGAAGGGAGATAATTCTACCGGAGGCGCGGCATGAGTCTCAACATCAAGAATCCCGAAGCGCATCGGCTCGCTTATGCGATTGCGCGCGCAACCGGGCAGAGCATGACTCGCGTGGTGACGGACGCGCTGCGCGAGCGCCTGGAGAGTATCGAGCAGGATCGGGCCAAGGCGAGCGTCGCCGAGCTACTGGCCATCGCCGAGCGCGCGGCGGCGCACCTGAAACGGCCTTATGCCGCCCATGGCGACCTGCTTTACGACGAGTATGGGTTGCCCCGGTGATCCTAGACACCTCGGCCTTGGTCGCCATCCTGTATCGCGAGCCGGAAGCGGAGGATTTCGTAAAGCGTATCCACGAGGCCGCCGTCTGCCGGATCAGCGTTGCCAGCTATGTAGAACTATCGATCGTCGTCCAACGCCAGCTCGGTCCCGAGGGCATGCGCCAAGCCGACGCCTTCCTTCGCCGCGCCGGAATTGTCGTCGAGCCGGTGACGGTGGAGCATGGTGAGCTGGCGCGGCAGGCTTTCGTCGATTTCGGCAAGGGTCGGCACAAGGCGGGCTTGAACTTCGGCGACTGCTTTTCCTACGCGCTCGCCAAGGCCACGGGCGCACCGCTGCTGTTCAAGGGCGACGATTTCGCGCTGACGGATGTTGTCGCGGCGAAGTGAGTCAGCGAAGACCGTTGAAGAAATCAAACATATGATAATGTCCTTTGTCGGATGTATGGGGGGATGCAAGCATGACGTGGGACTGGACAATTAAGATCACCGACATTGCGATAATGGCCTGCCTTCGCCTGCCCTGTCACTGTCGACGATCATTGCGACGGCAGACGAGCCCGCACAGCCGTTTCCCCGCACGCGGCGCACCTGTACGCGCTTTTGGGGGAACATCGCTTCTGACGCATCGCGCGCGCAGCGCCGTTGAGGGCTAACGTCACCCCTCCACCGGAAACCCCTGCTCCCGCCATGCCGACATTCCCCCATCCAGCGCCGCGGCGCGGGTGAAGCCGAGTTCGCGCAGGGTGGCGGCGGCGAGGGTGGAGATCTTGCCGAACTCGCAGATCGTCAGGATCGCCACGCTGGGGTCGGGGAGCAATTCGTTGACGCGCAGCTCGAGTTGGCCGCGTGGGAGGTGGACGGCGCCGGGGACATGGCCGGCGGCGAAAGCGTCCTTTTCGCGGACGTCGAGGACGACGAAATCGTTGGCGCGCGCTTCCAGCCGGCGGCTGAGTTCGTCCATCGTCATGAACGGCACTCGGGAGGCGGCCTCGGCGAGGAACTGCCGCACGGTCTTGCCGCCCGACATGTTGGTGCGCAGCGCCTCGGTAAGATGCGTGGGCGCCGAGAGGTTGAGGCCGTTCATCAGCGCGACGAAATCCTCGCGCCGAGTCTTGGCGAGGCGCGGGTTGGTCGCGCGCTCATCGCCGATCGTCGTGTGATCGCGACCTTTGTAGTCGTGCGCCGGATAGACCAGCGTCTCGTCCGGCAGCGCCAGCAGCTTGCCGAACAGGCTGTCGAACAGCTGCTCGGGATTGCCGCTTGGCAGGTCGCTGCGGCCGGTGCCGCCGATCAGCATCGTGTCGCCGGTGAACACTCGGTCCTCGACGTGGATCGCCATCGAATCGAGCGTGTGACCGGGCGTGTGCAGCACTCGCAACCGCAGCGCGCCGAGCGGCAGCGAGTGGCCGTCCTCGACCCGCAGATCGATGTGCGGCGCCGGCGAGTGGCGGTGCATGACGATGGGCGCATCGCACCGCCGGCGCAGCTCGCGCGCGCCGGAGAAGTGATCGGCGTGGGTATGGGTGTCGATGATCAGCCGCAGCCGCAGCCCGTGGATGCCGAGTTCGCCGACATAGCGATCGACCAGGTCGAGCGCGGGATCGATCACCGCAGCCGCGCAGCTCTCCTCGCAGGCGATGAGGTACGACAGGCAGCCCTCGCCGTCGCGGAAGGCTTGGAAGTGCATCGCTCAATCCCGCGGCGTCGGCACCACGCGCAGATAGGGCGTGGCCAAGGTCCAGCCGCTCGGGATAGGCGTGTGCGCCTCGTAGTCCGACAGCGCGGGAAGGATGATGGCGCCGCCGTGCGTCGGCCGGGCGGCGAAACCGGGCGTCATGGTGCCGATCGAAAGCGTCATCAATGCCTCCACCCGTGGATCTTGGTTGCGGGGCGGAAATCTACCCCCGGCCGGCAACTCCGCAACGGATTTCTCTCTTTTCTCTCTTTGCCACGCCAGTTATCAGTCCGCTTGACCAGCTGAGGCGATCTGCCCCGCCACAACCTGTAGCCGCCTCGCCTGTTCCAGATGCAGCAGTTCGGCCATCTTCCCCTCCACCTGGATCGCGCCCTTGCCGGCGTTCTCCGGCAATGCAAACGCAGCGATCACCGCGCGCGCCCAGGCCAGTTCCTCGGCGCTCGGCGAGAACACTTCGTTGCAGGGCTCGATCTGTGCCGGGTGGATCAGCGACTTGCCGTCGAAACCGAACAGCAGCCCCTGCTCGGCCTCGGCGCGGAATACAGCCAAATCGCGGAACTCGTTGCAGACGCCGTCGAGGATGGCGACGCCGTGCGCCCGCGCCGCCGCCACCGCCATCGCCAGGAACGGCAGGAAGGGGGTGCGCTCGGGGGTGAGCCGCGCCCGCATCTCCTTGGCGAGATCGTTGGTGCCGATCGCGAACAGCGACAGCCGGGTGGTCGCGGATGTCGCGGCAATGGCATCGAGCTGGAACAGCGAGGCGCAGGTCTCGATCATCGCCCAAAGCTGCAGAGCCTCGGGCGCGCCGACGAGCGCCGCCTGGTAGCGCGCGATGTCGGCGGGAGAGGACACCTTGGGGACGAGGACCGCGTCGACGCCCGAAGCCGCGATTGCCGCGAGGTCGTCCGCGCCCCATTCGGTGTCGATGCCGTTCGCCCGGATCGCCAGGGTGCGGCCACCGAAGCCCCCTTCCGCCGCTGCCGCCAGCGCCGCCGCACGCGCATCGTGTTTCCGATCGGGTGCGACCGCATCCTCCAGGTCGAGGATGATGATATCGGCGGGCAGCGTTCGCGCCTTGGCGATGGCCTTGGCGTTCCAGGCCGGCATGAACAGCGCGCTGCGGCGGGGGCGATCATCGATGGTCATTGCGCCTTCCTCATACGCCGATCGCTGCCAGCATCCGGTCGCTTTCTTCCCACAGCCGCTTCGCCGCGGCATCGTCCAGCGCCTGGGCGGCGGCGGGCACCTCGGCGCGGTCGTGGAAATAGCGGCCGCCATTGACGCCCGCCTCCTCCGATGTCGCCATCCACACCAGCGTTCGCGCCGGTTGCTCGGGGGCATCGCCGCCCTGTGCGGACATGTGCTTCTGCATCATGTCGTCACCGTGGCTGGCGAAATTGCTCGCGACCACGCCGGGATGCATGCTCTGCGCGACGATGCTGTCGCCGGCGACGCGCCGGTTGAGCTCGCGGGTGAACAGAATGTTGGCGAGCTTGGCCTGGCAATAGGCCGGGCCGGTGGCGAATTCATCAAAGTAGTTGAGGTCCTGCCAATGCATCTCCCGGCAATATTCATGGCCGCTTGAGGACACCGCGAGCACCCGCACCGTGCCCGGAGGGCTGGCAGCAGCGGTCGCCTTGAGGATCGGCAGCAGCTCGCGCGTGAGCAGGAACGGCGCGAGGTGATTGGCGGCGAAGGTCGCCTCCAGACCCTCGGACGAGCGGTAGAGCTGGTCGCGGACCCCGCCGGCGTTGTTGACCAGCGTGTCGATGCGGTTGGTGAGCTGTGCGATTTCGCCGGCGATGCGTTTGACGTCGGCCATCTCGCAGAAGTCGCCGCGAAGGAGATGGACCTCGGATCCTGGTTCCGCCGCGCCGCGCAGTTCCGCTTCGGCGGCGGCGGTGCGAGCCGGATCGCGGCCGGTGCCGATCACCGACCAGCCCAGGCGGAGAAATCCCGCTGCGGTTGCCTTGCCGATCCCGGCGCTGGCGCCTGTTACCACCGCCACGCGGCGGGTCGTTCCATTCATCCGATTGTCTCCCGTGAGGATCGATTTCCCATGTTTCGTGACGGGCGATCGATAATGGTACGTTTGAGTATTATTCTAGCCGTGAGCCCCGACAAGGCAAGGAGAGAGATTCGCCGGGAGGCCGCCGTTCATCCCGCTCCACCGGCACCCGCGTGCTCAACCTCCCTCGCCCGCAGCGCCTTCTTGTCAGGCTTGCCCACCGGCGTCTGGGGGATGGCGTCGATGAACTCGACGAATTTGGGCGCCTGGTACGAGCCTTTTCGCGCCGCCACCGGCGCGGTCAGCTCATCGGGCTCGGCGTGCCTCCCTGGCCTCAGCACGACGAAGGCCTTGACTGCCTCGCCCCATTTCTCGTGCGGCACGCCAATCACTGCGCATTGCGAGACCGCCGGATGCTCGCCGATGATGTCCTCGATCTCGCGCGGGTAGACGTTGAAGCCGCCGGTGACGATCATGTCCCTGGTGCGGTCGACGATCCGCAGAAAGCCGCCGGGATCGCGCACCGCCACATCGCCGGTGTGCAGCCAGCCGTGGCGGAACACCTCGGCGTTGAGCTCCGCCGCGTTGGCGCCGGGGCTGTCGCGATAGCCGTCCATCACCAGTGGCCCGCGCACGCAAATCTCGCCGGGATCGCCATCGGGCACCGGCAGGCCCTCGCTGTCGAGCAGCGCGACATTGGCCCAGGAGGTCGGCCGGCCGCAGCTGGCGAGCCGGCGCAGGTCGGAGGTGTCGTGCTCATGCTTCTTGAGGATGGCGATCGCCATCGGCGCTTCGGCCTGGCCGTAGAACTGCTGGAACACCGGCCCGATCCGCTCGATCGCCTCCTTCAGCCGGGTCGGCGAGATCGCCGAGGCGCCGTAAAAGATCGTTTCCAGGCTCGAGAGGTCGAACTCGCCAAGGCGCGGATGATCGAGCAGCGCGTAGATCATCGTCGGGACCAGCATCATGCAATTGATCCGGTAGCGCTCGATCGCCTCCATCACCGCGACCGGATCGAAGCCCGGCTGCACCAGCAACGTCCCGCCCTTGAGCAGCGTTGGCAGCGCCATCGCCGCGCCAGCGTGGCTGAGCGGCGCGCAGGTGAGCACGTTCGGCACCGTCGGCCATTCCCAGTCAGCCATCATGATCTGCAGCGTCGCCATGCCGACGCGCTGGACGCTGGGGATCGATTTGGGCTTGCCGGTGGTGCCGCCCGAATAGCCGAGTCGCATCACGTCATGCGGGCCGACCTCGGGCGCGACCAGCAGCCGCGGCCTGAAGCCGGCGGCGAGCTGCGACAGGTCGGGAGCGACCGTGCTGGCCCCGAGCGCCGCGAGCTTGAGCCCGGGGGTCGTGTCGGCGATCTCGCTGGCGCGCTGCTCATAGCGGGCGGCTTCGAACACCAGCAAACCGACGTTGGCGTCACCGATGACGAGGAGGTGGTCGGCCAGTCCGCCGATTGGGTGCAGCGGCACATAGATCGCCCCGAGCAGCTGCACGGCGTGGCTGACGTGGAGCACCTCGGGCCGATTGCGCGAGATCAGGCCGACGCGCGTGCCCTTGCCGACGCCGAGCGCCGCGAACGCCTGGACGAAACGGCTGGTTTCCTCGCGCACCTGGCGCACCGTTAGCGTCGGTCCGCCGAGCAGGTTGAGGAGCGGTCGATCGCCGCCGGTGTTCAGCGCGTTGACCAGGAGATCGGCGGTGTAGAGCGGCCGGTGCAGCGCGTCGGTCATGATATGGGCCATCTCGATTTGATCCTCCCCGTGGTTCTTTAGTCGCGGGATTAGGGTTCGTCAGGCCGGTCTGTCGAGGCGACCGCCCATTAATTCCTCTCTGTTCCTGCTCGCCGGAATGGGGAGGGCGACCGTGGTCCGGCATGGACGGCAATCCGCACACCATGCTGCTGTGGCCAATCTCGATATGGCCGCATGACTGAAACGAAACCGCCTCCGGAAAACCCGGGACGCTTCACTCGCGTCAACGGGCGGTTATGATCCCCTCCGCGCCGGCGGCTGTAAGTTCGCACTCTTTCATAGAGCCGCACCCTTGCCGTGTGCGTTTGTCGCGCCAGACTTCAGATAGGCGAGGGCCATTATGCTCAACTCGCGGATCAGCGAATCCCAGTCCTGTGGGTCGAGCTTGGGTTGCGTCGTGTTGAGGCTCAAATAGCGAGCCAGCGCAGCGAAGATGACCTGGAGCGTCAATCGCCCTTTGACGACGGCGTCCCCCGCGATCTCGTCATCATAGCTAAGAAGTGCCTGCGCGAGCGCCTCGGCGGCGTTACGCTCGCGACTGTCGCCCGCCTCCGAAACTTCTACGTCGATCGCCGCGCGACGCATCGCCAGACGCAGCATGGGCGCGTGCTCGCGCAATGTGCGAGCAAATAAATCAACAAACCTCGGGATAAACTCATCGACCGTCCTAGATTTTTCCAGAACTTCCCCGAGCCGCAGCTGTTCGATTGCGCCGATGTCCGCCAACCCCCGGGCGATGACGGCGCGGACGAGATCATCCTTGCTTCTAAAGCGGTGGTATATCGAACCGATCGACACCTTTCCTAACTGACTCACTTCCAGCAGGGTGAAGTCCTCGCTGGCCCGCTCCATCATCAGGGTGAGGGCGGCTTGCACCATTCGCTCCAGTGACGCCTGGCTGCGGTCCTGCATCGGACCGCGCGTGGCGGTGCTCGCCCCTGTCCCCGGCTTCCCATCCGAGGACAGGGAGGCTGCCCTCCCCGCGTTCGAAACGGAATCGGCTCTCGTCATTCTTCCGCTCAGGCCTTCCCGACTATCGGATCGATCGACGGCTGCGCATTGCTCGCGCGCTCGTGTTTCGAGCGATGCGCAGTCCCTGCCAGCCGGTAGCTCACGCCGCGAAGACCCTGGCCCGCCGCGACTTACGCACCAAGCGCGGCCTTTGTCTTTGCCAGCGATTCTTTCGGCGGCAGCGTTGGCAGATACTCGAGACCGATCGGACCTTCGTAGCCATAACCGTGCAACGTCGCCATCACGTGCCGCCAATCGATGGTGCCGGTTCCGGGTTCATGGCGACCGGGGACGTCCGCCACCTGGACATGATGGACCAGGTGCATGCGGCCCCGGAGCACCTCCGCAATGTCCTCGTCCATCACCGTCGAATGATAGACATCATAAAGGAGCTTCAGGTTCGGACTGGCCACCGCCTCGATGATGTCGAGCCCAAGCGAGGTGCTGGTCAGGAACATTCCAGGAAGCTCGATGCGGTCGTTGAGCGGCTCGAGGATCAGGATGACGCCGGCCTCCTCCGCCATCGCCGCGGCGCGTTTCAGCACGGCGACGGCTGCGGCAACGTGCTCGTCCTGCGAGATGCCCGGCCGCGTGAAGCCGGAGGCGATGATCAAGGGGGGAGCGCCAAGCCTGCGCGTCGCCTCGATGGTCTCGGCGATGGCCGACAGCAGCTCATCATGCTGCTCGGGGTCAACCATCGAGCGACGCGGATCGACACAGACGCCGGTGAGAGTGGCGCCAGTCTCGGCGAGCGCGTCGGCAACTCCATCCATGTCTTTGTCGCGCCAAAGATGAAATTCGCCCATCGGGAAGCCCTCATCGACGGCAGCCCGCAGCCGATCGCCCATTCCCTCATGCTCGCGCGCGAAGATCCACTCGATACAAGGTGACAGCTTCATGTTTCTCTCCATTCACCGGATTTGCGTCGAACATCTACTGCCGTCCGCTTGAAAACGAGGGTGCCGATCCAAGCCGCTTGACAGCCTCAAACCCGCTCCGTAAACAGAACCATATTCTAATCCTAGAAAAGTGCAAGCGGGTTTCGTGAGTCGCCGATGAGCGACGGGCGAAGGTTGGGAGGAGTAAGGGAATGGCTAAGGTGAAAATCCTCGGGATCATGCTGGCATCGGTTGCCTGGCCACAGATCGCCTATGCGCAGCAAGCTGACGCCGCGGCGGAAGCCGGGACCACCGATCCTGCGCCGAAAACGGCTTCAACTACAGGCGAAATCATCGTGACCGCTCAGCGGCGTAGCGAGAATGTGCTGAAGGTGCCCGTGAGCGTCACGGTCGTCGGCGGCGAGGCGTTGCGTGCAAACGGTATCAATGACCTCAGCGCGGTAACCACGCTGGCCCCCAGTTTGCAGACCGGCAACGATGACACGTTCTCCATTCGCGGCGTTGGGACGAGCACATTCGCGCCGACAATCGAATCGTCGGTGTCACAGGTCGTCGACGAGGTTGTGCTCGGCAACCCGACCTTCGCGGCGAATGCATTCTACGATATTGCCCGGATCGAGGTGCTCAACGGACCACAGGGGCTGCTGTTCGGGAAGAACGCATCGGCCGGTCTGGTCAACATTACGACGAACCGTCCCCGACTGGGCGAGTATGGCGCATCCTTCGACGTCGAGGCGACGAGCCGCTATCGGCCAGGCAGCGATGGTCAGGGCGCCCGGGCGCGTACGACCCTCAACATCCCAGTCTCGGACAAGGTCGCGGTACGCGCTAGCGCGACATATTCCACCCAGGATGCGGTCACGCAAGAGTTTGCGTCCGGCGCAGGCCGACACGACCTGAACCTGCGCCAGTACGGTGGGCGTTTCAAGATCCTGGCCGAGCCGACCGACGCGTTGTCGATTTATGTGATTGCCGACTACTTTAACTCATCGGGTCTGTCCGGATTCTCTGGAGCGACCTATCGCTCTCTCGGTCCCAACAGCCAGTACCCGCAAATTCTCGCAGCTGCGGGCATTGTCCCCGGCCCCAGAAATTTGACCAGTGCCACGGATGGCGAAGCCTACCGGGACGTCGAACTGGGTGGTGTGCAGGCCAACGTCTCCTACACCCTTGGCAACGGAATGGAATTATCCAGCATAACGGCTTGGAAAGCCTTCAAGCAGTCCTTCCAGTTTGATTCGGATCAGACCCCGGTCGATTTTTTGAATACCAACACTAATTCTACCAAGTACGACCAGTTCTCTCAGGAACTGCGCTTGGCATTGCCATCCGCGAGCCTTTTTTCGGGCCAATTCGGCCTCTATTACTTTCAATCGAACACCACGAACGATGTTCTTCGCGGGGGGTTGAACGGCCTGCCGAGTTTCGTCGCAGTCCGCTTTCCGTTTTGTGTTAACGCAGTTGCAATGCCCGGCCCGCCCCCTGCATGCAGTGTAAGCAACAGGTTCTTCCTGGGGCAGGATTCACACCTCGAAAGCAGCATCAAGAGCTATGCTGCATTCGGTCAAGTCAGCTATGCCGTTGCCGATAATCTGAAGTTAACTGCCGGTGGCCGGGTTACGCGCGACGAGGGTTCGGTCGACCTCTCCGAAAACAAAGGCAGGTATTTTGTAACATTGGGAATTCCAAACAACTATACCACCGACCGGTTTTCCAATACGAACTTCAGCTGGCGGTTTGGCGTCGACTACCAGATCACGCCGGATACTCTGCTGTACGGATTTTACGGGTGGGGTTACAAAGGTCCCGGCTTCTCAAACTCTTCCGCTGGTGTTGGACAACGCCTCGCTGTTAACCCTGAAATCTCCAAGGGCGGAGAAATTGGGATAAAAAGCGCATTGTTTGAGCGCAAGCTAACGTTGAGCATTTCGGCGTTTTATACCCGGTTCAATGATCTGCAGGTACAATCGTTTGTCACCAGCCTACAAACGTTCGTTCTGAGCAATGCAGCCACGGCAACGACCAAGGGAATCGACGCGAGTGTCCAACTCCGGCCCACGCCTGGACTGACGCTTAGTGCATCAGCCAGCCTGATCGACGCCAAGTTCAACAATTATCCCGGCGCGCAGTGCTATGTGACGCAACCTGACTGCACGGGCGGAACCACATTCAACGCGGCTGGCCGCCGTATTCCGCTGTCGGCAAAATTTACCTCCACGGTCAGCGTCGATTATACGCGTCCATTAAGCGACAAGCTCGATGTGTTCACCAACTTGACCTACTATCACCGTTCACCTCTATCGACCGGATTCATTCCTTCGGCCAGCGTGCCCACAATCAACCGGCTCGACGCCAACGTCGGCTTGCGTTTGGACGCCGCCAAAATCTCACTCTTCTGCAAGAATTGCACGAACCAGATCCGGCCATTTTCTATCGGCGCCGAGCCTGGTGACTCGATCAATCGGGGAACCCTGACTCTTTCACAGCGGTTCAATTTTGACTCGGTGCGGACGATCGGGCTGCGGTTCGGCTTTGACTTCTGATCCATCTGTGCAGGGCGGGCTTGTTCAAAGCCCGCCCTATGCCGCAGCACCGCCTGCTCACGAACTTGAGAAAGTGATCTGCGTGACCAACATCAAATGGCAATATGCCGATCACTGGCGGACTGCATCACCCCATGGCCCGATCGACCAGTTCGCGTCGCGGCACGAGATGGACCGGTTCATCAAGCAGATTTCGGCCGTCGGGCTGACCGGAATTGGAATGTTTGCCTGGAACCTCCCGGCGGTCTCGGCAATGTTCGGCAGCCTGCACAATTATCAGGCGTTTCTTCAGGAACGCGGACTGGAAAAGATCGTCGATCTTTTCTGGTGCCAGCCACAGTCAACCTCCGGGATGCAGGTCCATAATCCCGAGCACCATCCGCGCGTGATCGGCATGCTCGAGCATTTCGTCGGCCTGGCCGAGGGCCTGGGGATCGAGAACCTCGTCGTGATGCCGGCACACAGCTATGCCGACACTGCGCCGGTCGATCCCGACCGCATCAAGATCCTTGCCGACCTCTGGAACAAGGCCGGGCAGATGGCGGCCGGGCACAGCATGAAGCTCGGCTGCCACCATGAGTTCTGGTGCGGCATTCGCTCGGAAGCCGAAATGGAGGAGTTCTACGCGCTGACCGATCCGCAACTTGTTTACCTGTACATGGACACGGCGCAGCATGTGATCGCCGGCGTTGACCCTGTGGCGCTCTATCGGCGGTATCACGATCGGGTGAACGGGTTTCACTTCAAAGACACCAAGCACGTCGACCTGGTCGAAGATTATCGATCGCAGCCCGATCCCGAACTGTGCGCCGGCACCACGACCCGCTGGTTCTGGGAGATGGGCACGCCCGGCGGCCTCGTCGACTTCCCCGCGATGATGGCGGCGCTGAAGGAGCATGGCTACAAGGGCTGGATCGGCGTCGAGCACGACAAGGCCGACGTCGGCGGCGGCAATTATCCCGAAAGCACGGCTCTGGCGATGTGGTACGCCCGGAACGTGCTTTCGCCAATTTACTCGTAATTGGGGGCGGACACATGGCCATGCGCTGGAGCTACGCGCTCAATCAGTGGAACAACGGTCACGACCGCTTCGTGCTTCGCGAGGAACACGAGCGAGCGCTCAAGACGGTTTCGATCAGCGGCTTCGACGCCGTCGAGGTTCCCGCGGGCTCGGGCCGATGGGAGCCGCTTGGCCGCAAGGACTGGATTGAGCGCTTCTACGGCTCGTTGGCCGGGTTTCGCCGGCAAATGGAAGCGTGCGGGATCACTGCGGTGTCGAGTTTCATCTTCGACCCGGCCCAGCCGATCTTCGAGGAGGGCGCCTTCGGGCTGTCCGTGCTTAACCCGGCAGATCATGGCCGGATAAGAAACACGCTGGTTCAATATGCCGAGATGTTGCCGCAGTTGGGCGGCGATCTTTTGGTGGTGCGAGCGCTTCCGAATTGGTCCGCCGAGGTTGCGGTGGACGCGGCAACGACGAAAGTCGCGGCCGATTGCTGGAATGCTGTGGCAGAGATGGCAGGCGACTTCGGCGTGCGTCTGGCACTTAATTTCGATTGCGTCTCCATGGCCCGCACTCTCGACGACATAGCCATGTTGCTCGAGCGGTGCGACGCTGCCCGGGTCGGGCTTTCAATTGATACCGCCGACGCGGTGATCATGGGGATCGACCCGGTCGAAATGTATCGGCGCTTCGCCGAGCGCGTGGTGCACGTGCAGCTGAAGAATGCTCGCGAGGTGGACAGCCTCGACGAGTACCGCCTGCCGTTTCCCGACAAGTTCATGCTCGCCGGCGGCGGTGCCCGGAAGATTGGCCGCTGGTATTCCGAGCTCGACGATGCGGACGGGCTTGTCGACATCACCGCCTTCTATCGTGCCCTGGTCGCTGGCGAGTATGACGGCTGGGTTGTGGTCGAGAGCGATCAAAGCCCGATGCCGGCCACGAGCGCGATGTTGAACGGCTGGTTCGTCCGCAATCGTTTGCTTGCCGGTTCGAGTGTTCCGGCTTGAGCAAGCTGACCTGCGGCAGCGCAGGTGGCGCGCCGCAATGATCGGCAGCGGGTCCGTCCAGGCGTTTGGTCCCGGCGGATCGAGCCGAGGCAGAACCAGGCCGTCGGGTGTCGTGGTCTTTGCGTGCCTGTCTGACGGAGCGCGCAATTGCCGATTGCAAGGGGGTCGACTGAGATGACCGAGCTCTCTGCCCCGGCAGTTCGTAACGAAAACGGCAAGGGCATCGCGCTGCTGGCGGCTCAGATCGTGCCGGTCATGGCGATCGTGTCGCTGTTTCCCGCCATCCCCAAGCTCTTTCAGCAGTTCGGCGGCATCGCGCATGCGAACCTGCTCGTGCCGATGATCCTCACGATACCTGCGCTTATGGTGGCGTTGACCGCGCCGATCGCGGGTGCCCTCGCGGATCGGTTTGGCCGACGGCCTAGCTTTCTCACGGGAATGTTCCTTTACACCGCGATGGGCCTTGTTCCAATTTTCACCGCGAACATTGCCGTGATCGTCGCCAGCCGCGCCATCCTGGGCATCGCCGAAGCCATCGCGGTCACGGTGTCGAGTGCGCTGATCGGCGACTACTTCGGTGAGCGGCGGCAGAAATGGACCTCCTGGGTCGGAATCGTCATTTCTCCGGCCGGAACGCTCATGCTTGTCGCCGGCGGACTGCTGGCCGAGTGGGACTGGCGCGGTCCCTTTTACATCTACCTTCTTACCATTCCGATCCTGGTGTTGGCACTCATCTACATCGACGAGCCGCAGCAAAGTCGCGCCGCGCTATCGGTAACGAACCGGCTGCCGTTCCCGTGGCGCGCAAGTATGGCGATCGGCGCGCTCACCCTCGTCGCGTCCCTAATATACTATGTCGAGCCGCTCAATATTGCACGTGTTCTTACCGGCATCAGAATAACTTCACCCGCCATTGCGGGCATCGTGCAGGCAATCACGACCTCGGGATATGTTATCGGGGCTCTCGTCTATCGCCGGATCAGCGGGCGCCCGGTTGCGGATCATATGGCGATTTCCTGGCTGTTCATGGGCTTGGGCATGGTGGTGATTGGACTTTCAGGTACTCTGTTCGGCGTGGGTCTCGGCGCCGTAATCCAGCAGATAGGCGCGGGGTTCACGATCCCGGCGTTGCTCTCCTGGGGGCAGGCGCGCCTTCCGTTCGAGCAGCGCGCCCGCGGCATGGGCATCTGGACCACGGCCTTTTTTATCGGGACATTCCTGTGCCCGCCGATTCTTACCGGTGTCGAGCAATTAACTGGCGGCCTGCCGCCGGCGATTGCCGTGCTTGGATTCGTCAGCCTCGCGGCGGCGCTCGCGGCGATGTGGGCCGGGCGGCGATACGCTCGTTCGCCCGCAGGCGCCTTCCCCACAAGCATCGAAGCGTGAACACGATGGAATATGATTACATCATCGTAGGTGCCGGGTCGTCCGGCGCTGTCCTGGCTGAGCGGCTGTCGCGAGACGGACGCAGCCAGGTTTTGCTGCTCGAAGCGGGCGGCACCAATGAGTCGGAAACGGTTCGGATGCCCCGCGCCTTCCTCACGATGTGGGGCAATCCGACCTATTTCTGGCAGTTTCCCGTCAAGGATCAGGTTGGACGTCCCGCCGGCGAGGTCTGGTCCTATGGCCGCGGGCTCGGTGGTTCGAGTTCGACTAATGGCACCTGGTACTTGCGCGGCATGGCGGCCGACTACGACGGCTGGGCAGCCATGGGGTTCGAGGCATGGTCCTGGCGCGAGGTAGGTCGCTGCTTCCGCGAAATGGAGAGCTATCGGCATCCCCATGCCGATCCTTCGCGCGGTCGCGACGGTCCTTTGCAGATCACCGAACTGCCCTTCCGGTCACCCTTCCTCGACGCGGTACAACGCGCGGCCGGCGAGTTCGGCCTGCCCATTCTCGACGATATCAACACCCCCGATACGCAGGGCATCGGCTACACACAGGCGACCGTCGACCGGCGTGGGCGACGCGCTTCGTCCTATCGCGCTTTCCTCAAGCCGGCGATGCGCAGGCCCAACCTGACCGTCCTCACCGACGCGCTGGTCGAGCGGGTGATTGTCGAGGATGGCCGGGCAACCGGTGTCCGCTATTCGCATCGCGGGCAGTCCCAATCGGCCGCCACCCGCCGCGAGGTCATCCTCTCGGCCGGAGTGCTGCAGAGTCCGAAGCTCCTGCAGCTCTCCGGGATCGGTCCCGCCGACGTGCTGCAGTGTGCCGGTGTTCCGATCCTTATCGAGAACGGGGCGGTCGGGCGCAACTTGGCGGACCATGTCATGCTCTCGCTAAGCTTCCGGATGAAGGGCTACCGGGGCTTCAATCACGAATTTTCCGGCTGGAGATTGATCCGCAATGTCGCGCGCTACTACCTGACTCGCAAGGGCCTGATGGCCTACACCTCACCCGAACTGACCGCGCTCGCTTCACTGCACGCCCCGAACGAATGGCCCGAAGTCCAGATCGGCATCGGTCCCTTCTCGATGCGATCGGGCGAGGAAATCAAGGCCGACCCGGGAAGGGGCGCGCTGGAGAGCGAACCGGGCTATACCCTGAACGCTTACTACCTGCGGCCCAAGAGCCGTGGCAGCGTCGGCATCCAGTCGGCCGACATCGCCGAGCCGATCCTGGTCGACGCGAATTGGTGGGGCGATCCGGACGATCGCCGGACGTTGATCGACATTGTGCGGATGCTCCGCCGTCTTGCCGCGCAGCCCGCGCTTTCGTCTTTTACGGTGCGTGAGGTCTCACCCGGCGCCGAGCATGAGAGCGATGCGGAGATCGCCTCCGCCCTCGAATGGCTGATCAGCCCGGGCGTGCACGCGACGGGCACTTGCCGGATGGGACCGCCCGGCGTCGGGGTCGTCGACGGGCACCTCCGGGTGCACGGCGTCCACGGTCTGCGTGTCGTCGACTGTTCAGCGATGCCGACCCCTCCGTCGGGAAACACCAATGGTCCCGCGATGATGCTAGGATGGCGCGCCGCCGAACTTATCCTGGCGGACCGGGACCAATCGCAGCCGAGATCAATGGGAGACGTTCAGTGAACGACAAAATAAAACGGGGTGTCAGCCTCTACTCTTTTCAGGAAGAGCTTTTCCTCGGGGAGATGAATGTCGAGGATTGCATTGCCTTCGCCGCCTCGATCGGCGCCCGCGGCATCGAGGTGCTGCCTGAACAGAACATGCCGAGCTTCCCGCAGGTCAGCGACCATGAAGTGGCGGCGTGGCAGGAGATGGTTAACCGACATGGGTGTGAGCTGACCTGCTACGACATGTTCCTCGACACGAAGCTGCGCTCCGACCGGCTGATGACCGATGACGAGCAGGTCGCCTCCATCCGGCGCGATCTCACGCTTTGCCATCGCCTCGGCATCCGCAACATGCGCGTGCTCGTTTTCGTTAGGCCCGATATCCTCGAGCGCTGCGTCCCCTATGCCGAGGAGCTCGACGTTCACATGGGCATAGAGGTCCACGCGCCATGGCATATGGAGCATGCCTGGATCTTGCGCACCGTTGACGTGGCCGACCGCCTGGGAACGCGCCATTTGGGGCTGCTGCCGGATATGGGTATTTTTATGAAGCATTATCCGCCGGCTTGGCGCGCCCGCTTCGAACGGGAGGGTGCGCGGCCGGAGGTCGCGCAGTTCATCGTCGACCAGCACGAGGCCAAGATCATGGCCGAGTACACAATTTACGAGGTGGCGGTGAAGATGAAGGGCACACCTGTCGAGGTCCGCATGGCCGAGACGCTGCGCCACTCGCCCTATTCGAACCCACGGCGGATCGGCGATTACATTCCCTATTTTCGCCATATCCAAGCCAAGTTCTACGAAATGGACGAGAACGACCGCGATCCTTCGCTTGCCTACGACGAGGTCATCCGCGAGCTGATCAAGGGCGGCTGGGAAGGCTATCTCTCCAGCGAATATGAAGGAAATCGCTGGGTTCAGGACGTTCAACCAGTCGATAGCCGCGAACAGGTTCGCCGTCAGCACCGGATGTTCGAACGGCTGCTCTCGCCGGTATCAAAAGTGGAGGCGCTCTGATGTTCGACCGATATCTGATCTGCGAGGATACGCTGCGCAACACCGGCCCGGCCGACGCTCCCGACGGCTTCGCCTTCGAGGCCAAGCTCGGCTATTACCGAGGCCTCGGCCTGTCGATGATCGAAGAGCTGGCGGTGTCAGTGGACGGCGAGGAACTGCCGCGAGATGCGGTGCGCTTCGACGAGGGTAAGGGCGCGCTGTCGCTCGACGAGATGGCCACCGCCTACGACCGCCGCTGGCACTTCGGGGAGACGGCGACGATCGCCGTCGCTCACCCCGGCGGCTTCCCGGCGGGCGAGCACCAACTGTCACTCCGGCAGAAGCTGCGCATCTCTTACCTTCCCTTCCCTTCGATCAATGTCGATCAGAAAGGGGTCTCGTTGTGACCACGGCCGCCAGATTGATATTGACGCATCTCGTGGTCGCCGCCGCCCTGACATCTGCTTCGGCAAGCCAGGCACAGGACCCGCCGCTCGGTCTTGAGGTGCTGCCCGCACCGGCGCAGCCCAACACAGTAAGCCTTGCCACGGACAACGCCCCCGACCGGGAGATGTGGGGCCTGGACGACGGAAAGTTGAGCGTCCGCAACGTGACGCGCCCGACGCTCACCGCGTTTCGCCCCGTCGGCCGCGCGTCGCGGGCGGCGGTGATCATTGCCCCGGGGGGCGGCTTCCTTGGGCTTGCGATGGAAAAGGAAGGCTGGTCGGTCGCGCGGCAGCTGGCGAACAATGGCATCACCGCCTTCGTCCTCAAGTACCGGTTGCTGCCGACGCCGGTTGATCAGAAGACTTTCGTCACAGAACTCACCAAAATGATTCATGGCGAGAAGGCCACGTTCGGGATGCCCGATGACACGCCGGCGGAGGCGCTGGCGGATGGCATTGCTTCGCTTCGCTATGTCCGCGCGCATGCTCCCGAGTTTGGCCTGGACCCGAAAAAGATTGGTTTCCTGGGCTTCTCGGCGGGTGGCTTTCTGGCGCGTACGCTGATCGAAAGGGGTGGAGCCGACCGACCCGATTTCGCGGCGCCGATCTATCCGAACATGGCCGGCATCGCCGTGCCCGACAACGCGCCACCAATCTTCATCGCTGTCGCGGCCGACGATTTCCTGTTGGCCCGCGTCAAAGGGATGCCGTTGGTGGAGAGTTACCGAACCGCCGGCAAGTCGGTTGAACTGCATCTGTTCGCAGCCGGCGGGCACGGGTTCGCTGGAGGCAAACCCGGCACGCCCGAAGAAGGATGGCTCGACCTCATGATGCGCTGGATGAGGACAATCGGTATGCTGGAGAAGTAAGGATGGATCGGCGCCAATTCGCGATCGGCATGGCAACGCTGAGCGCTGCCGCGTCGGCCCCCGGCATCGCCTGGGCCCAGACCCGCAAATTCCCCGACGGATTCCTGTGGGGCGCCGCCACGGCAGCCTACCAGATCGAGGGAAACAACATCAACTCGGACATCTGGCAACTGGAGCGCGCGCCGGGCACCCCTTACGCCGAACCGGCGGGCGACGCCGCCAACAGCTTCGAACTTTGGCCGACCGACCTCGACCTGGTAAAAGGCATGGGCCTCAACACCTATCGCTTCAGCCTGGAATGGGCGCGTATTGAACCGCGCGAGGGCGAGTTCTCGATCGCCATGCTCGATCATTACAAGCGCATGATCGACGGCTGCCGGGCTCGTGGGCTGACTCCATTCGTGACGTTCAACCATTTCACCACACCCTTATGGTTCGCGCTGCGGGGCGGCTGGAACAATGCGGCGGCGCCGAAGCTTTTCGCGCGTTTCTGTGATCGCGCGGCCCGGCATCTGGCCGAAGGCATCGCCTACGCGACGACGCTCAACGAGCCGAATCTCGCCGGCCAGTTGGCCAGCGTGCTCCCGGAGGACGTCGTCAAATGGCTGCTGCCGGCCGATCGGGCAGCGTCGGAGAGCGTCGCGAAGGCGCACGGGGTTCCGTTGTTCCTGGCCGGCAACAGCATCTGGTACCCCGATCCTGCGACCGTGCAGGCGAACCTGCTGAAGGCGCACGCGCTCGGCCGGCAGGCCATCAAGGCGATACGCGCCGACCTTCCCGTCGGCGTGAGCCTGGCGATGATTGACGACCAGGCGGCCGGCCGTCACAGCCAGCGCGATGCCGTGCGCGAGCGGCTGTACGCACCCTGGCTGCGGGCCGCGCGTGCCGACGACTTTGTCGGGGTGCAGAACTACGAGCGGGCGGTCTGGAGCGACAAGGGGCGCCTGGCAGCGCCTCCCGGCGGCGACAGAAATGCCGCCGGCGGGGAAGTCTATCCGCCGTCGCTCGCCGGGGCGGTACGGTACGCGCATTCAGTGGCGCAGGTGCCCGTGGCCGTCACCGAACACGGCGTGAACACCACCGATGACGCGGTACGCCAAAGACTGATTCCGGCCGCTTTGCGCGAGCTTGCCAGGGCCATGACCGACGGGGTTCCCGTCATCGGTTATCTGCACTGGTCGCTGGTCGACAATTTTGAGTGGGGTTTCGGTTACAACCCGCAATTTGGTCTGCACGCGCTCGATCGTCAGACCTTCGTCCGAACGCCCAAACCGAGCGCAGGCATCCTTGGCGCAATCGCGCGAGCCAACGCAGTCTAGGCCACGTGTTCAGCGCCGGTTTTTGACTCCCTTCGAATACATCTGCAAAATACCCGCTCGACATCGATGCGATCGTTTTTCCCGCCCCTGCGCGCATCGCGACCGCGTTGCGGCGATCGTTGGGAGAGACCGATGAGCCGTTTTGTGTTTCGTCTGCCCGACATCGGCGAAGGCATCGCCGAAGCCGAGATCGTCGCGTGGCACGTCAAACTCGGAAGCCGTGTCGAGGAGGATGCGCCGCTTGCAGACATGATGACCGATAAGGCGACGGTCGAAATGGAGAGCCCGGTTTCCGGCATTATCGTCGAGCTGGCGGGCGAAGAAGGCGCGGTCGTGGCCATCGGCGCGCCGCTTGTCGTGATCGAGACCGATGGCGCCAGCGACGACACCGGGTCCGAAGCTGGATCGGTGCCAGAGCCTCCGAGCGCCGGGCAGCCCGTCGAAGCGGATCGACCCGAGCCTCGATCCCTTCGGGCGCCCGATGCGCCGCTCCCGCCACCTGAGGTGCCGCTGCCGCCACCAGAATCGCCGGTGACTGGAGCGCCGATCGCGCCTGACCGACCCCGTCCAAAGGTGCTGGCCGCGCCGGCGGTCCGGGCACGCGCGGCGGAGCTGGGGGTCGATCTCGCGTTGGTGAGGCCCACCATCGACGGCCGCGTCCGGCACGCCGACCTCGACGCCTTCGTCGCCTACAGTGCCGGCGGATTTGGGGCCTCGGGAACCAGGCGGCCTGATGAGTTGGTCAAGGTGATCGGCCTGCGCCGTCGCATCGCCGACAACATGGCGGCGGCCAAGCGCAACATTCCCCACTTCTCCTACGTCGAAAGGTACGATGTAACCGCGCTCGAGTCACTTCGCGCCCAGCTCAACGGCGCTCGCGGCGAGCGTCCCAAGCTGACCATGCTGCCGTTTCTGATCACAGCGATCTGTCGCCTGATCCCGAAGTACCCGATGCTGAATGCGCATTTCGACGACCAGGCGGGGACAGTGCTGAGGTACGGCGCCATCCATATCGGCATGGCTGCACAAAGCCCGGCGGGGCTGATGGTGCCGGTTATCCGCGATGCCCAGGATCGCAACCTTTGGCAATTGGCCAGGGAGATCGCGCGGCTGGCTCAGGCGGTTCGTGACGGGTCGATCAAATCGCCCGAGCTGTCGGGATCGACGATCACGGTGACTTCGCTCGGCCCGATGGGCGGGATGGTGACGACGCCGGTCATAAATCGCCCGGAAGTCGCCATCATCGGGCCAAACAGCATCGTCGAGCAGCCGATGTTCGCACGCGATCCGTCGGGTATCGAACGCCTGGAAACGCGAAAGCTCATGAACATTTCGATGAGCTGCGATCATCGTGTCGTGGACGGCTGGGATGTCGCGAGCTTTGCCCAGGATCTCAAGGCCCTGATCGAAACACCCGCAACCCTGCTGATGCCGGAGCAATTGTGATGCGCGCCACCCCGGACTTCGACTTCGCCCTAGGCGAGACCGCCGGGATGATCCGCGACGCCGCGGCGCGTTTCGCCGACGAACGGATCGCGCCGCGGGCCGCGGCGATCGATGCCGAGGACCGCTTTCCGCGGGAGTTCTGGCCGGAGATGGGCGCGCTCGGCCTTCATGGCATTACCGTGGAAGCGGAGTGGGGCGGCCTCGGACTCGGCTATCTCGAGCACGTCGTGGCGATCGAGGAAGTCAGCCGCGCCAGCGCCTCGGTGGGGCTGTCCTATGGCGCGCACTCGAACCTGTGCATCAACCAGATCCGGCGCTGGGGCAGCCCCGAGCAGAAGGCCCGCTACCTGCCGGGGCTGATCTCGGGCGAGCAAGTCGGCGCGTTGGCGATGTCGGAAGCCGGCGCGGGCTCGGACGTCGTCGCGATGAAGCTGAAGGCCGAGCGGGCGGCCGGCGGCTGGCGACTGACCGGCGCCAAGTTCTGGATCACCAACGGTTCGGAGGCGGAAACGCTGGTGGTCTATGCCAAGAGCGCGCCTGGCGAAGGCTCTAGCCGCATCACCGCCTTCCTGATCGAGCGAGGCATGGCGGGTTTTTCGATCGGCCAGAAGGTCGACAAGCTGGGCATGCGCGGTTCGCCGACCGCCGAACTGGTGTTCGACGATTGCTTCGTTCCGGACGAGAACGTCATGGGCCCAGTGCACGGCGGCGTCGGCGTGCTGATGAGCGGGCTCGATTACGAACGCGTGGTGCTCGCCGGCATCCAGCTCGGGATCATGCAGGCCTGCCTCGACACGGTCATTCCCTATGTTCGCGAGCGCCGGCAGTTCGGCAAGCCGATCGGCGCGTTCCAGCTGATCCAGGCGAAGATCGCCGATATGTACGTCGCGCTGCAGTCGGCGCGGGCCTACGTCTATGCGGTGGCCAAAGCCTGCGACGGGGGCCAGGCGACGCGCTTCGACGCAGCTGGAGCGATCCTGCTCGCCAGCGAGAACGCATTCCGCGCTGCCGGCGAAGCGGTCCAGGCGTTGGGGGGCGCCGGCTATACCAAGGACTGGCCGGTCGAACGCTACCTGCGCGACGCCAAGCTGCTCGACATCGGCGCGGGCACCAACGAGATCCGGCGGATGCTGATCGGGCGAGAACTGATCGGGGTTGCGTGACGGGTTTAGGTTGGGGATCGCCGCACGGTTGTCGCCGGGCTTTCCATTTGCTGCGCCCATAGGTTAGAAGGCGCCGCGTATCGGAAGAGGGTTTCGTGAAGCGCTGCGATTTCAAAGGGATGTTGCCATTTGCCGCGCTTGCGGCGCTGTCCGGCTGCGCCACCGAGCCCGCCCCGGTGGTCGCTCCGCCGCCGGTGGTGGTCATTCCGCCCCAGCCGCGGCCGCCGGTAGGAGCGCCGCTCAACCTCGCGGTTCCGCCCGCCGACGCATTCGGCGTCCGTCACACGATCAACACCGGCATCTCGCCGGTGCAGACGGTGTGGAACCTGCGGTCTGCATATAACGTCGCCGCGCTCAACTGCGTAAAGCCCCAGCACGCCGCGATCCTGGAGGGCTACAGGCAGTTCCTGAAGACGCATGCCGTGCGTCTACGCGCCGTCACCCGCGAGATGGACAAGGAATTCAAGGAGAAAGCCGGCGCTGGATACGTCCGAGTCCGTGAGGCCTATATGACCCAGGTCTACAACTATTACGCGCTGCCGCCGACCCTGCCCGCCTTCTGCGACGCGGCGCTGGCGATGAGCATCGAGGGTGCTTCCGTTCCGGCCAAGGATCTCGATAGCTTCGCCGCCAACAGCCTGCCCACGCTCGACGCCATTTTCCTGCGATTCTACGATAGCTACGAGCAATATCGAGCGGACCTCGCGGCGTGGCGCCAGCGCTACGCACCGCAGACCCCGGTGCTAACGATCCCGCCGGTCGGCCCCGGTCGTGCGCCGCTCGCGACCCCGCCGGCGCCGGCGGCGATCCCCGCCCCCACGCTCAGGATTCCTTAGACTGCGCCGCCCGGCCGCACCGCCACGTTTGCCGGCGCCTCAATTAGCGCTTTCAAGCGCGCCAGTGCTTCGCTAAGGGGGCCGCTCGCGCAAGCCGCCAAGCCCGATAACGGTGAGGCACTGGCGCGGCTCGCACTGGAACGGGGCCGTAGCTCAGCTGGGAGAGCGCGTCGTTCGCAATGACGAGGTCAGGGGTTCGATCCCCCTCGGCTCCACCAGTCCGATATTCTCCGCCCGTTGCGCGCATCCTTCGACAGGCTCAGGATGAGCGGGGTCAAGCGCAAGATCCGCTCATGCTGAGCTTGTCGAAGCACGCGCGCGACGCACGACCTTCGGAACCACAATGCACTTCCTCGACCAGGCCAAGATCTACATCCGCTCCGGCGCGGGCGGCCCCGGCGCCGTCAGCTTCCGGCGGGAGAAGTACGTCGAATATGGCGGACCGGATGGCGGCAACGGCGGCGATGGCGGCGACATCGTCTTCGAGGCGGTGCCCGGCCTCAACACGCTGATCGACTTTCGCTACGCGCAGCACTTTAAGGCGCCGCGCGGCGCCCACGGCATGGGCAAGAACCGCAACGGCGCCGCCGGGAAAGACCTCGTCATCGCCGTGCCGGTCGGCACCCAGCTGCTCGACGAGGATCGTGAGACGCTGCTCGCCGACCTTACCGCAGCGGGTCAGCGCGTGGTGCTGCTCGCAGGTGGCATGGGTGGGCGCGGCAACGCCAGCTACAAGACCTCGACCAACCGCGCGCCGCGCCAGCACCAGCCGGGGATCCCCGCGCAGGAGAAGTCGATCTGGCTGCGGCTGAAGCTGCTCGCGGATGTCGGGCTGGTCGGGCTGCCGAACGCCGGCAAATCGACCTTCATCAACCGGCTCGCCAACACCAGCGCCAAGGTCGGCGATTATCCGTTCACGACGCTACGGCCGCAGCTGGGGGTAGTCCGGCATCGGGAGCGCGAATTCGTGCTCGCCGACATTCCCGGGCTGATCGCCGGAGCAGCGGAGGGCGCTGGCATCGGCGACCGCTTCCTCGGTCACATCGAGCGCTGCCGGGTGCTGATCCAGCTGGTCGACATCGCCGGCACCGATCCCGCCGAGGCGATGCAGGTGATCGTCGAGGAACTCGGCGCGTATGGCGCCGGCCTTGCCGAGAAGCCGCGGCTGATCGCGTTGAACAAGATCGACCTTGCCGATCCGGAGTTGGTCGCCGCCTTCGCCCGCGAACTCGAGCAGGCCGGCGCGCCGCGCGTGTTCCCGGTATCGGGCGCCAGCGGCGAGGGGATGGACGCGCTGCTGAATGGGCTGCTCGAACATTTGCCGGCCGCGACCGCCACCGAGCGGCCGGCGGGCGCCCAGGAGGAGGACTCGGGCGAACCTGTCTGGTCACCGCTTTGAGCAGTACGCGCTCGACGCACCCCTTTCCCACCGCGGCTTGCTCCGGAGGAGCTTAGCGGAGCTTGGAGAGGGGGCTCGGGCGCGCTAAGCGGCCCCACCATGCCCATCTCCCTCCTCGCCGATCTCGCCGACCCGCGAGCTTGCCCCTGCCTGGTGGTCAAGGTCGGCTCATCGCTGCTGGTCGGCGGCCGGGGGGTGCGGCGCGAATGGTTGGCCGGGCTGGTCGCCGAGCTGGCGGCGGCCCGGGCGCGCGGCCAGCAGATCATCGTTGTCTCCTCCGGAGCAATCGCGCTCGGCGCGGCGCGACTGGGGCTCGACAAGGGCGGGCGCGGCAGCCTCGCCGACGCGCAGGCGGCGGCGGCGGTCGGCCAGATCGCGCTCGCGGGTTTGTGGGCGGAACTGCTGGCGGGCCACGATCATACCGCCGCGCAGATTCTGCTCACCCTCGAAGATCTCGAGGATCGACGCCGCTACCTGAACGTCGCCGCCACCCTCGCTCGGCTGCGCGACGCCGGGGCGGTGCCGGTGATCAACGAAAACGATTCGGTCGCCACCGAGGAAATCCGTTTCGGCGACAACGATCGGCTTGCCGCCCGCGTCGCCCAGGCAGCGCAGGCCAGCGCGGTACTGCTGCTGTCCGATGTCGACGGCCTCTATGATCGCGATCCCAGGCAGGAGGGCGCCCTGCTGCTGTCCGAGGTTCACGGCATCACGCCCGACATCGAGGCGATGGCCAGCGGCGCCTCGACATCCGGCCTTGGATCGGGCGGGATGAGCGCGAAGCTGCAGGCGGCCGCTATCGCCGAGCGCGCCGGCATCGCACTCGCCATCGCCAACGGCACAATGGACGCGCCGATCGCGCGCGCGCTTGGCCTGAGCGGAGAGCAAGCGATCGGCACGCTGTTTCTTCCGCGCGACACAGGGCGCGGCAAACCGGCGGCGCGCAAGGCGTGGCTTGGCGGCCGGCTGCGGCTGCGCGGCGTGCTGACCGTCGACCTTGGTGCGGCGGCGGCGCTCGGGCGCGGCAGCAGCCTGCTGGCGCGCGGCCTCATCGCCGTGGCCGGCGGCTTCGCGCGGGGCGATGCGGTGGCGATCCATGACGCCGAAGGTCGAACCCTGGCGCATGGATTGTGCGAATACGGCGCTGGCGAGTGCACGGCGCTGATCGGCCTGCATTCCAGCGAGCAGGCGGCGGTGCTCGGCTATGCGCCGCGCTCGGCAATCGTCCACCGCGACCAGCTGGTCCTGCTGTGACAATTGCGCTGACCGGCGGCACCGGCTTCGTCGGCCGGGCGCTGATCGAGCGCGCGCGGGGCGGCGGGATGCAGGTCCGCGCCCTGGCACGTTCCCCCCAGGAGCCGCTCCCCGGCGTCGAATGGATCGCCGGCGACCTCGCCGACCCGCCCGCGCTGGCCCGGCTAGCGGAGGGCGCCAGCGCGATAATCCACGTCGCCGGCGTGGTCCGCGCGCAAGATCTCGCCGAGTTCGAGACCGGCAATTTCCGCGGCACGCTGGCGCTGATCGAGGCCGCATTGGCCGAGGGCGTGCCACGATTGGTGGCGGTTTCCTCGCTCGCGGCCCGCGAACCTGAGCTATCGGCCTATGGCGCGTCGAAGGCGCGGGCGGAGAGGCTGGTGCGGGCGAGTGCTCTCGACTGGACCATCGTCCGTCCGCCCGCGATCTACGGACCCGGCGACCGCGAGATGTTCGAACTGTTCCGCGCGGCGAAGTGGGGCGTCGTGCCGGTGCCGGCGGGGGGCCGCGCCTCGCTGCTCCACGTCGACGACCTCGCCCGGCTGTTGTTGGCGCTGCTGCCGTGGAGCGAGAGCGTTGCGCGCCGCTGCTTCGAGCCCGACGACGGCACGCGCGGCGGCTGGGACCACCGGGAATTCGCGATGGCGATTGGTGAGGCGGTGGGCCGGCGGGTAAAGGTGCCTGAACTCTCACGCCGGACGATGGACTGGGCCGCTCGCGCCGACGGGCTGCTGCGCGGAGGCAAGGCCAAACTCACCCCCGACCGCGTCGGCTACATGGCGCATCCGGACTGGGTGGTGAGCGAGGGTGCGCGGGTCCCGACGGAGGTGTGGCGGCCCGAGATCGAGACTCGCGAGGGGCTGCGGTCAACCGTTGAATGGTATCGCGCGCAAGGCTGGCTGTAAGTTCCTCTCCGTGCCGGGGAGGAACCGAGTCGGCCCGCCCCGCTCACTCCGCCACCCTGTCCCCACCTCGTTGATCGTCCGACCAGGATCGAGCCCAAGCACCCGGCAGATCGCACAAACTCCCATCCATCGATTCGCCGTTGCCGGCGCTCGACCCGGCTGACGAAACTCTGATCCTCGCAGCAGCGTGCGCCCGGTTCCGACTTGTTGGACCCAAGCTCCGACCGCCCACGATGACCAGGGCGATGAACACTATGTAACTGTCAGCAAAAGGAGATTTTCTTGGCCTGTCATGAATCCGCGCCACCGAGCGGACAAATCACGAAACTGCAAGACTCCCTTTTGTTGGCGCTTGATCGATGTTAGACACCACATCGTCAACACGGGGATTACTATGAAAGTCATCAGCGTATTCGGCGCCATCGTGGCCATGGCCGCGCCGGTCGTCACCATCCAGCCCGCGTTGGCGGCGACGCAAACAATCACCTATACGGGATCGGTTGCTGAGGGAACCTTTGACTACGGCGGTGTCTTTGGTACTCCGTCAGCCTACTTGAGCGGACTCGCTTACACGGCGGTATTCGTTCTGGACACCTCACTGGGAATTTATGCTAGCGGCTGTGGGGACGGATACTGTTATTCTCAGTACTATGGTGGTCAATACAACGGATCTACGTCGCCGGTGACCGCCATTCTCAACATCAATGGCAAGTCTCATGTATTCTTAGGAACATCTGGGTTTTCCTCTTCTTTTTCCGATGTAGCGACGGGGGTATATTCGCAGCATCAAGATCAAGTTCATGATGGAATTAGCAATGACGATATATATGGGTATGCTCATTCTTTCGACGATTCCCTGATTCCTGCGTCGGTGACTGAGCCATTTAACATTTATGCATATAACGTTATTTACAGACAATTATATTTCCAGATATCTACCCCCATTGGGGTAACTTACAGCAACGGCTACGACTCAATCGCGTCCGTGATCTCATCAGCCGCCCCCGAACCCGCGAGCTGGGCGTTGATGATCGCCGGCATGGGCGCGGTGGGCGGTGCGATGCGGCGGCGGAAAGTACGCGTCGCTTACGCATAGCAGATAATGCAAATCCTCCCCGCTTGCGGGGAGGTGGCGCGCGAATCGCGACGGAGGCGGGTCTCGGTTCGGCACGCCGTCGCAAGAGGACGCGCTACGCTGAAAACCCCCTCCACCACCTTCGGTGGTCCCCCTCCCCGCTCGCGGGGAGGATCGGGTGTCCCGGTTCAGAACACCGGATCATACCCCGGCGGCAGTTCTCCCGCATCGTCCGGCTGGCCGGGGACGTGAATGCCGCATTCGACCTTGTTCCAGCCGCGCCAGCGGCCGGAACGCGGGTCTTCGCCAGGGGCGACGATGCTGGTGCAGGGCGAGCAGCCGATCGACGGATAGCCTTCGGCGACCAGCGGATGCGGCGGCAGATCGTGCTCGGCGGTGTAGCGTTCGAGGTCGTCGGTTGACCAGTCGATCAGCGGATTCACCTTGAGTCGGCCATGTACGTCGGTGCCGTCGATCTCGAAGCGCGGCAGATTGGCACGGGTCGAGGACTGGAAGCTCTTGCGGCCGGTGATGGTCGCGTCGAAGCCGGCCAGTGCCTTGGCCAGCGGGCGCACCTTGCGGATGTCGCAGCAGCCGTCGGGATCGTAGGACCAGCGCAGCCCGGTTCCATCGCGCGCCGCCAGCAGCTCGGCGTCGGGAGTAAGGTTGCGCAGATCCTTCAGCCCCAGCCGCTCGGCCAGCAGATCGCGATAGGCCAGCGTTTCCGGAAAGTGCTTGCCCGTCTCGAGGAACAGCACCGGCACCGACGGATCGATCGAGGCCACCAGGTGGAGCAGCACCGCGCTCTCCGCGCCGAAGCTCGACACCACCGCGACCTCTCCGGCGAGCTGCTCGCGCAGCACCGTGCCGAGCATCTCGACGGTATCGGTCCCCCGGAACATGCGGTTGAGCTGGATCGCGTCGCCGGCGGTGAACCGGGGCCGCGTGTCGATGCGGTCGATGCTGCGCAATTTCACCGCGCTGTCAGGATAGGCCATGGCGTTTCGCCCAGATCGGCGCGCGGCCATCGGCCGCGTGCTGATAGACTTCGGGATAGCGACCGAGCGTCGCCTCGACATCGTCCGGGTTCAATGGCACCTCGGGCTCGAAGCTGTCAAAGCCGCAGCGGCGCATGAAGAACACCAGATCGACGAGCACGTCGCCGGTCGCGCGGATCTCGCCCTCGTAGCCGGCCTCGCGCAGGATGCGGGCGGTGGAAAAGCCCCGCCCGTCGCGGAAGCGCGGGAAGTCGACCTCGACAAGGCGCACCCGTTCGAGATGCGGAAGCAGCAGGCGCACATCGTCGCCCGCCTCGATGCGGACGGTGCTGGCATTCGATTGGTCGAGAAATGCGTCGAGCGACACCGCCGGCTCTTCGGGCGCCGGCTCGTCGCGAAACCGCAGTGGATCACCCATAGATCGCCTCCTTGAACGCATCGAGGCCGACGCGGCGGTAGGTATCGAGGAAGCGCTCCCCAGGTTCGCGAACTTCGCGATACCGCTCGATCGTGCGCTCGACCGCGTCCACCACGCCGGCCTCGTCGAAGCCGGGGCCAGTGATCTTGGCCTGAGAGGTGTCCTCCGCGCCCGAACCGCCGAGCAGCAGCTGATAGTTCTCGACGCCTTTGCGGTCGACGCCGAGAATGCCGATGTGCGCGGCGTGGTGATGGCCGCAGGCGTTGATGCAGCCCGAGATCTTGATCTTGATCTCGCCGAGATCGAGCTGGCGGTCGATATCGGCGAAGCGCTCGGCGATCTTCTGCGCCAGCGGGATCGACCGCGCGTTGGCGAGGCTGCAGTAGTCGAGCCCCGGGCAGGCGATAATGTCGGTGACGAGGTCGAGATTGACGTCAGCGAGGCCCGCGCCATCGAGCGCCTTCCACACCGCGTGCAGATCCTGCTTGCGGACATGCGGCAGCACCAGGTTTTGCGCGTGGGTGGCGCGCAGATCGTCGAAGCTGTATTGCTCTGCGAGATCGGCGACCAACTCCATCTGCTCGGCCGAAATGTCGCCAGGGATACCGCCGATCGGCTTCAGGCTGATGTTGACGATCGCATAGCCGGGGGCCTTGTGCTTCACCGTCTGGCGATCGACCCAGAGCGCGAAATCGGGATCGGAGCGATCGATCTCATCGCTCAGGCCGGTCTCGAACGGCGGCGGCGCGAAATAGCTGGCAATCCGGTCATACTCGACCTGGGGGAAATCGGTGCCCAGCGTCAGGAAGTGCTGGAACTGCTCCTCGACCTGGCGGCGGAACTCGTCCTCACCCAGGTCGTGGACGAGGATCTTCATCCGCTGCTTGTGGATGTTGTCGCGCCGGGCGTGGACGTTCCAGACGCGCAGGATCGCCTGCAGATAGGAGAATATCTGGCTGGCGGGGCAGAACTCGCGGACCAGGAAGGCGATGATCGGGGTGCGGCCCATGCCGCCGCCGGCATAGACCTCGAAGCCCACCTCGCCCTGTTCGTTGCGCACAATCCTGAGCGCGCAATCGTGCCAGCGCAGCGCGGCGCGGTCCTCCTTGGCGGCGATCACCGCGATCTTGAACTTGCGCGGCAGGTAGCTGAATTCGGGATGGAAATTCGTCGCCTGGCGGATCAGCTCCGCCCAGGGCCGGGGGTCCATGATCTCGTCCGCCGCCGCACCCGCATATTGGTCGGCCGAGACGTTGCGGATCGATTCGCCGCTGGTCTGGATCGCGTGCATTTCCACGGTCGCCAGCTCGGCGAGGAGATCGGGCGCCTCCTCAAGCTTGATCCAGTTGTACTGGATGTTCTGCCGCGTGGTGATGTGGCCGTAGCCGCGATCGTAGCGCCGGGATATGTCGGCGAGCTTGCGCGTCTGCGCCGCGTTGAGCGTGCCATAAGGGATGGCGACGCGAAGCATATAGGCATGCAGCTGCAGATAGAGCCCGTTCTTCAGCCGAAGCGGCTTGAACTGGTCATCGGTCAAATGCCCTTCGATCCGGCGACGGGTCTGGTCCCGAAACTCGGCAACGCGGGCATCGACCATCGCCTGGTCGTATTGGTCATAGCGGTACATCAGATCACCCAGCTTCCTGCCGAGATATCGGCCGGCTTCAACGTCAGATCGGGGCGCACGGTCGGGCCGAGCGCGCGGATGCGCTCCTTGATGTGCGCCGGGCGGATACCGTCGGCGGTCCGCGCGGCTTCGACCGCGTAGCCGCCATTTACGTGGCCCTGCGCGGTTTCGGTTGCGAGGATGACCTCGGCGTGCTCGCCGGCATCGGCCGCGTCCTCGACGTGCAGCGACCATCCGCTGCCGTCCCACCAGATGACGGCGCCGGTTTTCAGGTCGTTGCCGGTTAGAATCTTCATGCCACCCTCTCTTGCGCCAGTTCGCTCAACGCCGCCTCACTGCCGGCGCCGGCGACCTCGCCGATAATGATCAACGCGGGGCTGCGCACCTTGTGGTCCGCGATCAGCGCACCGAGCCCCGCCAGCGAGCCGCGCAGCACGCGCATCTCGGGGCGCGTCGCGTTCTCGATCACCGCCACCGGCACCTGCGGGGCGAGCCCGTCGCCGATCAGCTTCTCGGCGATGGCCTCGGCGTTGGCGACGCCCATGTAGATCACCAGCGTGCGGCCGTGGCCGGCGAGACCGGCCCAGTTCTGCTCGGAAAGGCCCTTACACTGGCCAGCGACGAAGCTGACGATGCTGGCCGAATCGCGGTGCGTCAGCGGGATCCGCGCGGCGGCGGCAGCGCCCTGTGCGGCGCTGATCCCCGGTACCACTTCGACCGCGACGCCGGCGGCGCGGCAGGCCTCCGCCTCCTCGCCGCCGCGACCGAAGACGAACGGATCGCCGCCCTTCAGCCGCACCACGTCGTTGCCGGCGCGTGCCTCACGCACCAGCAGCGCGTTGATCTCGTCCTGCGCCATGCTGTGCCGCGAGCGCTGCTTGGCGACAGAGATCAGCCGCGCACCCGGCTGCGCCATCGCGAGCACGCGCTCGTCGACCAGCCCGTCATGGACGATCACCTCGGAGTTCATCACCAGCCGCGCCGCGCGCAGGGTCAGCAAGTCGGGATCGCCGGGCCCGGCGCCGACCAGCCACACCTTGCCGAACGCCGCCTCACGCCCTCGCCCGCCATTCGCCGACGCGCCTTGATGGGATTTGTCCATGATGCGCCAGATGGCCCGCAGGGACGTGGTTTTCCAGCGACAATGGCTTGTGCGCCGGTAAGCCGAGCTTTACCGCCGCGGCAGGGCCTCACGCCCCGGCCGCCCGTTCCAGCGCCTGGGCGATATCGGCGATCAGATCGTCCGCGTCTTCAAGCCCGATCGACAGCCGCACGCCGAACCGGTCGGCGGGATCGGCGTCGGCCGGTGGCCATCGCGTGGCGGTGCGGATGCCGGCGGGGTCGACGGGGACGACCAGGCTCTCGAAACCGCCGAAGCTGTAGCCGATGCCGAACAGGCTGAGGGCGTCGATGAAGCGATCCCGCCGCCCCGCGTCGCCGCTCCGGAAAATGAAGCTGAACAGCCCGCAGCCGCCAGTGAAATCGCGTCGCCACAGCGCATGGCCGGGTGCGTCGGGAAGCATTGGGCAGAGCACGCGCGCGATCTCCTCGCGTCCTGCCAACCACTCCGCGATTGTGAGCGCGCTTGCCGCCTCGTGTTCGAGCCGCACGCCCATCGTCCGCAGCCCGCGCAGCGCCAACGCGGCATCGTCCGGCGAGACCACCTGGCCCATCTGCTGGGCGCGCTTGCGCAGCCGCGCATAATGCTCGGGGCCAGCCGCCGCGCTGCCCATCATGATGTCGGAATGGCCGCCGACATGCTTGGTCAGTGACATCACGGTGATATCGACCCCGCGTTCGAGCGCCGGAAAACCCAAGGGGCTCGCCCAGGTGTTGTCGAGCACGCTGATCAACCCCCGCGCCCTTGCGATTTCGGCGAGCGCGGGAACGTCCTGCACCTCCATCGTCAGGCTGCCGGGGCTTTCGAGCAGCACGGCGCGCGTTTGCGGGCAGATCGCCGCCTCGAAAGCGGCCGGGTCGAGCGGATCGAAGAAGCGCGTCTCGACGCCGAAATCGGCCAAGGGCCCGCGCACCATGGCCCGGCTTGGCTCATAGGCATTGTCCGTCATCAACAGCACGTCGCCCTGCCGCAGCACGGTCAGCAGCACTCCGGCGATGGCGGCTACCCCTGACGGGTAGAGCATGGTGCCCGCGGCGCCGGGTTCAATCTCGGTAAGCGCTTCGGCCAGCGCCCACTGCGTTGGCCCGCCACGACGGCCGTAGTAAAAATGCCCGTCCTCGTTAGGCTTGCCTCGCTTCAGTGCCGCCATGTCCTCGTAAAGATGGGTGCTGGCGCGCCACACCGGCGGGTTTACGGCAGCTCCCGTCCAATCCGCGCGACGGCCGGCGCCGACGAGTCGGGTTGCGGGCCGGCGGCCATGATCGCCTTGGTTCATGGCGGTGATTGTGACGGTGCAGCCGTTGCGTCGTCAAGCGCCCCTCGGCCGAGCCGACGAACCGAGGATGACGCACTGCAAAAACACCAGACTCAAGGAGCACCTATTGGTTGCGGTAAAGTCGCATTCAGAAGCCACTTTATTTATGTTAATCAGGATTACCGTTCCTTTACAAGGGCCTGAAGCGCACTTGCAATTTCTGCACTTAGAAATGACGAATTCGCACTTGCGGAAGAAAGCCGGGAGGGTGATAACGCAATGGCCTTTCAGGCATCCTCTCCCAAAACTTTCAGGCCCGGCCGGCAACGGTCGGGCCTTTTTCTTTGGTCGGCTGGCGAGGTCCGCCGAAGTGGCCACATACGCTTCCGCGCGCGCCCGGTTCTGCCGCGCACTTCCAATCCGCTGCGGAAGTTCCTAGTTCCTCATCATTGGTCGCGGGCGAACCAAGTCGAAAGGATGGGCGATGGCTGACGCGGCGGCGAGCGTGGAAGAACGGACGGTCAAGCTGCAGGTGGCGGCGGCGCGGCAGGAAGAGAGCGGCCAGGGCATCGCCCGGCTGTCACGCTCGGCAATGTCCGCGCTCGGCGCTCTGGAAGGCGATACGCTCGAGATCACCGGCAAGAACGCCACCGCCGCCCGCGCGGTCCTCGCCTACCCCGAGGACGAGGAGCTGCAGGTCATCCGGCTCGACGGATTGCAACGCGCCAACGCCGAGGTCGGCTCGGGCGATTACGTCACCGTCCGCAAGGCCGAATCGCGCCCCGCTCAGCGCGTCGTCTTTGCCCCCGCCAGCCGCGAGCTGTCCCTCCAGGGCCCCGCGCAGGCGCTGAAGCGCAACTTCTTCGCACGCCCGCTGGTCGCCGGCGACCTCGTCGCCACCACCGGCCACCAGCAGGTGCGCGATCTGCCGCCGCAGCTTTCGCGGATGTTCAACGCGCCTGCCTATGCGCTGACCCAGATCCGGCTGAAGGTGGTGACGACCACACCGAAGGGCATCGTCCACATCGACGAGAACACCGAGGTCGAGCTGCGCGAAGCCTTCGAGGAGGCCGGTGTCACCGGCCCGGGCGTCGTCAACTACGACGATGTCGGCGGCATGAGCGAGACCATCCGCCAGCTGCGCGAGATGGTCGAGCTGCCGCTGCGCTATCCGGAGCTGTTCACACGGCTGGGTGTCGATCCGCCGCGCGGCGTGCTGCTGCACGGCCCGCCGGGCACCGGCAAGACCCGCCTTGCCCAGGCGGTCGCCAATGAAAGCGACGCGAACTTCCTTATCATCAACGGCCCCGAGATCATCGGGTCGGGCTATGGCGAAAGCGAGCGGGCGCTGCGCGAGGCGTTCGAGCAGGCGGGCAAGGCCGCGCCCTCGATCATCTTCATCGATGAAATCGATTCGATCGCACCCAAGCGCACCCAGGTCCACGGCGAGGCGGAAAAGCGGCTGGTTTCACAGCTGCTGACGCTGATGGACGGGCTGACCAGCCGCGCCAACGTCGTTGTCATCGCCGCCACCAACCGGCCCGACGCCATCGACGAGGCGCTGCGCCGGCCGGGCCGGTTCGATCGCGAGATTATCATCGGCGTGCCCGACGAATCGGGCCGGCGGGAAATACTGGGAATTCACACCCGCGGGATGCCGCTCGCGGACGACGTCGACTTAAAGGAACTGGCGCGCACCACGCACGGCTTCGTCGGCGCAGACCTTGCCGCACTGACTCGCGAGGCGGCGATCGAGGCGGTGCGGCGGATCATGCCAAAGCTCGACCTCGAGGCGCGGACGATCCCGCCCGAGGTGTTGGAAAGCCTTAGCGTGCTGCGCGAGGATTTCGTCCAGGCGCTGAAGCGCGTCCAGCCCTCGGCGATGCGCGAGGTGATGGTGCAGACGCCGGACATCGGCTGGGAGGACATCGGCGGGCTGGACCAGGCGCAGCTGCGCCTGCGCGAAGGCATCGAACTGCCGCTGAAAAACCCCGAGGCGTTCCACCGCATCGGCATCCGCCCGGCCAAGGGATTTCTGCTCTACGGACCGCCGGGCACCGGCAAGACGCTGCTGGCCAAGGCGGTGGCGCGCGAATCGGAGGCCAACTTCATCTCGATCAAATCGTCGGATTTGTTGTCGAAGTGGTACGGCGAGAGCGAGCAGCAGATTTCGCGACTGTTCGCCCGCGCCCGCCAGGTCGCGCCCTGCGTGATCTTCATCGACGAGATCGACAGCCTGGTCCCGGCGCGCGGCAACGGCGGCGGCGTGGGCGAGCCGCAGGTCACCGGCCGGGTGGTCAACACCATCCTCGCCGAGATGGACGGGCTCGAGGAGCTGCAATCGGTGGTGCTGATCGGCGCCACCAACCGCCCCGCGCTGATCGATCCGGCGCTGCTGCGGCCGGGCCGGCTGGACGAGCTGATCTATGTCGGCACGCCCGACGCCAAGGGGCGCGAGCGCATCCTCGGCATCCACACCTCGCGTATGCCGCTCGCCGAGGATGTCGACCTCGCCGCGATCGCCGCCCGCACTGCCCGCTTCACCGGCGCCGATCTGGAGGACGTCGTCCGCCGCGCCGGCCTGATCGCCATCCGCAAGCATGGTGAAACGGTCGAGGCGGTGGGCAAGGCGGAGTTCGACGAGGCGCTCGAGGATTCGCGCGCGACCGTCACCGAGGAGATGGAAGAGGAATACGAAAAGTTGAAGGGCGAGCTCAAGCGCCGCGCCATGGAAGTGAGCCCGATCGGCTTCCTCGCCCCCGGGATGGTCACCCCCACGCGCGAACGCAAGCACGAGGGGTAGAGCGGCCTCCGACCAACTCACTCCGTCATTGCGAGCAGCGAAGCGAGGAAGCAATCCAGGGCATCCCGAGCCGCCCTGGATTGCTTCTCTGCGCTCGCAATGATGAAGGAAAGCGGTTGAAGGTGGTCCATCCCCGCTAACCTCTCGCTAACCCTCGCCCGCTATCCTCATCGCTTCCGATCGCGAGGGAGCAGAAAATGGCCGGCCCCATTCGCATTGCCGAACGCGCGTTTCTGCTGCTGCTAAGCCTGGCGGCGGTGCTCCGGCTGGCTGGAGCGGTTCCGTACCATCCGCAAATGGCGCTGTTCCTGTTCAGCGAGGTGCTCGGCGTGGCGTTGCTGCTGCTGCAGCGGCGCGGCGAATGGACCAGCGAGCCGCGCCCGGTGCTGATCGCCTTCACCGGCACCGGCGCGGCGCTGCTGGTGGCGCCCGGGGGAACTGCCCTGCTCTCCGATTCCGTCTCCACCGCGCTGATCTTTGCTGGCGCCGGAATTGCGCTTGCCGCCAAACTCTGCATCGGCCGCAGCTTCGGCGTCATTCCGGCTAACCGGGGCGTGAAGCGGGGCGGCGTCTACCGCGTCGTCCGGCACCCGATGTATTTCGGCTATATGCTCAACCATGTCGGCCTGCTGCTGCTCTATCCCTCGGCGTGGAACCTCGCCGTCTATGCGGTTGCGTGGACGGC
>JBDSIY010000040.1:0-15903 GCA_039917735.1 Novosphingobium sp. | reverse complement strand
ACGATCATGCTCACCGCCGGCGACGAGTTCGGCCGCAGCCAGCAAGGCAACAACAACGCCTATGCTCAGGACAATGCAATATCCTGGATCGACTGGCAGAACCGCGACGTGGCGCTGGAGGATTTCACCGCCGGTTTGGTTGGCTGGCGTTCCGAGCGGGCAGACTGGTTCGCGCAGTTCCCGCGCTCAGGCGACTGGCTGGCGCTCGATGGCGAGGTGATGACCGCCGCCGATTGGGAGGATCCGGCCGGGGAGGGGGTAGGCTTCCGGTCATCCGATCCGGATGCGCCCTACGCCTTCACCATCGAACGCCGGGTCCGATCGGTGCGGATCGGGGAGGTTCGATAGTGGCTGCGCCTTAGCAGAGGCCGTGGCGCTTGAGTTCCCGCTCTGTTCCGGATAAACGGGCGCATGGCCAAGCCTCGCTCGCGCTATCTCTGTCAGGCCTGCGGCAGCGTCAGCCACCGCTGGCAGGGCCAGTGCGCGGACTGCGGCGAGTGGAACACGCTGGCTGAGGACGCACCGGCCACCGTGTTCTCGATGCGGCATGACCTATCTTCGGGCGGCCGGTCGATCGCTTTCGAGCCGCTCGACGCGCCGGGCGAGCCGCTGCGCCGCCGCTCCACCGGGCTCGCCGAATTCGACCGAGCGCTCGGCGGCGGGCTGGTGCCGGGCTCGGCGGTGCTGATGGGCGGCGATCCCGGGATCGGCAAGTCGACGCTGCTGCTCCAGGCCGCCGCCGCGCTGGCGCGAACGGAAGCGGAGGCCGTCTATATCAGCGGCGAGGAGGGGCCAGGGCAGGTGCGGTTGCGGGCGGAACGCATGGGGCTTTCCGGCGCGCCGATCCGCTTCGCGGCCGCCACATCGGTCCGCGACATCTTGACCACGCTCGGCACCATGGCGCCGCCGGCGCTGCTGGTGATCGATTCGATCCAGACGATGCATTCGGACCAGATCGAGGGCGCCCCCGGCACGGTCAGCCAAGTGCGCGGCAGCGCCTTTGAGCTGATCCGCTATGCCAAGGCGAATGGCGTCGCGCTGGTGCTGGTCGGCCATGTCACCAAGGACGGTAGCATCGCCGGCCCGCGCGTGCTCGAACACATGGTCGACGTGGTGATGAGCTTCGAGGGTGAGCGCAGCCACCAGTACCGCATCCTGCGCGCTCTGAAGAACCGCTTCGGCCCGGTCGATGAGATCGGCGTGTTCGCGATGGCGACCAAGGGTCTCGAGGAGGTGGCGAACCCGTCGCTGCTGTTCCTCTCCGGCCGCGAGGCGCCGGTCGCGGGCAGCGCGGTGTTCCCGGCGATGGAGGGCACGCGACCGATCCTCGTCGAAATCCAGGCGCTGATCGTGCGTCTCGCCAGCGGGGCGACGCCGCGCCGTGCGGTGGTCGGCTGGGACGGCGGACGGCTCGCCATGCTGTTGGCGGTGCTGGAGGCGCGTTGCGGACTCAATTTCTCCAGCGCCGAAGTCTATCTGAACGTCGCCGGCGGCTATCGCCTGGCCGATCCCGCTGCCGATCTGGCGGTCGCCGCCGCGCTGATCTCGGCGCTGGGCGACAAGCCGCTGCCGGCGGGCGCGGTGTGGTTCGGCGAGGTTTCACTCGCGGGGGAGGTCCGGCCGGTCGCGCACCCCGGCATCCGCCAGCGCGAGGCAGCCAAGCTTGGCTTTGCCACGGTCTGCGGCCCGCCGGGCGCGGGACTTCCGGGCGGCAGCTATGCCGAGGTTGGGCTGCTGCCGAAGCTCGTTGACCGGATTCTGGCGGGGCCGTAGGCCAGCGCGATGACCGGGTTCGATATCGCCGTGTTGCTGGCCAGCGGGCTGGGCGCGACCTTCGGCTTGCTGCGCGGCTTCGTGCATGAGGTGCTGGCAATCCTCGCCTGGGTGGCGGCGGTGCTGGCGATCCGCTTTGGCCATGCCGAGCTGTCCGCCGTGTTGCGCCCGCTAATCGGCACCGGCTCCGGAGCGGCCGTGCTGGCCTTTGCCGTGCTGCTGCTCGTCCCCTATTTCGCGGTGCGCCTGATCGCCCGGCAAGCGGGCAGCGCCAGCCGCGCTTCGGTGCTCGGCCCGGTCGATCGCGTGCTGGGGCTCGGTTTCGGCGCGCTCAAGGGGACGATCATCATCATTATCGCCTTTTCGGTGGCGATGCTGGGATACGACACGATTTGGGGCGCGGGCGGACGGCCCGCCGCGATCACTGAGGCGCGCTCCTACCCCTTCGTCAACGCCGCGAGCAATGAACTGGTGACGATGCTCGCCGCGCGCCGCCGCGCCGCCGCCGAGGCGGCTCCCGGGGCGGGAGCGAAGCCCGAGCGCTGAGATGGCGGCGACGGTGCTCTATACGCCCGAAGTGCTGGGCCTGGCGACGAGCCTCGCCGCCTGGCCGTGGGACGATGGCCTGCCGCTCAAGGGCCAGGCGCGCTCCAGGAGCTGCGGCAGCACGCTCATGCTGGGGCTTGAGCTGGACGGGACTGGCCGCATTGTCCGCGTCGCCATCCGGCCCCAGGCCTGTGCGGTCGGCCAAGCGGCGGCGGCGATTTTCGCGGGCGGTGCCGGCGGTCGCGGCGCGACGGAGATCCACCTTGCGGCCGGTGCCATCGCCAGTTGGCTGGCTGAAGGTGGCGCAATCCCCGACTGGCCGGGGCTTGCGGCGCTTGCGACTGCCCGAGATTATCCGGCCCGGCACGGCGCGATCATGCTCGCGTGGCGGGCGGCACAGGACCTGCTTCCTGCTGGATGACGGCGGCGCAGCTATGCTGCTTTGCAACATCAAACTCGCAATTGTCACCAAATACTTAAGAAATAGTCCCGAAAATCGGCGCGCTGAAGCGATTGGCGTTCCGCGGAAGTGATGACGCTGCGGCCAAAACTGCGGTGGAACGGCGAGAATCAGCCGTTTCAACGATGGTATTCAAAAGGGTTCCCGATCTTGCGCGATTTTACGATTGCAATGTCTGCAACGGTGTCGTTCTTTTCGCACTTGCAGCATTGGCTGCGCGCGCCCACCTATGATGAGACGAAGGAGCACCACACCGGCGCTCCGGAGAGTAGTTGCTTTCAAAGTGGCCAAGGAGGCCAACATGCGCAGTATCCACACGACCGTGTTTCAGATCATCGCCGCCGCATCCGCGAGCGGGCTGATGTTCGCCGCCGCATTGATGTAACAGGCAAAGGCAGCTTCGCCCAGCCATGCGCAAAGGGGTCAATCCGATGACCAGAGGCATCTTTCGCGACCGCGAGCATGCCGAGGCGACCCACGACGGCAAGCGATCCTTCGCCGTCGCCCGTCGCCTCTATGAATTGAACGGGTTCCAGCCTCCGTTCGACGACCTGCCGACGCGCGAGTCTTACAAGCCGGACCGCGCCTGAAGCGCGGCGCCCGCGAAACCGTTCGAGGCATTCATCGGCATCGAGCCGGGCGGGAAGTTGCACCTTCCCCCCGGCTCGAATTGCATTTACAGCCCGACCTCGCGGGGACCGAAATTCGCGTGGGCGTCGTTGTTGTCGGCCCTGATCGGCGCGTTCGCTCAAGGGGAGGCGGTTCCAGGATGGTGGAGGCTAGCGCTGCCGCGCCGACCGAGCCGAGCGCGGCTGACATCCGGCTGGTCATCGCCGCCTCCTCGGCGGGCACGATCTTCGAATGGTACGACTTTTTCATCTACGGCACGCTCGCCGCGATCATCGGCAAGACCTTCTTCCCCACCGGTGACGAGACCCTGCAGCTGTTGCTGGTGTGGGCCGGCTTCGCGGTCGGCTTCGGCTTCCGTCCGCTCGGCGCGATCCTGTTCGGCTATCTCGGGGACCGGCTCGGCCGCAAATATACTTTCCTCGTCACGGTGACGCTGATGGGCATCGCCACGGCGGGCGTCGGCCTGATCCCCTCGGCGGGCGCGATCGGCATCGCGGCACCTCTGATCGTCCTCCTGCTGCGGATCCTTCAAGGGCTGGCGCTCGGCGGCGAGTACGGCGGCGCGGCGATCTATGTGTCCGAGCATTCGCCCCCGGAGCGGCGCGGATATTTCACCAGCTATATCCAGGCCAGCGTCGTCGGCGGCTTTGTCCTCAGCCTGGTCGTCGTGCTGCTCTGCAAGCTGGCGATGAGCGACGCGACGTGGAACGCCTGGGGATGGCGCATTCCCTTCCTGCTCAGCCTGCTGCTGCTCGCGGTCTCGCTGTGGATGCGGCTCAAGCTGTCGGAAAGCCCGGTATTCCGGGCGATGCAGCAGCAGGGCGAACTCGCCGGAAACCCTTTCGTCGAAAGTTTCACCTATCCGGGCAACACGCGGCGCATCCTGGTTGCCCTGTTCGGGGTCGCTGCCGGATTGACGGTGATCTGGTACACGGCGATGTTCTCGGCGCTCAGCTTCCTCAAGGGACCGATGCGCGTCGCCGATACCCAGGCCGAGATCATCGTCGGACTGGCCGCGCTGATCGGGATGGTGTTCTTCATCATCTTTGGCAGCCTGTCGGATCGGATCGGCCGCAAGAAGCCGATCGTCATCGGCTATGCGCTGACGCTGCTGCTGCTGTTTCCGGCCTTCTGGCTGATCGGCGCCGCCGCCAATCCGGGCCTTGCCACTGCCGCGGCGCGGGCGCCGGTGGTCGTGTCCGGTCCCGATTGCACTTACGATCCCTTCGCCAAAGACCAGGCGACCAATTGCGGCAGGTTGATCGCCGACCTTACCGGGGCCGGCGTCTCCTATCAGCTGCACAGGTCCGACGCGCTGGGAATGAACGTCGGCGGCAATGCGCTGCCGCTCGGCGCCTATCCCTGGGCCGACAAGCCGGCACGCGGCGCGCTGCTGCAATCCTGGCTGGGCGGGGCGGGGTATAATTTCGCCAAGGTCAGCCCCTCGCTCGCCTCGGCGCTTGGGATCATCGCCGCGCTGGTCGGGCTGATGGCGCTTTCGGGCATGACCTATGGCCCGGTGGCGGCGCTGCTCTCGGAAATGTTCCCGCCGCGCATCCGCTATAGCTCGATGTCGATCCCCTATCACATCGGCACCGGCTATTTTGGCGGCTTCCTGCCGCTGATCGCCAGCTATATCATCGCCCGCACCGGCGATCCCTTTTCAGGGCTGTGGTACACCTGGGCGGTCGTCGCGGTGGCCTTGGTGGTGGCGCTGTTCGGCCTCCCGGGCGGACCGCCGCGCGACTTTGCCGATGATGCCGGCTGAGCCGGGGCCACGCTCGCTGCCCGAGCCTCCTCCCGCAGCCCTCTGCCTCAAACTGGACCGCGATGCGCTAGCCGCGAACTGGCGCGCGCTGGATCGGCTGTCGGGCGCGGCGCGGGCTGGTGCGGCGGTCAAGGCCGACGGCTACGGGCTCGGCGCGCGGCGGGTGGTCGAGGTGCTCGCGGGCGAGGGCTGCGGCGACTTCTTCGTCGCGCATTGGCGTGAGGCCGCGCCGTTGCTCGATTTGATCGACCCGGCGCGGCTTGCGGTGCTGCACGGGCCGTTGAACGCCGCCGAGGCCGATTACGCGAAAGCCACCGGCCTGCGCCCGGTGATCAACTCGGTGGCACAGGCGCGGCGCTGGCGGGAGGCGGGAGGAGGTCTCTGCGACCTGATGGTCGATACCGCGATGAACCGGCTAGGGGTGGGGCTTGCGGAGCTGGGCGATGAGGCGGTGCAGGCGCTCGATATCGATTTGCTGCACTCGCATCTGGTTTCGGCCGAGCAGGATTTGCCGCTGAACGCGCTGCAACGCGAACGCTGGGAGGAAGCGCGCCGGGCGCTGCCGCATTGCCGGGCCGCCATTGCAAACAGCGCCGGCATCGCCCTCGGCGCCGATTTTCACGGCGAACTGACGCGCCCTGGCCTGTCGCTGTACGGCGGTGTACCCTGCGCCGCGCTGGCTCCCCATATCCGTCAGGTCGCCCGCCCGCAGGCCGTGCTGATCCAGGCCCGCGACCTCGCCGCCGGCGATTGCGTGGGATACGATTCGATCTTTACCGCACCCCGCGCCATGCGGATCGGCACCATCGCCCTCGGCTATGCGGACGGCTACCTGGTCTGCTGGTCGGAGTGCGGGGCAATGCTGCACCAGGGCCGGCGGCTGCCGGTGCTCGGCCGGGTGAGCATGGACATGACGGTGATCGACCTCACCGCGGCGCCGGACCTGACCGAAGGCGACTGGGTCGAGGTCGAATATGCGCTCGCCCCCGCCGCTCGCGCCACCGGCCTCTCCCAATACGAACTGCTGACCGGGCTCGGCCGCCGTTTCGCCCGTTAAAAGCCACTGAAATCGACCAAAACACACAAATGCTGCGCAGCATTGACCTTGCGTGCGGCATGTTGCGGGTGCTAACATGAGCCATATGTCCAAGTCGGGAGCAAGGATCATGGCAGCGCACGCCGTCAAGGAAGGATCGGACGACGCGGTCGTCACAATCAAGAAATACGCGAACCGTCGGCTCTACAACACCAAATCGTCGAGCTACATCACGCTGGAGCATCTGTCGCAGATGACCCGGGAAGACATTGAGTACAAGGTGCTCGACGCCAAGACCGGAGATGACATCACTCACCAGATATTGACCCAAATTGTCATGGAAGGGGAATCGAGCGGCGGCGAGGGCGGCCAGATGCTGCCGGTGAACTTTCTGCGGCAGCTGATTTCCATGTACGGTAATTCGATGCAGAAGCTGGTTCCGCATTATCTCGAAGCGTCGATGGACAGCTTCCAGGCGAACCGCTCGAAGCTGTCCAAGGCGTTTGAGACGAGTCTCGGCAACAACCCGCTGGCGCGGTTGGCCGAACAGAACATGTCCATGTTCAAGGTCGCGGCATCCGCCTTCCTGCCGGGCGCCGAGAAGGGCGACGCGGGCGCTGCTGCCCCCGCCGCCCCCGCCATTGACGCCTCGCGTGATGACCTTGCCTCATTGCGCGAGCAGATGGCGGAAATGCAGAAGAAGCTCGACGCGCTCAGCAAATAGCGCCTTGCCGGCGCGATTTCCCGCCGCGGGATTTGCAACGGCGATTTGAACCTGGGGCGCTCTGCGGCTAGCAGCGCCGTCATGAACCAGCAGCAGCCGACAATCCGCCATGCCCTCTCCGTGACGCGCGAGGGGGATTTCGCGCAATGGTATCAGGAGGTGATCGCCGAGGCCGAGATGGCCGAGGAATCGGGGGTGCGCGGCTGCATGGTGATCCGGCCCTGGGGCTACGGCATCTGGGAGCGCATCCAGACGCTGCTCGATGCCGAGATCAAGGCGGCCGGGGTCCAGAACTGCTATTTTCCGCTGTTCATCCCGCTCTCTTATTTCGCCAAGGAGGCCGGGCACGTCGAGGGCTTCGCCAAGGAAATGGCGGTGGTCACCCACCACCGCCTGATCGGTGACGGCAGCGGCGGGCTGGTGCCCGATCCGGAAGCCCGGCTTGAGGAGCCGCTGGTGGTGCGGCCGACCTCGGAGACGATGATCGGCACGGCGATGGCCCGGTGGGTGCAATCGTGGCGCGATCTGCCGCTGCTCATCAACCAATGGGCCAATGTCGTGCGCTGGGAGATGCGCACGCGGATGTTCCTGCGCACCAGCGAGTTCCTCTGGCAGGAGGGCCACACCGCGCACGCAACCCGCGACGACGCGATGACCGAGACGCTGCGCGCGCTCGAAATGTACCGCGCCTTCGCCGAAGGCGCGCTGGCGATGCCCGTGGTCGCCGGCGAGAAACCGGAGAACGAGCGCTTCCCGGGCGCGGTCGCGACCTATTCGATCGAGGCGATGATGCAGGACGGCAAGGCGCTGCAGGCCGGCACCTCGCATTACCTCGGCACCGGCTTCGCCGAGGCGGCGGGCATCCGCTACCAGGACCGCGAGGGCGCGCAGCAGCTGTGCCACACAACCAGCTGGGGCGTTTCGACGCGGATGATCGGCGGCGTGATCATGACCCACGGCGACGATGACGGCTTGCGCGTGCCGCCGCGCATCGCGTCGCAGCAGATCGTCATCCTGCCGATGCTTCGTGAGGACGACGGTGACGGCGCGCTGCTCGATTATTGCGAGACGCTGCGCGGGGCGCTGGCGTCGCAAGCCGCGTTCGGCGAGCCGCTGCGGGTGCTGCTCGACAAACGGTCGGGCAAGGCGACGCAGAAGCGCTGGGCGTGGGTCAAGAAGGGCGTGCCGCTGATCCTCGAGATCGGCGGGCGCGACGCTGCCGCCGGGCAGGTCTCGATGCTGCGCCGAGATCGGCTGTGGGCCGACAATGGCAAGCCCGGATTCGCGACCATGGCGAGCGAGGCCTTCGTCGGGAGCGCCGCCGGTGAACTTCAAGCCATCCAGCAGGCGCTGTACGACCAGGCGCGGGCCCGCCGCGACGCCAACATCGTTACCGGCATCGACAGCCTCGACGCGCTTGCCGAATATTACGACGAAGAGCGAATTTTCCCCGGCTGGGTGGAGCTATGCTGGGCCAAGCCGACCGGCGCGGAACTAGATGCGGTCGAGACGCGGCTGAAATCGCTCAAGCTCACCATCCGCAACACTCCGCTCGGCGCCGCTCCGGCCGACGGGATTTGCCCTTTCACCGGCCGGACGGCCGTCGAGCGCATCTATGTGGCGCGGGCCTATTGATCTCGCGTCGGCCTCCACCACCGCTGGGTCGTATCTCAGCTGGTTTCTGAAGGTGTTGGGTGATCTTCCTCCGAACCGGAGAGGATCAAGGTAACCTCACCACGCTCCAGCACCAACGCCGCGTCAGAGCCGTGCCTTGATCTGCGCCTCCAGCGATTGCCAATCGTAAGTGCCGGCGAGCAGCGCCCCGTCCAGCAGGAAGGCCGGTGTGCCCTCTACCCCGAGCCGGATCGCCTCGGTGCGCTGGGTGGCAAGGCGCTTCAGCATTGCCCCGTCCGCAAGGCAGCGATCGAGCTGCGCGCGCGTGTAGCCGCGCGGTTCGAGCAGCGCGTAGAGGCCGAAATCGTTCGCGATCGCGCGCAGCCGCGCCGGCATCGGTCCGCTATCCCAACGCGCCCGCTGAGCGTCGCTAAATCCTTCCTCCGCCGCCATCCACCGGTTCTGTCCGAGCAGCAGCGCACTGTGGTTGCCGGCAAAGCGAGAGGGATCGCCGCAGTTGGTGAGCATCGCCGCCGTCATGTCGATCGGATCGCGCACCAGATGGCGGACCTCGACCGAGACCGTTCCGGGCTGAATGTAGCCCAGGCGCAGCGGTGCTTCGGATTGTTGCTGGAAGCGGGCGCAATGCGGGCAGGTATAGCTGATGTACTCGATCACCTTCACCTTCGCCGCGGGATTGCCAATCAAGTGGCCGCCAGCGGGCGTCACCGCCACCGCCGCCGTCCAGTTCGGGTGCGGCGGCCGCGCCCAGGCGGCAGCCGGGGCGAATGCCAGCACCAGCGGCACGAGCCATCGCAACAGGGCCATCAGCTCATTCCTTTTCCCGTGACGCCATGCTGCGCGCCAGCGATTCCAGCACCGCGCGCAACTCCGGATCGCCGATGTCGCGCAGCGATTCGCCGAGCTCGATCGGCACCGGCTTGAGCGAGGGCGGCGCGGTTCGTGGTTCCGAAGCAGAGGCCGGCTGAACCGCGCCTTGCCGCAGCTTGACCTTCGCCACCGCACGATAACCGAAAAAGCGGTTCACCCGCTCGACGATGTCGGGGATTACATGCTGGATCAGCGGTGCCTGGCCGGGCTCTACCAGCAGCTGCAGGAAGCCGTCGCTCTTCTCACCGGGCGGAAATCGGATCGCCTCTGGCAGCGAAACCCGCGCGTAAGCCGCGCCCACGATTTCCGGCCAGCGGCTGACCACGCTCGATTGGACGAAGCCAAAGCGGCGAAAGGCGGTGCGGCCGATTTCGGGCATCAGCTCGGCGATCGGTCGCGCCGCCCCGCCGCGTGGGCGCTCGTAGCGGCGCGGCTGCGGCTTCGCCGGGTCGGCCTTAGCTTTTGGAGGCTTGTCCCGTTCCATCGAGCCCGCGCCAATGCCATAGCGCCGGGATGGACGCCAGAGTGGAGCGGGGTGGGGGTGAACTCGAAATCCAATCGTCACCCTGAACTTGTTTCAGGGTCCATCTCTCCTCCACCGCGGCGCCCGGACTGGTGGCAATGGTTCCCCGTGCGCTTTGAAGGAATCCCGGAGTGGGAGGCGGAATGGATGCTGAAACGAGTTCAGCATGACGATTGAGCGACCGCTGGTGCCCGGTCGCGGAACCCGGGCGCCACCGCCTCACGGAATCGCCCCCGCGCTGCTGCGCTGGTACGATCGCCATGCGCGTTCACTGCCGTGGCGCGCGCCGCTTGGAGCTCCGCCGCCCGATCCCTACCGCGTGTGGCTGTCCGAGGTGATGCTGCAGCAGACCACGACCGCGGCGGTAATTCCCTATTTCGAGGCGTTCACTCGCCGCTGGCGCTGCGTGGAAGCGCTGGCGGAGGCCGAGGATGGCGAGGTCATGGCTGCGTGGGCGGGGCTCGGCTATTACGCGCGAGCACGCAACCTGCTCGCCTGCGCCCGCGCTGTCGCGGCGAGGGGCGGCGCATTTCCGGAGAACGAGGCCGAGCTGCGCGTGTTGCCGGGGCTGGGCGCCTATACCGCTGCGGCGGTGGCGGCGATCGCGTTTGGCCGCCGGGCGGTGGTGGTCGACGGCAACGTCGAGCGGGTGGTGGCGCGGCTGTTCGCGATCGCCGAGCCGCTGCCAGGCGCCCGCGCAGCCATCCGCGCCGCCGCCGACGCCATCACCCCCGAGGCTCGCTCGGGCGACTTTGCGCAGGCGATGATGGACCTTGGCGCCACGATCTGCACGCCCAGGCGTCCGCGCTGCCTGGTATGTCCGCTAAGCGCAGGCTGCGCGGCTTACCTGAGCGGCGATCCCGAGGCATTCCCCGTCAAGCCGGCCAAGTCGGCGAAACCCGCGCGGCGCGGCCGCGCGTTCTGGATCGAGCGTGATGGTGCCGTATGGCTGGTCCGCCGCCCCGCCGCCGGCATGCTCGGCGCCATGCGCGCGCTGCCGGACGATGGCTGGAGCGCGCGCGGCGACGGCTCCGGCGTGCCGCCGCTCGCCGGCGTGTGGACCTCGGCGGGCAGCGTCGCTCACAGCTTCACCCATTTTTCGCTGACGCTCGACTTGCGGGTATACTCCGGCACCGATGGCGTTACCCTGCCGGCGACCGACGGCGAATGGTGGCCGATCGCGCGGCTTGACGAGGCCGGTCTGCCGACGCTGTTCGCCAAGGCGGCGCGGCTCGCACTGGCCGAGAGGGAGAGATAAGTATGATCGACAGCCAGGATATCGCCGGGGCGGCGCTCGACCGTCGCGGTTTGCTGCGCCTCGGCGGGATGGCGGCGGCGGCGGCCGCCTTACCCACCGGGTTTGGTTCGGCATGGGCGATGCCTGCCCGCCGCCCCCCAACGACCGCGCATCTCGCGGCGGCGGTCGAGCGTTGGGTGGGCGCGGGCAAATTCCCCGGCATCGTCGCCTCGCTCGGCCTGCCCGGGCGCGAAGCCGAGTTCGTCTCGCGGGGGACGGAGGGCTTCACCGATGCCGATCCGGTGACGCCGGACAGCCTGTTCCGTATCTATTCGATGACCAAGCCAATCACCGGCATGGCCGCGATGATGCTGATCGCCGAGGGCAAGCTCGGCCTCGACCAGCCGCTCGCCGAGATCCTTCCCGCCTTCGCGCATATGCAGGTGCAGGTCACGCCCGACGGCTCGATCACCGATGTCCGGCCAGCTCGAACGGCGATCACCATCCGCAATTTGCTGACCCACACGGCCGGGCTCGGTTATGCGACGATCCAGCAGGGGCCGCTGCGCCAGGCGATGATCGAGAAGGGCGTCGTGGCGGGGCGGATCAGCCGCATCCCGGTGCCGGGGCTCGAACGCGGCACGCCGGCGCCGAGCCTCGCCGCCTTCGCCGATCGGCTGGCGACGCTGCCGCTGGTCTACGAGCCTGGCACGAAGTGGAGCTACAGCCTGGGGCTGGACCTGACGGGCCGGGTGATCGAGGTGGTCTCGGGCATGCCCTTCGACGCCTTTCTCCAGGCGCGGCTGTTCGATCCGCTCGGCATGGCGAGCACCTTCTTCCAGGTCCCCGCCAGGGAAGCGCATCGGCTGACCACCAACCACACGGTGGTCAAGGGACTGCTGGTGGCAATCGATCGCGGTGACAACTCGATCTATCTCGACAAGCCCGCCTATCCTTTTGGCGGCTCCGGACTGGTGAGTTCGCCGCGCGACTACGACCGTTTCCTGCGGATGCTCGCCGGCTTTGGCAGGCTCGGCCGCACCCGGTTGATGAACGAGAACGCGGTGCGGATCGGCACCTCCAACCTGCTGCCGGCGGGCGTCGATCTGACGGGGATGATGGGTCCGAAGGGCGGTTTCGGCGCCGGCGGCCGCGTCGGCTTGGGCGAAGACGCCGGCGTCTATGGCTGGGCGGGGGCTGCGGGCACGGTTGCCTCGGTCGACATGCGTCGCGGCATCCGCACGCAGACCTACGCGCAGTTCATGCCGCCGAACGCGCTGCCGGTGCTCACCGAACTCCAGCAAGCGCTGCGCGCCGACATCGCCGCGCTGCCGTCGGCGAAGGCGTGAGCTCGGGGCGGATCGCCCCCGGTTCGATCGCGTTCGCCGGCTCGCGGCTCAATCGCGCCGATCACATTCGCGGAGCACCGGACAAGCTCGCCGCGCTGATGGACTGGCGTGCCCGGCTGCTGGTGCTCGAAGGGCTCGATCCGGTGATCACGCCCGAGGGGAGGCTGGCCTGGAGCTCGCTCGCCGATGCCATAGTCGGTGGCGAACTGGTGTTCCTCGGCCTCGATGGCCAGGGAGACACCGCGCGGGGTTGCTTCGCCGAGGTTCCCCCCGCCGTCCCCCCAGAGTCGCTGCTCGCCGGGCCGCGCAGCCGAGAGGCGATGGCGGTGCTCGATCCCGCAGAGCTCGCCACCTTTGGCGGCGCGCGGGCGCTGGTCGGCTGGCACGCCCGCCACCGCTTCTGCGCCCGCTGCGGCGCCGCCACCCTGCTCGCCAAGGGCGGCTGGCAGCGCGACTGCGTCAATGAGGCATGCGGCGCCGCGCACTTCCCGCGCGTCGATTCGGTGACGATCATGCTGGTCGAGCATGACGGCGATGTCCTCCTTGGCCGCCAGCCGCGCTTCCCACCGGACCGCTATTCCGCGCTCGCCGGCTTCGTCGAGCCCGGCGAATCGATCGAGGAGGCGGTTGCCCGCGAGGTCCATGAGGAGGCGGGGCTGCGGGTCCGCGACGTCCGCTATGTCGCCAGCCAGCCCTGGCCGTTTCCCTCGTCGCTTATGATCGGCTGCCACGCCTTTGCCCGGGACCGGGCGATCACCATCGACCGCACCGAGCTGGACGACGCCCGCTGGTTCACCCGCGCCGACGTCGTCCAGGCGCTCGAGGCGCCAAGCCGGGGAGAAGACGGCCGCGCCTTCATCGCACCCCCACCGTACGCGATCGCCCACCACCTGCTGCGCTGGTGGCTGGGCGAGCGGTCCGAAGCCTTCCCAAGGTGACGGGGTTGACACATCTGACACGGTACAAGCGTCCGCTGTCACCTTACGCGCATCTGTCACCTCGAGCAGCTGGCGGTGCCTGGTGATACCGTCAGTCCGCCTTGCGGGCGGCGCTGAGCGCCAGGTTCGGCGTGGCCGGACTGGCTCGCGGAGTCGCCGTCATATCCGCGACGATACCGTGGCGGCGGGGTTGTAGGAAAGGCGCTTAAGCCGGCGGCGTGACGTAAATTGACGACCCAACTGGATGTCGGACGGATCGTATTGACCTCGCCTCGTCGGCTCAGATGCTTCCCTCATGCGCGCGATGGCGACCTGGCCGGATGGTGATCATCGTTGTCGCGGTCGGACATCGACGTGAAGGCAAGGGGTGGCTCGGCTGGGAACCGCTTGCTCCCCCATGGCGTGCGGGAACAGTGGGGGGATTGGGTGCTGTCACCGTAATGCAATTTCATTGCAAAATGCCCAGTAGCAATATTGGTGCTCCGTGTTAACAAACCCAAGTGAGCTACGGGGATGACAAAAACGGGGAGTATATTTTCTGCGCCATGATGGCGCTTATCGCGCCCGTCTTGGTCGCCTTGTATGCTGTCACGCTGATAATTGCCGCCCTTAAAGCAACGGTCGCCAAGATTATCCGTCTTGCTAGTTCCAAGAAGTACATAATTGATTGCGAAACAGAGAACCCCGTCAGCACCAATCGAGCTGACGTTGTCCATGGCGACGTTGCTTCGAGAGCTCAATAACTGAACTCTGGCACGACAAAGCCGCGAGGCGTGCCTACACAATCAGCGCGCCATAAGAAAGATTTAACCTAAACCAGCTCGATTGCCACCGCCGTCGCCTCGCCGCCGCCGGTGCAGAGGCTGGCCACGCCGCGCTTCAGGCCCTTTTCCTTAAGTGCGCCGATCAGCGTGACGATGATGCGGGTGCCGCTGGCGCCGATCGGGTGGCCCAGCGCGGTGGCGCCGCCGTGGATGTTGATCTTGTCGTGCGGGATGCCGAGGTCGTGCATCGCGAACATGGCGACGCAGGCGAAGGCCTCATTGATCTCGAACAGATCGACCTCGCCGAGCTTCCAGCCCACCTGGTCGAGCAACTTGGTGATCGCGCCGACCGGGGCGGTGGTGAACTTCGCCGGCGCCTGCGCATGCGCGGACACGCCGAGCACACGCGCCACCGGGGTCAGTCCCTTCGCCTTGGCGACGCTCTCGCGGGTCAGCACCACGGCGGCGGCGCCGTCGGAGATCGAGCTGGAGCTGGCCGCGGTGATCGTGCCTTCCTTGGCGAAGGCGGCCTTGAGCTGCGGGATCTTGTTCGGCTGGCCCTTGCCGGGCGCCTCGTCGACCGCGACCACCACGTCGCCCTTGCGGGTCTTGACCGTCACGGGGACCACTTCGTCGGCGAAGGCGCCGGTCTCGATCGCCGAGACCGCGCGGCGCAGCGATTCAATTGCATAGGAATCCATCGCCTCGCGCGTCAGCTGATAGTCGTCTGCCGTGCATTGCGCGAAGCTGCCCATCGCCCGGCCTTCCTCATAGGCGTCCTCCAGTCCATCCAGGAACATGTGGTCATAGGCCGTGTCATGCCCGGCGCGCGCGCCGCCGCGATGCTTCTTGAGCAGATACGGGGCGTTGGTCATGCTCTCCATGCCGCCGGCGATCACCATGTCGATGGTCCCCGAGGCGAGCGCCTCGGCACCCATGATCACCGTCTGCATGCCCGATCCGCAGACCTTGTTAACCGTCGTTGCCTGGACTGATTCGGGCAGCCCAGCCTTGATCGCGGCCTGGCGTGCCGGCGCCTGGCCGAGGCCGGCGGGGAGGACACAGCCCATATAGATGCGCTCGACATCGGCGCCGTCGATCCCGGCGCGCTCGACGGCGGCCCGGACCGCGGTTGCGCCAAGGTCGGTCGCCGACGCATCGGCGAGCACGCCTTGCAGCCCGCCCATCGGGGTGCGGGCGTAGGAGAGAATGACGACGGGGTCGTTTGCGGAGAGCTGGGCCATGACCGGCGATTCCTTCAGGAAAATGACAATGCGGCGAACATTTGGATGTGACATAATGCTGCACTGCGGTAATGGCAATGCACGGCCAATGGCGGCTTCGCCGCGCGCTGCCGGGGCGTTTCCCTGGGGCATGCCGGGCTTGCACGGCGGGGGCGGGCGGACTAGGGCGCGAAAGGGCGTTTTCACATCGAGTCAGCGCATTGGTCGACCTCTCGCAATATCTGCCGATCCTGATTTTCCTGGGCATCGCGCTCGCGCTTTCGACGGCGTTTGTGTTCCTGCCCATGGGCGTCGCCCGGCTTACCGGCGCGCACCAACCGACCGCCGACAAGCTGAGCGAGTACGAATGCGGCTTTCCCGCGTTCGAGGACCCGCGCAGCCAGTTCGACGTGCGCTTCTACCTCGT
>JBDSIY010000039.1:0-6586 GCA_039917735.1 Novosphingobium sp. | reverse complement strand
CTGCAGGCGGCGATGGAGGGCTATGAGGTCGTGACGATGGAAGAGGCGGTGACCCGCTGCGACATCTTCGTCACCGCCACCGGCAACGAGGACGTGATCACCGCCGAGCACATGAAGGCGATGAAGAACATGGCGATCGTCTCGAACATCGGCCACTTCGACAGCGAGATCCAGATCGCCGCGCTTGACAATTACAAGTGGACCGAGGTCAAGCCCGGCACCGACCTGGTCGAGTTCCCCGACGGCAAGCAGATCATCATCCTCGCCAAGGGTCGCCTGGTGAATCTGGGCTGCGCCACCGGCCACCCGAGCTTCGTGATGAGCTCCAGCTTCACCAACCAGGTGCTGGCGCAGATCGAACTGTTCGCCAGTTCCGCGAACTATGCGAACCAGGTCTATGTGCTGCCCAAGCACCTCGACGAGAAGGTCGCCGCGCTTCATCTCGACAAGCTGGGGGTAAAGCTCACCACGCTGTCGAAGCGCCAGGCCGATTACATCGGCGTGCCGCAGCAGGGCCCGTTCAAGGCGGATCACTACCGGTACTGAGCACAATCGCCCCGCCGCGGTCAGGTGCCGTGGCGGGCGAATTGCCGCCGGTCGGCGTGGACGCGGTACGATAACGTACTCGCCCGCATTGTAATCAGGCGCGTCCGGGCATAGCCAATCGCGATGCCGCTGAACCAGACCGTACTTGTCCTGATCGGACTGCTGCTCGCCGCCTGGACGCTGGGGGCCGGGGTGGCGATCATGTCGGCGCGCGCTCGCCTCCGGCGTGCCGAGGCGGGGCGGCGGCATGCCCAGCGCTTTGCCCGGATGCTCGACGAATCTCCGGTGATCCCTCTGCTCGTGCGCACCGATGGCCGGATCGAGGCGCCGCCCAAGCTCGCCGAATGGCTGGGGCTCGATCAGGTGCCGCAGTATCTGTCCGAACTCAACGCCGGCACGCGCGGCCTTGAAGCCGCGCAGCTACTCGAACTCACCGAGGCGGTGCGCCGCACCCAAAAGACGGCCACGCCGTTCCGGACAATGGTCACGCCGGTAGGGACGCGGCGCAATCTGGCGATGCGCGGTCATCTCGCCGATCCGCAGGTCTCGCCCGGCGGGGCGGCGCTGGTCTGGGTGTTCGACTTCAGCGATGCCGAAAGCGTGCTGACGCAGTTGCGTTCCGAGGCGCTGGAGGCGCGTCAGGACACGGCAGCGCTGATCTCGCTGATCGAGGCGGCGCCGGTGCCGATGTGGATCCGCGGGTCGGACGGGGCGTTGCGGCTGGTCAACTCGGCCTATGTCGCCGCGGTAGGCGCGAACGGGGCCGACGAGGTCATCAAGTCCGGTACGGAGCTGGTCGAGGCGATCGACGGGCGGACCGCGCGGCAGGTCGCGCTCCAGTCGGCGGAGGGCAAGGAGCCGGTGGAGCGGCAGGTGATGATCACCATCGGCGGGCAACGCCGCGCCTTCCGCGTCAACGATCTGCCGCTGGGCGAGCTCGGCATCGCCGGCTACGCCTTCGACATCGAGGATCGCGAGGAACTCGCGCGCAGCCTGCGCGCTTTTCACGAGGCACAGCGCGCGATGCTCGATTATCTTCTGGCGGGTGTCGCGCAGTTCAATGCGCAGCGCAGGCTGACTTTCGTCAATCGGCCGTTCCAGGCGATATTCACGCTCGACGCTGAATTCCTGGAGGATGCGCCGACCTTCGAACAATTTCTCGAGACGGCCCGCGACGCCGGCCGTGTGCCCGAACTCCGCGATTTCCTGCAATGGCGCCGGGAAAAGTCCGAATGGTTCACGGTAACCGAAACGCAGGAAGAAGATTGGTCTCTCGGCGACGGCAAGCATCTTCGCATCGTTGCCCAACCCACACCGGACGGCGGTCTGACCTTGATCGCCAAGGACCTTACCGAACAGCATCGCCTCGGGGCAGCTCACGACACGCTGTTACGCACGCGCACCGCGACCCTCGACAGCCTTTACGAAGCAGTCGCTGTCTTTGCGCCCAACGGCCGGCTCCAGCTGTGGAACCGTCGGTTCGCCAAGGAGTGGGGGTTGGACAGCGAATATCTCGATTCCCACCCGCACATCGAGGCGATGCTCGAGAAAATCGCCGCCGGGCTCGATCACCCCGGCGAGGCCGCCACCGTCGGCGACGCGGTGCGCTCGGCCACGCTCGACCGCAGGGAGATCGGCGGGCGGGTGCGGCTGGTGGATGGTCGCACGCTCGAGTTCGCGGGAGTTCCGTTGCCCGACGGCAATGGCCTGCTGACCGTTCTCGACGTCACCGATTCGCGGAAGGCCGAGGAGGCACTGGTCGAACGCAACGTCGCGCTCCAGGAAGCGGAGGCAATGCGGACCCAGGTGCTGGTGGAGCTGAGCCACGAATTCCGGCTGCCGCTCAACGTGATCGCCGGCTTCGCCGAGCGGCTCCAGGCCGGCATTGGCGGCGACCTCAACGATTCCGGCAAGGACTACATTGGGGCGATCCTGACGTCGGTGAACCGGATCGGCGAGCACATCGAGCGCATGCTCGAACTGACGCGCACCGCGGCCGGGATGCTGCCGGTCGACCGCGAGGATATCGAGCTGATGCCCTTCGCGACCGAGATCGTCCGCGAGCGCGCGGCGAGGATCGATGAATCCGGGCTCACGCTCGACCTGCGCGGAGGAAAATCTTCGGGCCATGTCACGGGCGACCGGCAGCGGCTGGCCCGGGCGTTGGGCAATCTGCTCGACAACGCCATCGCGGCGACACCGCGCGGCGGCCGCATCCTCGTCGATGTCTCACGCCAGCGCATTCCCGGCGGCGACCGGGCGCGAATCGTCGTTTCCGACAATGGGCCTGGCATGGACCCGGCGACGCTGGCGGGCGCGCTCGGCGGCGACCGGCTGCGGCTGGACGGCAGCGTCCCACTGCGCAAGGGCCTGGGCCTGCCGGTAGCGCGCGAGCTGATCGAGGCGCATGGCGGCACGCTCGACGTGATGTCGGAACCCGGGCAGGGCACGGCGGCGATCGTCGAACTGCCGTGAGGTTCGCGCTGCCCGACCTCGCGGCCGTGGCGCGCCTGGGCGGGGCAGTCGCCGAGCGGCTGCGCCCCGGCGACGTGGTGGCCATGTCGGGCAGCCTTGGCGCCGGCAAGACGACACTGGCGCGCGCGATCATCGCGGCGCTCGGGCACGGCGGCGAGGTGCCGTCGCCCAGCTTCGCGATCATCGAGGTCTACGGCCCGCCCGAGCTGCGGCTGCCGCTGGTCCATGCGGATTTTTACCGGCTTTCGGACCCGCGCGAGGTCGCCGAACTCGGCCTCGACGAGTACCGCGACGGCGCGGTGCTGATCGCCGAGTGGCCCGAGCATGGCGGCGGCTTCGCGGATGAGCCGGGCTGCCTGTCGATCGCGTTGGAACTTGTCGGGGAAATCGGGGATTCGGGCCGGTTTGCGATTGTCGAGGGCGGGGCGGATTGGCTAACCCGCATGCCGATGTCCGATATCGCGTCCGTGACCCTGCCCGATGGCGCCGACCACTTCCTCGCCGCCGCCGGCTGGGGCGGGGCCGCGGTCGAGCCGCTGATCGGCGACGCCTCGTTCCGCCGCTATTTCCGGGTCAGGCGCGGCGAGGAATCGGCGATGCTGATGGACGCGCCGCCGCCGGCGGAGAACCCCGAGCCGTTCCTGCGCGCCGCCCGCTGGCTCGACGCCAACGGGCTGCGCGCGCCCCGCATTCTCGCCGACGATACCACTCGGGGGCTGGTGCTGCTCGAGGATTTCGGCGCGGCCCGGATGCGCGACTATCTCGACGAATGGAGCGGCGACGAACAGGAAGTCTATCGCGCTGCCGTCGACACGTTGGCCGAGCTGCACCGACTGCCAGCCGGACCCTTCCCTGACTATGGCATCCACGAATATCTGCGCGAGGCGCGGCTGCTGACCGAATGGTACTGCCCGGCGCAGCGCCTCGCCGTGGACGCCGCCGGCTATGTGTCGGCCTGGGAGAGTGTGCTCGCGCCGATGCTACCCAGGCAGCGGCCTGGCGTCACCGTGCTGCGCGATTATCACGCCGAGAACATCATGCTGCTCGGCGGGCTCCAGAAGCAGGGGCTGCTCGATTTCCAGGACGCGCTTGCCGGCCATCGCGCCTATGATCTGGTCTCGCTGCTGCAGGACGCGCGGCGCGATGTCTCGCCGGCGCTGGAGGCGGAGATGATCGGCCATTATCTGCGCACGACGGGCGTCGCGCGCGAGGAGTTCCTCGCCGATTACGCCCGGCTCGGGGCGCAGCGCAACGCCAAGATCGTCGGCATCTTCGTCCGGTTGTGGCGTCGCGACGGCAAGCCGCGCTATCTCGAACTGATCCCGCGCGTCTGGGCGCTGCTCGAGCGCGACCTCGCGCATCCCGCGCTGGCGCCGGTGGCGCGCTGGTTCGATGCGAACATTCCGGCCGAACTGCGAACGGCGGGCGGCGGCGCGTTCCCGGCATGACCGGATCCGGGCTCGCCAGCGACACCGCGATGGTGCTGGCGGCCGGCCTTGGTACGCGGATGCGCCCGCTCACTGCGAGCCGGCCCAAGCCGCTGGTGCGGGTCGCCGGCCGCGCGCTGATCGACTATGGCCTCGATGCGCTGGCGGCCGCCGGGGTGGCGAAGGCGGTGGTCAACGCGCACTACCTCGCCGATGCGCTGGAGGCCCATCTCCGCCGCCGCGACGGCGCCCCCGAAATCGCGATCTCGGACGAGCGCGGGCAGTTGCTCGAAACGGGGGGCGGGATGGTCAAGGCAGCGGCAATGCTTCCCGATCCGTTCTTCGCCCTGAACAGCGACAACATTTGGCTCGACGGCCCGCGCGACGCCTTTCGTGAGCTATCCGCCGCATGGCGGCCTGAGCGGATGGATTGCCTGATGCTGCTTGTTTCGCACCCGCGCAGCTTCAATTATCACGGCATGGGCGATTTCCATCTCGACCCGCTCGGCCTCATCACCCGGCGGCAACCGGGGCGAATCGCGCCCTTCATCTGGACCGGCATCCAGCTCGTCGCACAGCGGCTGTTGCGTGGCGCTCCCGAGGGACCGTTTTCGACCAACCTGTTGTGGCAGCGCGCGATCGAGGAGCGGCGGCTCTATGGCATCTCGCATACCGGCCTGTGGTTCGAGGTGGGCGAGCCGGGCGCGGTGCCGGCGACGGAGGCCGTGCTGACCGGTGCCTGAGGATGCTTTGCCGGACGAGGACGGTCCGGACGACCGGGGCCCGAACCTTTACAGCATCGCCGCGCATCGCGGCTTCGCCGACGCGCTCGTCGCCGGGCTGATCCCGCGCTACGGCGAGCCGGAGTACGGTCTGGCCCGGCTGACACTGCTGCTGCCGAGCCGCCGCGCGGCGCGGATCGTCACCGAGGCCTTCGTCCGGCTTTCCGGGGGCGGTTTGCTGCTGCCGCGGATGGCGGTGGTCGGCGATCTCGATCTCGACGAGGCACTCGGCGCGCTGCTCGATCCTCTTGGGGCCGGCGCCGAAATTCCGCCGGCCGCCGACCCGACCCGGCGCTGGCTGCGGCTTGCGGCGATCCTCGGTGAGGTGGAAGGCGCCGATACGTGCGGCACTCCGGCGCTGCTGCGCCGCGCTTTCGAGATCGCGCGGACGATCGACCGGCTGCTGGTTGAAGGGATCGCCGCCGAACACCTGCTGTCCGAGCACGTGATCGGCATCATTGGCGAACAGGCCGAGCACTGGCAGCGGGCGACGGCGAGTTTCCTCCGGGTCCACGCGCTTTGGCGGCACGAATGCGCCGAGCGCGGCGAGATCGATGCTCCTGCACGCCGCAACTTGCTGTTCGATCGCGCCGCCCGGCGCTGGAAGGAGCAGCCGCCGCGCTTTCCGGTGGTCGCCGCCGGGGTCACCAGCGCTTCGCCTTCGCTGGCGGCGCTGTTGCGTGTCGTGGCGGCAAGCCCGCGCAGCGCGGTTGTACTGCCCGATCTCGATCTGACGCTCGATGAGGCGCTGTGGGACGCGCTCGGCAGCGCGGGCAAGCCGGCCGAGAAGGACGATCCGCCGTTCGGCCGCGACGATGCCGTCACCCATCCGCAATACCATCTGAAGTTGCTGCTCAACCGCATGGGCGTCCGGCGGGATGAGGTGCGGCCTTGGCACCGGACGGGACTTGGAGCGGCGCCGCCGGCGCGCAGCCGGGCGATCTCGAACCTGTTCCTGCCACCTGCGGCGAGCGCGCGCTGGGTCGATCTGCCACCAGACCGCCGCCGCCTTTCCGCCGTCCGGCTGATGGAAACCGCGCATCCCGGCGAGGAGGCGCAGGCCATCGCCTTGCTGATCCGCGAGGCGCTGGAGGTGCCGGAGAAGCGCGTGGCGCTGATCACGCCTGATCGCGGACTTGCTGCGCGGGTGGTCGGGCAACTGCGGCGCTGGGCGATCGAGGCCGACGACAGCGCCGGCGCGCCGTTGCCGCAGACCGCCGCCGGCCGCGTGCTGCTGCTGCTTGCCGAGGTGATCGCCGGCGACGCGGCGCCGGTGGTGCTGATCGCGCTGCTCACCCATCCGCTGGTGCGCGCGGGCGAGGGCCGCGCCGATTGGCTCGACCGGGCGCGCAAGTT
>JBDSIY010000038.1:0-9211 GCA_039917735.1 Novosphingobium sp. | reverse complement strand
GGAACGCCGCGCGCGACCAGCTCGGACGAGCGGCGGTTGATGCGCCGGTGCAAGGTTCGATCCCGCAGCTGCGACAGCCTGGCGAGTAGTTCGCCGATCATGGCGCGGCTGCGGCGGGGGAGGCGGGGGCGACCGGCGCCGGAGCGCTCCAGATCTGATCGATCACGACATAGTCGGTTGCCGCCGGATCGCTGAGCACGCGGGCGACGGCGCCGTCCCGCGTCAGCGATGTGACGACCGCCAGCGGCGTTCCCGGGCGGTAGAGCCCACCCGATCCCGAGGTCACGAAGATGTCGCCCCCGCGCAGCGGATTGACGCCGAGGTTGATCAACCGGAGTTGCAGCGCGCCGTCGCCGCGGCCCTGGGCGAAGGCGGCTATGCCGTCCGAAGCGCGGCGGACTGGCACCAGGCTCTCGCTGTCGGTGACCAGCAGCACCCGTGAGGTTGTGCCGCCGACCTCCAGCACCCTGCCGATCAGCCCGAGCGGGCTCCGCACCGGCATGCCGACGCCGACCCCCTGCGCGCTGCCGGCCGCGGCGGTGGCGAAGCGGCGGGTGCTGGCCGGGGTCGAGGCGGTCAGCCGGGTCACCGCGACCGGCCCGGGATCCTCGCTGGCGAGGCCGAGCAGCGCCTTGAGGCGGCGGTTTTCGTCGGCAACGGCGCGCGCCTCGGCAAGCCGCACGGTGGCGCTACGCAGTTCGCGTTCCAACCGGGCGTCGCGGATGCCGGCCAGCGCATAGCCCTTGAGCACCGCGAAGATTCCCTGTCCTCCCTGCCGCAGGCCCGAACTTGCTTTGCCCGCCGGCGCGGCCGCGTCGCTGGCGAGGCCGCGCACGCCCGCGAACACGGCCGGATTGATGATCGAGACGACCAGCAGCACCGCGCCCGCCAGCGCGCCAAGCAGGCCGACGATATAGCCGGCGAAGCTGCTGTATTGCGCCCTGCGTGAATAGCCGGGGCGTCGCTTTGGCGACGGCGCCATGCGCTGCCTTCTTTCCTCTGCGCGGCCCTCGGCGCGTGTATCAGGTCAGGCGGTCATCAGCACGCCGCGATAGACCGGGTCTTCCATCGCCCGGCCGGTGCCGAGGGCGACGCAGGACAACGGATCGTCGGCGACGGTCACCGGCAGGCCGGTCTCCTCGCTCAGATATTCGTCGAGGCCCTTGATCAGCGCGCCGCCGCCAGTGAGGACGATGCCCTGGTCGACGATGTCGGCGGCAAGCTCCGGCGCGGTGTTCTCCAGCGCGATGCGGACCCCCTCGGTGATCGCCCCGATCGGCTCCGACAGCGCCTCGGCGATGTTCGCCTGGGTGATGGTGATCTCCTTGGGCACGCCGTTGACGAGATCGCGGCCCTTGATTGCGATCGTCTCGCCGGTGCCATCCGCCGGTACGGTGGCAATCGCATAATCCTTCTTGATCCGCTCGGCGGTCGATTCGCCGATCAGCAGATTGTGGTGACGGCGGACGTAGCTGACGATCGCCTCGTCCATCTTGTCGCCGCCCACACGCACCGAGGTGGTGTAGGCGAGGCCGCGCAGCGACAGCACCGCGACCTCGGTGGTGCCGCCGCCGATATCCACGACCATCGATCCGATCGGCTCCGTCACCGGCATGCCGGCGCCGATCGCGGCGGCCATCGGTTCGAGCATCAGGAACACCTGGCTGGCGCCCGCATTCGAGGCGGCGTCGCGGATCGCGCGCCGTTCGACCGAAGTTGAGCCCGAGGGTACGCAGATCACGATTTCCGGATAGCGGAACAGGCTGCGCTTGCCGTGCACCTTGCGGATGAAGTGCTTGATCATCTCCTCGGCGATCTCGATGTCGGCAATGACGCCGTCGCGCAACGGGCGGATCGCCTCGATCGTGCTCGGCGTCTTGCCCATCATCATCTTGGCGTCGTCGCCGACCGCCTTGACGCGCTTGACGCCGTTCAAGGTCTCGATCGCGACGACCGACGGCTCGTTGAGGACGATACCGCGATCCTGGACATAGACGAGCGTGTTCGCGGTCCCCAGGTCGATTGCCATGTTCTGGGAACCGAATTTAAAGAATCGCGACAAGAAGGAAGCCATGAAAAAACCTGTAAGCTTCCCGGCTTACCGAGCGCTCCTGAGCGGCGTTGACCGGGAGGTTGGTGACAGCGCCGACTCCTAGCCGAGCTTTCTGGGAAAGGCCAAAATTTTGTGCGGCGCGGTGGACGATGCTGGTTTCGGTTGCGGACAACCGCCAGCCGCATCGCTTTCCTGCTTCATGAAAAGCCGGTATGATCGCGCATGCCGGATATCCGCCGCCTGCCCGAGCATCTGGTCAATCGCATCGCCGCCGGGGAGGTGGTCGAGCGGCCGGCCTCTGCGCTCAAGGAGCTGGTCGAGAACGCGATAGACGCAGGCGCCCGGGTGATCGGGGTGCGGCTCGCCAGCGGCGGGCTCGATCTCGCCGAAGTCAGCGACGACGGCTGCGGGATGGGCCGCGACGAAATCACGCTGGCGCTCGAACGACACGCCACCTCGAAGCTGCCCGACGAGAACATCGAGCAGGTCGCCACCCTGGGCTTTCGCGGCGAGGCGCTGCCTTCGATCGCCAGCGTCGCGCGGCTGACGATCGAGAGCCGGGTGCGTGTCTCAACTTCGCTCGACACGAGCGGAATTGGTGCGGGATTGGCAGGTGATGGCTGGCGCCGCGTCGTCGATCACGGCGAGCTGGTCAGCGAAGGCCCTGCCGCGCTGCCGCCCGGGACGCGGATCAGGGTCGAGCACCTGTTCGAGCGGGTGCCGGCGCGGCGCAAGTTCCTGCGAAGCCCACGCGCCGAATACGCCGCCTGCCTCGACGTCGTTCGCCGGCTGGCCATGGCGCGGCCAGAAATCGCCTTCTCTCTCGAGCATGACGGTCGGCGGGTGCTCGCGGCAGACGGTGGCGAGACCCTCGCGGCGCGGGTGGCCCGGATCGTTGCGCGCGAACTCATTGAGGATGGAATCGTCATTGACGCGGAACGAGGGGAAGCGCGGCTGACCGGAGTTGCCGGCCTGCCGACGTTCAACCGGGGCGTCGCCGATCACCAGTATCTGTTCGTCAACGGCCGGCCGGTGAAGGACCGGCTGCTGGTTGGCGCGGTGCGCGGCGCCTATGCCGAGATGCTGGCGCGCGATCGCCACGCGGTGCTGGCGCTGTTCCTGTCGCTGCCGCCCGGCGAGGTTGACGTCAACGTCCACCCGGCCAAGACCGAGGTGCGGTTCCGCGATCCCGCCTTCGTGCGCGGGTTCATCGTCGGCGCGCTGCGCCAAGCGCTCGACGGTGCCGGCCAACGCAGCGCCCGCTCGCCGGGCGATGCGGCGATGGCGAACTGGCGGAGCGAGCCGCTGGCGGAACCCGGCACGGCCTCGACGCTGCAATCGCTGTTCGCGCGTGAGTATGCTCAGCCGGCCTCGCGGGTCGCCGAGGCGCACGGCGGCTGGCGATCATTCGAAACGCCCCCCGGCGCCCGGGCCGAGCCGGCCGTACCGCTGCCCGAGGACGCTGCTCTATACCCGCTCGGCGCGGCGCGCGGCCAGATCGCCTCCACCTACATCGTCGCCGAAGCCTCGGACGGGCTGGTCATCGTCGACCAGCACGCCGCGCATGAGCGGCTGGTGCTGGAGCGGCTGCGCGCGGCCGGGGCGGGCGGGGCGGTGGCGGCGGCGCAGGCGCTGCTGCTGCCCGTGGTCGTGGAGCTCGACGAGCCGGCCTGCGACCGGATCGAGGCGCGCGCCGAGGAATTGGCCGCCCTCGGCCTTGCGATCGAGCGCTTTGGTCCGGCGGCGGTGCTGGTCCGGGCGCTGCCAGCGGCGCTGGCCGGCAGCGATGTCGCCGCGCTGGTACAGGATATCGCTGATGATCTCGCGCAGAACGGACCCGACGAGAAGGGCGGGACGCTGCTGCTCGGCGAGCGGCTCGATCATGTGCTGGCGACAATGGCCTGCCATGGCTCGGTACGCGCCGGGCGGGCATTGTCGGTGCCCGAGATGAACGCGTTGCTGCGCGAGATGGAGCGGACGCCGCGCTCCGGCCAGTGTAACCACGGTCGGCCGACCTGGGTGAAACTCGCCCACGCCGACATCGAGAAGCTGTTCGGGCGCAGATAGCGGCGGCAGGCAACCAAGCGGGCCGCGCCGGCGTTGCTGCGCGGATGAAACTGATTTTCCCACTGGCGCTTGTCGCTGCCGGCCTTGCCAGCTGCCAACGCGCCAGCCCCGAGGTTCAAACGCAGGCCGCGGCGCGCGATGTCGCGATGGTGGAGGCGGCGCAACGGATCAAGCCGCCGGCCGTGCCGCTGGAGCCACAACCGATCAGCTTCGCCGTGCTCGACACGCCGGGATCGCTGCTGCATCTGCCTCCAGACGTTCCGAAACCGACGCCCGGAGACGAGTGCGGGTTCGTCCCGGCGGGCGGCACGGCGGAGGAGGCGGTCTTCGTCGCGGTGCCTTCGGTCGGCCTGCTCAAGCTCGGCGGGCGGGTGGCGATGCTCGCAGCCGACAGCGGCAGCCGTCGCCTCGCCGGTGGTTTGCATCGGACCTATGCCAGCGGCGGCAACGTCCTTCAGCTGACCGAGGGCGACGCGACCGCGCAGCCGAGCACCCGCAAGGCCTCGCTCACCATCCGCGACCCCTATGCGCGGATCGTCTATTTCTCCGCCGGCATGGTGCGCTGCGGAGGAGCCGCGTCTACCGCCCGGCCACTGTGACCTGTCGTAGTGGTGGACGGTGAGGGTGGTCATTGCCTGATCCCACGCGCGGCCGTCAGGCGCCGTACTCGGCCGTCCATCAGGAAAAAAGCGTTGCGCAAAGGGTTGGTGGACAGGGCTAGATTCGAACTCGCGTACGCTTGCGCGGGCAGATTTACAGTCTGCTCGACAGCCGCAGAAATCAGCCGTTTTCCACCGCCGTGTACGTTTTGTGTACCGTCTACGCCAGCACGGCTGCCTCGGCACCGCCCGCCAGGGCCGCGTCCGCCAGCGCATCGGTGATCAGGTGGCCATAGGTGTCCAGCGTCAAGGCTATCGTCGCGTGCCCGATCCATACCTGCAGGCGCTTTAGATCGATGCCCTGCTTGATCCAGGCCGATGCTGCCGCGTGACGTAGGCTGTGAAGGCCGTAGCGGGCCTTCCACGCCGTCTGCCCCCGCGCGTCGCGCCCTGTATCCACAGCGAGCCCAGCGGCCTTTTGTACGGCCAGAAAACGCTCGATAATGCGATGCTGTGACATCGGTCGCCCTCGCTGGTTCGGAAAGACGAGGCGGGCTTGAGTCGGCGGGCAACGAAGCTTCCATTTCTTCAACTCGGAGGCGAGGGCGGGGCCGAGCGGCACCGTCCTGCTGCCCGCGTCAGACTTCGGGGCACCGATATCGTTCCAGCGATCAGCCCGCTGCGAGACGGTAAGCTTCAAGTCGGCAAGGTCGATGTCAAGCCAGGTGAGGCCGCGTAGCTCGCTTGATCGAAGCCCCGTGAACATCGCCACGCGCAACAGGATTGGGAGCTGCGGATCGTCGCTGGCGATTTCGTCGGCCGCAGCGAGGAGTGCCCGAAGGTGCTCTTTGGGAGGGATCACGATCCTCTTGCGGTCGCGTGCGCTGCGCTCGACCTTAACCGCTGCGGCGACGTTCTGCGCGACCTTCCCGCGCTCCATCGCGACGTTCAGGATCATGGACAGGCCGCGCACCGCCTTGCGGGTCATGGCGGGCGAGCGAGTTTCGAGCAGCACATCGCGGAACGTGACCACGTCGGGCGTAGTCAAGCGGGACAGCTTCTCCTTGCCGAGCAGCGGCACGATATGAAGGTCGCGCAGTTCGCGGTACGCCTTGAGGGTGCCCCGATCGCGGTTGCCCAGCTCGGCCTTGCTGATCCAGAGGTTCGCGGCCTGCGCGACGGTGATGCTGCCGCTGTCGGCGGTGTGGACCCCGGCCGCGACCTCGCCCTCAGCCTTGATCCTGAAGGCCTCGGCGTCGCGCCGCAGGTCAAACTGGCGGGTGCGGGTGGCGTCGTGCTGGTCGACGTAGCGGACACGCCACGCTTCCTTGCGCTCGCCCTTGGCAGTCTTCCACGCGCGCCTTTTAACGGTTGCCATGGTGCCAACGTTCCTCATGTCTCAAGGCGGCGAGCGTTGCTTCCATGACTGCGCCCTCATTAATCCCCTTCGCGACATGGAGCCTATGCGCAAGCTCCTCAGCCATCGAGGTTAGATTGATGATTGCCTCACGCTTGAAGAAGCTTTGTGTCCAATTGTCAAACCTAGCTCGAAGCGCACCGAAGGTTATGAACTCCAACGTAAGCACCGCATCGTCCGGGATTTCCGTTTCTTGTAGATCGCGCAGGGATACCGGATCGAAGCAGAGGAAAACCGGCCAAGCATCTTCGGCAAGATTCGTTTGCACGGCGTCTAGCAACGCCAGCCTAATTGTTTCTTCGTTCTGACCAATCAGATGGATTGCTCGCTCCGGAGTGAGGCCCATCTGGTTGAATTCAAGCGCCAATCCGAGTTTTAATGCATGTTCGACGTGATAGGTCGCCGCGCGCCCTCGGCCCGTGTTCAAACCGGGTGGAAACCCCTTCTTTTGATAATGCTTGAGGCGGGCTTGGAAGGCCGATCGGCGGTCGTCGGCGACGCCGTGCATTGCAGCCAACGCCTGCTCTACATGGGCAAACTGAAACGCAAGCTCGGACAAGCTGAATCTCCGCGATAGGGCATTGGTACCATTGCCGTTTGACGAACGCTATGGAAATCGATAGGGTAACGGCACCATTTCCCAATTGGAGCTTTGATCCATGCTGTGCGACGACCTTCTCCCCGGTGCCAAATCGGCATCCGAGTTCATCGGTGTCCCGCCACGCTCGGTTTACCACATGGTAGAAACCGGCCAGCTTCCCGTGATCCGAAAGGGCAGGAAGCTCTACTTCCGCAAGTCTGAGCTTGAGGCCGCCTTCCGGTCGGTCGCCTGACCCGTGTCGCGATTCATAGCAACGGCGCGCGCGTGCATCGTCCTGCAAGCAAGCAGCGAGGTGCCCACATGGAAATTCTGACCACTCAAGAAACGGCCAGCTACCTTAAGATTTCGGAGCGGACGCTGGCTTACTACCGCGCGAACGGAGGCGGCCCGGCCCACTCTCGCATCTTCACCGGCGGTCGCGGTGTTCGCTATCGCCGCGCCGATCTCGACGCCTGGGTGAGCGAACACGTTGTGAACGGGGAGCGCGCGGCATGATCGCGTCTCCCGTGATGGTTGTCGACCCGCTGTTCTCGAATAGGGGAGGCGCCGGTGGGACCTGAACGAAAACGCCGCCCCCATGAGGGACGGCGCCGTGATCTTCCGGGCGGGAGCGATCGGCAAGTATTCTACAACGAGACGGCACCGTTGGCAACGATCCTTGGCCTGACGCCGACGTGTGAAGGCACGGTGATCTGGCTTTGGTCTGCTGATCGGCCGCTAACGCGCATTGGCACCTTTGAGGCTCACCGCGCTGCGGACGTAGCTGGCGGCATCCTCAAGCGTATGCCGGGCTGCGATCTGTTCGTGGCGCGGGGTGCGGTGGGATGAGCGCGCTCGACCCCGCCGACATGGATCGATTTGGCAAGCTGCTGGGTCTGCTCGGCAGCGACCACGACGGCGAGCGCGCCAGCGCAGCCGGGAAGGCAACTGAGTTTCTGAGCCGGCGTCGCCTCGGTTGGTACGACATAGCCGAGCAGCTCAAGCGTCCGCCCGTGGTCATCCCGCCGCGCTTGGAGCCGAGCCGCTCGCACCAGGTCGACGCGCGACGCTGCTTGACCAGCGGCGTGGCCTGGAAGCCGCACGAGTTGGAGTTCCTGAGCCAGATGGCGGCGCAGCTCCGCCGGCCGACGGACAAGCAGCGCGACTGGCTGGACGGGCTGCTCGACCGGGTCGCTGCCGCTCGCCGCGCGCGTGCTGCCTCTCAGGGAGGCGCCGGTGCAGACTTCTAGAGGGAGCGTCTAATGGCGACCGCCCCGCTCCACTCCGATCACGCCTGGCATTCCCGCCAGGTCATGATCTTCACCGGCCAATCCGACACCCATCGCAAGACCGGGGAGGACTATGAGACAAGGACGCTCAGCAGCATCTTCGTGCTCGCGCCGGGCGACCGCACCAAGTCCAAGGCGCCGGCGTTCATCCCGTCGACTTACTGCGACTTCGATGGTCGCGACCACAAGGTGCAGCGAGAACGCGGTTCCTTCGTCACGCTCGCTGGCGATGTCGATAAGGGCAACCATGCGCTTGAGCGTATCGAGGGGCTGGTCAAACGGTTCGCCGGTGGCGCTGCGTACCTGATTTACAGCAGCGCCCATGCTCGCCCCGGCAACATGCGCTGGCGCATCATCCTGCCGCTCGACGACACGTTGCGGTTCGCCGACTGGCATGATGCGCAGAATGCTTTCTTCGATTTCATGGAGGCTGAGGGCGTCCCCATGGACCGGGTGCTCAGCCGTGCCGGCCAGCCGGTCTACCTCCCGAACGTCCCGCAAGTTCACGTCGACAGCGGCGAGCCGTTGCGGAACATCGCAGGCCGGCCGCTCTACTATGCCACGGCGACAAGCGGCATCGGCGCACCGGCGCTCCGGCTCGATAGCGGATCTATGGCTGAAGCCTTGGACGCGCTCCGGCGCCGCCGCGAGGTAGATGAGTTCCTGCGGCAGCAGCTTCGTGCCGAGGCGGAGCGGCGTCGAGCCAATCGCACTGCGCAGCAGAACGACGGCCAATCCGTTATCGACACCTTCAACGCGGGCAGCCGCATTACCGACTTACTCCAACAGTACGAATACGAACAGTCGCCCCGAAATAAGGACGATTGGAAGTCCCGCTACAACGTAAGCGGAAGCTATGCGACCCGCGTCATAGGCGACAAATGGGTTTCGCTCAGCGGGAGCGACGCTGCGGCCGGGATTGGGCCTTCCTGCGAGGCTGGGTGCTTCGGCGACGCTTTCGACCTGTTCCTTCATTATGAGAACGGTGGCGACCGCAAGGCTGCCTGGCGCCAACTCTGCCGGGAGCAGGGCAGGGATAGCAGGGCGGAATGGTCCGGCGGAAACTTTGGCGATCCGCCGCCAAGTCAGGCCGGCGATCCTGGCTGGCAGGAGCCGGACCTTGGCGGCAACGGTGGCGGTGGTGGCGGTGGTGGTGGTGGTGGTGGCGGAGACAGCGGCGAGCACGAACCGCCTGACTTACTCCAG
>JBDSIY010000037.1:0-12573 GCA_039917735.1 Novosphingobium sp. | reverse complement strand
GGAGCCGCCGCCGCTCGAGGATTACTTCGCAGTGATCCACCGCGCCGCCGAATCGCTGCCGGTGTCCTATTCGTCGGAGCTGTGGTGCGAGCCCGGCCGCGCGCTGTGCGCCGAGTACAACTCGCTGATCGTCCGCGTCGAGAAGCGGCGCGGCGACGAGCTGTACATCAACGACGGCGCCTATGGCGCGCTGTTCGACGCCGCCCACCTCGGCTGGCGCTTCCCGGTGCGCTGCGTGACGCCGGGCCGCGCCGACGCGCTCGACGATTTCTCCTTCTACGGCCCGACCTGCGACGACGCCGACTTCATGGAAGGCCCCTTCCCCCTCCCCGCCGACATTGGCCCCGGCGACTACATCGAGATCGGCATGCTCGGCGCCTATGGCGCGGCGATGCGCACCGCCTTCAACGGCTTCGGCCAGGGCGCCGCGATCGAGGTGTCCGACGAGCCGATGGCCAGCCTCTATACCGGCGAACGCCGCGACCGCCGTGTGTCGAACAATGTGGTGAGCTTGCGGTAGGGGTGGAAGAGCCGCCATCCTAGCTGTCAATATCCGGCGCAAAGTCACCGAAAAGGCCAAAGTACGGTGGGCCCTCGTACCTAAGGCACCCACCGAACTCTGTTTATGAAGTACGAGGGGATGTGGCTTCCAGCGCGATCCTCGGCAGGCGCGAAGCGACCGCGCTTACTCACGAGATCGCAAGTAGTAGTCTGTAATTCCGGTGGCGCTGTAGATGTCAGAATTTGACAGTTTGTGATCCGGCCATCGCTGTCGATATCCAGCCGAAACCAAACCGTGCCTCGCCGACCAGCAACTCTGGCGGCGGGCGGGTAGTCGTCCTTCTGCACCCAATTGCCTTGATAATTGGTCGGTCGTGGACGTGTAACGAGTGCAGCTTGTTGAACTGGGTCATAGCCCCAACTCTGCAAAAGTTTGTCCACACATCGGTCAAGGGCTCGCATCGGAACTTCCAGGGGCCCCGATTGAAGTTGGAGTGCTCGGCCGTCTATCGTGACTGTGACGCTGTCCGTAACGGGCGTTCGCGCGGATGAAGCGCCGCTTTGGTCAATCGATTGTCCGTCCAAACGAAGTCGGGGTATCTTCAAGACTATTCTATTTTCTGTTGCTACAATAAATTCCCAATCCTCTCGTATTGACGTAGTTGCCGTCCCGATGCGTATGGACATACTTGGCCGGGCCTTAATCATCGCCGGATGCGGATAAATAAGAGTCACATCGAAATAATAATCTGGAAGATACTTTGTAAACGTTAAAGTTGTAGGGCTCAATGCTTCGCCGAATGTCCCCGAAAGCTCGCAAATCCGTCCGTCAGAATTGAGCACCCATTTACCTAATTTTGGGAGCGAACGTATAGGCAATTCGCTTGCATGAACGACCCCCGAAATTAGGGCAATTATCCCCTTGTGTTCGAAGGGGATAATTGCCGAAATTAGCAGTGCGCCTGCGATGGCAGGCAGGAGTTTCGACAGCATACCGCCCCCTGGACCGAGTTAAATCATGCGAGTGCGGCACACGTCCTGAAGGGCCGCAACTCGGGATAAGATACCAACTCCGATCTCACTTGCACAGCTGCTGTGGCGCTTTGGCAGCGGTCCGGATCACGGCCACAGTGCATCTAACTACGGCAACTCCCTCACTCCGCCTTCATCCGCCGCTCGACCTTGATCTCATGGCTGCGCAGTTCGGCCTGGGCGAGGTCGTGGGCGGCCTGCATCCAGCATCGTCGCGGCGGCAATGCCGAAAGCCTTCTCGAAGCGGATCGCCATCTCGGGCGACAGCGCCGCCTTGCCGTTGAGCAGATTGCCCGTCACCGGGCGGGTGACGCCGAGATGGCGCGCGGCTTCCAATCCTCCCCGGAACGGGGAGGTGGCGGCGCGCAGCGCCGGCGGAGGGGCCGAAAGCTCTGTCGCGAGCGAGGAAGCGCTTCGACCCCTCCGCCCCTGCGGGGCACCTCCCCGTTCCGGGGAGGATCAAGGGGAAGTCATCCCCTGAAGGCAAACGATCACGCCGCCATCTTCGTCCAGCCGGAACAAGCTTCAAGCATGTTCGTTTTTGCACTCGTTGCGAAGGTTCGCTACAGCCTGAAAGGATTGATCTCATGCGCGGTATCGTCGGACTCATCGTAACCGTCGTCGTGATCGTGATCGTGCTTAGGGTGCTGGGCGTCCTTTAAAACGATGTGACTGTATCCGGAACCGCTCACTGTCGAGCGAGGTCGAGACACCGCGCGACGTGTCTCGACTTCGCTCGACATGAGCGGTTCCGTGTGATGTCGTAATGCCTTAAATCGCCCCCAGCGCTTGATCGAAATCCGCGATCAGATCGTCGGCGTCCTCGATGCCGATCGAGACGCGCACCAGATTGTCGCTGATGCCCAGCTCCGCGCGACGCTCGGCCGGAACGGAAAGGTGAGTCATGGCGGCGGGATGGCTGGCCAGCGTCTCGGTGCCGCCCAGGCTGACGGCGAGCTTGGCGATCTGCAGGGCGTCGAGGAAGGCGAAGGCCTCGCGCTCGCCGCCGCGCAGATAGAGCGAGAAGGTCGAGCCGTTGCCGCTGCAATGGCGGCGGTAGATATCCGCCTGGCTGCCGCCCAGCTCGGCGAGGAAACCGAGGTAGACGACGCTCTCCACCTTGGGATGGCTGCGCAGGAAGGCGCAGACCCGGGCGGCGTTCTCGCCGGCGCGGGTCATCCGCAGTTCCAGCGTTTCCAGGCTGCGCAGCAGCAGCCAGGCGGTGTGCGGATCGGTGATGGTGCCGAGCGTGTTGCGCAGCGCCCGGATCGCGGCGATCTCCGGCGCGGCGCCGATCGCCGCGCCGGCGACGAGGTCGGAGTGGCCGCCGACATATTTGGTCAGGCTGTAGATCACGAGGTCCGCGCCGTGACGCAGCGGGTGATGCCACAGCGGGCCGAGGAAGGTATTGTCGGCGACGATCAGCGGACGATCGCTCGGAAAGACGGTCTCGCAGGCGGCGCGCACCGCCTCGATATCGACCAGCGTGTTGGTCGGGTTGCACGGGCTTTCGACCATGACGATCGGCACCCGCCCCTCGGCCTTTGCCTGTGCGAGAACCTCCTCGATCCGGGGCTGCGCGGCGCCGGCGGGGAAATCGAGCCAGCGGACGCCGAAACGGGCGAGGATAGTGCCGATCAGCTTCTCGGTCGCGGCGTAGAGCGGCGCCGAATGGACGATGATGTCGCCCGGCCGGACATGGGTGAGCAGCACCGTCGCGATCGCCGCCATCCCCGAGGAGAAGCACAACGCATCCTCGCCGCCGTCCCAGATGCTCAGCCGGTCCTCGAGGATTTCCTGGTCGGGGCCGTTGAAGCGCGAATAAATCAGCCCTTCCGGGCCGCCGTTGCTCGGGTCAAGCACCGCCTGGAAATGCCGCTTGCCCTCGGCCGCGCTCGGAAATGCGAAGGTCGAGGTGAGGAAGATCGGTGGCTTCAGCGCGCCTTCCGACAGCGCCGGATCATAGCCGTGCCCCATCATCAGCGTCGAAGGCTGCAGCTGCCGCTCGCTGGTGCTGCGATGGCCTCCCCTGCCGCGCCTGCGGCTCGCCAGTTCCTTGTCGGTTTGATCGTCCATCGCCAGCCTCTCTCGGTTCAACCTGCAAGCCCGACAATGGCTGCCGGAGATGTTAGGCTCGCGCCACAAAGGAGAGTCGCATGACCCGAATCACATCGCTGCCGGTCGAGCAGTGGGATCCCGAACTGCGCGAGATGTCGCATGCAGGCGAGCTGCCGGAGGTCCAGCAGAAGATGCTGGGCGTCTATGCCAACGCGCCGAATCTCGCCAAGCCCTTCCTGCGCTTCACCGGCGAGCTGTCGGCTGGATTTTCGCTGCGGCGGCGGCTGCTCGAACTGGTGCGGCTGCGGATTGCCTTCCACAACCAGTGCCGCAGCTGCATGGCGGTGCGCTACGAATCGGCGCTCGCCGACGGGCTGACCGAGGATATGGTCTGCTCGCTCGAGCAGCCCTATGTGGCGCCCGACCTGACCGACGCGGACAAGGCGGCGCTGCGCTACGCCGATCTCGCGGCGACCAACCACCTGGCGATCACCGATGAAACGATCGAGGAACTGCGCAAGCATTACAGCGAGCAGGAGATCGTCGAACTGTGCATCCACGTCGCCTATTGCATCGGCTTCGGCCGGATGGCGGCGACCTATCGGATCATCGAGGAATTGCCGGAAAGCTTCCAGGACACCACCCGCAAGGTGGCGCCGTGGGAGCAGGGGCACACCGAGAAGCTGACGATCAAGGCGTGAGCGGACTCACCCAAGCCCGGCAGCAAACTCCCCCGTCGGGGGAGGGGTTGGGGGGTGGAGAGCTAGTGGTAGAAATCTTACACTTGGTACCCACGCTGACCGATGGCCAAATGACCGGGATTGGGTGGAAAACGGACATTCCCTTGACCGGAATAGCGGTTCTAATCTAGTGGTACATCGGTTCGTGAAAACGCGAACGCCGCCTGGTAGCTGGGGCTTGAAGCCTCGGCTTGGGAAGACAATCGCATCGCGGTTGTCAGCTGCAGGCCCACCGCCCTCTTTTGGGCGGCGTCGAGAGACAGCTCTGGGGACAGGGCGGGGTACGCAGCGCAAGCAGTTCCTCGCCCCACCTGAGTTTTTGGGAGAATGGGGCGATGATACCTTACGTGCGCAGTCTTTGGTATATGGCCGCTTGGGCGGAGGAAGTTCCTTCCGGTTCCTTTCTCACCCGCAAAGTGCTCGATCAGCCTTGGCTGATAATGCGACTGGAAGACGGTAGCTTCACGATGCTGGCTGACCGGTGCCCGCATCGTTTCGCTCCTCTCAGTCGAGGGCGGCGGGAGGGCGATAGCGTTTTCTGTGGCTACCATGGCCTTGGGTTCAATGCGTTGGGCAAGTGCGTCCACAACCCCTTCGGCACAATGATGCCACCAGGCGCAAAAGTAGCAACCTACCCAATATTGGAGCGACACTCCGCTCTGTGGTTCTGGCCCGGCGACAAGGAAAAAGCCGATCCCGAACTGATTCCTGACTTCAGCTTTGTCGAAGGTCCGGCGGTCCACCAACGGGCGCATTTAACGATGCAAGCAAACTATGAACTGGTCACCGACAACCTCATGGACCTGAGCCATGCCGAGTTCCTTCACGACAAAACCTTTGGCGTGAATGGCGCTCTTTTCGTCGGTCGCCACGCGGTGCGTGTGGACGACACCGGTGCCGTTTGGAACAACTGGGATATGGACGCGTCCACGCCGCCCGATTGGGCTAAACTCCTTCTGGCTGGTGACGAGAAGGTAGACCAGTGGCTGCACATGCGGTGGCACGCCCCGGCGAGCATGGCGTTGTTCATTGGCATGGCCCATTCCAACTCAGAGCGGACCCGATTGGTTGTCCCGCCCATGTGCAACCCGCACATCATCACCCCGGAGACGAGCCGCAGTTCACATTACTTTTACACGAGCGAGCCCGGCGAAGAGGCTGCCGAGTTGGCCCGCCGCGTCTTCGTCGAGGAAGACGAGCCGATGCTCGAAGCGGTCCAAGAAGCCCTTGGAGATGGAGACCTATGGTCCGCAAATCCAGTGTCACTACCTTCCGATGCGGGTGCAATTCGTGCTCGGCGCGAGCTGATGAAACTTCGAGGATTAGAAGTGGACTGAATGTCCGCACGTGGGGCGGAAGCCGACGCCGCCTCACCGGTACCAAGTGTCAGATTTTGACCACTAGGCGAAGCCTCGCGTCCACGCTTAAGTTGGCGCACCCCCACCCATCCTCCCCCTCGAGGGGGAGGGGACGCACGACAAAACCGTGGACAAAATTTCGCCGCTTCACCCCCCGGCCCTGAAAGCCGCCGTAGCGGCGCTTATATCCGTCCGGCCACCCCTTGCGCGCGGGAGCTGATTTCCGGCATCAATGCCCACCCGCTGAAAGGCGGGCGCGGTTGATCGTCGCGATGGGGGTGAGGCATGGAACTGAGCATCGGCGATGAGCAACAGACGGAATCGACATTGAACGACATGGGCCTCTTCGATTTGACGCTGGCGGGCACAGGCGGCGCTGCCACAAGCGCGCCGACGCCCGCCGCGCCGGCGTCCCCGGTGTCCGATTCCAAGGCAATTCACGCCCGCCGATTCACCGTCGCGACCGATTCGTCGCGCGACGCGCTACTGACCGACTTCGGCCGCGAAACGCTCGATGATCGCTATCTGCTGCCCGGCGAGGGTTATCAGGATCTGTTCGCCCGCGTTGCCGACGCCTATGCCGACGATCAGCCGCACGCGCAGCGACTCTACGACTATATCTCGCGGCTGTGGTTCATGCCGGCAACGCCGGTGCTGTCCAACGGCGGCACCGGGCGCGGGCTGCCGATCTCCTGCTATCTGAACTCGGTGCAGGACAGCCTCGAGGGCATCGTCGCCACCTGGAACGAGAACGTCTGGCTGGCCTCGCGCGGCGGCGGCATCGGCACCTATTGGGGCGAGGTGCGCGGCATCGGCGAGCCGGTGGGGCTCAACGGCAAGACCAGCGGCATCATCCCCTTCGTGCGGGTGATGGATTCGCTGACGCTGGCGATTTCGCAGGGCTCGCTGCGACGCGGCTCGGCGGCGGTCTACCTTGATGTCTCGCATCCAGAGATCGAGGAGTTCCTCGAAATCCGCAAGGCTTCGGGCGACTTCAACCGCAAGGCGCTCAACCTTCACCACGGCGTGCTGATCACCGACGAATTCATGGAAGCGGTGCGCGCCGGCGCCGAGTTCCACCTGCGCAGCCCGCGCGACCAATCGGTGCGCGCCACCGTCGACGCGCGCTCGCTGTTCCAGAAGCTGGTCGAGACCCGGCTGGCCACCGGCGAGCCCTATATCGTCTTCAACGACACGGTGAACCGGATGATGCCCCGGCATCACCGCGAGCTGGGGCTCAAGGTCTCGACCTCGAACCTGTGCAGCGAGATCACCCTGCCGACGGGCCGCGACCACCTCGGCAACGATCGCACCGCGGTTTGCTGCCTGTCGTCGCTCAACCTCGAAACCTGGGAGGAGTGGCAGGAGGACAAGCGCTTCATCGAGGACGTGATGCGCTTCCTCGACAATGTGCTGCAGGATTATATCGACCGCGCCCCCAGCGAGATGGCGCGCGCCAAATATTCGGCGATGCGCGAACGCTCGGTCGGCATGGGGGTGATGGGCTATCACTCCTTCCTGCAGAAGCAGGGCATCGCCTGGGAAAGCGCGATGGCCAAGGCCTGGAACCTGCGCATGTTCCAGCACATCAGCGCGCGCGCCAACGAAGCCTCGATGTTGCTCGCCAAGGAGCGGGGCCCCTGCCCCGACGCCGCCGATGTCGGCGTGATGGAGCGCTTCAGCTGCAAGATGGCGATCGCCCCGACCGCCTCGATCAGCATCATCTGCGGCGGCACCTCCGCCTGCATCGAGCCGATCCCGGCGAACATCTATACGCACAAGACGCTGTCGGGCAGCTTTTCGGTCAAAAACCCCTATCTGCAGCGGCTGCTGGCGGCGAAGAGCAAGGATTCGAACAACGTCTGGAACTCGATCCTCGAGCACGGCGGATCGGTCCAGCACCTCGATTTCCTCAGCCCCGAGGAAAAGGCGGTGTACAAGACCAGCTTCGAGATCGACCAGCGCTGGCTGCTCGAATTCGCCGCCGACCGCACCCCCTATATCGACCAGGCGCAGTCGCTGAACCTGTTCATCCCCGCCGATGTCGACAAATGGGACCTGATGATGCTGCACTTCCAGGCCTGGGAGAAGGGCATCAAGTCACTGTATTACCTGCGTTCGATGTCGGTCCAGCGCGCGGGCTTCGCCGGCGGGGTCGAGGCCGACAACACCAGCGAGGCGAAGATCATCGAGCTGGGGGCGCCGACGGACTATGAGGAGTGTTTGGCCTGCCAGTAGGGGCGGGTCGATCCATCAAACCTCCCTTCAACCCGGGCGATGCACACCCAACGCGATCGCCGCGAATGCGCTGAAGTCCAGCATGAAATGGACGAAGGCATTGCACCGTATATCGCGGCGCCACCAATAGAGCAGCGTTAGCACGGTGGCGGCCAGCGCAACCGGGATGACCTGCCCCAAGCCGAAACTTGGGACATGCAGCGCGGTGAATACGACCAGGGGAATGATCGAAGCGATCCACCGATTGCCCGTCAGCCAATGCAACCGATCGATCGGATAGAAACGGAATAACAGTTCTTCAACGACGCCCGAGGTCACGCTCAGCAAGAGGATCGCAGGCATGGACATGGCGGTGATCGTGTCTACCGCCGCCGGGACCGCGGTGCCCCCAAAAAGGGGGACGACCAGGCGATAGTAGACGGCCATGAGGTCGAGGATCGCCGCCAGCGCCAGCGATCCCCAACCAATGGTGCCCAGTGTCGGTCGCCTGAAGCCGAGCGAAGACCATGAGAGACCTTCGACGCTGATCGCCCACCAGAGCACCAAAGCATAAATGGCCCAGGGGAAGACCCGGTCGAGCAGGCTGTTGTGCGGATACAGGCCCGCCATATCGACGACGAAGATGACGACGAAGATACCAAGCGCAAGCGCCAGGCCGATAAGGGCATCGGCGACACTCCCCTTCGCATTCGCCTCAGTCATTTTCTCCGGCGCCCTTCCACGCCCGAGCTTCGTCAGGAGTGTGTCCGGCGGCAAAGGCGGCCATGGATGCCTCGTGGATGAAATTCCACACCTCCACGTCGAAGCCGGGACTCGTGCTGCCCTGCCATTCGCCCATGCTTTCAAACATCCGGGAGGAGGATTCGATCATCTCCTTGGTGGCAAGGGGCCTCAGCGGCTCTAGCAAGGCGTACCATTCCTTGACGAAATCGAGCGCCTGCTCGCTCGCCGGATCGAGCGGCAGGGTGGCCTTGATGCGCGTGCCCAGATCGACCCACGCGCCTGCCGACAGCGCTTTCCTCAGCTCCTCGCGCTTCTCCCAAAACTGCCCTTTCGCGTCGCCGGACCAAAACCGATCGACGATGTTGTCCCAGTTTACATCCATAAAAACATTCCCTCGAATTCGAATCAGAGAGCAAAACATATCGACATCCACTGCCTCCCCGCTCTCGATGCGAGACAGGGCAGCACTGACCAACCGGCGCGCCTCGGCGACATCCTGGGCGCGCGCCTCAAGCACGGATAACTGGGCTTCAAGGAGGGTCCTCAACTCGACTGCGCGACCGCCGATCAGGCGGCCAACGTCGGCAAGCGTCATGCCCGCCGTCTTGAGGGCAATGATCTGGTGAATTCGTTCAAGGTCGTGTGCCGCATACGCCCGACGGCCGCTCTGGGTTCTCAGAGGCTTGATCAGCCCCCGCGACTCGTAATAACGGAGCGCTCGCGATGAGATACCGGTCCGTTTAACGACATCAACAATGTCGAGAAGTTCGCGCATGCATTCGGTTTAGCAGTTGCCGTAAGGTCAACTTCAAGCAGAATCTTAGCCCCTAACTCGACAAACCGATCGACGTCGGCCCGATCCGCTCAGCGCTTGACCCCGGATCAATGGAGCAGGTCACGCGCTTCCAGCCAGAGCGCGAGCTGGTCCATCATCGCAATCGTGGTTGTTTGCGGAGCGCCTGGCACGCCGAAGCCGTGGCCACCCTTCTCGTAGAGGTGGAACTCGACCGGGCGCCTGGCGCTGTGCCACGATCGGACAAGCCCGAGCTCGCCGACCGGCGTCGTGATGTCGTCGGCGGCGATGGCGGCGAACAAAGGCGGCGCGTCCGCGGGAACCTGCTGGCCCTCCATCGGCGGATAGATTGCCGCGACGAAATCGGGGCGGACGGCGACATTCGGAGCAATGGCCAGGGTCAACGCCAGGCGGGCGCCCGCAGAGAAGCCGATCATACCGATGCGGCCGGGATCGATCCCCCAGCTCGCCGCGCGGGCATGAACAAGGCGCAGCGCCGCCTCGGCGTCCTCGATTGCCGGTTGATACCCGAGCGCCATCGCTGGGTCCGGCGGCGAGCCCGCCGCTCGGGCCGCGCGGCGCTGGCTCACCCCTTCCAGAAACGGATGAAGCCGGTACTTGAGCACGAACGCGGCGATGCCGTGATCGGCCAGCCAGCGCGCGACATTCCACCCTTCCTTGTCCATGGCGAGCAGGAGAAAACCACCGCCTGGGGCCACGATCATGGCGGCACCGGTCGCCTTGCCGGGAGCGGGCAGCACTGGGGTCAGCGTCGGCTGGCTGACGTTGATCAGGCGCGGTTCGCCCTGCAGCCGGATCCACTGCTCTTCCGGCGCGCCTGCCCGGCGCGATCCGGCAGCCACCAGCAGCCGGATCGCGCCACCCGGTTGCTCGGGCGCGGGAAGCCGGACCAAGTCCTCAGCCGCCGTAGCCCGGGCGCCGACTGAGGACGAGGCCAAGGCCGCAGCCGCGAAAACAAGACCCGCAACTGCTAGGAGGCGTGGCAAGCGATCGCTCATGGTCGTCTCCGGATGGCTGCGCGGTTCGTCGGGTTCAGGCCAGCTCCGCAAACCCGCCATACCGCCCTCGATAGAACAGCAGCGGATCGCCCTCGCGGGTTGCCTCCAGGTGGAGGACATTGCCGAGCACGAACAGGTGGTCGCCCGCATCCGTCACTGAATGGATCGAGCATTCGATCCGCGCCAGCGCGTTGGCGATCACCGGGACGCGGTGCCGCGAGATGGTGAAGTCGACGCCGATGAACTTCTCGGTCCCCTTGGCCGAGACCTGGCGGCAGATATCCTGCTGGTCGCTTGCCAGCACGTTGACGCAGAAATGGCCGGCGCGCTCGATCTGCGGCCAGCTCGAGGATTTCCGGTCGGGCAGGAAGCCGACCAGCGGCGGGTCGAGCGAGACCGAGGTGAAGGTGCCGACGACCATGCCGACCGGGCGCTCGTCATCGTCCAACGCGGCGATCACGCAGACCCCGGTCGCGTAATTGGCGAGTACCTGGCGGAACAGCGCCGGATCGATGCTAACGTCGGTCACTTCCGGACTTCCTCTCTCATGCGCCTTGCCAGATATCGGACCACACTGGTGAGGGCGGCGGAACAAAAAGCAAGCCTTGCGTTGCACGCAGAGCGACCCGCCCCCATCTTTGCGACCTGCACCGAGCCTCTCCAACCCGCGCGGGCGGCGCCCCATCGGCCTGTCTGCCAAGCCTACCTCCGCCGAAAGCTCTTGCCTGGCTGGGGCCGGAAGTGCAGGAAAACGATGGAATTGGAGAGCTTGAGGCCGTTGGCCCGCGCCGGCTTTCGCCCGGCGCGCCGGCCCGCGCACCATCGAAGGAACACATGATCATGGCTGCCGCCCGTCCGATTGCCGACACGCCCGAAGCCACCGAAATCGCCGCGCTGGTCGCGCGCTCACGCAAGGCGCAGGCGCAGATCGAGCATTACACGCAGGCGCAGGTGGACCGGCTGATCCGCGGCATGGTCTGGGCCGTCGCCAAGCCGGGCACCGCCGAGATGCTCGCGCAGCACACCGTCGATGAGACCCAGCTCGGCAATTACGAGGGCAAGTTCCTCAAGATCGCGCGCAAGACCCGGGCCGCGCTGTTGGACATCATCGACGACAAGTCGGTGGGCGTGCTCGAAGAGGATCACGAGCGCAATATCGTCAAGATCGCCAAGCCGGTCGGCGTGATCGGGGCGCTGTCGCCCTCGACCAACCCCGAGGCGACGCCGGTGATCAAGGCGATCTGCGCGGTCAAGGGCCGCAACTCGATCATCATTGCGCCGCATCCGCGCGCCAAGATCAGCAACAAGCTGATCTGCAACTTGATGCGCGACGCGTTGGAGAAGATGGGGGCGCCGGCCGATCTGGTCATCCCGATCGAGACGCCTTCGGTCGAGAAGACCAACGAGGTGATGCGCCAGTGTGACCGCGTGCTTGCCACCGGCGGCGGGCCGATGGTGCTCGCGGCCTATAGCTCGGGCACCCCGGCGCTGGGCGTCGGCGTCGGCAATGCGGTGATCACGGTCGACGAGACCGCCGACCTCGACGATGCCGCCGACAAGATCCTGATTTCGAAGACGCTCGATTTCGCCGCCTCCTGCTCGTCCGACAACGCGGTGATCCTGGTCGATGCGATCTACGATCGGATGCTCGCCAAGCTGAAGGATCGCGGCGGGCTGGTGGTCGAGGGTGACCAGAAGGCCAAGCTGCAGAACGCGCTTTGGGAGGACGGCGAGCATATCAACGCCAAGGTGGTCGCGCAGTCGCCGGAGTTCATCGCCAACTACGCGGGCTTCGATATCCCGGAAGGGACGAAGTTCTTCGTCGTGCCCGAGACCGGGGCCGGCAAGGATTACCCGTTCTCGGGCGAGAAGATGAGCGTCACCATGGCGCTCTACCGCGCCAGGGACATCGACGATGCGATCGAGCTGACCAACCGCATCCAGGCCTATCAGGGGATGGGCCACAGCTGCGGCATCTATTCCACCAGCGACGCCAACATCATGAAGCTGGCCGAAGGCACCAAGACCAGCCGGGTCATGGTCAACCAGCCGCAGTCCGCCTCCAACTCGGGCAATCTGTGGAACGGCATGCGCCAGACCTTCTCGCTCGG
>JBDSIY010000036.1:0-20178 GCA_039917735.1 Novosphingobium sp. | reverse complement strand
GGCGACGCCAAGCGCCTCGTCGCCGGGGGCGGCGCCCGGCTCGACGGCGTCGCCGTCACCGACGAGCAGCATCATATCGCGCCCACCGGAGAAGTCCGGCTCTCCTCCGGCAAGAAGAAGCACGGGGCTCTCCGGCCCGCCTGACCCCCGTTAGCGAATTCTTTCCACTTTCCCGCCAAGCTGGGATTTGAACACTGATCGGGGCATCGAGGACATGGTCGCGCGAGGGTCCGCCACCCACCGCCACCGCACCGTGCGGCAGAGCGTCGAGCTGCCGGTCATCGCCGAGCACCGGCGGCTCGGCGACCTGCCGATGCGGATCGTCAACATCTCGGCCGAGGGCTTCCGGGGAGAGGGCGATTTCGCCACCGATGGCGCCAGTGCGCTCGGGCGCGGCGAACGCATCATCGTGCGGCTTCCGGTCGTCGGCAGGATCGAAGCCTGTCTGGTCTGGTCGTCCGCTGGCCGGGGCGGGTTCCATTTCGAGCGGCCGATCCGGGCCGGCGACTTCGCGGCACTTCTGCAGAAGCTCCGCCCGACAGAGCAACCGGGCTCGCTACCGCTGATTTTCAAAGCATGTTAAGGGTCCGGCGGCCGATTGACCGCGCCTCGTCCCGCCGCTAGTAATACGACGAACAAACGCGGGAGGGTGGGAACGAGCAGCGGGTTGAATCGGCTTGCGGGACACGCCGAGCTCACTGTGGATCGCGCTTTGTCCGAACGGGCCACGTCGGTTGCCACCAACGCGCACACCGTCACGGATTACCTCCCCATCGAATCCCCGGCTATGAGTTCGGTTAACGGCGGCGCAGCGGCCTGACACACAGTCTGACCCAGATGAGTGACATGCCCTTCGGCGACGCCTAAATTTTCCGGAGTTCCAAATCGATGGCCATTGCCGACGTTTCACAGGTCGCGCTCAGCGAGCTCATTTCGCTGAGGGGCCGCCGCGCGGTGGTCACGGGCGGCGCCCAGGGTCTCGGTAAGGCGATCGCGCGACGCCTCGCTGAAGCAGGCGCAGCCGTCCTCATCGGTGACATCAAGATCGAACAGGCGATGGCCGCCGGCACCGAGTTGGCCGAACGCTATGGCGGGACAGTGATCGCCACCCGCCTCGACGTCACCGATACCACTTCGGTGGATGCGGCCGCGCAACTGGCCGTGTCCGAGCTTGGCGGCCTCGACGTATGGGTCAACAACGCCGGCGTCTATCCCAATGTCAACCTGCTCGAAATGACCGACGAGGCGTGGGACCAGGTTATGGCCGTCAACCTGCGCGGCGTCTTTGCCAGCTGCCGTGCGGCGGCCCGGTGCATGATTGCCGCCGGACACGGCGGCGTCCTCATCAACGTCGTCTCGACCGCGGGGTTCAGCGGGGTCGCGCCGGGGGTGTCGGCCTATGTCGCCTCAAAGCACGGCGTGCACGGCCTGGTGCGCCAGCTGGCGATCGAGCTCGCCCCGCACGACATCCGCGTGCTCGGCGTCGCGCCGACCTTCTGCGAAACCGAAGGCAACGCGGCGGCGCTTGCCGCATTGCCCGATCGCGTGCGCAGCGAGATCGCGGCGACGCTAACCTCGAAGCTCGGCCGCGTCGGCGTCCCCGACGACATCGCCCGGGTCGTGCTTTTCGCCGCCTCCGACCTTTCGGTGTTCATGACCGGCAGCACAATCCTCGCCGATGCGGGCGAGATCGCCTGACCGCATGCTGGTCAATGCATGCTGGCTCGGCGATTGTTCGCAGGCCGGCGGTGCCTTTCCCCGCGCCTCCCACGACAGCTGCCGGCAGCTACGCGCCGCAACTCGGACGTTCGTGCTACCTGCAGGAGCTCCCATTAGCGGATTTGGCAGGAGCGTAACCTCGTCACAATGTCACTGGCATCCTCGTCAAATTGCTGAGAGCCCAATTCACAAACGCTCTAGTTTCTTCGTGTCCGCGAGTGATGCCCACACGTTCTTCGTTAGCCAGCATTCTGCCGATCGCCACAAGGATCGTCGCCAGGGCAATTGGCGGGAGAATTGCCGGCTCGATCGCGAGATCCCCGTGATGGAGCGGGTATTCGCCGAGCAAGGCCGCATCGACATTCTCGTCAACAACGCCTGCGCCGTCTCCGATGCACTCAGCGCACCTGGTCAGTTCTGGGCGAAGCCTCGCCAGATCGGCAACATGATTGAGGCAGTCGTCCAGCGGCAGCAGCGTGTGCCGGCGAAAGGCGATGACGACCGCCTCTTCCTCGACAGTCAGTACCGTCGAATGAGGATCCTTCGGACCCGTCGGCAGGTCTTTGGCCGCCTTACGCTTCTTCCACTTCGCGACCGTCTTCTGGTTGATGCCGTGCCGCTTCGCCAGAACCTCAGGCTCTCTTGACTATGCTGTATCGCTCGACGGACTGCCTCTGTCGTTCGGGCGCTGCCGTGTAGAACCTGTCCCATAGCGCATCCTTCCAGGCTTGCGCCAATGATGCACCACCAAACCGGGACCAAACACATCATGAATGCCACCACAGATTCGGGGCTTCACCAACCGGGTATTTGGACTACAGTGGCCGGGAGGCCCAAAAGGTAGCCAAGATCACACCTGCAAGGTTGGCTTGGAAATGCGTAAGCCTGGCCAAACTCTTCAAAACTCGGACAGGAATGGGGGTCGATGGAATTTCTGCCACGGCTCGGGGCGCCGATGACCGGCCAGTCCCGATCACGAAAAATCTGGGCGATGGTTGAGGTTGGGGCATTCCTGTTCGGACTGTTCGTCCTCGGCCTGTTGTATGGCGGGTATGGAAGCCACAACCGATGGTTCCCCATGCCGCAGATCGAGCACCGCTTTCGGGAGCTTGGGAAAATGTGGGACCGGGCTCGGGGCAAGCTCGATACCTATGAGTCGGAAACGGGCGAGACACAGCGGGTGCGGGTGTTTCAGCCGAGTGCGATCGCGCCGGGGCTCACGCTCGTAGTCGAAGTCAATTCCGCTCACAAACTGTCCGCGGCGTTGATCGATGCGGCTGGCAGGCGGCGGCATCGCTGGGAACTCGACTGGTTCAAGATTTGGCCGAACCCGAACCACCTGAGCAGCGATTGGCGGCCGAAAAGCCTCCCCGGAACCGACATCCAGGGCTACTACCTCGCGCCCAACGGAGACCTCACCTTCAATTACAACTATAGCGGGCTGGTCCAGGTGGACGTGTGCGGCAAGGTCAAGTGGCGCCTGCCGTACCGGACGCACCATTCGGTCTGGCGGGACGACCAGGGGGCATTCTGGGTGCTGGGCCTGAGATACCATGAGCGGCACGATCCCACGTTCCCGAATTATCAGCCGCCGTTCCATGAGGATATGATCCTCAAGGTCTCGGCGGAGGGCGCGCTGCTAAGCCAGACCTCGATCCCGGCGCTGATGCGCACTTTAGGGCTACAGGGGCTGATGTATCCGACCAGCGGAGGCAAAACGGAGGTGCACGGCGATGTGCTCCACGCCAACGACCTCAAGATCTTCCCTCGCGGGCTGGCTCCGGGGTTTCTGCAACCGGGAGACGTGATGATCTCGCTGCGCGACGTCAATGCGATCTTGATTCTAACGCCCGACCTGAAGCGACTCAAACGCTTGATTATAGGCCCCTTTCTGCGACAACACGATCCCGACTTCGTCGATGGCGACACGATCTCGATCTTTGACAACAACAATATCGGCCTGGCTAGGCCGCGAGCCTCGACCCGGGTCATCGACTATTCGTTGACTGACGGGGCAACCCGCGTTCGCTTCGCGGGCAGCCCGAGCCTGCCGTTCTATACAAGCGAGATGGGGGAGCATCAGCTGCTGCCGAATGGCGGCATGCTTCTGCTCGAGCAGGAACGCGGCCGGGTGCTCGAAGTGGACAGGCTCGGAAGGCCGGTGTGGCAATACACCAATGTGATCCGGCCGGGCGTTGCAGCCTCGGTCGATGGCGCCCGGCGCGTCGCGCCGAGTGATTTTGACCAAAGCAGGCTCCCGGAGCTCACGCGGGCATGCTCATGAGGCCCGTCGGCGAGACCAGCTCCTGTTGCCGCGCCGGAACGTTCCTCCGACGCGCGAAAAATGACATGCCGCGCAGCGTCAACGTCGTCGCGCGCAAAGCTTGAGAACACCGGTATCAGCCCGCGCCGCTGAGGCTGACGGTCGGCGCCTGCGGCGCGGCGCATGCCTTCGAGAACGCCGACACCATGCTCGTTATTGCCCGCGCGCGCCCCAGCGGCAGCGTCCCATCGTTCTTGACCCGCACCAGCGCCTTTTCCGCAGCCTTGCGGGCAAGCACGATGTCGGCGGCCGTCCGTGTCTCGCGGCGGGATGCGGCGAAGGTCGAGATCCGGGTCCTCAAACAGCCCCCCTCGAACTTCAGCGCGAGAACCTGGGCAACGGCCGCGTCGACTTGCGCCTCGCCGATCCGTCCGGAGCGGACCAGCTCGGGCAAACGCTCATAACTGGTGCCCTCGGCCAGGTCGACCTGCACCCTGCAGTCATGGCGAGAACTGCGGCGGCGTCCTTGTCCGCTGCGACGCGACGCTGAGTGACGCGGCTTTCGATCCCGCCGTAGTCGCTGAAGTACGCCCCCTTGAACCCCAGCCGGCGGCGTCCAGTGCCCCGTAGCAGCTCGACGTTGGCGTGCGAAGGCACGCCTTGGATCTCGTTGTACGAGGGCATGATGATCGCCGGATCGGCGAGCTGGATGATCTTCCCGAATGGCCGCAAGTAGGTTTCGCGCAGGCTGCGTTCGCTGGTGTCGGCGGTCCGATGTTGAGCCCGCCCATGCGCGACAGCAGATCGCTGACCCGGGCCGCGATCGGAGCGCGAGGATCGCGGTACGACACGCCGCTGGCGCCGACCAGCGGGGCCGCGACCGTCAGTGGCCAGCAGCCCCGGCGAGTCAGCCTCAGGCAGGGAGATCGGCATACCTTCTTACTTGCCCGGAGACCAAGCCGCCGAACCAGCAGCGGCGATCCTATGCCCGGGCCCCCTCCCGCCAGCGAAGGATGGTCATCTCTAGACAACCGCATTGCGCCGGATCACTTCCTTGTACCACGCAGCGCTGAGCTTGGGGATGCGCTGCTGGGTTGCCAGGTCGGTGTAGTGGATGCCGAAGCGGGCCGTGAAACCCTCCGCCCACTCGAAGTTGTCGAGCAGGGTCCACAGGAAATAGCCCTTGACCGGGTAGCCTTCGGCAACGGCGCGCTGCAGCTGGCCGATGTAGCTGCGCAGGAACATGATCCGCTCGGCGTCGCCCACCCGACGGTTCTCAAGCTTGTCCGCCGCGACCGTGCCGTTCTCGCTGATGTAGATGGCCTTGGGCTGCCACAGCTCGGCCAGGAGGCGGGGGCCCCAGTAAGCCGCCTCCGGCGCGACCCGCAGCCAGTCGAGCCCCATGGTCGGGTAGTTCGCCCCGCCACGGACCTCGGCAAAGCCGGCAGGCGTGTCCGCCGGCTCCACATAGACGCCGCTGTAGATGTTCAGGCCGATGAAATCGAGCGGGCTACCGATCGCCGCCATGTCGCCGGCGGCGATCTTCGGCGCATTGGCGCCCTGCTTGGCGAGGTGCTCGTCGGAATAGGCACCGTCGAGGATCGGCACGATGTGCGCGGCGTTTAGCGATCGGAAGGCCTTCTTGGCTGCGGCGATGTTCGCCTCGGTCTCGATCGCCGGGATCGTGACTCCTGAATTCTCGGCGAGACCGACCTGGGTGCCGACACGCCCGTGGGCGCGGATCGCCTGCACGCCGAGACCGTGGGCGAGCAGCGCGTGATGCCGCGCCTGGTTCAGCGCCGCGCCCTGACCCAGCGCCAGCCCAGGCGCGTGGACCTTGGTGCCGTAGCCCACATCGATGAAGGTCGAAATCTCGTTGAGCGTGACGAAGTGGCGCACCCGGTCCGAGAACTGAGCCGTGACATAGCCGGCGTAATCGGCGAATGCCTGGGCGGTATCGCGCGACTGCCAGCCCCCCGGCAAGCCGATCGGCAGGTCCCAGTGATAAAGCGTGACATAAGGCTCGATCCGGTGCTCCAGGAGGTTGTCGATCACCCGCTTGTAGTGGTCCACCGCCTTCCGGTTCGGCTGACCGCGACCTTGCGGAAAGAAGCGGGGCCACGCGAATGACAGCCGGTAGGAGTTGGCGCCCAGCTCGGTCAGGAGCCGGGCGTCCTCGCGGAAGCGATGATAGCTGTCGGTGGCGATGTCGCCGTTGGTGCCGTCCTTGATGGTCCCGGGGCTATGCGAAAAGACGTCCCAGACCGATGGCCCGCGGCCGTCCTCGTCGACGGCACCCTCGATCTGGTAGGCGGCCGTAGCGCAGCCCCAGTGGAACCCGTCAGGGAACTGGCGGTAGCTGGGGCGCGCAACGAGCCCCGATGGCCACGCCGCGGCAAGTGCCGTACCCGCGCCCGCGGCGCCTGCGAACTGCCGGCGACTGAACTTCGTCATTCCCGCTCTCCCTGAGCAACCGGTCTTCGAGGTTATCCCTCGAGCTCGTCGATGAACTTGCCGGTTTCCAAATCTTCATACGCGCTCGTCGTCCGCAAATGCGCGATCACGCTTACTTCCCAGCCGTAGTTGACCACCTGGGTCGTCAGCCAGTCAATGTAAACACCCCAGACCATCGCCATCCGATATTCACCCGGCCGGTGGCATTTGAATGGGGCGGCGAAATCCAGTTGTTACCTAGCTTGATACCTTTTCCCGTGACACCGCCAGTTCAGCTCCGCTAAGTTATTGAAAAGATGGTGCGCCCGACGGGATTCGAACCCATGGCCCCCAGATTAGGAATCTGGTGCTCTATCCTGCTGAGCTACGGGCGCGCGGAGCGCTTCCTAAGCGGGCGGGCGATCGATGGCAATCGGCGGCAATCGTTCAGGCGGGCGCACTGGACGGCGAACTCGGCCGCGCCGTCAGTTTGCTTTGCCGGGGGGCGCGATCGGGAAGGGTAGCGGCGCGATCTCGATGCCCTCCTCGATCAGCGCCTCGGCCTCGGCGGGGGTGGCCTCGCCGTGGATGCTTTCCTGGTCGCGTTCGCCGTAATGCATCGCCCGCGCGTCATCGGCGAAGCGACCGCCAACCCATCGCGAAGTTTCGAGCACCTTCGCCTGCATCTTTGCAAGCTGGTGCATCATCCGCACCGCTTCCGGCGGCAGTGGCGGGCTGCTGACCGGAAGCGCACTGGCTACTCCCCCCTCGCCCCCCGGCTCGGGTCGAGCCGACACCGGGACCGACAGCTGGTTGCTCTTGCGGCCGATCGCCGGGGCCATCACCGCCTTGACGACATCGGCCGAACCGCAACGCGGGCAGGCGAGCAGGCCGGCGCTCTGCTGACTGACGAAGTCATCGGACGAGCCGAACCAGCCTTCGAAGCCATGTCCGTGTTCTCGGCATTCCAGGTCGAAAACGATCATCCGCAGCTTATACCATCCCCAGGCGAACCAGACCAATACCCGGATCGGTCCGCCATCGGCAGAACCCGGCGGTTGGCCAGGCTGGGCAGCTGCGCGCGAACCTCCGCGAGGCGGGAAGGCTCAATCTCGGCAAAGCCGAGCCCGGTGGCATCGCCGCCGAGGTCCAGCAGCACATCCCCCCAGGGATCGACGACCAGGCTGTGACCATAGGTGGCGCGACCGTCTTCGTGCCGGCCGACCTGCGCCGCCGCGACGACATAGGCACTCGCTTCGATCGCCCGGGCGCGCTGGAGGATGTGCCAGTGGGCGGCGCCGGTCGGCCTGGTAAAGGCGGCCGGAATCGCGATCACATCACATCGCGCCCGGCCGAGCGCCTCGAACAGCGCGGGGAAGCGGAGATCGTAGCAGATGGCGAGGCCCAGAAGGCCGAGCGGCGTCTCGGCGGTCACCACCGCCTCACCTGCCGCGTACGCGTTCGATTCCCGCCAGGTCTCGCCATCGGCGAGGTCCACATCGAACATATGCAGCTTGTCGTAGCGCGCGACGATGCTGCCCGCGTTGTCGATGACAAAGGCGCGATTGGCCAGCCGCCCGGCCTCGCCCGTAACGGCGAGCGAGCCGATCGCGATCCAAAGGCCATGCGCGGCCGCCGCCTCGCGCATCGCGGTGAGCACCGGGTCCTGATCCTCCGGGACGATATGGCCGCCGGCGCGCCTGCGGTCGCGATCGAGCAGGCCCGACATCTCGGGCGTGAACAGCATCGCCGCGCCGCCCCGCGCCGCCTCCGCCACCGCCGCCGTCATCGCGCGGGCGTTCGCCTCGGGATCGATCCCGGAACTCATCTGCAGGACGGCGACGCGCGGCACTTTATATACCCAGCAGCGGGTCGAGCTTGCCCTCGCGATCGAGCGCGCTGATCTCATCGAAGCCCCCGAGGGCACGACCGTCAACCAGCACCTGCGGCACCGTCACCGCCGAAGGGACGCGCTCCAGCATCTCGGCGCGCTTTGGCCCGCCCATGGTGATGTCGTGTTCGCTGTAGCTCACCCCCTTGCGGTCCAGCAGCATCCTGGCGGCAACGCAGTAGGGGCAGCCCCATTTGGTGTAAATTTCGACGGTGGCGGCGGACATGATTTCCTTCTGCGCTCAGGCTCTTGAAAGCGCGCGGCGCTACCATATCTGCATGCGCGTGTCATGTGCCGGAAGGGCGTGGCACGCTGCCGAAGCGCCCTTGGCGGGCTTCGGCAGGTTTCAAAATTGCTCATTGGAGGATTTTGCCGTGAACCGAATCGATTTTACGCCCTATCGCCGCTCGATGGTCGGCTTCGACCGCGTGTTCGACATGATCGAGAGCCAGGCCAATGGCCAGGCAGGCGACAATTACCCGCCGTTCAACATCGAGAAGCGCGGGGCCGACGCCTTTCGCATCACCCTCGCCGTGGCCGGCTTCAAGCCCGCCGACATCGACATCACCGCGCACCAGAACCTGCTGATCGTCCAGGGCCGGAAAGGCGAGGAGGCCAGTGAAGCACAGTTCCTCCACGTCGGCATCGCCCAGCGCGGGTTCGAGCGGCGTTTCGAGTTGGCCGACTATGTCCGCGTCGACAGCGCCGGGCTTGAGGACGGGTTGCTCCGGATCGAGCTGGTCCGCGAGGTGCCCGAGGCGATGAAGCCGCGCAAGATAGCGGTCAACGGCCGCGGCCCCCTCTCGGTCATCGACAGTGAAGAGGCGAGCCAGGCCGCATAAGCGGGACTGCGACCAACAAGCGTTGGGGGTGGACCCGGGATGGTCCACCCCCGCGACGCTTGCGCGCCGCCCCCGCCCCCGGGCGATCGTCCGGGTCGCACATTGACGATCGCACTTCGGGCAAGCCCCTGATCCACGCTGACCCCCCTGCCGGGCAGGACGTCGACACGTCCGGCCCGGCCAATCGGAATGCCCGGTGGCCTGAACCCTATGTGTTTTCCCTGTGGTCCCGACGGCAGCGCTGTCAAGCGAGTTGATGTATGTTATTGAAGTATGTTGCGAGACTGCGCCCGCGCCAGGCCTCAGCCCGCCTCAGACGAGTCGCGCCTGGTGGAGCGCCGCCTCGATAAAGCCCGCGAACAGGGGGTGCGGATCGAACGGCCGGCTTTTGAGTTCGGGGTGAAACTGGACCCCGACGAACCAGGGATGATCGGGCCGCTCGACGATTTCCGGCAGCAAGCCGTCCGGTGACATGCCCGAGAAGACCAAGCCGCCGCGTTCCAGCGGTTCGCGATAGGCGACGTTCACCTCATAGCGGTGGCGATGACGCTCGGTGATGTCAGTAGCGCCATAAATCGCGGCCACGTGGCTGTTTCCCGCCAGCCGCGCCGGATAGGCGCCGAGCCGCATCGTGCCGCCGAGATCGCCGCCGGCGGCCCTGGTCTGTAGTCCTTCCTCGCTCATCCATTCGGTAATGATGCCGACCACCGGCTCGCTGGTCGATCCGAACTCCGATGACGAGGCGCCGGCGATATCGGCGGTGTTGCGGGCGCCCTCGATGCAGGCCATCTGCATGCCTAGACAGATCCCGAAGAACGGCACCCGCCGCTCACGGGCGAAGCGGACGCTGGCGATCTTGCCCTCGGATCCCCGCTCGCCGAAGCCGCCGGGCACCAGGATGCCGTGCATCGGCTCGAGGCTGGCGGCGATCTCGGCGTCGTCGTTGCGCTCGAACAGCTCGGCGTCGATCCAGCGGATATTGACCTTGACGCGGTTGGCGATGCCGCCGTGGACCAAAGCCTCGCGCAGGGATTTATAGGCGTCGGGTAGTCCGACATATTTGCCGACCACGCCGATCGTCACCTCGCCCTCGGGATTGCGATAGCGATCGTCGATTTCGATCCAGCGCGTCAGATCGGGCGGCGGCGAGGCGAGCTCGAAGTGGCGCAGCACCTCCGCGTCGAGCCCCTCGGCGTGGTACTGCAGCGGCACCGAATAGATGCTCGGCGCATCGAGCGCCTGGATCACTGCTTCCTTGCGGACGTTGCAGAACAACGCGATCTTGGCGCGGTCGCTCTCGGGCAGCGGTTTCTCGCAGCGACACAGCAAGATGTCGGGCTGGATGCCGAGGCCGGTCAGTTCACGCACCGAATGCTGGGTCGGCTTGGTCTTCAGCTCCCCCGCCGCCGCGATATAGGGCACCAGCGTCACGTGGACGAAGCAGCTGACTTCGCGCCCCATCTCGTTGCGCAACTGGCGAATCGCTTCGACGAAGGGCAGCCCCTCGATGTCGCCGACGGTGCCGCCGATCTCGCAAAGCACGAAGTCGAGGCCGTCGACCTGGTCTTGCGCGAAGGCCTTGATCGCGTCGGTGACGTGCGGGATCACCTGCACGGTGGCGCCGAGATAATCGCCGCGCCGCTCCCTGGCGATGATATCGCGATAGACCCGGCCCGAAGTGATGTTGTCGGCCTGGCTCGCCGAAACGCCGGTGAAGCGCTCATAATGGCCAAGGTCGAGATCGGTCTCGGCGCCGTCGTCGGTGACATAGACCTCACCGTGCTGATAGGGGCTCATCGTCCCCGGATCGACGTTGAGATAGGGATCGAACTTGCGGATGCGGACGCGAAAGCCGCGCGCCTGCAGCAGCGCCGCCAGGCTCGCCGCCATCAGCCCCTTGCCAAGCGAAGACACCACGCCGCCGGTGATGAAAATGTACCGCGCCATGGGAATTGGGCCTTAGTCCGCCAGGGCCGGGAAGGGCAAGCGTGGCTCGCCGCAATTCCACAGCGGAGTGCGCGAACGAACAATGGCACACCCAGAGGCGCATGGCGCAGAGAGGGTTTGACGCGCCGAAACGGGGAGAAAGCAATGGCGCCGCGAACATTCAAGCTCCGCGGGCAACTGATAGGGCCTGCCGAGGCCCTCGATTGGTAGGCCCTGCGGCCGCCTGCTGCCCGCTGCTAACGCTTCGCCGCGCCTGCCAGCGGATCTTCCATCGTCGGAACGCCGCTCGGCCCGGCGGGCAGCGCGGGCGCCGCGGACGGCTGGCCCGCCCCCGCCAGCGGATCAGCGGGCGCCGGTGACGCCACCGGCACGCTGCGGTTGAGGGAGGTATCGATCTTACGGCCACTGCCGGCGCCGACGGCGAGCGCCGCCAGCACGATGCTCAGCACCACGAACAAAGTCGCCAGCACGCCGGTCGCCCGGGTGAGGAAATCGGCCGCGCCGCGCGCGGACATGAAGCCGCTGGGGCTGCCGCCCACGCCCAGGCCGCCGCCTTCGGAGCGCTGCATCAGGATCACCCCGACCAGCGTCGCCGCGATCAGCGCCTGGACCACGGTCAGGAAAATAAACATTACCATGGCTTGCCGGACTTTCGTTCCCGAGTTTCGCTCGGCTGGCCTTCCCGCGATCCGTGCGGCTGGCGCTCCAAACGCTCCGCTCGGCGAGCGCCGATGGCCGCGCACATAAGCAAACCCGCCCGCGAGCGCAAGCCGCGCCCCGGCGCTACGCCGATCAGGCGGGCGTCACCCGTTGCGGGCTTGCGCTGCGCTGACGATCGCGGCGAAGCTCTCCGCCGACAGGCTGGCGCCGCCGACCAGCGCCCCCGCGACCTCGTCCACTGCAAGCAGTTCGGCAGCGTTCTTGGCGTTAACCGACCCGCCATAGAGGATGCGCACCTCCTCACCGGCAGGCCCGTAAACGGCGACCAGCTTTGCGCGCACCGCCGCGTGCATCGTCGATACGTCCGCCACCGAAGGCACCCGCCCGGTCCCGATCGCCCAGACCGGTTCATAAGCGACCGAAAGCTTGCCCGGCGCGCCGCCGCCGTGCGGCAGCGAACCGTCGAGCTGTGCCGCGACCACGCTTTCCGCCTGGCCCGAATCGCGCTCGGCCTCGGTTTCGCCGACGCAGAGGATCACGCCGAGCCCCGCCGCCAGCGCCGCTTGCGCCTTGGCTCGAACCAGCGCGTTGCTCTCACCGTGCAGCGCCCGGCGCTCGCTGTGGCCGACGATGGTGAAATCCGCGCCGGCATCGACCAGCATCGGCGCCGAGACATCGCCGGTGTAGGCGCCGCTTGCTTCAACGTGGCAGTCCTGCCCGCCGATGCTGATCGCCTTGACGGCCTCACGCATCGCCTGGACCAGCGTAAACGGCGGTGCAAGTCCGACCTCGACTCCGGCAAGGCGCGCCGCGGCGCGATCGATGGCGCGCGCCTCGGCAAGCATCGCGCGGGTGCCGTTCATCTTCCAATTGCCGACGATGTAGGGCGTGATTGACATGAATTCCCCGTCCGGAAGCGAATCCCCGCTCCGGGCATTCCCCGCCGCTGCTAAGCCAGCCGTACGGCGCTTGTCAAAAGTGTAGTGCGCGAAGAATGCTCCACCGCCCTCCGCCGTCAGCCCCTAAGCTTGTGGAGGCCCTGTGGCTTGCGCCGGCAGGCGCGCCGCTGAGGACAGCGAGGTCTTGCGAGCCCCCCCCTCCAGCGGCGTGCCCCTAGACCGGCTTCCAGCCGATCTCGGGCAGCCGCGCCGACGGCGGAATGTCGGTCACTGCCTCGTTGATCGTCATCGTCTCGCCGGCGCCGAGGTGGCGGCGGGGCGGGATCACGTCCCAGCGATAGACGATGCGCTGCTGCTGATCGCGCAGCACGATCCGGATCGGCGGCACTTCCTGGCGCGATTGGCCGACATTGGTGATCGTGCCGCTCGCACCGAAATACTCGGTGCCGTTGGCCAGGGTTCGGCGGTCAAGCCGGCTCGGCGGGAAATCCAGCACCAGTCCCGGATGCGACCGCGCGATCGCCTGCCGGGACATCGGCATCCATTCCGGCGCACCCTTCCAGGCGATGGCCGCGCCGATCGCGAGCGCCAGCAACAGGAATGCGAGCGCAGCCATCAGCCATGTCTTCGCACGGTTCCGGCGGGGCTGAAACGGCGGCTCGTGGGCGAAGCTGGATGGAGTCTCTTCGTACCAGCGGTCAGTTGCCGCGCCGGCTTCCGGAGGATCGATGAGCGCCGGGGTGGCTGCCGGATCAAGAGCGACGGTTACCCCAGCCACCGGCGGTGGTGCCGATGGCTCCTCGTCCAGCGGGTCGGAGGGCGGCGGAGCCTGCGCTGCGGCATCGGGCACAGGCTCCACCAGGCCCTCAGGCCCTTCCTGGAACCAGCTTTCGCGGCATTTGGCACAGCGCAGGGTGCGGCCTTCGGGACCGATCGAGTCATCGGGCACGTCATAGCGGGTCGAGCACGCCGGGCATATTGTGATCATGCGGCAGTGTTAAGCACGCTCCTCGCGAAGGCAACAAGGGTCGCGGCCGGCAAAGCACCTGCGCAAGGCCGTTTTTCCACATCCTCGGCAGCAGCCCCCGCCCCGGATGCGCGTGGCCAGCATTTGTTGTAGACCCCGGCTTTGTTGTAGAGCGATGTGCGATGCTGCGCCGCTTGCTATCCCTGCTTCTGCTTACCTGGTTGCTGGGCTTCGTCGCCTTCGCGGTGACGCTACCGCGCCCGGCGCCTGCCGGCCGTGCCGACGCGGCCATCGTGCTGACCGGTGCGCCTGGCCGGATCGAGCACGCGCTGCGGGTTATCGAGCGCGGGCAGGCGCGCAAGCTGCTGGTCAGCGGGGTCGACCGTCAGGTGCGCGTCTCCGAGTTCGAGCGGCAACATTCGGTCCCGCCGCAGTTGATGCGCTGCTGCGTGACCCTGGGCTTCAAGGCCTATGATACGCGCTCCAACGCGCGCGAGGCGGTACGCTGGCTGAAGGACAACCGCTTCCGCTCGGTGCGGCTGGTCACCAGCGACTGGCACATGCGACGCGCCCGCTTCGAACTTGACCGGACCCTGCCCCGCGACATCACCTTGGTCACCGATGCCGTGCCTTCGCACCCGACGCTGAAGATCCTCTTCCTTGAATACAACAAGCTGCTGGCACGCTGGGTCTACGCTCTATGGCAGCGGTAAGCGTGGCACGCGCCGGAGACATCCCGCGCAGCATCGCCTTTTACGTGGCCTTTTACGTCGGGACGGTGCCCTATGTGATGGCGGCCTTCGCAGCGCTGGCGATCGGCGAGCGTCCGTTCCGGCGCGTCGTGCGCGGCTGGTCGCGCTATCACCGCGCGTGCGTGCGGCACCTGCTCGGCATCAGGCTGGAGATACGGGGCGCCCCACCCCCGCCTGACGCGATGGTGGCGATGAAGCACGAGAGCTTCTTCGAGGCGATCGATCAGCCGGCGTTGTTCGATGATCCGGTGGTGCTTGCCAAGGCGGAACTGCTGCGCATCCCGATGTGGGGGCGTATCGCCGCCGCCTATGGGCTGATCCCGGTCGAGCGCGATCAGGGCGCCAGGGCGCTGCGCACATTGCTAACGGCGGCACGTGCGCGGACGCAGGATGGCCGGCGACTCGTCATCTTCCCCGAAGGAACGCGGGTCGTCCATGGGGAGGCACCGACATTGCAGGCGGGCTTCGCGGCGCTCTACAAATTGCTCGGCGTGCCGGTGGTGCCGGTGTCGGTCGACAGCGGACTGCTGTACCACCGCTGGTGGAAACGCCGCGGCACGATCACCATCGCCTTCGGTGAACCGATCGCGCCCGGATTGCCCCGCGCCGAGATCGAGGCGCGGGTGCGCGACGCCATCAACGCCTTGAATGAGGGTTAGGTTTGACCATTCCGCCCTTGGTCGGAAGCAGCTCTATGCCGCCCGAACGTTGACCGACTGATTGACCAGGATCGCCGCGCCGTAGCTGGTGAGAAATGAGACGTCGGCGGCATCGCGGCCTATCGCGATTTTCGCCATGTCCTCGCCCTTCGACATGCCGGTGGCGTCGATCAGATACCAGGCGCCGTCGAGAAACACCTCGGCGACCGCATGGAAGTCCTGCGGCTCGACGCCGAGCCCGTAGACGCTGGCGAAGCGTGCCGGGATCGCGCTAGCGCGGGTCATGCTGATCAGCAGATGGGCGAAATCACGGCAGACGCCGCGGCGCTCGACATAGGTCTCCAGCGCGCCGGTCGCGGCGGTGCTGCTGCCGAGTTCGTAGCTGAGATTGGCGTTGATCCAGTCGCGCATCGCAATCACCCGAGCCCCGCCCTGGAGCGGGCCGAACTCGGTCTCGACCAGGCTTTGAAAGCGGTCGGACGGGCAATAGCGCGAGGGCATCAAATAATCGACCGCCTCGCCCGGCAGCAGGTGCGGCGGAGTCGCGGCAAGTTCCGCACAGTCGGCGCAGATGCGGTTGATGGCGATGGTCGCCTGATAGGAAACCTCGAGCGCGCCGGACAGCCGCAGCCAGATGCGCTCGCCGATCGTGTCGTGGCCGGGAACGCGCGCGAAATGCTCGCCCTCGGTGACGTGAATGTGCGCGCGCTCGATCGTCTGCTCAGGTATCGCCGCCGCCTCGACCTGGAGCAGCACGTCGGTCAGCGCGGGCAGGTCGTAGGTAAGCTCGGTCGTGATCGAGAGTTTCGTCATGGCGCCCCTGGCATGGTCGGAATGGCTTCAGAGCGGGGCAATGCGCGACGAGCCGACTCGCTCCCGCCTGACTTGGATTAACTGCACGCAGGGTCAGCCCTCGCCGTGGTCCTTGCGGCCGAAGTCGGGGCGGGCGTCGTCCTGGCCCTCTTCGATGATCGAGCGGCGGATCGCGCGGGTGCGGGAGAAATGCTCGATCAACATGCGGTCGTCGCCGACCCGGATCGCCCGTTGCAGCGCGGTCAAATCCTCGGTGAAGCGCTGGAGCATCTGCAGCACCGCCTCCTTGTTTTCGAGAAACACGTCCCGCCACATTACCGGGTCGGACGCGGCAATGCGGGTGAAGTCGCGGAAGCCGCCGGCCGAATATTTGATCACCTCGCCGCGTGTAACTTCCTCGAGGTCCGAAGCGGTGCCAACGATGGTATAGGCGATCAGATGCGGCAGGTGGCTGGTGACGGCGAGCACCAGATCGTGGTGGCGCGCGTCCATGATGTCGACATTGGCGCCGAGCGCCTCCCAGAACTCGACCAGCTTGCTCAGCAGCAGGAGGTTAACCGGCTCGGGCGGTGTGATGATGCACCAGCGGTTCTGGAACAGCGAGGCGAAGCCGGCGTCCGGCCCCGAATCCTCGGTGCCGGCGACCGGATGGGCGGGGATCACCGCATTGTTCGGCAGCGCTTCGGACAGCGCGCTCGCGATCGACTGCTTGCATGAGCCGACATCGCTGACCAGCGCGCTTGGCGGCAACGTCCCGGCGACCTCTCGCGCCGCTTCGCCCATCGCGGCGGGCGGCACGCAGAAGATCACCAGATCGGCCTCGCGCGCCGCCTCGGCCGCCGAGTTGTAGACCAGGTCGACCAGCCCGCGTTCGGTGGCGCGCAGCCTGGTGGTCGGATCACGATCGTAGCCGGTGGTTTCGGCGCCGGGCAGATACTCGCGCACCGCGAGTCCGATCGAGCCGCCGAGCAGTCCGAGGCCGATGATGGCGATACGCTCGAAACTCATGCGCCCGCGACCTTGCGGGCAGCCTCGGCCATCTCCCGCAGCCCCCAGGCAATGGCGTCCATCTGCTCGGCCGTGCCGATGGTGATGCGCAGGCCATGCGGCAGCCCTTGGTTGGGCAGCCAACGGGTGATGAAGCCACGCTCCGCCAGGCCGTCGAAGGCCGCTTCGGCACTCAGCGCTCCTTCGAACAGGATCAGGACGAAGTTCGCCTGGCTGGGAACCGGACGCAGCCCGTGGTTGCCGAGCGCCTGCAAAGCCTCGACGAAGCGCGCGCGCTCCCCGGCATTGTGCCGGCGCGAGTGCTCGACGAAGCCATGGTCGCCAAGCGCCGCCAAGGCCATCGCCTGGCCGGTGCTGGAAACGTTGAAGGGCCCGCGAATCCGGTTAAGCGTGTCGACGATTGGCGCCGCCGCGGTGCCCCAGCCGATCCTCTCGCCCGCCAGGCCATGGATCTTGGAAAAGGTGCGGGTGACGAGGACATTGGCGCACCGCGCGGCGAGCGCCATCGCCCCATCATCGTCCTCGGGCGCGACATATTCACCATAGGCCTGGTCGATCACCAGCAGCACATCGGCCGGCAGCGCCGCATGGAGCCGGGCGATCTCGCCGCACGGCAGGTAGCTGCCGGTGGGATTGTTGGGGTTGGCGATGAACACGACGCGGGTCTTCTCGCCGACCAGCGCCAGCAGCGCGTCGACATCGCTGCCATAGTCGCGATCGGGAGCGATGACCGGCACCGCGCCGCAGCGCCGGGCGGCAATATCATAGACGGAAAAGCCGTATCGGACATAAATCACCTCGTCGCCGGGGCCCGCATAGCCTTGCGCGGCAAGGTTGAGCAGCTCGTCCGAGCCCGTGCCCATCACGATCAGCGCCGGATCGATGCCGTGCAACGCGCCGATGGCGGAGCGCAGCGCCTTGCTGTCCGGATCGGGATAGCGGCACGGGGCCAGCGCCAGCTCGCGCGCCGCCAGCGCCGCCGGGCTGGTGCCCAGCGGGTTCTCGTTCGCCGAGAGCTTGATCAGCGGGCGTCCGTCCTTGCCGGCGGATCTGCCGGGGACATAGGCATGGATGCCCGCGATCCACGGCTTGGGTTGTGGGCCAGTCATAGCGAGCGGCCTTATGAGCGCAAACGCGCAAAGGACAAGCGCGGGCTTGGCGCGCAGCGCCGCCCGCGCATTGACAGGGTAAGACCCGCGCCCCAAGTCGCGCTCCACCATGGCCACTGCCTTCGCCAATGTCGGTCGCAGCATCGTGCTGCCGCAGCCGCTGCCGCTCGACAGCGGGCAGGCGCTCGGCCCGGTGACGGTCGCCTACGAAACCTGCGGCGAGCTGGCGCCCGACCGATCCAACGTCATCCTGTTGTTTCACGCGCTGACCGGCGATCAATATGTCGCCTGCGCCCATCCGGTCACCGGCAAGCCCGGCTGGTGGGCGCGGATGGTCGGGCCGGGAAAGCCGATCGACACCGATCGCTTCCATGTGATCTGCGCCAATGTGATCGGCGGCTGCGCGGGCTCGACCGGGCCCGCCTCGCCGGCACCGGACGGCAGGCCCTATGGCATGCGCTTTCCCGTCATCACCGTGCGCGACATGGTGCGCGCCCAGGTCGCGCTGCTCGAACAACTCGGCATCACCCGCCTTTATGCTGCGGTCGGCGGATCGATGGGCGGGATGCAGGCGCTGAGCCTCGCCGCCAACTGGCCCGATCTGGTCGAGCGGGTGCTGGTGGTTGCCTGCACGGCGCAGATGGGCGCGCAGAACATCGCCTTCCAGGAGGTCGGCCGTCAGGCGATCATGGCGGACCCGTGCTGGCAGGGCGGCGATTACTACGGCAGCGGCAGGGCGCCCGACGCCGGGCTTTCAGTGGCGCGGATGGCCGCGCACATCACCTATCTGTCCGAAGCAAGCCTGACCGAGAAGTTCGGGCGGCGGCTGCAGGACCGCGCCCGCAAGAGCTTTGGCTTCGACGCCGACTTTCAGGTGGAAAGCTACCTGCGGCATCAGGGCCTGACCTTCACCACCCGGTTCGATGCCAACTCCTACCTCTACATCACCCGGGCAATGAGCTATTTCGACCTCGCCGAGGAGCATAACGGTTGGCTTGCCGATGCGTTTGCTGGAGCCAAGGCGCGGTTCTGCGTGGCCAGCTTCGACACCGACTGGCTTTACCCGACCGAGCAATCGCGCCGGCTGGTCCACGCGCTCAACGCCGCAGGTGCCCCCGTCAGCTTCGTCGAGTTATCGGCGCCGCATGGCCACGACAGCTTCCTGCTCGACGTGCCGGCGCTGGACCGGGTGTTCGCCGGTTTCCTCAGCCGATGACGAGGCTGCGCCCCGACCTTGAGGTCATCGCCGGCCATGTCGCGCCGGGAGCGCGGGTGCTCGACGTCGGCTGCGGCGACGGAGCGCTGCTCGCGGCATTGCGCGACGAGCACGGCTGCGACGCGCGAGGCATGGAGATCGACGGCGACAACGTCGCCGAATGCGTCGCCAAAGGGTTGTCGGTGATCCAGGGCGACGCCGACCAAGACCTCGCCTTCTTTCCTGACGGCACCTTCGATTACGCGATACTAAGCCAGACGCTGCAGACGACGATGCGGCCGGACCGGGTGCTCGACGAGCTGTTGCGCATCGGCCGGCTGGCCTTCGTCAGCTTTCCCAATTTCGCGCATTGGCGGGTGCGGCTGCGGCTGCTGTGGGGCGGACGGATGCCGGTGACACGGTCGCTGCCCGACGCATGGTACGAGACGCCGAACATCCACCACGTCACCGTCGACGACTTCCGCGAGCATCTGGCGCGGTGCGGCATCCGCGTGGAACGGGCGTGGTTCCTCAACGGCGACCAAAGCACCAGCCCCGCCGCCGCCAACTTCCGCGCCGAGCACGCGGTGTTCCTGCTCGCTCGGTAGTATTGCCCTAATAGCCGCTGCTCTGTTCGGTCGATCCGCCAGTCCCGGCGGAGGGAGCTGCCGGGGCGACGCCGGGTACGCCCAGGAAATCGCCTTCCTCGCCGAACCACGCGCGGAACTCGACGAAGCCGGGGATGCCCTCGAAGCTCGAGCTGGCCATCTGATCGACCTCGACATGGATCACCGCCGGCTTGCCCGAATCGAGCGCGCGCTGGACCGCCGGTGCAAGGTCTTCGAGCCTTTCGACATATTCGCCGTGGGCGCCGAAGCTCTCCGCCGTCCGGTCGAGCCGGACCTCGTTGCTCCACCGCGCTTCCGGCGTCGATGTGTTCTCGCCGAAGTTCGCCTTGTAGGATGCCGCTTCCAGCCCCCAGGCGTGGTCGACGGTGACGATGCAGATGATCGGCAGCTTC
>JBDSIY010000035.1:0-25908 GCA_039917735.1 Novosphingobium sp. | reverse complement strand
AGAGCAGCAGCTCGGCGCCGAGCAGCGCCATCACCCGCGCGCACTCGGGATACCACTGGTCCCAGCAGATGCCGACGCCGATCCGGGTCCCGAACACATCCCATACCTTGAAGCCGTCGGCGCCCGGGCGGAAGTAGTATTTCTCCTCATAGCCCGGGCCGTCGGGGATGTGGCTCTTGCGGTAGGTTCCCATGATCTCGCCGCCGGGCCCGATCATCGCCAGCGAATTGTAGTAGTGATGGCCATCGCGCTCGAAGAAACTGGTCGGGATCGCCACGCCAAGCTTCGCCGCCAGGGCGCGCATCGCGATTACCGAAGGATGCTCCGCCAGCGGGCGCGCCAACGCGAACAGCGCCTCGTCCTCCAGCTTGCAGAAGTACGGCCCGGAGAACAGCTCGGGCGGCAACACCAGCTGGGCGCCCTTCCCTGCCGCCTGCTCGACCAGCGCCGAGACCGCCTCGATATTGGCACGCTCGCCCTCGGACGCGAGCGCAAGCTGCAGCGCAGCGACGGTGATTGCGGCCATGCGCTGCGGGTATCAGCCGCGCTTGCGGAAGAGAAGCGTCATCCGGTCGCTCTCACCGATCGCCTGATAGCGCGCGCGATCGGTCTCCTTCAGCGCATAGCTCGGCGGCAGCGTCCAGACGCCGGCCGGGTAATCCGCAGTGTCCTTGGGGTTAGAGTTGATCTCGCTCCTGGCGACCAGCACGAAGCCATGGCTGGTGATTGCCGCGATCACGTCCGCCTCGCGCATATAGCCCTTGCTGCCATCGACATAGGCATCGGGCGCGTCCGCCTTCGCGCGGTGCTCCTCGATGCCGAGCAGGCCGCTGGGCTTAAGCAGGCGGTGGGCGGTAGCAAGTTCGCGGACAAACGTGCCCTGGCGCTGGAAGTTGTGGACCTCGCGCAGGATCAGCACCCGATCGACGGTGCCGTTGAGCGCGGCGGGAACACGGGTGCTGTCAAAAGCGGGGATGCGGCTGGCGGGCACGCCGGTCCAACCGGCTGCCTTGGTCGGAAAGCTCGTGGCGAAATCGGGCGACGGTGACCGTCCAGCCATGCCGGCGAAGGGATCGAGCGCGATATAGCGCCCCGCATCTCCGAGATAGGGCACCAGCACGCGCGTGAACCATCCGCCGCCCGGCGCGACATCGGCGACGGTCATGCCCGGACGGATGCGGAAGAAGGCGATCGTTTCGGCGGGGTGGCGATAGACGTCGCGCGCGCGGTCGGCATCGCGGCGGGGATTGGCGAGCGCAAGTTCGAGCACCGCTTCGCAGGCGGCGCAGACCTCCGCCTCACCGGCGCTGGCGGCTTTGGCTTGGAGCGGCGGTGCGACGAGGCCGAGAGTGGCAGCGATGACATAGATCAGACGGCGCATCCACGGTCCTTTGCAGTCGGGTTTAGGTAGCCTTGATCATCGCGATTAGCGCAAGCGATGACAAGCGGCGGCGGCGTGACTATCTCACGCGGGAGTGGCGATGAAGGCAGGCAGATGAACGAAACTGAAACGGCGATCATTGCCGGCGGCTGCTTCTGGTGTACCGAGGCGGTCTTCCGTGACGTGATCGGGGTCAGCTTGGTCGAAAGCGGCTATATCGGCGGCCGGGTGGAAAACCCGACCTATCGGCAGGTGTGCTCGGGCAGCACCGGCCATGCCGAGGCGATCCGGGTCAGCTACGACCCCGGGGCGATCTCCCTTGGCGAGATCCTCGACGTCTTCCTCGGCACGCATGATCCGACCCAGCTGAACCGCCAGGGCAACGACGTCGGCACGCAATATCGCTCGGCGATCTTTCCGCTCGACGATGCGCAACGCGCCGAGGCGGAGGCGGCGATCGCCCGCGCTAACGCCGATCACGACGGCCGCGTGGTGACGACGATCGAGGACGCGTCGACCTGGTATCCGGCCGAGGACTATCACCAGGAGTATTGGGAAGGTGAGGGACAGCGCAATCCCTATTGCCTGGCGGTGATTCCCCCCAAGCTCGCCAAACTACGGAAAAGCTTCGCGGCGAGGGTGAAGGCCTAACCGCGCCACCGAGCGACGAAGAAGCCGTCCATCCCGCCCGCTTCGGCGAGCAGGCCCGGGTCCGTGCGCAGCCAACCCTCGGGGGTGGGTGCGAAGGGTTCGGGCAGTTCGTCGGCGCGGAGCGGGTCGGGGGTGAGCGAAACGCGCGCGGCCACGTCCTCGCCCTCCTGGCGCTCGAGCGAGCAGACCGCGTAGATCAGCGTTCCGCCGGGCGCGACCCAGCTCGAGGCGCGGTCGATCAGCCGCGCCTGCAGCTCGGCCATCTCGGCAATGTGGCGCGGGGCGATGCGATGGATCACGTCCGGGTGGCGGCGGCAGGTGCCGGTGGCGGTGCAGGGCGCGTCGAGCAGCACCGCGTCGAAGGGCTGCGGCGGCTCCCACTCCAGCGCATCGGCGGTGATCACCTCCGCGTCGAGGCGATTGCGCGCGAGGTTCTCGCGCAGGCGGTCGAGCCGCCGGTCGCTGGCATCCACCGCGCTCACCCGCCAGCCGGCGGCGGCGAGCTGCAGCGTCTTGCCGCCCGGCGCCGCGCAGAGATCGAGCGCGCTTCGCCCGCCTCCAGCCCGCAGCAGGCGCGCCGGCAGGCTTGCGGCAAGGTCCTGCACCCACCAGCCGCCCTCGGCAAAGCCGGGGAGCTGCTCGATTCCGGTGCCGCGCCGCAGCCGCAGATGGCCCGGCAGCAGCGACACTCCGTCGAGACGCTCGGCCCATTCCGCCGTCGCGGAGGGATCGCGCAGCGTCAGGTCCAGCGGCGGCGGCTCGGCGAGCGCGGCGGCGATCGGCCCCGCGCGCGCACCCCAGCGCATGGCGACCTCGGGCGGCAGCGTCGGGGTGGACGGCAGCCTCGCCTCCCGCTTCACCAACGTCGAAAACACGCCATGCGCGAGCCGGCGCGGCCCGCCATCCAGCAGCGGCAGACCGGTGGCGATCACCGCATGCGGCGGCGTGTCGAGCCGCAGCCATTGCGCCAGCATCAGCCGCAGCACCGCGCGCGGCTTGGCGTCGTCGGCAAGCCGCAGCCGCGTCGCCGAATCGATCAGCGCGTCGAGATCGACCAGCCAGCGCAGCGCCTCGGCGGCGATGGCGCGGGCGAGCGCGCGATCGGGCTCGCCGCGCAGCGTCCGCGTCGCCGCATGCTCGGCGTGGTCGAGCGTCTCGCCCCGCCGCAGCACCGCATCGAGCATGCGCAACGCCGCGCGCCGCGCGGGAAGGCCGGGAATATCCATCGCCGCCGCCTACGACAGATTGCGCGACAGCGACAGCCGCCCCACATTGCCGCCATGACCGAGAGAGCGACGAAGCGGCCCGAGGGCTTTACCAAACCGGCGCATTGGAGCGATGATCCGCCGCCGAAGCCGGAACCGCCCAAGCCCAACGGCGATCCTGACGGCCTTTCGCCGACGCGCTACGGCGATTGGGTGCACAAGGGAATCGCGATAGACTTTTGATGGTCGTTAGAGCCTGTCCATCATTCACCAAACAAAGCATCGAATCGGAAGAATAGTGTAGTATTAACATTCTCGATCCAATCCAGAACTCCTCGCATACTATCATCAAGCGCGTCGATTTGGTTGAGCCACAGGCGGAAGGGCGGATTGGCGAATTTCACCGTCAGCGCCATGAACCGGACATCGGCAGGGTAGGAAAACAGATTTGGATTGTACGTACCATCAGGCTTCTTCGTTAGGCACCAGTCAAGCGATTCGTTCCACGATCCGTGGATTGATTCTGACATCATCCCGTAGGTTGAAGCGTACAAATTCTTGTGTTCAATTTCGTCGAAGATGTCGTAGAAGGTTTTGCCTTGCAGCCTCCATCGGTTCTTTTTCTGCTCGGCAAAGTCGTCTTTCGTGAACCCCTCGGCGTCCAGCTTCTCGTAGACGGATTTGAGGAGCCGCTGACCGGGCTTAGTATTGGCGAAAAGTGAGCCGGCGTCGAAGTCGCGAAGGATGCGCAGGCGATCCTTATAAGAGCATTTGCGATAGTCGAGCATGATCTCGGGTCCGTGCCTGAGCAAATAGGTCGCAATCACAGACGCTTCGATCAGCGGCCGCTCAAGTATCGAGATTATCTCGGCATTGTCCCTCCCATAATATTCCCGTAATTCCTTCATCAGCTTGACGATGCGAACCAGCAGACCCAAAATAGGCGCATCGTCTAATGTGAAGCCGCTCGGATTGCGTTCGACATTTTTTACGCGCGTCAGGCAGTCGTAGATTTCTGCGACGTCGCTATAGAAGACGTAAGAAAATCGATTCAGACCCTCCAGTGAAGCGAGCCCTTCGCCGATAAAATCGGGCTGATACTTATCAGTGATGTGGCGCAACTCATTCATGAGCCCTTGTACGATGCCGACCAACCAGATGCGAGTGAAACGCATATCCTACAAGCGTTTTCAGGCTGCGGGGGCGATCGCCAAATGATCGCTACTGGACGTCAACTGCCCAAGCCAACCCCCGCTCAAATCCCCTCAATCCATAAACGGATCGCGCACCAAAATCGTGTCCTCGCGCTCGGGACTGGTGCTCACCAGCGCCACCGGCGTCTCGATCAGCTCCTGCACGCGCTGGATGTATTTGATCGCCTGCGCGGGCAGCTCGGCCCAGCTGCGGGCGCCGGCGGTGGTCTCGCGCCAGCCTTCCATGTCCTCGTAGATCGGCTCGACCCCGGCCTGGTCGGCGGCGTGGCTAGGGAGATAGTCGAGGATCTTGCCGTGCAGCCGGTAACCGGTGCAGATGCGGACGACATCGAAGCCGTCGAGCACGTCGAGCTTGGTCAGGGCGATGCCGGTGACGCCGCTGATCGCGCAGCTCTGGCGGACCAGCACCGCGTCGAACCAGCCGCAGCGGCGCTTGCGGCCGGTGACGGTGCCGAACTCGTGGCCGCGCTCACCCAGCTTCTGGCCGACCTCGTCCTCCAGCTCGGTGGGGAACGGGCCGGCGCCGACGCGGGTGGTGTAGGCCTTGACGATGCCGAGCACGAAGCCGGTTGAATTGGGGCCGAGCCCCGAGCCCGACGCCGCCGTGCCGCTCACCGTGTTCGAGCTGGTGACGAACGGATAGGTGCCGTGATCGACATCGAGCAGCACGCCCTGCGCGCCCTCGAACAGGATGCGCGCACCAGCCTTGCGCACCTTCTTCAGCCGCTTCCACACCGGCTGGGCGAAACGCAGCACGAATGGCGCGATCTCGGACAAGTCCGCCAGCAGTCTGGCGCGATCGACCGGCGGCTGGCCGAAGCCGGCGCGCAGCGCGTCGTGATGCGCGCAGAGCCGGTCGAGCTGCGGCTCCAGCGAGTCGAGATGGGCGAGGTCACAGACGCGGATGGCGCGGCGGCCGACCTTGTCCTCGTACGCGGGGCCGATGCCGCGCCCGGTGGTGCCGATCTTGCCCAAGCCCGCCGCGGTCTCGCGCAGCCCGTCCAGCTCGCGGTGGATCGGCAGGATCAGCGGGCAGTTGTCGGCAACCGCGAAGTTATCCTCGTTGACGGTGACGCCCTGGCCCTCGATCTTGGTGATCTCGTCGCGCAGCGCCCAGGGGTCGAGCACCACGCCGTTGCCGACGATCGACAGCGTGCCCCGGACGATGCCGGAGGGCAGCAGGCTGAGCTTGTAAGTCTGGTTGCCGACGACGAGGGTGTGGCCGGCGTTGTGGCCGCCCTGGAACCGCACGACGGCATCGGCGCGGCTGGCCAGCCAGTCGACGATCTTGCCCTTGCCCTCATCGCCCCACTGGGCGCCGATCACCGTGACATTGGCCAAGTTCGCCGCCCTCTCTGTTGGACCGCGCCGCGCCTAGGGGAAGCGGCGGCCCGGGGCAAGGCGGCGGCCCGGCTAATCGAGTTGCCGCTTCTCCCGGGCGAAAACGGCGGGAACCAGATCGAGCGGCGGCATGCCGGGCGGCGGGCCGAAGTCCGGCGGGTCGTGAAAGGTGCCGGTGAGGTCGGGAGGGCCCCAGTAAAGGATCTGGAACAGCCGCCAAGAGAACAGCCAGCGTCCATCTTCTTCGACGAAGCGCTCGTAATAGCGGCCGATGGATATGATGGGCGGCCTATCCGGCCAGCCGCACCGCTCGTTGACATAGCTGCGGCCGCTCGCGCGCTTGCCTTCGACGGTCAGGATGGGCGTGCCGAAGCTGATCAGCACCCGGTTAGCGCTGGAGAGGATGCCGGCGATGGTCGCGGCGATCTCGACGCGACCCTTCAGCACCATGCCGGATATGCGCCACTCGCCGTCCTCGGTGAAGCATTCGCCGAAGGATTGCGCGTCCTTGCGCCAGGTGGCGTCGGTGTATCGCGCGTGCAGCTGGCGGATGCCTGCCTCCGCCTCGGCGAACTCGCTCATCCCTCGTGCTCCCATCGCGAGCAGCATGGCGCGCCGGTGCGCGAGTCACAAGGGGACGGCGTCGCTCCCGTCGAGCCGATGGCTGCAGCCGAGCGCGGGCGCGTCGCAGGCCTCGGACAGCGCGGCGCGGGTGCGCCATCCGATCGCGCGCAGCCGCGCCGCCGCCGCTGGATCGTGGCCGAGCGGCAGGAACAACACGGTCTTCACCGACTCGGCACCAGACAGCAGATCGATCAGCGGGTCCGGATAGAGCGAGAAGCCGGTGGCCGGTTCATCGCGGCCCCGGATGCGATAGGTGCCGCCCCGGCCCAGGGCGCCGGCCACGCCCTCGGCGTAGAGGGTGAAGCCGAACCAACTCTGATATTCGAAGCCGTGCCGCTCCGACGGGTCGAGCGTCAGCCGCGCTTTGCCCGCGACCCGGGCAGCGATCTCCTGCAGCCCTTCGATGCGGCTCGACAGCGCGCCGCCGGCGTCGAAGTCACAAAGCTGCGCGACGGCGGCATCGAACGGCCCGATTGCATAGAGCAGCGGCAGATAGGCCGCGCCCCCCACCTCGACCAGCCCGCCGGCGTCCTTGGCATCAAGCTCGCGGCGCACCGCGGCGATTCGCTCCCGCGGCAACGGAAAGGCCTTCCGCGCAAGCGTATCGACCAGATCGGGCAGGGTGAAATCGACCGAGATCGCCCGAGCCCCGGCCGCCTGCAGCGCCTCGATCGCCAGCGATACCACCTCGGCCGCCGCCGCGACGGTGTCGCTGCCGATCAGCTCGGCGCCGATCTGCAGGCGTTCGCGCGCTGGATCGAGCCCGTCGCCCTTGATGGTGACGATTTGCCCGGCATAGCACAACCGCAGCGGCCGCGCCGCCTCGGCTAGCGCCGTCGCGGCGATGCGGCCGACCTGCGGGGTGATGTCCGAGCGCAGCGCCAGCGTCCGCAGCGACGCCGGGTCGACGAAGCGGAACATCCGGCGCGGCTCGACCCCGTCCATCCGGCTCGCCAGCGATTTCTCGAACTCGATCGACGGCGGCTGCACCCGATCATAGCCGAACAGATCCATCGCATCGAGCATCGCCCGCGTCGCCCGCGCCGCCACGGCCGCGCCAGCGGGCAGCCGGTCGCCGAGCCCCTCGGGCAATAGATCGCGGTCGCTTTCGTCCATCAGAACGCCAGCCGGGTGATGGTCCTGACGCCCGGGAGATTGCACGCCTTGTCGAGCACCGCGTCGGGGAGCGGCGTATCGAGCGAGAGCAGCAGCACCGCCTCTCCACCCGCTGAGCGGCGGCCGAGGTGGAAGGTGCCAATGTTGATGCCGTTTTCCCCGAGCAGCGTACCAATCCGGCCAATGAAGCCCGGCGCGTCGTCGTTGACGATGTAGAGCATGTCGCCGTCGAGATCCGCCTCGATGCCGATGCCGAAGATCTCGACCAAGCGCGGCTTGGTGTTGCCGAACAACGTTCCGGCGACCGAGCGGTCGCCCTGGCTGGTGGCGACGGTGACTCGCACCAGCGTGTGGAAAACGCCCTCGCGGTCATGCCGGATCTCGCGCACGTCCATCCCCCGCTCGCGGGCGAGGAAGGGGGCGTTGACCATGTTCACCGTGTCCGAATAGCGGCGCATCAGCCCTGTCAGCACGGCGGCGGTAATCGGCTTGATGTTGAGTTCGGCCGCGGCGCCCTCGACCTCGATCGAGATCGTCGAGAGGTTGCCGTGCGCCAGCTGGCCGACCAGGCTGCCCAGGTTCTCGGCCAGTGCCATATAGGGCCTGAGCTTGGGCGCCTCCTCAGCCGACAGGGAAGGGACGTTGAGCGCGTTGGTGACGCCGCCGTTGACCAGATAATCGGCCATCTGCTCGGCAACCTGCAGCGCGACATTGACCTGGGCCTCGCTGGTGGAGGCGCCGAGGTGCGGCGTGCAGATGAAGCCTGGCGTGCCGAACAGCGGCGAGTCCTTTGCCGGTTCCTTCTCGAACACGTCGAGCGCGGCGCCAGCGACCTGGCCCGAATCGAGCGCGTCTTTCAGCGCCGCCTCGTCGATCAGCCCGCCCCGCGCGCAGTTGACGATGCGTACGCCCTTCCGGGTCTTGGCGAGGTTCTCGCGGCTGAGGATGTTGCGGGTCTGGTCGGTCAGCGGCGTGTGCAGCGTGATGAAGTGGGCGCGGTTGAGCAATACGTCCAGTTCGACCTTCTCGACGCCGATCTCCACCGCGCGCTCGGCGGTGAGGAACGGATCAAAGGCCACCACCTTCATCCGCAGGCCCAGGGCGCGGCTGGCGACGATCGAGCCGATGTTGCCGGCGCCAATCAGCCCCAGCGTCTTGCCGGTCAGTTCGACCCCCATGAAGCGATTCTTCTCCCACTTGCCGGCCTGGGTCGAGGCGTCGGCCTCGGGGATCTGGCGCGCGAGCGCGAACAGCATGGCGATGGCGTGTTCGGCGGTGGTGATCGAATTGCCGAACGGCGTGTTCATTACCACGACGCCCTGAGCAGAGGCCGCCGGGATATCGACGTTATCGACGCCGATGCCGGCGCGGCCAATCACCTTGAGGTTCGGCGCGGCGGCGAGGATATCCTTGGTCACCTTGGTGGCCGAGCGGATGGCCAGGCCGTCGTACTGGCCGATGATCGCCTTCAACTCATCAGGCGTCTTGCCGGTGATCTCGTCGACCTCGCAGCCGCGCTCGCGGAAGATCGCGGCGGCGTTGGGGTCCATCTGGTCGGAAATGAGGACTTTGGGCTTGGTCATGACAATGCTCCTGCATCGTCACTCCGGGCACTGACCCGGGGTCCCGCTTCTTCCCGAAGGATAGCGGGACCCCGGCTCAAGGCCGGGGTGACGATTAAATTATGCGGATTTTACGGTTTGATAGGCCCAGTCGAGCCATGGCCCCAGCGCCTCGATATCGGCGGCGTCCACCGTGGCGCCGCACCAGATGCGCAGTCCCGGCGGGGCGTCGCGATAGCCGGCGATGTCATAGGCGGCGCCATCCTTCTCGAGCAGGCCGGCGAAGCGCTTGATGAAATCGGCGTCCGCTCCCTCGACCGAGAGGCAGACGCTGGTTTTCGAGCGGATCGCCGGATCGGCGGCAAGGTGCGACAGCCACGGCCGCGCCTGGACGATGGCGTCCAGCGCCGCCGCGTTGGCGTCGCAGCGCGCCTTGAGGCCGGCGGCGCCGCCGAGCGACTTCGCCCATTCCAGCGCCCAGATCGCATCCTCGACGGCGAGCATCGACGGCGTGTTGATCGTTTCGCCCTTGAAGATGCCCTCGCTGAGCTTACCCTTCGAGACGAGGCGGAAGACCTTGGGCAGCGGCCATGCCGGCGTGTAGCTTTCCAGCCGCTCGACCGCACGGGGTCCGAGGATCAGCACACCATGCCCGCCCTCGCCGCCCAGCACCTTCTGCCAGGAGAAGGTGGCGACATCGATCCGATCCCACGGAATGTCATAGGCGAACACCGCGCTGGTGGCGTCGGCAAACGAGAGTCCCTCGCGATCATCGGCGATCCAGTCGCCGTCAGGGACACGGACGCCGGAGGTTGTGCCGTTCCAGGTGAACAACACGTCGTTCGACCAATCAACCTGCTCCAGATCGGGGAGCGCGCCGTAATCGGCGCGCAGCACCGTGGGATCGAGCTTGAGCTGCTTGACCGCATCGGTCACCCAGCCTTCGCCGAAGCTTTCCCAGGCGAGCGTGGTGACGGGGCGTGCGCCCAGCATCGTCCACATCGCCATTTCGAAGGCGCCGGTGTCCGATCCCGGAACGATGCCGATGCGATGCGTATCGGGGAGTTGGAGCAGCTCGCGCATCAGGTTGATGCACAAGGCAAGGCGCTCCTTGCCGATCTTGGCGCGGTGCGAACGGCCCAGCGATTCAATCGCGAGTTTGTCGGGGGAATAGCCCGGCGGCTTGGCGCAGGGGCCGGAAGAAAAGAACGGACGCGCGGGTTTGCGCGCCGGCATTGGTACAGTCATGTCAGACTCTCCTTACAGAGAGCACGCGCGGCGTTGGGACCGCGTGGCCCGGCGCCGCCAATAAAGCCGCGCCCGACTTTGTCAACCGCCAATGCTGCATCTGCTCAGTAGCCGGGCGCGCGGTATAGTTCGCGGCCGCGCTTCAGGATCAGGATCCGGTCGAGCGAAACCGGGTGAAAGAAGCTTTCGACATTGTCGCCTTCGGGCGTCCGGCCATAAACCTCGTAGCAGTCGCGCGATACTTCGGCCTTCCTGATCCTCCAACCCTCGCGGGCCAGCTTCTGCCGGAGCCGCTCGATGTTGGTCCAACCGGAGCGGGGTCCGCCACGGCAGGCGATCTTGCCGTCTGCGAGCGCCGGTGAAGCGAGGGCGAGGCTGGCCGCAGCGGCCGCTACCGCCCCAAGCGTGGAAAATCTCATATCAGGCTTCCTTCTTCCGCCAAAACCGCCCCGAACGCCGCGACCACAGCCGCATCAGAGTGAGCGTCAGGAGCGGCCCGAAATGAACCAGCGCCGGTGTCCAGCGCCAGGTGAGCAGCACCCAGTGCGCCGCCGTAAACAGCGCCGCCGGATAGGCAAGCCGCTGCAGCCGCTTCCAGTTGCGGCGCAGCGCCCGCATCGCCGCATCGGTGCTGGTGAGACCGGGCGCGGCGAGCAGCAGCAGCGCCGCCCAGCCGGTCCAGATGCCGTGCTCGGTCACCTCGGCGAGCATGTCGGCGAGCGTGCCCATGTCGATGACGTAACAGGCGAGATGCGCCAGCGCGTAGAGGAAGGCGGCGAAGCCGAACCAGCGCCGGCGGGGGAGCAGCCACAGGATCCACGCGCGGCGGCCAAGCAATTCGGTGAGCGGGCCGATCGCCATGGCGACCACCATCATCCGCACCGCCCACTCTCCAGTGGGGTGGAGCAGATCCATGGCATCCACGGCGCCGCTTCCGAGATCGACCAGCATGATCGCGGCCGGTAGCGCCAGCAGCAGCCAAACCATGCCAGCACTGTTGAGAACCCCGCGCGCGATTGAACTTCTTGATGATCCTGCCCGTTCCCCCACACGCCCACCTTTCGTACACACGCGGTCAGACACGCCGGGCGAGGATAGCACGTTGATGCGGCGGACTGCCTTGATGATGATCGTGCTCGCCTGGGTCGGCGGCTGCGCCGATACGCCGCGATCGGGCCGACGAGAATCTGTCTCGCGCCCGCCCGCGAGCACCGACCAGCGCCTGTGCCACGCGCGGCTCGGTGCGGCCGGCGCTGCCTTCACGCCGCTGCCCGACCAGTATTTCGGCGCTGGCTGCGCGACCGTCGGCACGATCCGCCTCGCCAGCGTCAGGAGCGACTCGGCGAACCTCGGCCTCACCCATCTCGGCCCGGTCGCCTGCCCGCTCGCCGCCACCGTCGCCGCTTGGGCGCGCTATGGCGCCGACCGCGCGGCGCTGCAGATCCTCGGCAGTCCGTTGATCGCCATCGAGACGATGGGCAGCTACAGCTGCCGCACCATCGCCGGCACCGGCCGGCTTTCGGCGCACGCCCTGGCCCAGGCAATCGACGTGTCGGGCTTCGTCCTCGCCGACGGGCGGCGCATCACCGTGCTCGGACAGTGGTGGGCGGGCTCGGAGCCAGAACAGCGCTTCCTCCGCACCGTCCACGCCAGCGCCTGCAAGCGCTTCGGCACGGTGCTCGGCCCCGACTACAATGGCGCGCACCGCGATCACCTGCACCTGGAATTCACCGGCCGCAGCTTCTGCCGATAGGATCGGATTACGCCGGCTGCAGCCAGCCGGGGAGTAGCGCGGGAGCGATATCCTCGACCCGCAGATGATCGACGGCGCGGCCGAGTTCCGGGTAGGCAGCACGGCGGCGCGCCGGGTCCGAGCGCTCGAGCGGGACGACCACCAGCCGGCGGTTGACCTTCTGCCGCCAGTTCATCCGCGCGGTGTTCTCCTGGCCGACGTAGCAGCCCTTGGTGAAGCTGACGCCGTTTAGCTCGGCGGCGTTGCATTCGAGCCAGAGCGTGTCGCCCTCGCCAAGTTCGGCGCGGCCCTCGGCGACGCCAAGGTGGAGACGGTGGGTGCGCCACGCATCGTCGGCGCTTTCGTCCTCGGGATCGACGGGCGCAATCCATCGTTCGCCGAGCGCGGGAAGCCGGGGATCACTGGCGGCGCCATCGCCAAAGTGATCGCGCCAGTGGACGGCCAGGTGATCGTCGCGGACGATCCCGATCGCGCGCCGCAACCGATAAAGCGAGAGCCGCTTGGCCAATGCATCGGCGGCGTCGGCCTCGCAATCAATCAACAGATCGCGGCCCGAAGGCCAGACGATGAAATCGAACAACACCTTCCCCTGCGGCGTCAGCAGCCCGGCCCACACCGGCAGCGGCCCACTGACGTCGCTGGTGACCAGCCCCTGGAGGAAGGCGGCTACGTCCTCGCCGGGGTCCTGCGGATGGATGCGCAGCACGGCGCGGGAGAACAGACGGGTGGCACTCATGGCACGAGAGATGGGCCGGGCAGGCGCGAAAGGCAATCGCCCCAGGCTCGCGCATCGCGCGTTGCGACATGCGGAAATTTGCGCTTTGACGGCGCGATCATGACGGAGGCGGATGCGCGATGAACGATGGCCCCAAACTGGTCCTTGCCGGCGGCATGGTCCACACGCCGTCAGGTGCGGCGATCGCCGACGTTGCCGTGCGCGACGGCGTGATCCTCGGCATCGGCAGCTATCCGGACGCGGCGCGCCGGATCGACTGCACGGGGCTCGACGTGCTGCCGGGGGTGATTGACAGCCAGGTTCACTTCCGCGAGCCCGGGCTCGAACACAAGGAGGACCTCGAATCGGGCAGCCGGGCGGCGGTCCTCGGCGGCGTCACCGCGGTGTTCGAGATGCCCAACACCTCGCCCAACACCGACACCGCCGACCGCGTCCACGACAAGCTCTCCCGCGCCCACCACCGCATGCATTGCGATCACGCCTTCTACGTCGGCGCCACCGCCGAGAACGCGGCAAGCCTCGCCGAGCTGGAGCGCATCCCCGGCACCGCCGGCGTCAAGATCTTCATGGGCGCCTCGACCGGCAGCCTGCTCGTCGCCGAGGACGCACCGCTGGCGCGGGTGCTGGCGAGCGGCCGGCGGCGCGTCGCCATCCACGCCGAGGACGAGGCGCGGATGCAGGCGCGCAAGGATATGCGCATCCCCGGCGATCCGTCCTCGCACCCGGTCTGGCGCGATGACGAGAGCGCTATCCTCGCGACAAGGCGCATCCTCAAGCTGGCGCGCGAGGCCCGCCGGCCGATTCATGTGCTGCATGTGACGACACCCGCCGAGCTGGAGCTGGTCGCCCGCAACCGCGACATCGCCAGCTGCGAGCTGACGCCGCAGCACCTGACCCTCGCCGGCGAGGACGCCTATCCCCGGCTCGGTACCTACGCGCAGATGAACCCCCCGATCCGCAGCGCCGCCCATCGCGAGGGCTTGTGGCACTGGCTGCGTCAGGGTGTACCGGACGTGATCGGCTCCGACCATGCGCCGCACACGCTGGAGGAAAAGGCGAAACCCTATCCGGACAGCCCGAGCGGCATGCCGGGCGTGCAGACGCTGCTGCCGCTGATGCTCGATCATGTCGCCAACGGCCGGTTGACGCTCGAACGGCTGATCGACATGACCAGCGCGGGCGTGCAGCGATTGTTCGGGCTGGTCGGCAAGGGGCGCATAGCGGCTGGCTATGACGCCGATTTCACCGTGATCGACCGCAAGGGGCGCTTCACGATCACCGAGGACTGGCTGGCGAGCCGCTGCGGCTGGTCGCCATTCACCGGCATGGAGCTGCGTGGCCGCGTCATCGGCACGGTGCTGCGCGGCCATGTCGCGATGTGGGACGGCGAGATCGCGGGGCCGGCGCAGGGGGAGCCGCTGCGCTTCGCCGCGGCGCTTTAGCGCCGATGACTGCGATCCTCCCCGGGACGGGGGGTCAGTCCCATGTTAACGATCGGGCGCGAATTCGGCCGGCTGGTTCAGTCGCGATCCGAACGGCGGATAGCCGGCCGGGGTCGCTTGGGTGAAGTAGATCGTGCGCCCCTGCGCCTCGGCGGGGTGAATCGCGAAGCGATCGGCAACGTCGCCGATCAGCGTCAGCCCTCGACCGCGCAGATAATCCGCCGCCGTGCCCGCGTCCCCAACCTTAAAGGTGAGGCAGTATATGCCCTGAGTGTCGCGCAAATGATCGGCGAGCGCGGTTCCCTCGCGTTCGGGCGTCATCGCCTCGATCACCGTATCGCCCATCGCGAACGCCATGCACCGCGCCTCATCGCCGGGCAGCCGCCGACTGCCAAGTTCGGGCCATTCGAACCGGGTGGCGAACAGTGCCCGAGCCGCTTCGGCTGACGGTGCGGACACCCCAATCGACTGCAGCCCTTCTATGCCGAGCGGATGGTCGTCACGCCATTTGGCCGGGGTCCAGTCCGGATCCCGGCGCGGGTCGCCCGGCAGATCCTGTTTGAGCACTTCGATCCGCATGCCGAGCGCCTGGCTGCGGCTGATCAGGAAATAATGCTGCTCCATCCCCTCGTCGTAATGGAGCCGGAAGCCCCTCGCCCGCAGCCACGCGTCCGCCGAGGGCAGATCGGCGACCTTGAGCGCGATGCCGAGCCAGCGGTTGATGCCCGCGCTGCGGCGCAGCATGTCGCCGATCGGTGCCCCCGGCTTCGCGCCGCTGCCGGCCGGAGCGATCGGGATCACCATCGTGTCGCCGATCATCATCAGCCGCTCCTCGCGGTCGAGCCCCTTCGCCTCGGCCTCTGGAGTGATGAGCATTTCAAAAGCGGTCTCCGCCCCGAAAACGTCGAGGAAGAAGGCATCGCAGGCGGGGCGGGTGGCATTGTCGAGAAGCGCCCAGCTGACATGGACAAGCGGCATGGCAGGCATTGTTGTGTCCCATCCTGATCCTCCCCGAGCTTGCTCGGGGAGGATCCAAGTTACCCGATCTGCCTTGGCGCGCCCGTCCCCATGAAGCGCGAGAGATTGTAATGCAGGCCACCCACGTTGCGTTCCATATAGGGGTTGGGCTGCGCGCCGCGGAAGCCGACGTTCTTCATGCCCTGCTGCACCGCCGCCATGTTGTTGAAGTCTTGCTGGAGGACCGGCGGCCAATCGGCGGGCGCGGTATATTGCCAGTCGGTCTCGGGCGCTTCGCCCTGCGGATAGAGCTCATAGACCGCCGCCTCGAAGATGCAGTGGTCGGCGTCGCCAAGCCGAAGCGGGCGCGCCTGGTAGCAGAGCATGTTGTTGACCGCGTGGCCGATCTGGAAGTTCGGGAAAATCTGCCAGGCAGTGCCGGCCTGGGCGGTGTGGAGCGGGTCCACCGTTGGCCAGATCACGCCGCGCGCCGCGTCCTCCTCCCTCGCCGTCCTGATCCAATATTGCGAAACCTCCGCCGCCGGCGTGCCTTCGGGCAGTTCGTCCTTCAGCCGGTTGGCGACCGCGACCAGAGTTGCCGTGGTGTTGGTGTTGGCGTTCTCCCAGGTGAAGTTCTGCATCTCGGCAGTGGCCACGCGGGGGTCCTCGCCCGTGCCAAGCCGCAGCTTGCCCGAATCCTCCTCGAGTCCCTTGGGCGCGTCATAGCCGATGTTGCTGTGCAGCCCCTGGTTGCGGCCCCAGCCGCGGAACTGGCCGAATTCCATGAACTCGGGATGGGTGGTGTTGACGTGATAGGTCTCGCAGAAGGCCTCCATCGCGACCTTCCAGTTGCATTCGAAGGCCACCCATTTGCGCCAGCGCGGGCGCATGTTCTCCAGCTGATAGGGGGCGAGCATGCTCGCCGCCGGCTCCAGATAATCCTGCAGCGGCCCGGCGTTCGGATCGAGGTTGATCCACAGCCAGCCGCCCCAGTCATCGACCTTTACCGTGCCCAGATCGGCGCGGCCGCCGCAGAGCGCGCCCTGCCAGTCCTCCTGATGCTCGATGAAGCTGTTCACGCCGTCGAGCCCGTAGGTCCAGCCGTGATAGCCGCAGATGAAGTTGGGACGAGTGCCGCGCGCGTTGCGCTGGCCCGCCGGCGTATCGATCAGCCGCCGGCCGCGATGCGGGCAGACGTTGTGATAGGCGCGGACCTCTTGCGAGCCGGTGCGGACGATGATCACCGAATCGGTCAGGATATCAAAGGTGATGAAATTGCCGATCTCGGGGATGTCCTCCAGCCGGCCGGCCTGGAGCCACACCTTGCGCCACAGCCGATCCTGTTCGGCCTGCGCATATTCGGGCGACACATAGGCTTCCGGCCCGATCACGGAAGGCTGAGCGAGGTCATCGGCGGCTTCCACGAGTTTTCCCATCTCACCCATAACGGCCTCTTGCTTTGCGTCCCATCGGCGCTGTGCGTGTTAACGCACATCCCCCTGGCCATGCAAACAAGCCGAGCCGATCATCGGCGATCTCGCACAAGGGCTTGGCCTTCACGCCGCAATCGGCGATGAACCCACCCACCTCAGGGAGAGACCGACATGAGCGACGAATCATCCGCCGCGATCAGCGCCACCCGTCGTGACTGGGTGGGCGAGCACCGCGAGATTTATCTGCGCTCCGGCGGCGTCGAGGGCCATATCCAGGACATTACAGTGGTCGGCGGGCACCGCCTCGGGACGCACTGCCTAATCAAGGTGGTGGGGCGGAAAAGCGGCAAAGTGCTCATTACCCCGCTGTGCTACGGCGCGATCGGCGGCGAGATCGCGGTCGTCGGCTCGAAGGGCGGCGCCGATCAACACCCCGCATGGTATCTCAACATCCGCGAGATGGAGACGATCGACGTCCAGGTCGCCACCCAGGCGTTCCGCTGCACCTGGCGCGAGCCTGAAGGGGAGGAGCGCCGGAAAGTCTGGGACTTCATGGTCGACGGCTACCCGTTCTACGCCGCCTACCAGGCTGCCACTGACCGCGAGATCGCGATCGTGCTGTTCGCCCCCGGCGAGGAAATCCCGGTGTTCAACGAGGAAGACGCGACCGGCATGCGGCAGTATTGACGCCATATAACTGACACATGCCAATGGCACACGCCCGGAAAATGGAGGCCGGACCGCGCTGATGGACGTCATCATTTACCACAACCCGCAGTGCGGAACCTCGCGGAACACGCTGGCGATGATCCGCAATGCGGGCATCGAGCCTCATGTCGTCGAATATCTGAAGACGCCGCCGAGCCGCGCCATGCTGCAGGGCGTGATCGAACGAATGGGTGCGACGGCGCGGTCGCTGCTGCGCGAGAAGGGAACGCCTTACGCGGAGCTGGGGCTCGAGGATCCGTCGCTCACCGATGACCAGTTGCTCGACGCGATGGTCGCGCACCCGCTGCTGATCAACCGGCCGATCGTGGTGACGCCGCTTGGCGTCCGGCTGTGCCGCCCCTCGGAGGTAGTGCTGGAGATCCTGCCGCCGCAGCAGTCGGCGTTCCGCAAGGAGGATGGCGAGCTCGTCGTCGGGCCGCGTCCTCGCTCGTGAGCTATAGCGCTGGGCAGCGCGTGGCCGCCGAAGCGCTCGGCACGATGCTGCTGGTAGCGACCGTGGTCGGATCCGGGATCATGGCGGAGACACTGGCCGGTGGTAACGTCGCCGTGGCGCTGCTCGCCAACACGATCGCCACCGGCGCGATCCTTTATGTGCTGATCACCGCACTTGGCCCGGTATCGGGAGCGCATTTTAATCCGCTGGTCAGCGCCGTGTTCGCCTGGCGGCGGGAGATCGCCTGGCCGACCGCCGCGCTGTTCGTCCTGGCGCAGATCGCCGGCGGGATCGGCGGCACCCTGCTCGCCCACGCCATGTTCGAGCATCCGATCTTCGAGCAGGCGCTGCATGCTCGCAGCGGACCGGCGCAATGGCTGTCGGAAGCGGTCGCCACGTTCGCGCTGGTGCTGACCATCCTGGGCACGCTGCGCTCCCGGCCGCACTCGGTGCCGGTCGCGGTGGCGCTGGTCATCGTCGCCGCCTATTGGTTCACCGCCTCGACGTCGTTCGCCAACCCCGCGGTGACCATCGCCCGCTCGCTGACCGACAGCTTCGCTGGAATCCGCCCGATCGATGTCCCCGCCTTCATAGCAGCGCAGGCAGCGGGCGCCGCGCTCGGCCTGCTCGTGGCCCATGGGCTGTTCGGCTGGCGGCCCACCGCGGGCGAGCAAGCCTCGCTGTCCGGCGATCTGGAAGCGTAGGCTCCCGCCTCAACTCACAAAGTTCACCCTAACCCCCGCTCAGCGGCCGAGCTGGTGGTCGAGGGCACGGGCGATGGCGGTCATGCCTGCCAGGTTCGGGTGGTAGGCCGCAAAGCCGGTGGCGCCGGGCGGCGGGATGAACCCGGTCACCCATGGGTCGGTCGAGCACGCATCGTGCCGCCGCGACAGCGCCGAGGTCCGGATCAGGTCGGCCCCGGCGCGGCGGGCCGCGGCGGCGGTCAGGCGTGCCAGCCGCACGGCGGTGTCCGACGCCCTCGCCGCCGCATCGACGGAGATGGGCGCGGTGGCGCAGCCCTTGCGGGCGGGCACGACCACCGGGTATTCGACGAACACCAGCCTTGCACGTGGTGACCGTTGACGGACTTCAGCCGCGATCCGGTTAAACGCCGTCTCGAGGTTCCGCCAGCTTTCCTCGGTCGGGCCGGAGAACTGCGGGGGAAGCGCCGGCTTGGTGCCGCCGCTGAAACGCGCGGCTATCGCCTGACACATCGACGCCACGGCGCCGCCGTTCACTTTTGCCGAACCGCTGCACGAGCCCATCATCAGGCCGCCGATAAAGCCGACGTCGTTGCCGCCGATGGTGATGGTGACAAGCGCGGTGTCGGGGGTCAGCGCGTCGACCTGCGCGGGGAGTTCGTCCCACGGTTGGAGCACATTGGCCGTGGTGGCGCCGCCGCAGCTCACGTCCACCAGGGTGAGGCTCCGCTTGCGCGCAAGCTGGTGCGCATAATTGTCTATCGAGCGGCTGCAGCGATTGGGCGGCGTGTCGGCGGAGGTGGTGACACCAGGCCCCGACGCGAACGAACTGCCCATCGCGACATAGCGCGCGCCCGGCCTCAGCGCAGGTTTCGACGACGCGGGATTGCCAACACAGGTCGCGAGCGCGAGCGCCAGCCCAATCGCGGTGCGCCACACGACCGCGTCGCGCCGCTGGCCCAGGATCGACCTGCTGAAGCCCCGAATTTCCATCGTGATCCCCTCCCGCGTCATCCCTCGAACTTTACCTCGACCCGCGTCGCCTCACCGTTTGGGCCCATTGGTGAGTCATATTCGATGCAGGTGCACACCGGATTGGCGTGGCTCGCGAAAAGGTTGGCCTCGTCCGCCTTGGTCATCGGCAGCCGCGCGGGATCGGCGATAAGGCGCTGCGAGTTCTCGAAGTGCTCGCGGCTGTTCCACCAGATCTCCATCAGGCAGTCATAGCCAGGATCGTGGACCTCACCGGTGATGGGGTTGGTTTCGGGCACCAGATAGCGCCGGACATAGCGCACCGCGTTCGGGATCGCCGGCTTGGCGCCGCTTTTCTTGGCGAGCTGCGAGTGCTGGTTTTCGTAATAGTCCATGAACTGGTCCATGGTCATGTCGGTGCGCTTCTTGAAAAAGCAGATCTGCTTCAGCATGATCCTCTCCCGGATTGCCCGTCAGGCGGGACGCAGCGCCAGGACGCTGCCCTCGGCATCGCCCGAAACATACAGCGCGCCGTCAGCGCCCGCGGCCACCCCGGTGAAGCTGTTCATCGGCCCGCACATGTCGCCGACGCCGCTGGGTCGGAGCGCCGGCACGCCGTGCGGGGTGCCGATCGGCAGGTTGCTGGCAAGCGCCCGCTGCGCCCCGGTGGTCAGATCGATCTCGACGAGCGACTTGGCGCCGGTGTCCGCAGCGTAAAGCCTGTCGCCGCGGATCGCGATGCCCTCCGGCCAACTCAGGCCATCGAGCACTGTGGTGGACTTGCCGCCGACGAGCTTGACGATGCGCCCGGCATCGGGCTGCGATACATAGACGGTGCCATCGCCCGACACGGCAACGCCGGTGGGTTTGTCGATGCCTGCCGCCAGTTCGGTGACCTCGCCGTTCTCCAGCGACAGTACGCGGCCCGCGCCCGCATCGGCGAAGATGATCGCACTTGCGGACAGCGCGACGCCGATCGGGATTTCGAAGCCATGCGCCAGCGTCTCGGCGGGCTCGCCCGGCGTCCAGCGGGCGACAGTGCCGTTGGCGGTGGTAACGATCCACTCGCGCGCACCAGAAGACGCTACGCCGCGCACAAATCCCGGAAACCCGGACCCGAACAGCATGCCCGCCTGTTCGATTTCACGGCCGGGCGCGACCGCGTAGGCGAACATGCCGTCGCCGACATAGACCGTGCCGTCCGGATTGACGGCAAGCCCCATCGGCCATTGCAGCCCCTTGTCGATCAGCGGCCGCGCATCGCCCGGCGCGACGATCTCGTGGATCGAGCCGGTGATGTGCGAGACGAAGATGCGGTTGCCGACGAAGGTGACGTTGTCGAGCCCCGGCCCGATGTCGGCGAGCACCGATGTATCGCCGGTGCGCGGGTCGATCTTCAGCACCTGGCCGGAAAAGACCTGGGTCGAGACGATATAGCCATCGGGATGGAACTTGACCGAATCGGGAACGCCGAGGTTCCTGGCGACGACTTCGGGCTCGCCGCCGGCCAGGTCGATCCGCCAGATCTCGTTCACCCCCTGCGCGGGGAAATAGAGCTTGCCGTCCGGCCCGACATCGAAAGCGTTGGCCATCGGCACGCCTTCGTAGATCACTCGCGGCGCCCCGCCGTTGCGGTCCAGCTCGAGGATGCGGCCGCCCATCCGCAGTTCTCCGGCGATCACCCGGTTCTGATGGACGGTGATCGGGTTGGCGACGAAGATGTCCGCGGCGATGATCTCGGCGCGGCCGTTGGGCCGCAGCACGCTCACCCGGTTGCTGGTGATCTCGGTGCAGTAGAGGTTGCCGTCGTCGTCGAAGGCGAGGTCGTCCGGCGCGGTGATGCCGCCGCCCGTCGGACTGATCGTCTCGATCGCGCCGGTCATCGGATCGATCGCGCTGACCTGGCTGCCCGCCACCTGCGCGACATAGATGCGTCCGTCCTTGCCGGTGCGGATGCCATTGGCGCCGAATAAGCGGCTCGGCCGGGTCAGCCGCTCCAGACGCCAGCCCTCGGCGCTCGTGGCGGGGGCCGGCGCCGTATAGCGACCGCTTTGCTCGACCATGCGATTTCCTCTCCTCGCCCCGCTTCGAGGGCCTCCCAAGCCTGCCCGGATGAAAGAGGCTTGGCGAGTTGCCGTCAACCGGGAAATCGGTTCTAACCACGCCGACCCGCTCGGCATGGAACCGGGAAAGGGCATGTGCGGAGGATCGTACCAATGGCGGAAATGCGCTTCGATGGCCGCGTCGCGGTCGTCACCGGATCGGGCCGGGGGCTTGGCCGATCACACGCGCTGCTGCTCGCGGCCAAGGGCGCCAAGGTCGTGGTCAACGACGTCGGCGGAAGCATGCACGGCGAGGGCGTCGACCTTGGCCCCGCCGCCGAAGTGGTCGCCGAGATCCGCGCGGCGGGCGGCGAGGCGATCGCCAACACCGATTCGGTCGCGACCCCGGATGGCGGCCGCGCGATCGTCCAGGCTGCGCTCGACCAGTGGGGCCGTATCGACGTGCTGATCCACAACGCCGGCAACGTCCGCTATGGCAGCATCCGCGAGCTTAGCTTCGAGGACTTCAAATCGGTGCTCGACGTCCATCTTATCGGCGCCTTCAACGTCGTCCAGCCGGCGTTCGGGCCGATGCTCGACGCCAACTACGGCCGGATCGTGCTGACCAGCTCGATCGGCGGCCTCTACGGCAACCCGCGCTGCGTGAACTATGCGATGGCCAAGTCCGGCATGATCGGCCTCAGCACCGTCGCCGCGCTCGAAGGCGAGGCCCACAACGTCAAGTCAAACATCATCGTGCCCAGCGCGGTAACCCGCATGGCCGAAGGCATCGACATCTCGCAATACCCGCCGATGGACCCCGATCTGGTCGCGCCGGCGGTCGCTTGGCTGGCGCATGAGAACTGCTCGCTGTCGGGCGGGATGCTGGCGGCGATCGCCGGGCGGGTGGCGAGGGTGTTCATCGCGGAGGCGAAGGGGGCGTATCGGCCGGAGTGGACGATCGAGGATGTGGAGGCTGAGATCGTCGCGATCTGCGACACGTCGGAGTTCAAGGACTTCGCGCTGCACGGCCACGTAGACCACATCGGCTATAGCTTCCAGATGGCGCGAGAGGGGACGGCGGAGGCGTGAGGCCCCTCTCGGACTCGCAGCGTTTTCCTGCCTTTCGCACCGGGTCAGGTGATCATCGCCCGCAGCGGGCGGCTCAGGGCACCCCATCGGCGCTCCCCGTAACTAAACCTAAGAGTGTTAACTATATTTAGGCGTACTAAGGTTTAAGGAGTAGGATTGGGGTTTGCCAGACAGGAAATTGATGCCCGACGGCAAAATAAAATCAGACGCCCAAAATAAGGGCGAGGAAACGGTCGACGCATTTCGCAGCGATCTTGGCCCGTTTGTTGTGGCTGCCGAAAAGACACGTATGCCGATGGTCTTCGTCAACGAGGAGCCCGGCCACCCGGTTATCTTTGCAAACGACGCTTTTTTGGCCCTTACCGGCTATGCGAGACACGACGTACTCGCCAAGAGCTTCCAGTCGTTGCTGGCCGATTGCGTGGATGCCGATACCATGCGAATCGTCGAGGCGGCCTTTCGCGGCGATTGCGACAAAGAACTGGATATCCATTACAAGCGCAAGAATGGCGGTGAATTCTGGGCGTCGATGTTCGTCAGTCCGGTGTACGACAAGGGCGGCGCGGTCATGCAGCAATTCGTGTCACTCGTCGACCTGACCCGTCACCGGCAAGAGAACGCCCGGTGCAGAATGCTGATCGACGAGCTCAATCATCGGGTCAAGAACACGCTGTCGACAGTTCAGTCGATCGTCACCCAGGCTTTGCGCCGGCCTGCGGAGCCCGCTGCCATCCGCGAGGCAATCGAGTCGCGCCTTCTCGCCCTATCGCGATCACACGACCTGCTCACCAGCCGCAATTGGGAGGGTGCAGGCCTTCACGATCTGGTCGATACCGCCCTGCACCCCTTCAAGGTGGTTGCCGGCTTCACCGAGCGTTTCACGATCACAGGGGACAATTTGCATTTGTCGCCGACGATCACGCTTTCGATCGCTATCGCACTCCATGAGCTTGCCACCAACGCGGTCAAATATGGCGCATTCTCGAACGATACGGGCAAAATCGACATCGACTGGAAGCTCGCGCCCGAAGCGGCAGGAAAACGGCTGGTGCTGAGGTGGCGGGAGCGCGACGGTCCGCCGGTGACCCCGCCGGCGCACAAGGGCTTCGGCTCGTGGGTCATCGAGCGCGGGTTGGCGCATGAATTGGGCGGCAGGGTAACGCTTGACTATTTAAGCCACGGTGTCGCCTGCACAATCGACATACCCGCCCCCGCCGAGATGGATAAATGAGCGCCCTTCTCTCCGGCCGCCGGATTCTCGTGGTCGAGGATGAGATGCTCGTACTGATGAACATTGAGATGGAGCTCGATGATCTCGGCTGCTCCTCAATCCGAGCGGCCGCCAGCGTCGCAGAGGCGCTCGCGCTGCTCGCAAATTACGGTTTCGACGCGGCGATGATCGACGTGAATCTGGGCGGGGAGAAAAGCTACCCGGTTGCAGATGCGCTGATTGGCCGCGGCATCCCGTTCGCGTTCTCGACCGGCTACGGCGATCATGGTGACCGCACCGACCTTGACCACTTGCCGATGCTCAGAAAGCCTTATCTGCGCGCCGATCTCATAGCCATGTTCAAGCGGCTGTTTGCCGACGGGGCGTTACAAACGGCGGCGGCTTAGCGAGGTCCGAGCGATCCGATCTCGTAGGCCCGTTGCGCAGGCGCCCGGACCCTTGCACCGCCAACTGGTCTGCTGATAGCGCCGCTGTCGTGATGGACACCACCATGCTCGATTGGGCCAGGGGCGATCGGCTCGGTCTGGACCTTCCCGCCCATCCGCAAGCGCTCAAGGCGGGCGGGGCGGCGTTCCTGACGCGGGCGCTTCACGCCAGCGGCGCGCTTGGCCGGGACAATCGGGTCGCCGCAATCACCCGCCTGGACGAGTGGCTGGTCGGCGGCACCGGCACCAAGGCGCAGCTTTCGGTCGCCTATGAGCGCGACGCGCCGGGCCTTTCGCGCCACCTGTTCGTGAAGTTCTCGCGCAATTTCACCAACCCGGTGCGTGACAGCGCGCGGCAGCAAATGGAATCCGAGGTGCGGCTGGCGAATTTGTCGCGCGATCCGGCCTTTCCGATCGCGGTGCCGAAATGCATGTATGCCGACTTCCACCATCAGAGCGGCACCGGCGTCCTCATTACCGAGCGCATCCCCTATGGCGAGGGCGCGGTCGAGCCGCATTTTCCCAAGTGCATGGACCAGATCCTGCCCGATCCGCTTGGGCATTACCGCGCGCTGGTATCGACGCTGGCTCTTCTGGCGGGCACGCATAAGTCGGGCCGGCTCGGCGATGCGGTCGAGCGCGACTTTCCGTTCGACCTGGAACGGACGATCGCGAACAGCCGCAATCGCACCGATCCGCAGTTGCTCGCCAAACGGATCGGCCGGCTGGTGGAGTTCATCGCGCAATACCCGCACTTGGTGCCGCCGCACCTCGCCGATCCTGACTTCCTCGCGGGTTTGCACGCGGATGTACCGCTGATCATTGCCCAGCAGGACGGCATCCGCCGCTTCACCCATTCGCGTCCCGAGATGATCGCGCTGTGCCACACCAACGCCAACATCGACAACGCCTGGTTCTGGCACGAGCCTGACGGGGCTTTGGGATGCGGGCTGATCGACTGGGGCATGGTCGGGCAGATGCATGTCTGCCAGGCGATCTGGGGCTCGCTCGGCGGCTCGGAGCCCGAGCTGGTCAACCAGCACCTGGGTGAACTGATCGACCTGTTCATCGCCGAATATGCGTGCGCCGGGGGACCGGCGCTCGACCGGGCCGAGCTTGAACGGCATCTGCAGCTGCACGTGCTCTTGGGGATGGCAATGATGACGACCGCGCCGCCGGCGATTCTGCGCGAAGTGCCGGACCCGGCCGTCGCCGCCGACCGCCATGACCCGGTCTTCACCGCAAATGAGACGGCGCGGGTGCAGCTGAAGATCACGATCAGCTACCTCAACATGTGGCATCGGTGCGATCTGGGGCGCCTGCTGCGTGAGAGTTAGGACTCTTGGCGGGACTAGAGCCGTCCAGTTTACTTGGTATCGTCATTGCGAGGAGCGAAGCGACGAAGCAATCCAGCGCCGGATGTAACTGCCCTGGATTGCTTCGCTTCGCTCGCAATGACGAAACGATTAATCTGAAGCCGTCACATCGCCGGTTTTTAGAGTCCCGCTTCGAGGAGGAACCCCTCCGACTTCAGTCGGATACTGGCTTCAGCCACGGACTCTATGGGCTACAAGAGCGGTTGTCACACGACATTTCATCATCGCTACCATCTCGTCTGTG
>JBDSIY010000034.1:0-8146 GCA_039917735.1 Novosphingobium sp. | reverse complement strand
CATGTCGGACAAGGAGCTTCCCTGCCGGGCACCGGGGAAGATCAAGCCATTGGTGCCCCATGCCGCCGCTGCCCGCTTCAGTACGGTCAGCGCCGCGCCGTTCAGCGTGACGACGTGTGCAAGGCGCGACTTCATCATTTCCGCCGGCCGTGTCCAGGTGCGCGCATCGAGGTCAACCTGATCCCATGTCGCAGCGCGAGTCTCCCCGCTCCGCGCGGCTGTCGCGATCGTGAAGAGCAGCGCCAGACGCCCGGCCGTGTCTGGCTTGGAGAGTTGTCCGGCCATGAATGCCGGAACGGAAGCGTATGGCATCGCGGCGAAGTTCTTGCTTCGAGGTTGAGATGCCAGTCCGTCCCGCAGCTCCCGAGGGTCAGGCAACGGAGCCTCCCGCCATCCACGCGCCCTTGCAAAGCTCAGCACTTGCAGCGTTCGAACACGCAACTTCTTCGCTAAATGGGGCTTGGCGATCCAGACGGGGGAGAGTGCGGCGATCACGTCGGCAGAGCCGATCTCGTTCACGCTCTTCTTGCCGAGGCGCGGGACCATGTGCTGATCGAGTGAGGCCTTGAAGCTGGCGGCGTTCTTCACCGACCAACCTTTGCCGAGTTCAGCATGCGCTGACGCTACCGCTTCCGCGAACGATGGAATGGAAACCTTCACATGGTCTCGCGCCGCGATCGCATTGCCGCCGCGCCGCGCCAGCTTGCGCAGCCGCGCCGCTTCATCACGGGCCTCGCCAAGCGATCGGTCGGCAGGGTAGCCCCCCAGCCCTATGTCCTGCCTACGGCCCTGAAACTGGACCCGCAGAACCCAAGACTTGGCGCCGCTGTCTTTAACCCGGAGATAGAGCCCAGCGCCGTCGCCGTGAGTGCCTGGCTTAGCATTGCGCGCCTTCAATTCGGTAAGTTGTGGCATGGGAGCCATCCCCTAAATTCCCACGTTGGTTCCCACACCATGAGCCGGCTTTAGGCGCATGTCAACGCACAGTTGCGCATTCATCAGTTAAGAAGTCCGCAGAAGTCCTGGGTTACATGCACTTGTCCGCACGCCAGCGCACAGCCCTCTGAATCCTACTCGGGGAGCCAGCCCGTTGCAAAGCGGCGATCGCTTACGACCGCGCCTTTACGCCGGAGGCCGCGGTCGGCGTTCGCGGCTTCGGACCGCGATTTTGCTCCCTCGAACCGCTGAGCGGCCCCGCGCACGCGATTCCGTGCGAAGGTGCTGTTACCGTGGCGCCGTCGTCAGTCATGACGATCTACGCTTTGCCGAATAAACCTCCTGGCGCGAGTCAGACCTTGGAAAGGTCAGCCGGATCGGAGTACGGTGTCGTGGTCACCACCTGTCGACCGGCACTTCGAGGTCGATGGGGCGCTGGTAGGAAGGGTCCTGCTTGGTCCACAACCCCTTGGGGAAGCCCGCGACCATCGGCGTCTGCAGGAACGAGGATTCGCCCAGCAGCGACGTGTCGACGATCGTCCGCCGAAGCGCGATCCGCCACTCGCCGTTTCGCCGCTCAAACCGGTCGATATATCGGCCGATCAGCAAGATCGTGCTCTTGAGATTCTTGAGCAGCATCGAGCCGACGACGTAGGTTTCACAATGGGCGACATCACCCTCAATCTCGCAGGTGTGATTTGCGAGGTTGTGGTTGGTCGCCTTGAAGAACGCCGAGTGGCCCGCGTTGGCTTTCTCCGGATATTCGAGTGCCAGCGAGACCTTGGGGCCATGCTCGTCGAGCGCATCGTCCCAAAACGCGCTCAGCGTCATCTCGATGTCCTGGCGATCGCGCCCGCGCGCCTCCCGGACGATGCAGTCCAGGATGGCCTGGCGGTCCGCAAGCCGCTGGATCAGGCGCTCCAGCGCCTCGAAGCGGGTCTCATCAATCATGGTTCTCTCCGGCCGGTCAACTAGTTGATGGACACGCGGTGCTGGACCCGCGGCTCAACCTTGAGAGTGTCCCGGATCGATGGCGGCTGCCGCCCGCCTTCATCCTCGATCCCATACTTCAGCGCCATCTCGGCGCCGATCACTGTCCGGCCGTTGAGTTCGGCAAGGTCTGGTGCATTGTACAGCGACCAGATCACGTGGCCGGTGAACTCCGGGCTTTCCCCGGTCTCGAGGAAATGGCCGAGCTTGTCGGGCTGGGCGGCGACGATCGCGCGCATCCGGTCGGTCAACACCGAGCCCATCCAGATCGACACCGCATGGACCGGCACCTTGGCTCGCTTGAAGTCGACCGCGAAGTCCGCCGCCATCTTGTCCAGCCCCGCCTTATGCACCCCATAGGACGGGCCCATCATGTAATGCACGCCGCCGGACGACGACGTGAAAGCGATCAGGCCGTTGCCCGAGGCGATCAGCAACGGCATCGCCATGTGGGCGGCGACATAGCTTGATCGCAGCCCGACGGTCATCAGGTCGGCGAGGTAAAGTGGCTTGTCCCAGAACGCGCCGGGCATGCTGAGCTCGTCGTAGATCGCGGCGGCGTTGTTGACGAGGATATCGAGGCGGCCGTGATCGGCGCGCACCTGGTCGAACAACGCCCGGGCCTGTTCGTCATCGGCATGATCGACCTGGACGGCGATCCCGCGGCCGCCAGCGGCGGTAACCGCCTCCGCCGTTTCGCTGATCGTCCCGGGCAGCAGATTGTCTCCGGGTTTGGCCGAGCGACCGGTGACGTAGACGGTGCAACCGTGGCTGCCGAGCGCGATGGCGACTCCGCGGCCAGCGCCGCGGCTGCCGCCGGTGACGACGGCCACGCGGGTGGGATCGGTCATCGTTCTGCGGTCCCGTGCTCGGTCAGGCGAACGGTTCGTCACCCTGGACGGTGGTGCGATGCATCAGCCGACCGCTATCGTCGGGATAAGCCAGCACGCGGTGCATCGTGCCGGTGTTGTCCCACAGGATCATGTCGCCAACCGTCCATTCATGGCTGTAGGTAAACTGTTCCTGCGTCGCCCAATCACGATACTTGGCGAGCAGCAGCTGCCCGTCGCGCTGCGCCATGCCTTCCACGTGCGAGGCGGTGGCGCCGAGCACCAGTGACTTGCGTCCCGAACGGTGCGTCCAAACCATGGGCAGAACGTTCGGCTTAAACCCTTGCCAACTCTTGAGTTCCTTGTAGCTCGGCTCCGGGTTGGCGTACCGCTGGGCGCTCTCGAACTCGTGCACCACCTTGAGTTGCTCGACCTCCCGCTTCTCGTCCTCGGTCAGCGCCTCGTACGCGGCGTAGGTATTGCAGAACTCGGTCTTGCCGCCGACCGGCGACTTGCGGCGACAGCTCATCACCGAAGCAAAGATCGGCACATCCGACATGGTGCCGTCGATATGCCAAAAGAACGCACCCTTGGTGTAGGCGAAATTGGGATTTTCCAGTGGATCCATGCTGATCTTGAAGATGTCTTGCGCCATCGTCCCCAGCGTTTTGGTAAATGCGACCTGCTCCTCGTCGCTCAAATTGAGTTGGCGGAGGAGAACCACCCCCCGTTCCTCGAGCAACGATCGAATTTCGGCGCCAACTTCGCCGCCAAGCAGCGTCGCCTTATCGGTATGCACCTCGGTGCCGATGTTCGGCTTAAGCTCGGTTTTTTCCAGCCTGGTCTGCGACTGCACTGACACTGCCATCCTCCCGCCTCTTACGTGGGCAAGTCATCGTCTAATCTCGCTGGCATAAGGGGTCAACCTGGGGATTCGGCCGCAGGCTCGATCGACGCTGTCGTGGAGGGCACTGAGGATCACGTCCTGGCTCGCAGCGGGAGCCGCGCCGATGTTTGTTGTCTTCAGCGTCACCAGCGTCTGGCATCTTGCCGCGCCCACCTATTGCTAACCGACTGCGGTTTCGGATGTAGCGGGGTCGCTCTCGGCCCGGTACACGAGCGCGGGAGCCGTCGACCGCGGCACCGGGAGAGAAGGACATGACCATATACCTGGACTGGGCGGGTGCGGAAAACGGCAGCAGGAATGCTCGTGCCGTGGCGCGTTATAATCGCCTTATGCAACAACTCGCCGACCGATCAAAGCAAACTGGATTTGAAAAGACGGCCTGGCATGAGCTTGAGGAGGTCGTGTCGGCAGCGGAGTTCAGGCGGTTCGGCAATTTCCTCGATGTCCAGGACTGGCGAGAGTACGTCGATCTTCTGCACAATTGGGCGCCGACGTCGAAGTCATTCTTGACGAACTTCCGACGGATGACCGATCACGAAAACCTCGTGTTCGTGGAGCTCGAAGAAATCCACGACAAGGGTCCAATCAATTCCGTGGCGGTCTACGAATTCAATGACGCTGGAAAAATCGTCCGGTTGCACATCTATCTGCAGATGCCGAGGGGAGGCTGAGAGAGTAATGCGGATAGGCCGTGGTTCACTTCATTCGAGGTTTGCGCCGACACACGGCCTCGGCAGATGAAGGCGGTGGGGCTAAAGCGCGATCACGTTACCTTGATCCTCCGTTCTGGGGAGGATCACGCGGGTGGCTCCAATGTCTTCAGAAGCCGGTGAAGAGAATATCCGCCCGCTCATGTCGAGCGAAGTCGAGATATCCAAAGCTGTTCAGTCTGGAATCGATAGTCGCGGCCGAAGGTGAGCCTCGACCCCGCGTGGTTCCACCGCTAAATGCTGAGTCACCAATCGACGACGGGGAACGGCGATGCCGTGAAAGGGAGAAAATCGCGAATCCGGTCATGCTGGTTGCAGGCTTGGGTCCGCCGATCGGTTCCGCCACCCCGAACATCGGCGCACACGCAGGCGCGAAGTTGGCTTTGGCCGCGCGCCTCATGTTGCGCACTCGGGATTTGGATGAGCTCTACCACGGGTCAGTGGTAGCGGCGCAGCAGTCCCGCTAGCTTGCCCTGGACGACGACTTCGGCCGGCCGATAGAGTTGGGGTTCATAAGCGGCATTCGCCGGATCGAGCCGCACCATGCCCTTCTCACGGCTGAGGAACTTCAGCGTTGCTTCTTCGCCGCGCACCAGCGCGACCACGATTTCGCCATCGCGTGCCGTATCCTGCCGCTTAATCAGCGCGAAATCGCCGTCGAGGATACCAGCCTCGATCATCGAATCGCCGGAAACCTCGAGCGCGTAATGCTCGCCTGCGCCGAGCAGCGCCGCCGGCACCGGCAGCATCGCCTGACCCTCGATCGCCTCGATCGGGAGGCCGGCGGCAATCCGGCCGTGCAGCGGGATCTCGATCACGTCGTTGGCCGGCCGCGGCGGTGTCGGCGGCGGGCGCAGTGCGGCAAGCGCCGAGGCGCCGGCGTGGCCACTTGCCCCAACCGCTGCTTCGGAACGCTGCGGCGCCCTGGTGGTCACGTCGTCCGGCTGGCGCAGCACTTCCAGCGCCCGTGCCCGGTTCGGCAGGCGACGGATGAAGCCGCGCTCCTCCAGCGCCGAGATCAGCCGGTGGACGCCGGACTTCGATTTGAGATCAAGCGCCTCCTTCATCTCCTCGAACGAGGGCGAAACGCCGGTTTCCTCAAGTCTGGTCTGGATGAAGCGGACCAGTTCGTGCTGTTTGCGCGTCAGCATGCGTGCCACTCCCGAGCGCGGCGAACTTCATCCGAGAAGTTCAGTGAACGAATGCGGAACGAATAAGCAACTCAAATCGTCCCGTCAAGCAATTCCGCCATTCTCGAGCAGATAGGCCGACACGGTCTCGCCGACCGCCCCGGGGGGAGCTTTGGCCCCGCGATCGATCAACGCGTTGCTCGCCGCGAGCGCCGCCAGTACGCCGCTGTCCTGCAGCGGCTGCGCCACAATCGTGGCGCCGTCCCAGCGGCCGCGCAGGAACTCGCGGCGCGATCCTCCTGGTCCGAGCGGCGCGCCGAGTGATGCGGTGATCAGCCGGGGCAGCGGGTTGGCCGCGCCCAGCATCGCCCGCAAAACTGGCAGCATGAAGAAGTAGGCCGTTACATAGGAAGACGCCGGGTTGCCGGGCAGCCCGAGGAAGATTTGGCGCCTCCCGTCCCGCTCCCGCGCCGCGACCAGCAGCGGCTTGCCGGGCTTGATGGCGATGCGCCAAAAGTCGACCTCTGCCCCCCAGGCCTCCACCGCGGGCCGGATCAGATCGTGGTCGCCGACCGACGCGCCGCCGCTGGTGACGACCAGATCCGCTTCCCCGGCCTCCGCCAGCGCGTCGGCAAGGCGATCCAAATCGTCGGGCACCGGACCCAGCCGGCTTATGTCGCAGGGCAACCCGGCCGCCATCGCGGCGAGCATCGGCCCGTTGCTCGCGGGCACCTGGTGGACCGCGCAGGCCTCATCCTCGGGGCAGAGCTCGTCGCCGCAATCGAGGATCGCGACACGCGGCCGGCGCCGGACGGCGAGGTGTTTGTGGCCGGCGGCAATAGCCAATGCCGCCTGCGCCGGCCCGATGCGCGTGCCCGCCTCGAGCAGCGCGGCGCCCTCGGTGAAATCGAGGCCCAGCGACCGGACATGCCTGCTGCCCGAGGGTGCGTCCGGAGAGGACCGTGTCAGGCAAACGCCGTCGCGCACGACGTCCTCCTGCAGGATCACCGCTCCCGCGCCGGCGGGGACCAGCGCGCCGGTCGAGATGCGCACCGCCGCCCCCGCCGGACAGGCGCCCGTGAACGGATGGCCGGCCGCGCTCTCGCCGATCACCCGCCACGGTCCCGCCAGGTCGTGCGGGGCGACCGCATAGCCGTCCATCGCCGAGCAATCGGCGGGCGGATGGGTGCGCCGCGCGGTTAGTGGCTCGGCGAGGTAGCGGCCGATCGCGCCGGCGATGTCGCAGCGCTCGATCGGCAGCGGGTCGACCAGCGCCAGCAGCCGGTCCTGGGCTTCCTCCAACGGTAGCGGCGGTTGCTTCAACCGGACTCATCCTTCGCCCGCCAGCTTCCGGACTTGCCGCCGTGTTTCTCGATCAACCGCACGTCCTCGATCACCATGCCCTTGTCGAGCGCCTTGGCCATATCGTAGATGGTCAGGAGTGCGATCGAAGTCGCTGTCATGGCTTCCATTTCGACGCCGGTACGACCGGTCAGGGCGGCGGTCGCGGTGGCGCGCAGCGCGCTGGCCGCGAACTCGAAATCGACCGTGACCGAATCGAGCGCCAGCGGGTGGCACAGCGGGATCAACTCAGCGGTCTTCTTCGCGGCCATGATCCCCGCGATCCGCGCGGCGGCAAGCACGTCACCCTTCGGCGCGGCGCCGTCGCGGATGGCGGCGAGCGCGGCGTCGCTCATCCGGATTGTTCCCGAGGCAACGGCCACTCGCTGGCTCTCCGCCTTGCCGCCGACGTCGACCATCCGGGCGTTGCCATGATCGTCGAGGTGCGTGAGTCGGCTCATCGGATCGCGGCTGGTTCTCGGGGGGGGTGACACAGTTGACAGGGTTCCAGGAGCATCGCCAGCCAGGTGTCGCCCTGGCGTCCGGCGAGCGCTGCGCAACGGTTCAAGGCAGGGCACATGAGGGCGGAATGACAGATCGCCGGCGCGTAGGAAAGCGTCACTGTGCCAGCAGCGCCCTTGTCGCGGCGGCGACATCGGACTGGCGCATCAGGCTTTCGCCGACAAGGAAGCTGCGCACCCCGCAATGCGACAAGCGCTCCAGCTCGGCGGGGGTGGCGATACCGCTCTCGCTGATCAGCAACGCCCCAACTGGGGCTAGCGGAGCGAGGTGTTCCGTGGTCGCAAGATCGGTGACGAAGCGCTTGAGATCGCGGTTGTTTATACCGATCAGACGTGAGTGAAGCCGCGCCGCGCGCGCCATCTCGGCAGCGTCGTGAACCTCCACCAGCACGTCCATCCCGAACTCGAGCGCGGCCGCCTCGACCTCCGCCATCGCGCCGTCATCTAGCGCCGCGACGATGATTAGGATGGCGTCGGCGCCGATCGCCCTGGCCTCGGCCACCTGCCACGGATCGACCATGAAGTCCTTGCGCAGCACCGGCAGCGCGCAGGCGGCGCGGGCCTCGATCAGGAAATTCTCATGGCCCTGGAAATAGGGTGCGTCGGTGAGCACGGACAGGCAGGCGGCGCCGCCCTCCTCATAGGCTTTCGCCAGGGCGGGCGGGTCGAAGTCCGCGCGGATCAGCCCCTTGGAGGGCGAGGCTTTCTTGATCTCGGCGATCAGCGCCAGGCGGCCGGGCTGGTGGGCGCGTTCGAGGGCGGCGCGGAAGCCACGCGGTTC
>JBDSIY010000033.1:0-31132 GCA_039917735.1 Novosphingobium sp. | reverse complement strand
CTTCCTCGGCGAGCGCGCGGTTTTAGAGGCAGCGGCGAAAGCGGGCCGCCGCGCCGCGCAGGTGATGGCGGGGGTCGTTCTGATGCTGGTCTGCGCGGCGCTGCTCGAAGGCTTCGCGCGCCAGCTGATCGACAACACTGGCGGCCGGCTGGCGCTCGGCCTGTTCATGCTGGCGTTCTGGCTCGCCTATTTCTTCGCCTTTGGCCGCAATCCTATCTCCGGGCCAGCGGTTTGATTGCCGCAGCGCGGAGTAAGGGGTCGACCCGCCGGGAGCAAGACTCGCGCGAGCGACGGATGGTGACGCCCGAGGGGATTGCCCTGCCGATCATCCTTGCCAGCCGCGGCAGCCGCCTGGGCGCGCTCCTGATCGATCTCGGCGTCATCGGCCTGCTGATTGTCGGCACGACGCTGGCGCTGCTTTCGATCGCCGGCGGCACCGCAGCGCTGCTGGCCCGCGCTGGCGAGGCCACCGCGATCGGTCATGCTATCCAGTTCCTGATGATCCTGTGGCTCACGGCGATGTTCCTGCTGCGCAACGCCTATTTCCTCTACTTCGAACTGGGTCCGCGCGGCGCGACGCCGGGCAAGCGGCTCACCGGCATCCGTATCGCCGCGCGCGATGGCGGAAGGCTCTCGGCGGAGATGGTGATCGCCCGGAACCTCCTGCGCGATGTAGAACTGTTCCTGCCGATTATGTTCGTGAGTTCGCTGTCCGGCGAGGGGACCGGCCCGGCCGGGCTGGCCGCAGCCGCCTGGTTCGTGATCTTCGCCGGCATGCCGCTGTTCAACCGGGACCGGCTGCGCGCTGGCGACATCGTTGCGGGCAGTTGGGTGGTCGAGTCGCCAAGCCGCCGGCTCGAACCGGCGCTGTCGGCAGTCGGGCCGAGCGGCTTCGTGTTCAGCGATCTCGAGCTGTCGGCCTATGGCGAATATGAGCTGCAGATGCTCGAACGTCTGTTGCGCGAGCGCCGCACGGAGGCGATCGCCACCGTCCATGTGACAATCGCCCAGAAGATCGGCCGCGATCCGATCGATGGCGAGGCGGCCGCTTTCCTCGATGCCTATTACCGACAGCTGCGCGCCCGGCTGGAAGCGGGCATGCGCATGGGCCGGCGCAAGCGCGACAAATACGCCCGGTTCGACGATCACGGATAGTTCGCGCGTCGGCGGCGCGGAAGTGGACCCGCCGCCACCTGCGGGGGGGGGGGATGCGGCGGCGGCGGGACCGCTTCCACAACGGTGACCCCCTGCAAAAGGTTCCCCGGGCCGGTGCTTCCCGAAATAAACCTTGGCACCGATTGCGCGGCTCCCCACACAACGGTGATGACGATTGCCGGGCCCTCGAGCGACGAAACGCCGCTGCGACCCGCGACCGCGAGCGACGCCGAAGCGCTGGCTGCGTTCGGCGCGCGAGCCTTCGTTGCGAAGTTCGGCACGCTCTATGCGTCCGAGGACCTCGCCACGCACCTTCGGAAGGCCCATTCGCCCGCAGCGGTCGCCGCCGAGATCGCCAGTCCGGCAATGCGCATCGCTCTGGCCGAGCGCGACGGTGCACTCACCGGCTACTGCAAACTTGTGCTGCGGGGCGGCTGGCCTGAACACGCGCGGGGCCTCAGGCCGATCGAACTCAAACAGCTCTACACCGACCCGGCGTTGACCGGGCTGGGCATTGGCTCGGCCCTGACGCGCTGGGCCTTCGTGACCGCTCGCGAATGCGGCGCCGACGAAATCCAGCTTTCGGTGTGGAGCGGCAACCATGATGCGCAACGCTTTTACGCGCGACATGGCTTCGTGAAACTCGCCGACGTCGGCTTCTGGGTAGGCGATCAGCGCGACGAGGAATATCTGTTCTCGAAGCTGCTCGACTGACCACTCGGGGCAGCCGCTCGCCGTCATTGCCCCGTCTTCGCCGGCAGTCTATATCGCGGCCATGTCCTCCATAAGACCATGGCGCGATATCGCGCGCCGCCAGAGCCGCCAGATCATGGTCGGGAGCGTGCCGGTGGGCGGCGATGCGCCGATCACCGTCCAAACCATGACCAACACGCTGACCTCAGACGCGCGCGCGACGATCGACCAGATCCGCCGCTGCGAGGAGGCCGGCGCCGACCTCATCCGTGTCTCCTGCCCCGACGAGGCGAGCACCGCCGCGCTTGCCCAGATCGTCCGCGCCGCCCGGGTGCCGCTGATCGCCGACATCCATTTCCACTACAAGCGCGCGCTCGAAGCCGCCGACGCCGGCGCCGCCTGCCTGCGAATCAACCCCGGCAACATCGGCAGCAGCGAGCGCGTCGCCGAGGTGGTGCGCGCCGCCAAGGCCAACGGCTGCGCGATCCGCATCGGCGTCAACGCCGGCAGCCTTGAGAAAGACCTGCTCGAGAAATACGGCGAGCCCTGCCCCGAGGCGCTGGTCGAAAGCGCGCTCGATCACATCAAGTTGCTGCAGGACCACGATTTCCACGAATACAAGGTGGCGGTGAAGGCGTCGGACATATTCCTCGCCGTCGCCGCCTACATGAGCCTGGCCGACGCGGTCGACTGCCCGCTGCACCTCGGCATTACCGAGGCCGGCGGGCTGATCGGCGGCACCGTCAAGAGCGCGATCGGCATCGGCAATCTGCTCTGGGCCGGAATCGGCGACACCATCCGCGTCTCGCTCTCGGCCGAGCCCGAGGAGGAAGTGCGCGTCGGCTTCGAGATCCTGAAGGGGCTGGGGCTGAGAACGCGCGGCGTCCGCGTTGTATCCTGCCCGTCGTGCGCGCGCCAGGGCTTCGACGTGATCCGCACCGTCGAGGCGCTGGAGAGCCGGCTGTCGCACATCAAGACGCCGCTCTCGCTCTCGGTGCTCGGCTGCGTCGTCAACGGCCCCGGCGAGGCGCGCGAAACCGACATCGGCATAACTGGCGGCGGCAACGGCAAGCACATGGTCTACCTCTCCGGGGTGACGGACCACCATGTCAGCAGCGCCGCGATGCTCGACCACATCGTGTCGCTGGTCGAGGCCAAGGCCGCCGAGATCGAGGCGCAGACAACTGACGCGGGGTGTGCCGAGGCGGCGGAGTAGGGAAGGGCGGGCCGAGCCCGCAGCGTCGCCCGGCGGCGCTCAGATGCGCTCGCTGTGAGCCGGCTCGTCCGCGACTATGCGACTTCCCGACGTGCTCGGCGATCTGGAATGCAGTTGCCGCGATGTTGTCCGGGTTCACGCAGCAGCCTGGTGGCGCGGTGAGACCTTGCTGGGCCAATCCCCCTCGGCCAGGGCGTCGAGCGCCTCGAACTCGGACGTCGGGATCAGCAATTGGATTTGGTCGGTCTCGAACCGTAGGTCCTTGCGCGCCACCGCCCGCAGTTTCTCGTCCAGACCGCCAAGCCCGCCGGCTGCGACGACGACATAGCTGACCTCGCCCGTTTCGCAGGCAATCAGCGATTCCACCGTCTTGCCAACCCGCTGGCCGGCGTTGTCCAACACGGGCATGCCGGCCATCCCCGTGGCGGTGAACAGGGTTGGGGTCGAGGAGTGGCGACTCGCCGCCTTGGCGGATTCGCCGCCATCTTCATAAGCGCGCTGGCGTCCCAGCCACCGCCAGATCCCGACAGCATTGACCAGCGTTAGAAATCCGTTCGTCGCGACGAGATTGGTCTGCCCGGTCGAAAAGCCGACCATCGACCAGCCGATCGACCCGATCGTGAAGATGACGAACCCCCACCCGGTCAACCGCGCACCGAGATTGGCGGCGGTCATCATCGCCGCGATCATCGTGGCGATGGGTGCGACCCATCCGGCGATGTTTTCCAGCATTCCCACCTTCGGCGCTCACTTTCTGACAGGGGAAGGTGCAAAGCCCGCGGCTGTGAGCGGTGCCAAATGGCGCGGATCCGGGGGGCCGTTATCATTGTCCAAGACGAGCAGCGGCGCGCCCAGAGCAGGCGGCTTCGCTCGGCAGGATGATATCGGCGCGGCCAACCGCGTCATGATAAGAAGACCAGCTTGCCGCCGACGATCGCCAGCGTGGCGGCCAGAATGGGGCGGAGCACGCGGTCGGGTATGCGGGTCGAGATCAGGCTGCCGATGATGATGCCGGGGATCGATCCGATCAGCAGCGATCCGAGCAGGCCCAGGTCCACCGAACCCATCGCCCAGTGGCCGGCTCCCGCGATCAGGGTGAGCGGCACCGCATGGGCGATATCCGATCCGACGAGGCGGTTGGTTGGAAGCTGCGGATAAAGGATCAGCAGCACCGTCATCCCAAGCGCGCCCGCGCCCACCGATGACAGCGACACGAGGACGCCGAGGATCGCGCCGAGCGCCACTGTCCACCGCCCCGCGACGTTTCCACTGAGTACGCCGAACCTGCTGGCGAAGAACTTAATGATCCGGTCCCGCGCGACCATCGCCACCGCCGTGGCCAGCAACGCCACGCCCAGCGTCACGGTGATCACGTGCTGGGTGCGGGCGATGTCGATTCCGGCTCGTGACAGCAGCAGCAGCGTCACAACTGTCGCGGGGATGCTGCCAAGCGCGAGCCGACGGACGATTTTCCAGTCCACCGTGCCGCGGGCGCCATGGACCAGGGTCCCGACCGACTTGGTCGCCGATGCATAGAGCAGGTCGGTGCCCACGGCTGTGGCCGGGTGAAAGCCGAACGCGAGCACCAGCAACGGCGTCATCAGCGAGCCGCCGCCGACCCCTGTAACCCCGACAAGCAGGCCGACCAGCAGCCCTGCCAGCGGGTACAGCGAGCTGAGATGGGCTACGCTCATCGATTTCTCCAACTGGGCGACCGAAGCGACTGGGCGCTCGTGCCGGCGGAACAGGGGCCACCCGATGCGCTACCAACCCATTCACGTCCAGAAACTTACGCTTTAGCAACCTTCAGCAAATCCCTACCGCAAAGGTAGAGTCCAGTTCAAGGGATAGGGCTGAGATCATCCGGCTCGAGATCATCGCCGAAACAGAGGTTCATTGTCGGAGGCCACGCGGCGGGTTCGCATAGGTGAGCCTAGCCCAGACACGCGAGGACCCCCCTCGCGAAGTCCGTCAGCGTATCATCCCTCGCGCCCATGACGACGATGCGATCGCCGGGCCGGGCAAGCTGGACGATGCGCTCCCCGCACGCGGCGCGGTCAGCGATGTATTCGGCGTTCCCGCCCCCCTGGGCGATCAGCCGGACGATCCGCTCACTGCCCTCGCTGCGGTCGGTCGTGCCGCCGAAATAGACAGGATCGCACAGGATCGTGACGTCCTCGGGGCCGAGCGCGTGCGCGAACACACCCGCCAGTTCCGCCCCCATCTGCCGCAGCGGGCCGTAGCCGTGCGGCTGGAAGAAGGCGATGACGCGGCCGGGATGCGCCTTGAGCGTCGCCAGCGTCGCCGCCACCTTGTCCGGGTTGTGGCCAAAATCGTCGATCACGGTGATGCCCGATGCGCTGGCGCCGACGACGTCGAAGCGGCGCGCAAGGCCCTGGAAGCTGGCAAGCGCGGCGACCGCCTCACCGACCGCGACCCCGGCGGCGCTCGCCCCGGCGATGGCGGCGAGGGCGTTGGCCAGATTGTGGCGGCCGGGGACGCGCAGCGACAGCGGAAAAGCGGCGCCGTCGCGGCGGTCGCGGATCGTCGCGACGAGCGTCGTCGCGCCCTCGGTGATGCTGCCGGGGGTGACCGAAAGCGTCGCCGCGTCGCTGGCGATGGCGAAGCTCAGCAGTGCGCGGGCGCGGGGCGCCAGCGCCGCCGCTTCGGGATCGTCGAGGTTGACGGCGCTGACCGATGCGCTCGCCAGAAAGTCCCCGAACAGCCCCCGCAACTCGGCGAGGCTCTTGTGATCGAGGCTGACGTTGCCGAGCACCGCCACCTCGGGCCGGTAGAGCGCGATCGAGCCGTCACTTTCGTCGACCTCCGATACGAACGTGCCAGCTGCGCCGATCCGGGCACTGGCGAATGGGGCGTCGGCATTGGCAAAATTCTTCATCACCGCGCCGTTCATGATCGTCGGGTCGCGTCCCGCCTGGGTCATGATCCAGCCGAGCATGCCGGTCACCGTCGACTTGCCGCTGGTGCCTCCGACGGCGATGCCGGCCGGCGCCGCGTTAAACAGGCGCGCCAGCAGCTCGGCTCGGCTCATCCGGGCACAGCCCAACGCGCGGGCGCGGACCACCTCGGGCACGTCGTCCTCGACGGCGGCCGAGGCCACCAGCACCTGCGCGCCTGTGGTGATTCCGCTGCCGTCCTGCGGGAAGAGGCGGACGCCCTGACGTTGGAGCCAGGCGAACTTTTCGGGCGTGCGCCCCTGGTCGCGGCTCCGGTCCGAGCCTGCGATCTCGGCGCCGTGGCCATGCAGGATCAACGCCAGCGGCAGCATGCCCGATCCGCCGATGCCGCAGAAGAACCAGGGCTGAGCGGTGAGGGTGGTGTCGGTCATCGCGCCGGTCGGTATGCTCGCTCGCAGCGCAAGACAACATCGACTTAAGCGACTACTTAAGCGCATGACCATTCGCATCGCCGTCTGCGCGCCCTCGACACCGCTCGCCAAGGACGACGCGGCGCGGGTGGGCCGGATCGCGCAGGACTTTCCGGACCTCGAGCTGCATTTCCACCCGCAATGCTGCGCGGTCGAGGGTCACTTCGCCGGCAGTGACGCGCTGCGGCTCGCGGCGCTACTCGAATGCGCGAACGATGCGCGGATCGACGCGGTCTGGTTCGCGCGCGGCGGCTATGGTGCGTGCCGCATCGCCGAAGACGCCATCGCCGGGCTGGGCGCGACCGCGTCTGGCAAGCGCTTCCTCGGCTATTCGGACGCCGGCTATCTGCTCGGGGCCCTCTACCGCGAGCGGATCGGGCTCAGCGTGCATGCGCCGATGCCCGTCGACATCCGGCGGGAGGGTGGCGAGGCGGCGGTGCGCCGTACGCTGGCGTACATGTCCGGGGAGTCCGGCGGGATTGAGCCCCGGCTCGACCATCGGCCAACCGTCGCCTTCAACCTGACGACGCTGGCGATGCTGTGCGGCACGCGGCTGATGCCGGGGCTCGCCGGACATGTCGTCATGGTCGAGGAAGTCAGCGAACATCTCTATGCGGTCGACAGATTGCTGTTCCATGTCACCGCGCATCTCGGCGGGATCGGCGGGCTGCGGCTTGGCCGGATCAGCGAAGTGCCTGAGAACGACCGGGCTTTCGGCGCCGCGCCAGACGAAATCGCGCGGTACTGGTGTGCTCGCCATGCTATACCCTACCTGGGCGAGGCCGATATCGGCCATGATAGCGCGAACAGGATTGTTCCGTTTGGGCTTGCGGGACGCGCCGAAGCTCAATAGCGCGGAAGCCCCCCGGCGCCGGCCGGCAATAAGAATGAGGATTGCTATGCGCGCATTCGTCTTTCCCGGACAGGGCAGCCAGGCAATCGGCATGGGCGCGGAACTGGCCCGTGCGAGTTCGATCGCGCGCGAGGTGTTCGAGGAGGTCGATGAGGCGCTAGGGCAGAAGCTCTCGGCGATCATGCGGGAAGGCCCGGACGACCTGCTCACCCTCACCGAGAACGCGCAGCCGGCCATCATGGCCAACGCCATTGCGCTGCTGCGGGTGCTGGAGCGGGAAGGCGGCGTACCGATCGCCCGCGAATGCGATTTCGTCGCCGGCCATAGTCTCGGCGAATACACCGCGCTCTGCGCCGCCGGATCCTTCTCACTCGCCGATACTGCGCGGCTGCTGCGCCTTCGCGGCGCGGCGATGCAGGCGGCGGTGCCGGTAGGCGTCGGCGCGATGGCGGTGCTGCTCGGCGCCGACATCGACAAGGCGCAGGCGCTTGCCGAGGCCGCCGCGCAGGGTCCGCTTCCGGGCAGGGGGAAGGAGGTCTGCACGGTGGCCAACGACAACGATCCTTCGCAGGTGGTGATCTCGGGCCATCGCGGCGCGATCGAGCGTGCCATCGCCATGGTCAAGCAACACGGGATCAAGCGCGCCATGGCGCTGCCGGTTTCCGCCCCCTTCCATTGCCCGCTGATGGCGCCCGCCGCCGATGCCATGGCCGAGGCTTTCGAGCGCACGCCGCCCGCGTCGCTCAGCCTGCCGCTGTTCGCCAATGTCACCGCCGGGATGGTCTACGAACCGGCCGAGGTGAAGCGCCTGCTCATCGCCCAGGTCACCGGCCGCGTCCGCTGGCGGGAGACCGCGATCGCGATGAAGGCGGCCGGGGTCGAGGAGTTCGTCGAGTTTGGCGCGAAAGTGCTCGGCCCGATGATCACCCGCAGCGCCGGCGACGTGGCGGTGAGGAGCATCGCGACGATCGCCGACGTCGAGGCTCTGGCGAAGGTGGTGTGATTTTTCCTCACACGGAGGCACAAATACACCAAGACGTCGGGTGTGCGGGCGAAGCCGCTATCCATGGCTGAAGCTGCAGAGAGATCAAGCTCTCGGGAACAAATAGAGCCTTGGTTGAAACATCTGGTGTCTTCGTTTAAGAATATCTTCCACTCAAATATGAATAAGCAGGGAGAGATTGGAGCGCGGCTTTGCGGCAATAGCTCGTCGCGGCTTGGCGCTTCGCGTGAACCCCCTCGTCACTTGCATCCTTACCATTAGCCTTTAGCGCGGCGCGCAAACATATTGGGAGCAGCACATGTTCGATCTTCACGGGATGACCGCGCTGGTGACCGGCGCCTCGGGCGGGATCGGCTCGGCGATCGCGCGGGCGCTTGCCCGGCAGGGGGCGCGGCTGGCGGTGTCGGGATCGAACGCCGCCCGGCTGCGCGCCTTTCGCGACGAGCTTGACGAGCACCGGCCCCAGCATGTGCAGGAGGTGGATCACGTCGCCATCACCTGCGATCTTTCCGATCCGGAGGCTGTCGAGAAGCTGGTCCCGGCGGCGGTGGACTCACTCGGGAAGCTCGATATCCTCGTCAACAACGCCGGCATCACCCGCGATAACCTGGCGATGCGGATGAAGGACGAGGAGTGGGACGCGGTGATCCGGGTCAATCTCGAATCGACCTTCCGCCTGATGCGCGCCGCCTGCAAGCCGATGATGAAGGCGCGGTTCGGACGGATCGTCACCATCACTTCGGTGGTCGGAGCCACCGGCAATCCTGGCCAGGTCAACTATGCGGCCGCGAAGGGCGGCCTCACCGCGCTTTCGAAGAGCCTCGCGCTCGAACTCGCCACCCGCAACATCACCGTCAACTGCGTCGCCCCCGGCTTCATCCGCACCGCGATGACCGAATCGCTGACCGAGCCGCAGAAGGCGGCCATCGCCACCCGCATCCCGATGGGCAGGATGGGCGAGGGCGAGGAAATCGCCGCCGCCGTCGCCTATCTGGCCAGCCGGGAGGCCGGCTACGTCACCAGCCAGACGCTGCACGTCAACGGCGGCATGGCGATGCTGGGGTGAGCAGGTTCCGCTCGCCCCAGCATGCGACGTCAAATCAAAATCTGCGGCGTCGGATCAGATTGACGATCACCAGCAGGATGATGGCGCCGAGCAGCGAGTAGACGAACGACATCAGGTTCAGCGGCGCGTTGAGGATCGACCCGCCGCCGCCGAAAATAAAACCTGCGATCAGGGCGCCGACGATCCCGATCACCATGTCGAATATAATGCCGCCGCCGCCGCCCACGACCATGCTGGCAAGCCAGCCAACCACCGCGCCGACGATCAGAATAATGATGATAGACATCGCTTTCTCCCTTTGCTCGCGCACGACAATGGCAGCGGCAGGCCGGACCCGCAACTGGCGCCTGCCCATCCTCGCCGTGGAGCACGATCGGTTATCCCCAGACCTTCCCTGTTTCCGGCCATTCGCGCTTGCCGCCTGCATTGCCTGCGCTAAGGACAATGGTCCGGACCTGCCGGGCGGGGACAGCATCCCCGGGCCGCCTTAGGGGGACATGAGCAGATCATGAAGGCCACTGTCGAACGCGCGACGCTGCTGCGTTGTCTGTCTCACGTCCAATCCGTCGTCGAGCGGCGCAACACCATCCCGATCCTGTCCAACGTGCTGATCGAGGCAGAAGTTGGCGGCACGCTCAAGGTCATGGCGACCGATCTCGATCTGCAGGTGGTCGAGCACATGGCGGCGGTTTCGGTCGAGGCGCCGGGCGCGATTACAGTCTCGGCGCATCTGCTGTTCGATATCGCCCGCAAGCTGCAGGACGGCAGCCAGGTCAGCCTCGAAACCGCCGACAATCGCATGGCGGTCAGGGCCGGGCGCAGCCGCTTTTCGCTGCCGACGCTGCCGCGCGACGATTTCCCCATGATCGTCGAGGGCGAGCTGCCGACCAGCTTCGAGATTCCCGCCGCGACCTTCGCCCAGCTGATCGACCGTACCCGCTTCGCGATCTCGACCGAGGAGACGCGCTATTATCTGAACGGTATTTTCCTCCACGTCAGCGACGATGAGCTGAAAGCGGCGGCGACCGACGGCCATCGCCTCGCCCGCTTCACGCTGGCGCGTCCCGAGGGTGCGCAGGGGATGCCGGACGTGATCGTGCCGCGCAAATGCGTCGCCGAATTGCGCAAGCTGCTCGAGGAGGCGCTCGACACCAATGTCGAAATCGACCTGTCCGCGTCAAAGATCCGCTTCACCCTGGGCGGCGAGAATGGGGTGATCCTGACCAGCAAGCTGATCGACGGCACTTTCCCCGATTACACCCGCGTCATCCCGACCGGGAACGACAAGCTGCTGCGGCTCGATCCGAAGAGCTTCTACGAGGGCGTCGACCGCGTCGCAACGATCGCCACCGAGCGCACCCGCGCGGTGAAGATGGCGCTGGAAACCGACAAGGTGACGCTGTCGGTCACCTCGCCCGACAACGGCACCGCCGCCGAGGAGCTGCCCGCCGATTATTCCGCCGCTGGCTTCGAGATCGGCTTCAACGCCAATTATCTGAAGGACATTCTCAGCCAGATCGAGGGCGACACGGTGGAACTCCACCTCGCCGACGCCGGCGCCCCGACGCTGATCCGCCAGGACGAGAAGAGCCCCGCGCTCTACGTGCTGATGCCGATGCGGGTGTGAGGGGCGACACCAAAATCTCAATTGATGCTGCTCCGACCCGCGCTAGCGAGTCGAACCCTCCCCGCGCTCGTTAGGCCGCTCGCTCGCCCTTACCCCGCCACCGTCACCATCACCGAACTGCCACCGATCTGTCATCGCCCGGCAACGGCCGAGGCCTAGCCTGCCGCTAAGCCGCAGGTTGTGAAAGGCCAGCTCGATGCTTTCGAACGACACCCTCCGCAAGCCCCCTCCGATCGTGACCGGCGGCGGCATTCCCGCCTGGCTCGATGTTCCCGAGCCCCGGTCGTTCCGGCCCAAGCGGCGCTATCGCACCGTGTGGATCTCCGACGTCCACCTCGGTACGCGCGGCGCCAACGCCGAGATGCTGGTCGATTTCCTGCGCTCGATTGAATGCCAGACGCTCTATCTGGTGGGCGACATCGTCGACGGCTGGCGGCTGCGCAAGGGCTGGTACTGGCCCGACGCGCACAACGAGGTGGTGCGCCGCGTGCTCAAGATGGCGCATCGCGGCACCCGCGTGGTGCTGGTCGCCGGCAACCATGACGAGATGCTGCGCGACTATGCGGGGATGAACTTCGGCGGGGTGGAACTGGCGCTGGAAGCGATCCACGTCACCGCAGACGGCCGCCGCCTGCTCGTCACCCATGGCGACAGTTTCGACGGCATCGTGCTCTATCACCGCTGGCTCGCCTTCCTCGGCGACGCCGCCTACGCCCTGCTGCTGCGCGCCAACATCGTCTTCAACGTCGTCCGCCGCCGGTTGAAGATGCCCTACTGGTCGCTCTCCGCCTTCATGAAGAAGCGGGTCAAGAACGCGGTGCAGTTCATCTCCAGCTATGAGGAGGCGGTCGCGCATGAGGCGATTTCGCGTGGACTCGATGGCGTGGTCTGCGGGCACATCCACTGCGCCGAAATCCGCGAGTTCGGCGGCATCACTTATTACAACGACGGCGACTGGGTCGAAAGCTGCACGGCGCTCGCCGAAGACGCGAGGGGGGTAATCCGGATCATCGATTGGGCGGCGGAGACCGCCGCAGACGATGCTCGTGCCGTGATGGCGGAACAGCACGCATGAGGGTGGCCATCGCCACCGACGCCTGGCTGCCGCAGGTCAACGGCGTGGTCCGAACGCTATCGGCCACCACCGACGCGCTCGTGCGGCGCGGCCATGCGGTCGAGCTGGTCACGCCGCAGCACTTTCTCACCGTGCCGATGCCGGGCTACTCGTCAATCCGTCTTGCCGTAGCGCCACGGCTCCGGCTGCGGCGGATGCTCGACGATTTCGCGCCCGATGTCGTCCACATCGCCACCGAGGGACCGATCGGCTGGAGCGCGCGCGGCTGGTGCCTGTCGCGCGGCCTGCCGTTCACCACCGCCTTCCATACCCGTTTTCCCGATTACGCCGCCGTGCGGACCGGCATCAGCGCCGAGCGCTTCTGGCCGATCATGCGCCGGTTCCACGCCGAAAGCCGGGCGGTGCTGGTCTCGAGCCCCAGCCTTGGGGTCGAATTGGTAGCCCGCGGCATCGGCCCGGTCGTGCCGTGGTCGCGCGGCATCGACCATGCATTGTTCCGCGCCGATGGAGGGCCGCACCCGGCGCTGGCCGGTCTGCGCCGCCCGATCCTGCTCAACGTCGGCCGCGTCGCGCGCGAGAAGAACCTCGAAGCCTTCCTGGATGCACCGGTTGCCGGCAGCAAAATCGTGGTTGGTGATGGTCCGGCGCTCGAAGAGCTGAAGCGCCGTTATCTCGGGGTCACATTCCTGGGGTCGCTAACCGGCGAGGAGCTGGCCGAGGCCTATCGCAGCGCCGATTGCTTCGTCTTCCCCAGTCTTACGGATACATTCGGGCTGGTGGTGATCGAGGCGCTGGCGAGCGGCGTTCCGGTCGCCGCCTTTCCCGTCCAGGGTCCAATCGACATCCTCGGCCCCGACGGGCGCGGTCCGGACGGCACGCTGCCGCGTCCGGCCGGGGCCCTCGATGATGACCTGGGGATCGCTATCACCTGCGCGCTGAAGCTGGATCGCGGCGATGCGGCGGAGCTCGGCACCCGCTTCTCTTGGGAGCGCGCGACCGACCAGTTCGCCGCCGCGATCGAACAAGCCGTCCAGGCTCCGCATCCGCTCGCCCTCAGTGCCTGATTGGAACGTCGCGTCGTCATGCCTGGACGTCCGCCCAGTCGGGATGGCGGCGGAAAGCGGCGACGACGTAGCTGCACAGCGGCAGGATCTTGAAGCCCTCCCGCCGCGCGTCGGCGACCATCTCCTCGACCAGCCGCGCGGCGATCCCGCGATTGCCGATCGGCGGGGGCACCAGCGTATGTTCGGCGGCGCGGGCGGTCCCGGCGGGATTGGGGCGCTCGGTCCAGGTCAGCCGGCCGATCAGCGCGCTGCCGGCCACATGCGCGTGATATTCGCCGGCGTCGCCATTCTGGTGACGGGTGATCGTCACGGATTCCATGTTTATCTCCTGCTGGATTACGAACTACCTGTGCGCAAACCGCGACATGGCGATGCGGTTGCGTCCAGCCACCAACAGCGGTCAGCCGGCGAGCAACGCCCGCAAACCCTCGCGGTATGTCGGAAAGCGCGGTTGCCAGCCTAGCACGCGCCTGGCCTTGCCGTTGGCGACGCGCCGGTTCTCCGCATAGAAGCCCCGCGCCGCCGGAGTGAGCGGCGTGTCCTCGAGCGCGAGCAGCGGCGGCGGCGCGATGCCGAGCAGCCGCGCCGCTTCCTCGATCACTTCGTTCTGGCTGCATGGGAGGTCGTCGGCGAGATTGTAGGCGCCCGGCGGGCCATCCAGCACGGCGAGCGCCGCGGCGACGATGTCGTCGACATGGATGCGGCTGAATATCTGGCCGGGAAGGTCGATGCGATGCGCCCGCCCCTGGCGCAACCGGTCGAACGCGCTGCGTCCGGGGCCATAAATGCCGGGCAGGCGCAGCACCCGCGCCCCGCGCGCCAGCCAGGCGGCGTCGCAGTCCGCTCGGGCGGTGCGTCGGCCGGTTCCGACCGGCGCGCTCTCGTCAACCCAGGCGCCGCCGACATCGCCGTAAACGCCCGTGGAGGACAGATAGCACAGCCACTTGCCCCCCAGCACGTCGCCATAATTCGTGAGCACCGGATCGCTCCCGTCGCCGCCGGGCGGAACCGAGGACAGCACGTGGTCCGCATCCGTCAGCGCCAGCCGCACCGAACCGGCGTCGTCGAAGCTCAGCGTGCCGTCCTGCCCGGTCGAGACGATCTCCCAGCCACGCGTTGCGAAAGCCGCCGCGATCCGGCTTGCCGTATAGCCGAGGCCGAAAATGAACAGGCGGGGCATGGATGAAATCCTGGTGGGTTCCCTCAATCCTACCCGCTCATGTCGAGCGAAGTCGAGGCACGTACCAGGGCTCGCGAGCATGTCTCGACTTCGCTCGACATGAGCGGGGCTAGGGACGGTGGCATCGGAGCGCGGGCCGAACCCTACTGCTGGCAATCGGAAGGTGAGGCTGTACATACCGCACATGGACATCGTCACCAGACCCTCCGAGCCCGGCAACCCCCAAACCGCCGACGCCGCCGTACCGCCGCAGGCGCCCGCCACGATCCGCCGCCAGGACTATCGTCCGCCCGCATGGCTGGTGCCGGAGGTCGCGCTCGCCTTCGACCTCGGGCTCGACGAGACGCAAGTCATCGCCAGCCTCCACGTCGAGCGCAACCCCGCCGGCGACGGCGGGCAGACGCTGCGGCTCAACGGCGACGGCATCGCCGCGCGGTCGGTCAGGCTCGACGGGCAGGCGATCAATTCGTGGCGGATGGACGGCTCCGACCTGCTGATCGAGCTTCCCGGCAGCGCCCATCATGTCGAGATCGAGACGCTGGTCCATCCCGCCGCGAACAGCCAACTGCTCGGCCTCTACGCCTCGAACGGCTTGCTCTGCACGCAATGCGAGGCCGAGGGTTTTCGCCACATCGCCTTCTTTCCCGACCGGCCGGACGTGCTCTCGATCTATCGGGTGCGGATGGAAGGGCCGGCGGAGCAGTTCCCGGTGCTTCTCTCGAACGGCAACCGCATCGCCGAAGGGCTGGGCGAAGGTGGACGGCACTGGGCCGAATGGCACGATCCGTGGCCCAAGCCGAGCTATCTGTTCGCGCTGGTCGCGGGCCAGCTCGTCGCCAATCACTCCACCTTCATGACGATGAGCGGCCGCGAGGTCGATCTCAACATCTGGGTCCGCCCGGGGGACGAGCCGCGCACCAGCCACGCGATGGATTCGCTCAAATCGGCGATGAAGTGGGACGAGGACACATTCGGCCGGGAATATGATCTCGACCTGTTCAACATCGTCGCCGTCTCGGACTTCAACGCCGGGGCGATGGAGAACAAGGGGCTCAACGTCTTTAACACGCGCTACATCCTCGCCGATGCCGATACCGCCTCCGACGGCGATTACGACGCCATCGCCGGCGTCGTCGCGCATGAATATTTTCACAACTGGTCCGGCAACCGCATCACCTGCCGCGACTGGTTCCAGCTGAGCCTGAAGGAAGGCTTCACCGTGCTGCGCGACCAGCTGTTCAGCCAGGACATGGGCTCGGCGGCGGTCAAGCGGATCGAGGATGTGCGGGTGCTGCGCTCGGCGCAGTTCCCCGAGGATTCGGGGCCGCTGGCGCATCCGATCCGGCCCGATTCCTACCAGGAAATCAGCAACTTCTACACCGCGACCGTCTACAACAAGGGTGCCGAGGTGATCCGGATGCTGCGGACGATGGCGGGCCCCGAGCGCTTCCGCGCCGGCACCGACCTTTACTTCGCGCGCCACGACGGCGAGGCGGCGACCTGCGAGGATTTCATCCGCGCGATCGAGGAGGGCGCCGGGCTGGACCTCGCGCAATTCCGCCGCTGGTACGAGCAGGCCGGCACGCCGCAGGTGAGCGTGAGCCTGTCGCATGAGGGCGAGACGGCAACGCTCCACCTCTCGCAGACAGTGCCGCCAACCCTGAGCCAGCCCGACAAGGCGCCGATGCCGATCCCGCTGCGCGTCGCCCTGTTCGACCGCGAGCGCGGCGAACATGATGGCGAGAAGCTGGTGGTGCTGACCGAGGATCGCGCCGAGTTTGCCTTCCCAGGGTTCAAAGCGCCCCCGGTACTGTCGATCAATCGCGGCTTCTCCGCGCCGGTCTCGATCGCGGCCAACGTCACCCAAGCCGACCTCGTCTTCCTCGCCGCGCGCGATGACGATCCCTTCGCCCGCTGCGAGGCGATGCAGAGCCTCGTCATTCGCCATCTCGTCGCCGCGATCGGCGGCTTGTCCGATGTCGCCCGCTCCGAAGGCCGCGCGGCGATCGCCCAGGCGATGGCGGCGGTGCTCGACGACGCGCGGCTCGACGATCTGATGCGCGGCGAGCTGATGATCCTGCCCGCCGAAAGCTACCTCGCCGAACACTTCGCCGCGGCCGATCCGGGCGCGATCCGCAGCGAGCGCGAAGGGCTTAAGGGCTGGCTTGCGCAGTCGCTGCACGCCCGGATTTCAGCCTTGCACGATCGCGCTTCCGCCGTGCCCTATGGCCGCGACGTGGCGGCGAGCGGTGCGCGCAAGGTCAAGACCCAGGCGCTCGTCTATCTCGCCGCCGGCGTGCCCGACGAGGCGGCCGCCCGCGCGGCGGCGCAATACGACACCGCCGACAACATGACCGATCGCCAGGGCGCGCTGATGGTGCTCGCCGGGCTCGACACTCCGCTGCGGGCCGAGCGGCTCGAACGCTTCCACCGGCGCTACGACGGCAATGCGCTGGTGATCGACAAATGGTTCTCGCTGCAGGCCGGCTCGCTCCATTCCGCAGTGCTGGAGCATGTCAAGGCACTGGCGCGCCATCCGGACTTCACCCTCGCCAACCCCAACCGGGCGCGCGCGCTCTACATGGCAATGGCGGTCAACCCGGGCGCTTTCCACGCGAGCGACGGCGAGGGCTATCGACTAATCGCCGACCTGATCCTGACGCTCGACCCGATCAACCCGCACACCGCCGCCCGCTTCGTGCCGCCGCTCGGGCGCTGGCGGCGGATCGAACGGGGTCGCTCGGCGCTGATGCGCGCGGAGCTCGAGCGCCTTGCGGCGGCGCCCAGGCTATCGCGCGACACCTTCGAGCAGGTTTCGAAGAGCCTTGACTGACCCGCCGACGCGGCAAGCGCCGGAGGTCCTCCGCGCCAACGTGTTCGGCGAGGTCCCGCACGGCTTCCTCACCCGGCGCGGCGGGGTCTCGACCGGCTGGGCAGCGGGGCTCAATGCCGGGCTCGGCTCTGGCGACGATCGGGACGCGGTCACGCGCAACCGGGCGCTTGCCGCCGAGGCGGTGCTGCCGGGCGCGCGGCTGGTTGGGCTCCATCAGTTCCACTCGGCCGAATGCGTGACCGTCGCCGACCCGTGGAGCGACGACGCGCGTCCGCGTGCCGACGCGCTGGTCACCAACCGGCCCAACATAGTGCTCGGCATTCTCACCGCCGACTGCGCGCCGGTGCTGCTCGCCGACCGCGAGGCTGGAGTGGTGGGGGCCGCCCACGCCGGCTGGCGCGGCGCGCTCGCCGGCGTCACCGATGGCACGATCCGGGCCATGGAGGCGCTCGGCGGGCGGGCCGCTGCGATCGTTGCCGCGATCGGGCCTTGCATTGGCCAGGAAAGTTATGAGGTCGACGATGCTTTCCGCGAGCGCTTCGGCGCGGCCGACTCTGCGAACGGGCGCTTTTTCACCTCCGGCCGGCCGGGCCACGCGAAGTTCGACCTCGAAGCCTATGTCGCGGCGCGGCTCGCCAGCGCCGGGGTTGCCCGCGTCGAACGGCTCACGCTCGACACCTACAGCGCGCCCGAACGCTTCTTCTCGTTCCGCCGCGCCACTCACCTCGGCGAGTCCGCCTACGGCCGCCAGATCTCGCTGATCGGGCTGCGCAAGCCCGGCTGATCAGCGGTTGATCCATGCCAAAAACCCTGTTGGCAGGGTTTGCTTTCGCGTCTATCAGCCGCGAAGCGGGACCTGCCCAGGGCGCGTTCTTGCGACGGCCGCGGGGCCTCATGGGGGGTAGCAGGCAAAGAATTGGTGTACATTCCCGGCCCGTACCGCTTCCGGCCGCGCGGGCGACCAGGGCTAGATCGAGGCAAGTCCGCTCAAGGCAAGTCCGCTCAGGGCAATCGCGGGGCGCGGGCAAGATGAAGGCAAAGGGCGATCATGGCGAATGATGCTGTCACCGACACTCCGGGACCGCTTGCTGGAGGACTGGCGAGTGACGACGGCATGCGTCGGCGCGATTTCATCAACATCGCCGCGGTGAGCGCCGCCGGCGTCGCCGGCCTTTCCGTTCTGGTCCCGCTGATCAGCCAGATGGCGCCGTCGGCGGACGTGCTCGCCGCTGCCTCGACCGAGGTGGACCTGGCGCAGATCGAGGCGGGGCAGGGCATCAAGGCGGTGTTCCGCTCGCAGCCGCTGTTCGTCCGCCAGCTCACCCCCAAGGAGATCGTCGAGGCGGATAAGGTGCCGGTGTCCTCGCTGCGAGATCCGCAAACGCTCGAGGAGCGCACCCAGCCCGGCAAGAAACAGTGGCTGATAACGATGGGCGTTTGCACCCATCTCGGCTGCGTGCCGCTGGGCATTGTCAGCGAGGAGAATCGGGGCGAGTACGGGGGCTATTTCTGCCCCTGCCACGGCTCGAACTACGATACCGCCGCGCGCATCCGCAAAGGTCCGGCGCCGCGCAACCTCGAGGTTCCCGTGTACAAATTTACGTCCGACACCGCAATCACGGTAGGCTGAGGTCGCAAGAGATGAGCTTTCCCTGGGCTAACGACTACAAGCCGAGCCACCCCTTCATGCAGTGGGTGGACGACCGGCTGCCGCTGCCGCGGCTGGTCTACAACTCGCTTGGCGGCGGCTATCCGGTGCCGCGCAATATCAATTACTGGTGGAACTTCGGCGTTCTGGCGCTGATCTGCCTGACCCTGCAGATCGTCACCGGCATCGTCCTCGCCATGCATTACGCCGCCAGCCAGACCGTCGCCTTCGATTCGGTCGAACACATCATGCGCGACGTCAATTGGGGCTGGCTGCTGCGCTACGCCCATGCCAACGGCGCCTCGGCGTTCTTCGTCGTCATCTACATCCACATCTTCCGCGGCTTCTTCTTCGGCTCGTACAAAGCCCCGCGCGAGATGATCTGGCTGCTCGGCGTCACCATTTTCCTGCTGATGATGGCGACCGCCTTCATGGGCTATGTCCTGCCCTGGGGGCAGATGAGCTATTGGGGCGCGCAGGTCATCACCGGTTTGTTCAGCGCCATTCCCCTGGTCGGCGATGCCCTGCACACCTGGCTGCTGGGCGGATTCGCGCCGGGCAACGCCGCGCTCAACCGCTTCTTTTCGCTGCATTACCTGCTACCCTTCGTGATCGTCGGCGCGGTAATTCTGCATATCTGGGCGCTGCACATCCCCGGTTCGTCGAACCCGACCGGCGTCGAAGTGAAGAAGGAGAGCGATACCATCCCCTTCTACCCCTATTTCATCGCCAAGGACGGCTGGGCGGTCGGGGCCTTCCTGTTCCTCTATTGCGCGCTGGTGTTCTTTGCGCCGAACATGCTGGGCCACCCGGATAATTACATTCCGGCAAATCCGATGAGCACGCCCGCGCATATCGTGCCGGAATGGTATTTCTGGCCGTTCTATGCGATCCTGCGCGCCTTTACACAGGACTTCTTCTTCGTGCCGGCCAAGCTGATGGGTGTGCTGGCGATGTTCAGCGCCATCCTAGTGTGGTTCTTCATGCCCTGGCTCGATCGTTCGCCGGTGCGTTCCGGTCACTACCGCCCGCTGTTTCGCAAGTTCTTCTATGCGCTGGTGGTGGATGCGCTGGTGCTCGGTTATTGCGGCGGATCACCGGCCGAGGAGCCCTTCGTGATGATCAGTCAGATCGCCGCGATGTATTATTTCCTGCACTTCCTGGTCATCCTGCCGATCGTCTCGTCGATCGAGCGGCCCCAACCGCTGCCCTTCTCGATCACCGAAGCCGTGCTTGGACACGACGAGGCCGCGCCTGCCGGCATGGCCGGTGCGCCAACCCCCCTGCACGCCTGATCCCCGCGAGACGGAAAGACGATATCCATGATCCGCATTGTCTCGATCCTCGTCGGCCTGCTCTTTGCCGCCGCGCTGCTGTGGTCGTTCCTGCTTGGCGTCGTCGCAGTGTCACACGACGGGCTGCCGCATACGGTTGAGAAGGCGTTCCACAAACATCCCAAGGAGGTGGCATTCGCCACCGACGGGCCGTTGGGCCGGTTCGATCGCCAGCAGCTGCAGCGCGGCTTTCAGGTCTACAGCGAGGTCTGCTCGGCCTGCCACTCGCTCACCCATGTCGCCTATCGTGATCTCAAGGCGCTGGGCTATAACGACGACGAGGTGAAGGCGATCGCCGCCAAGGCGCAGGTTCCTGCCTACAATCCGGCGACTGGTGAGGTTGCGTCGCATCCGGGCCTGCCCACCGACAAGTTTCCGCCGGTGGTTTATGCCGGCCAGGGCTCGCCGCCCGATCTGTCGCTGATCGCCAAGGCGCGCCACGGGGGGCCGGCCTATGTCTATTCGCTGCTCACGGGCTACCAGAACCAGCCCGCCGAGCTGCTCAAGCAGTTCCCCGACGCCAAGACGCCCGACGGCCTGCATTACAATCCCTATTTCGCCAACCTCAACATCGCCATGCCGCCACCGCTGACCGGCGAGGGCCAGGTGAGCTACGCCGACGGCACCAAGCCGACCGTGAATCAGATGGCCAAGGACGTGTCGGCCTTCCTGGTTTGGACGGCCGAGCCGAAGCTCGACAAGCGCAAGCAAACCGGCTGGCCCGTGCTCGGTTTCCTGCTGTTCGCGACGATCCTCGGCTATCTCGCCTATCGCAACGTCTGGGCCGACGTGAAGCATTGACCTGAAGCGAGGCCGGCGGCCTTGATCGGGACGCGCTCCAGCGACGCCTGATCCCTGGCCAGTTCACGGGAAGAAGCAATGACCGTGGCTGAGCTAAAGGCGTTGATCCGCAGCGTTCCCGATTTCCCGCAGCCCGGCATCCTGTTCCGCGATGTCACCACCCTGTTTGGCGACGGCGCCGGCTTTGCCGAGGCTGTGGCCATGATCGCCGAGAGCGCGGAGAGCGTCGGTGCTCGCGCCATCGCTGGAATCGAGGCGCGCGGATTTATCCTCGGCGGCGCCGTGTCGGCCCGGCTGAGTCTGCCGTTCTTGCCGGTCCGCAAACCGGGCAAGCTGCCGGTTCCGGTGCTGGCGATCGACTACGCGCTCGAATATGGCACCGACAGGCTGGAGATCGATCCGGGAGCCGTTGCCGCCGGCCAGCGGGTCGTCGTCGTCGACGACCTCATCGCGACGGGCGGCACCGCGTCGGCGGCGGTCGCGCTGCTGCGCCGGGCGGGCGCGACGGTAGACCATGCCTGCTTCCTGATCGACCTGCCCGACCTCGGCGGCGCCGACCGCCTGCGGGACGCCGGCGTCGAAGCCTGGGCGCTGATGGACTTCCCCGGCCACTGACGCCCGCGCTCCTGCGCCAGCGCTGGGGGACAAGCGCCGGGCGCGGGATCCTGTTGCTCGGGTCCATGCGAGAAACCGGAGGGCAATGTCAGCGCAAGCGCCACGATGTGGGCGCAACGCAACTTCAATCGATCGCGCCGTCCATCGTGAGAGTGGTTGCTCCGCCTATCCGATGATCGCCTTGACCTCGAGATATTCGCGGAAGCCGAACTCGCCCCATTCGCGGCCGTTGCCCGAGCGCTTGTAGCCGCCGAACGGGGCGTGGAAGTCGAAGCCGCCGTTGATCCAGATCGCGCCGGTGCGCATCCGCTTCGCCACTGCCCGCGCCGCTTCGACATCGGCGCCGCTGACATAGCCGCCCAGACCGAAGTTGCTGTCGTTGGCGATGGCGACGGCATCGTCGATCCCGTCATAGGGAATCATCACCAGCACCGGCCCGAAGATCTCGTCGCGGGCGATGACCATGCTGTTGTCGCCGACGAACACGGTGGGCCGGACATACCAGCCCTTGTCCAGCCCCTCGGGCCGGCCGAGCCCGCCGGCGATCAGCCGCGCGCCCTCGTCCAGGCCCTTCTGGATATACTCCTGGATGCTGTTGTACTGGCTCTTGGAGACCACCGGGCCCATCGCGGAATTGCCCTTGGGATCGCCGACGGTCACGGCATCGGCGGCGGCGGCGGCGACCTTGATCGCCTCTTCCATCCGAGAGCTGGGCACCAGCAGCCGGGAGCCGGCGCTGCAGGTCTGGCCTGAATTGCCCATCATCCCGCCGGTCGCGGCGCCGACGTTGTCAGCCATGGCGGCATCGTCGAGCACGATCCACGCGCTCTTGCCGCCAAGTTCCAGCCCGACCCGCTTGACCGTCTCGGCCGCGTCCCTGGTGATCTGCACTCCGACCGGCTCGGAGCCGGTGAAGGAGATCATGTCAACGTCCTGATGTGTCGACAGCGCGGTGCCGATGACGCTGCCCGAGCCCTGGATCATGTTGAACACGCCGGCCGGGGTGCCGGCGTCGGCAATGATTTCGGACAGGATCTGCGCCGAGAACGGCGCGAGCTGCGGCGGCTTGAGGATCATCGTGCAGCCGGTCGCCAGCGCCGGGAAGATCTTCACGCAGGTCTGGTTCATTGGCCAGTTCCACGGCGTGATCAGGCCGCAGACGCCGACCGGCTCGTGGCGGATCAGCGTCGGCCCGCGTTGCTCCTCGAACTTGAAGTCGCGCAGCACCTCGATGGCGGTCTGGAGATGGCCCTTGCCGAGCAGCGTGTGAAAGCCGCAACTGAGCGACAGCGGCGCGCCCATCTCCTCGCTGATAGCCTCGCCGAGTTCCCGCTCACGGCGCAGATATTCGGCCTGGATCGTCTCGAGCAGGTCAAGCCGCTCCTTGACGCTGGTTTCCGACCAGGTGGCGAAAGCACGGCGCGCGGCCGCGACGGCTTTGTCGACATCGGCGGGGGAGCCGAGCGAGATCGTGCCGCTGACCTCCTCGGTCGCCGGGTTGATCACCTCGGCGGTCTTGGGGGTAGCAGGATCGACCCATTGGCCGTCGATGTAGAACTTCGTGTATTCGCGCATCGGTCTTCCTCTAGATCCTCTCCGAGCTTGCTCGGGGAGGGGGACCGCCGGCCGCAGGCCGGGGGTGGAGGGGTGTCGCGGCGAGGGCTGCTTCATAGAGCAGTACCCCTCCACCATCCTGCGGATGGTCCCCCTCCCCAGCAAGCTGGGGAGGATTTTTGTTACTGCGTTCCCTCGGCGTACCAGGTCTTGAATTCGCTGTATTGCGGCTTGTCCTCGGCGTTGGCCTTGGGCTCGATCGGCACGTGGATCACCGTCGGGCCGCCGCGCGCATAGGCGCGGGCGATCGCCGGGCCGAGGTCCTCGGCCTTCTGGACGAATTCGCCGAAGGCGCCGAAGCCCTCGGCGATCTTGTCGAAGCGGACCTTGTTGGACCAGTGCACGCCCGGCTCGGCGGTGCCGCTGCCGAAGGTGGTCCGATAGATGCCGACCTCTAGCCCCCATTGGAAATCGACGCCGACGACGCAGACCAGCGGCAGGTTCTTGCGCACGGCGACTTCGAGTTCGCCGATGTGGAACAGGAACGAGGAGTCCGAAGTCAGCAGCATGCCCGGGCGCGATCGGCCGGTCTCGGCCTGGTCGGCGAGCATGGCGCCGGTCGCGTAGGGCAGGCCGGTGCCGATGTGGCCATAGTTCTGGTTCCAGATGACGTCGCGCGGCTTGGCTTGGTTGTAGGTCCAGGTGAAGATCACCGTCGCGCCGCCGTCGCGGATCATGATGCCGTCCTTGGGGAAGGCCCGGGTCGCCTCGGTAATGAAGCGCGCGGTGTTCATCGGGACGTTACCGTTGCCGTCGTCGCGGGTCTTCGATTCGTCATAAAGCTCGGCGATCTGCTGGGCATCGCGCTCGATATACTCGGCGAGCCGCGGGTGGCCCGGAAGCGAGGCGCCTTTGAGAGCGCGAACGAGTTGAGGCACCACCGCGCGCAGATCGCCGACCAGCGGCACGTCAACCGCGCGGTTGACGCCGATCGCGGTCGGGTCCTGCTGGACGTAGATCCACTTGCGGTTGGCTTCGTTGTCCACCCAGTGCCGCCAGCGGCCGTAGTGCGAAGGCTCGCCGAGTTCGGTGCCGAGCGCGATGCACAGATCGCTCTCGATCACCGCGTCGACCGAGACTTCCGAGAAGCCGTACGGGAAGGTGCGGTCTTCCAGGCCCGGGATGAAGCTGGTGCCGCCCGAGGTCTGGATCACCGGGCAGTTCATCAGCTCCGCCAACTCTTTCACCGCCGCGCCAGAGCGCGACGTGTGCACGGCGTGGCCGACCAGCAGAATCGGGTGCTTCGCGGATTTGATCAGCTCGACCGCCTCGGCGATGCGGTCACCGTCGGCGCCCTGGTTGGTCAGCCGATACTTCGACGGCGGCAGCACCGCCGGAACGTCGAGGTCTTCGAGGATGATGTGCGAGGGGAACTCGATATAGGCCGGCCCAGGGGTGCCGCTCATGGCGATCCGGATCGCCTCGCGGATGACCTCGTCGGTCTGGTCGGCATATTCGATCGAGCTGGAGAACTTGACCGAATCCTCGATCATCGGTTCCTGCCGGACGAACTGGATCCGTCCGCGTCGCACCCGGCGCTCGGTGATCCGGGCGCGCTGGCCGCCCATGACGATGATCGGATCGTTCTCGACCTTGGCGCACTGGATCGCCGGCATCAAATTCGCCATGCCGGGCCCCAGTGTGCCGATGCAGAGCGCCGGCTTGCCGGTGATGCGGGCGGCGGCGGCGGCCATATGCCCGCCTGAAGCCTCATGGTGCGGCGAGATGACGCTCCAGCCGCGCTTCTCGGCCTCAAGGAACAGGTGAACGAAGTTCGGATCGGGGATGCCGAACAGCGTCTTGATGCCTTCGGCCTCGAACAGGTCAAGGATACGCTTGTAGACCGGGACACCGCGAGAGGCGGTGGTGGAGGCTGCTGCCTGAGGCTGGTCATCGTACATCGTTTCGCCTTTTCCTCGCCTTGCCGTCTGGCCGCATGCCGGATTGTCGGGAGTTTGTCGTTCCGGCGAAAGGGCCGGTTCGGCCGCCGTCGCATCGAGTAGAGGCAATCGAATTTGGTTGCCGCACTCTCCCAAAGACGTCCCGCGCGGCCTTATTGACCGTTGCGCAGGTGCTGGTAGCTTAACTGCCAAGGGCTCGCCAGCGCTGAATCACCTCGCTGCGCAGCCCGGCTCGGCGCCGGCGAGGCCCACTTCGGAAAGCACTTCGTCGGTGTCCTGGCCGAGCAGCGGCGCCCCGCCCGCGACCCGCCCTGGCGTCGCCGAGAACCAAGTCGGGACGCCGGGAAAGCGCACCGGACCCTGCGGCGTCTCGACGCGCTCGAAGAAGCCGATCGCGTTGAGGTGCTCGTTGTCGAACAGCTCGTCGGTGCTGCGCAGCGGCGCGGCGGGGATGTGCAGCTCGCGCAGCAGGTCGAGCCATTCCTGCGTGGTGCGCTCGGTGAACGTCTCGCCGAGCAGCCCGTAGACCCGGCCGATCTGCTTGGCGCGCTTCTCAAGGCTAGAGAACTCGCCACTCGCCCAGGCCGGCTTCACCGCGCCCATGAACGCGTCCCAGTGCTTGTCGTTATAGACCAGCGCGGCGACATAGCCGTCCTTCGTCTTGTACGGCCGCCGATTGGGCTCGACGGCGCGATGATAATTAGCGGGGCCTAGCGGCGGATCGAACAGCATGCCGTTGGCGTGCTCGACCAGCATGAATGAGGCCATTGCCTCGAACATCGTCACCTCCACCTCCTGGCCCTCACCGGTTCGCTCGCGGTGGTACAGCGCCATCATCGTCGCATAGAGCGCGTGCAGCCCGGCGACCTTGTCGGCCATGATCGTGGCGACGAAACCCGGCTCGCCGTTCATCAGCCGCTGGACGTGGGTGATGCCGCATTCGGCCTGGATGGTGTCGTCATAGGCGGGCGAATCCGCCTCTGGCCCGCGTCGGCTGTAGCCGTAGCAATTGGTGTAGATGATGCGCGGGTTGATCGCGCGCACCGCCGCATAGTCGAAGCCGAGCCTGGCGATCGCCCTGCCGCGCATCGAATGAATGAAGACATCGGCGGTGGCCACGAGGCGCCGCAGCGCTTCCTTGGCCTCGGGCAGCACGAGATCGAGCATGACGCTGCGCTTGCCGCGATTGACGTTGACGTAGACGCCGCCCATTCCCGGCACCGGCCCGGCGGAGATATCTCGCGTATTGTCGCCCGCCGGCGGTTCGATCTTGATGACGTCGGCGCCCATGTCGGCCATGATCTGGGTGGCGTAAGGTCCAAAGACGACGCTGGTTAGATCGACCACGCGCACGCCGTGGAGCGGTCCCGCCGGGAATGTCTCCGCCCCTGCTGCTTGCGACATTCGGTGCTCTCCTCCCGGCCCTCGACGCCGTCGCCAAGCGCCGCCTACGTTGTCACCGCCCTGCACGGCTGCTAGTCGGCGGCAGCTTTCGGCGGCTATCCGGGATTTTGACTCGTGGACTTTTCGCTTTCCGAAGACCAGCAAAACATCCGCGAGGCGGTGCTCAAGCACTGCTCGCAGTTCCCCGACGAATATTGGCTCGAGCGCGACGCCGACGGCGAATTTCCCGTCGCGTTCCACAGGTCGATGGCCGAGGCCGGCTTTCTCGGCATCGCCATGCCCGAGGCGGTTGGCGGCTCCGGGCTCGGCATCACCGAGGCGGCGGTGATGATGCAGGCGGTGGCCGAGGCGGGCGGCGGCATGGCCGCGGCGTCCGCGATCCATGGGCCGGTGTTCAGCCTCGAACCGGTCGCGCATTTCGGCACCGGGGAACAGCAGCAGCGGATGATCCCGAAAATCCTCTCGGGCGAACAGAAGATGTGCTTCGCGGTGACCGAGCCCAACGTCGGCCTGGATACCACCAAGCTCAAGACCCGCGCGGTCCGGGAGGGTGGCGGCTACCGGGTCAATGGGGAGAAGATCTGGATCACCAACGCGCATGTCGCCGACAAGATGATGCTGCTCGCGCGCACCACGCCGCTCGACGAGGTGAGCAGGAAGACGCAGGGGCTGTCGCTGTTTTTCACCGATCTCGACAAAAGCAGGATCGAGTCGCGGCTGATCCCGAAGATGGGCCGGCACGCGGTCGGCTCGAACATGCTGTTTATCAACGATCTGTTTATCCCGGAAGAGGACCGCATCGGCGCGGAGGGCGACGGCTTCAAGATCATCCTCCATGGCCTGAACCCCGAGCGCATCCTGCTCGGCGCCGAGGCGACCGGGCTGGGGCGCATCGCCATCCAGAAGGCCGCGCGCTATGCCCGCGAGCGCATTGTCTTCGACCGGCCGATCGGCATGAACCAGGGCATCCAGCATCCGCTCGCCAAGGCGTGGATGCAGGTCGAGGCGGCGAGCTTGATGGTCTTCGCCGCCGCCAGCAAGTTCGATCGCGGCGAGGACTGCGGGGTCGAGGCCAACTCCGCCAAGTACCTTGCGGCGGAGGCGGGCTTCGAGGCGTGTACAACGGCGGTGATGTCGATGGGCGGTATGGGCTATGCCAAGGAGTACCACGTCGAGCGCTACATGCGCGAGGTGATGATCCCGCGCATCGCTCCGGTCAGTCCGCACATGATCCTGAACTTCATCGCCGAAAAGGTGCTGGAGCTGCCGAAGAGCTATTGAAGCATGGCAGGGGTAGCGTTCCACCCTGGTCATGCTGAACTTGTTTCAGCATCCATTTTGCCTCATCGCGCCGCACGGTGCGGGATGAGGAATGGACCCTGAAACAAGCTCAGGTTGACGATACCGATCGTCGCATGCGTCAGCGCGGAGGAAACCATGTCGACTACGCAATCGCCGCCCATGCGTTCCTGGCTGTTCGCCCCCGGCGACAGCGAGAAGAAGATGAACAAGGCGATGGACGGCCCCGCCGACATCGTGTTGCTCGACCTGGAAGACGCGGTCGCGCCCGAGAACAAGGCGCTAGCGCGAACTACGGTGCATGACTTTATCGCCGCCAACCCGGCGCAGCGCCACCGGCTGTGGGTGCGGATCAACCCCCTCGACGGACCGCACACGCTGGCCGATCTCGCCGCGATCATGCCGGCGCGGCCGGGTGGAATCATGCTGCCCAAGGTCTACGGCCGCCAGGATGTCGAGGCGCTCGACCATTACCTCGCCGCGCTGGAGGTGGCGAATGGCATCATCCAGGGGGTGACGCCGGTGATCGTCCTGATTACCGAAACCGCCGAGGCGATGTTCCACACTGGTGACTACAAGGGCGCGCCGCGCGTTGTCGCACTGACCTGGGGCGCCGAGGACCTTGCCGATTCGATCGGCGCCAGCTCCAACAAGAATCCGGATGGCAGCTATGGCTTCACCTACGAACTGGCGCGCAGCTTGACAGTGCTGGGTGCCGCGACCGCCGGAGTGCCGGCGATCGAGACCATATCGGCCGACTTCAAGGACCTCGACGCCTTACGCGCCCGCGCGGAGAAGGTCCGCCGCGATGGCTATCGCGGCATGCTGGCGATCCATCCGGCGCAGGTCGATGTGATCAACGCCGCCTTCATGCCCAGCGCCGAGGAAGTCGCCGAGGCGCGCGAGATCGTCGACCTGTTCGCATCCAACCCGGGCGTCGGCACGATCGGCTGGAAAGGCGGCATGCTCGACCGTCCCTATCTCGCGCGGGCCCAGCAGCTGCTGAAGCAAGCGGGGGAGTGAGGCGCGTTTGTACATCCGTCGTCGTCATGCTGAACTTGTTTCAGCATCCATCACACCTGCGCGGGGCGAGTCGCGTGGGGAGACATGGACCCTGAAACAAGTTCAGGGTGACGAACCAGGGCAGTTCGGTGGCCGGGTTGCCCTCGTTTGCGCGGCACCCCAATGACCGTAACCAGCGACCCCGCCAACCTCGACCTTTCCGCGCACCTCCAGCCGGGCGACCGCATCGTCTTCGGCCAGGCCTGCGGCGAACCCACGACGCTGGTCGAGGCGCTGATCGCGCAAGGGGCGACCATCGGCGAACTCTCTGCCTTCATCGCCACCAGCTTCTCCGACCTGTTCCAGCCCGAGACCGCGCGCGCCTTCCGCCTCTCCAGCATGGGCGCGATCGGCGTGCTGCGGGCGATGACCAAGGCGAATGCGCTCGAAATCATTCCGGTCCACGTCAGCCAGGTCGCGCCGCTGATCGAGGAAGGGGTGATCGGCTGCGACGTGGCAATGATCCAGGTCGCGCCCGCCGACGCCGACGGCAACCACAGCTGCGGGTTGATCAGCGACTATGTCCGCGCGGCCGTGGACAAGGCGAGGGTGGTGATCGCCGAGGTCAACGACCAGGTGCCGCAGGTGCCCGGCGAGTCGGTTCCCGCCAGCGCGATCCACGTTGCCGTGCGGGTCTCGCGCCCGCCGGTCGAAGTCGCGCCCGCTAAGATCGGTGCCACCGACGAAGCGATTGCCCGTCTCTGCGCCGAATACATCGGCGACGGCTCGGTGATCCAGACCGGCGTCGGCGCGGTGCCCGATGCGATCCTGCGGCAGCTGCACGATCGGCGGGATCTCGGCGTCCATTCGGGCATGCTCGGCGACGGGCTGGTCGAACTTGCCGACGCTGGCGTCCTGACCAACGCCCGCAAGGAGATCGACCGCGGCATCTCGATCAACGGCGCGCTGATCGGCACCCGCCGGCTCTACGACTGGGCGCACCGCAACCCGGCGCTGCGGATGGCCCCAAGCAGCTACACCCACGGCTTCCGCGCACTGTCTCAGCTGTCGCGGCTGGTGACGATCAACTCGGCGCTGGAGGTGGATTTGACCGGCCAGGTCAACGCCGAGCAAACGGGCGAATCCTATTTGGGCGGCACCGGCGGCCAGGTCGATTTCGTCCGCGCCGGCGCGCGCTCGCCGGGCGGGCACTCGCTGATCGTGCTGGGCTCGACCGCCCGGGGCGGGACGATCAGCAAGATCGTGCCGGCGCTGTCCGGGCCTGTCACCACCGCGCGCACCGAGGTGGACGTGATCGTCACCGAATACGGCACCGCCGAGCTGAAGGGCCAGTCGCTGGCCGAGCGGGCGCGGCGGCTGGTCGCGATCGCGCATCCGGACTTCCGCGAGGACTTGGAACGCGCGGCGTTTGAAATCGAGAAGAGAGGATTCTGATGACCACCCCCGTCCTCTACGAAGCCCGCGACGATGGCATCGCGATCATCACCATCAACCGCCCCGAGCAGCGCAACGCGCTCAGCCGCGAGGTGCGCGAGGCGTTGACCGCGGCCTGGCACCGTTTCGAGGCTGACGAGACCGCGCGCATCGCCATCCTCACCGGGGCGGGGGAGAAGAGCTTCTGCGCCGGCGGCGACCTCAAGGAGATGGTCGAGACCGGCATGACGGCGCCGCCGCCGGGCTTCATCCCGATCCCCTACGACAATCTCCAACTGTCGAAGCCAACGATCGCTGCGGTCAACGGCTTTGCCTTTGCCGGCGGCTGGCTGATTGCTCAGGCCTGCGACCTGTGCGTCGCCAGCGCCAGCGCCAAATTCGCGATTACCGAGGTTAAAGTCGGGCGCGGTTCGCCGTGGGCGGCGCCGCTGATCCACATGATCCCGCAGCGGATCATGATGGAGCTCATCCTCACCGGCACACCGATCACCGCCCAGCGCGCCTACGAAATCGGCCTCGTCAACCGTCTCGCCGAGCCCGAGGCTTTGATGGAAGCGGCGATCGAACTGGCCAAGGAAGTGCTCGAAGGCGCTCCGCTCTCGGTCAAGGCCGGCCGCGAGACGGTGATGCTGGCGACCGAGATGGGCCGAGGCGCAGCGCTGCAGGCGGCGCGCGCGGTGCATGAACAGTGCTACCACAGCGAGGATGCGCAAGAGGGGCCGCTGGCGTTTTCGCAGAAGAGAAAGCCGGAGTGGAAGGGGCGGTAGGTCGCCGTTAGCCTGAACGACTGACCGGCTGACGCCGGTAGGATCAAGCGGAGGGGCTGAAGCCGTTCTTGTGGGTATGCCGGTCGAGATATCGGATGATGATGTCGTCGGTGATGTTGCCGGAGGTGGTCGAGAAGTA
>JBDSIY010000032.1:0-28584 GCA_039917735.1 Novosphingobium sp. | reverse complement strand
GGCCGCCATCAACCGCTTCGTCGCCGAGCAAAATGCCGACCCCAGGCCCTTCACATGGACTGCCGACCCAGACCGGATCATCGCCGCCGTCAAACGCGGGCACCAAGTGTTAGATTCGATCCACTAGCTTGGCGAGCGTGATCTTGGCCTCGGCGCGCTTGATGCCGATGGTGCGGATGAACGGGCCCATCTTGTCCTTTCGCTGAGCAAAGACATGCTCGACGCGCGCACGCACCCTGGATTTGGCGGCGTTGGCCTTCGCGGTGCGCTCCGGCATTGGTTTGCCCCGGGCTTCCTGCGATGGATGCGACTGACCCGCCCCTGCCGCCTGAGCCATTGCTCGTTCGCCTGGCTGCGATAGGCCGTGTCGGCCCAGACGTCGGAGGCGGTGTTGTCGTTGGTGCCGACATCCCAGGATCCGCCCGTCAAAGCGCGCGCCGTCCGTGACCTTGCATTTATGAGTGAAGCCGAAAGTCCGGCAGATCGAGATACTGCTTTTGTAGCCAAAGCTCGGGATGGCGATGTCGATCCCCGGCATGCCTTCGGCTGTCGGCTTTGCCTTGGCGAACTTCAGCGTCTAACGCGCGTCGGTGTCCTTCTGCGCCGCCCTGGCGGGTTCGTCGGGCCAGATCTCGCCGGCCTTCTTGCCCTCCCTGATCGCATCCTTCTCAGCCTGGGTGTTCCGCTGCTCGGGTGCCGCCACCAGCGTGGCATCCACGATCTGCCCACCCATGGCGAGGTAGCCCCGTTGCTTGAGCTGCCTGTCGAAATCGGCAAACAGCGTGCCCACCGGCGCTCGTCAAACCAGCGGCGTTTCAGCGCGCAAGCGCACGGGGCAGGCATATCTCACAATCAAATTGCCTGCCCTTTCCGCTACTTGGTTAAGCGTTACCTGCGCTGAGTGCGGTCTGCGTTCCAATCGACTGCATCCACCCGGCCGGCCGCTTTGCGGGCTGCGGCGATCCTGCGAGGGTCGTGGGACCGATAGGCTGCTCGTTCAGCCGCCTGGCCACGAGCGACTTGCGCGTCCGTCCGATCGCCTTCCCGACGGTCGCCGTGGCCGGAACGATGATCAGCATGCCAATCAGCGGTATACGCTCCTCTGGCCGCTGCGCGCGCTGCGGCAATCCGTCGGGGATCGTGCGACGCGTAGGCCGCTCGTTCAGCCGCCTGGCCGCGGGCGACGCGCGCATCGATCGAACCGCGGTCATGCGCCATAGCCGGCGCCGAAAGACTTACAACTCCCAAGACCCCGAGGGTCGCGGCTATCACTTCACGCATTTAATTGCTCCTTCGATCAACGTGATCCGGCTAGGACGCCCCTGCTGAACAGCGCTTGATCCCGGCTGGCAGCCGCCGTTCAGATCCAAAACAGGTCGATGAGCGGACGCGAGCGCCAAGCTCCCATCGCTAAATTATGAGTCGGCCGGCTGGCTGGGCTAGCCGCGCACGCACGCTTACCACTATCGCCGCCAGCCGGAGAACTGGTAGGTCCAAGCGTATGCGAGGAGAGGATGCCTCAGACGGCCTTGAGGCGCTTTACCGGCTTCATTGTCGGGAACTCTTGCGCTTTCTCGTCGCCCGCACCGGCGATCCAGGAGAAGCTGAGGACATTTTGCAAGAAATCTGGATCAGGCTCCACCGGGCCCCAGCGGCGCCAATCGCGAACGGCCGTGCCTATCTCTACCGTTCTGCGCAAAATCTGGTGGTCGACCGGATCCGCGAGAAGCATCGGCGCATGCGTCGCGAACATGCCTGGCTTAGCGAGCGGGACGGCAACGCCCCGAGCGGAACCGAGCCGGCCGATCCTTCGAAAACCGCCGATGATGCATTGCTCGAGCGTGAGGAAACCGCGCTTCTCATGTCGGCCCTGGCTACGCTGCCTGATGGCGCCCGCCGCGCCTTCGAGCTGCACAAGATCGAGGGCCGGTCGCATGCGGAGGTCGCCACACAGCTCGGCATCTCTAAAAGCGGCGTGGAAAAGCACATGGCGATCGCGATGAAATATCTCCGGCGCGCCTTGTTGGACTGAGGTAGGCTGCCCTTGCTGACGTTCATGTCCTGGTAATGAATTTGGAGGCCCTTGGCCGTGACGGTGCTAAAGGACATCGACGAACGGCGACTCGACGAGGCTCTGGCCTGGCTCGCCGCGCTGGAGCACAACGACGCCGATTGGGACGCCTACACTTCGTGGCTCGAGGCCGATCCGCGGAACTGTCCGGCATCGGACGAGATGGCGTTGACCGCGCGCATCGTCGAGGACAACGCCGAAACCTTGCGCCGGCTGCGCGCCGTCGAACCGCGACGGGTACGGCAGCCAAGGCGCGCAAGGCTATTCGGCGGCGTCGGGGCGGCGGTCGCGCTGATAATCGGGGTATTGACGCTATGGCCCAAACCCGACTCGATTTTCGAAACCAGACAAGGCGAGAGCCGCGAGTTCGCGCTCAGCGAAGGGGTAAGGGTGGCCCTCGCTCCCGCGACGCGGCTCATCGCCAGGCATGGCGATGCATCGTCGCTCGAGCTGGCGCGAGGCGACGCTTATTTTGTCGTGGCCCATGATCCAAACCGGCCGCTTACGATCACCGTGGCCGACCACGCCGTCTCCGATATCGGCACGACCTTCGGCGTGAATCTCACCGCGCGTGCGGTATCGGTGTCCGTCGCCGAAGGCACGGTCTCCGTCGCGTCGAAAGCTGGCGACGCGACGAGCCTCGCCGCCGGCCAGCAGCTCATCGCGATGCGCGATGGCAGCGCGATGCGCGTGCGCCCGATCGCGGCCGAAAACGTGGGAAGCTGGCGGAAGGGTCGGCTGGTATACAACCAGACGGCGATAGACATCGTCATCGCCGATATCTCACGCTATTCGGGCGCCACCATCACGCTCGATCCCGCCGTGCGCGATCGACCGTTCTCAGGGGTCTTGGTGATTGGCGACGGCAGGAGAATGCTGGCGAACCTCGCGGAACTCACGGGGCTGGCGTTCGAAATTCACGGCGATCGCGCTCGCATCGGCGCTTCTTCCGCTCGCTGAGGCTGCGATCGCGCCCACTCCGGCGGAGGCGCGCGACGGCCACTACCGCTTCGATATTCCAGCCGGGACGCTCGCGAGCGCGCTGCCTGCGTTTTCCGCCACGACCGGCATCGCGGTGGGATGGTCGGAGCCGCTGCCCGCGGTGCCCACGCGCGCGTTGCGCGGGACCATGACCGCCCCGGAAGCGTTGCGCCGCCTGCTCGTCGACTGCGGCATGCGGGCGGCACGCGTCGGCACGACGGCGTTTCGGATCGAGCGCGCTCCTCACCCCAGGCGCTCCACTCCGCCACCCCGGCTGGCCGAGCCCGCGAGTGCACCCGCACCGATGCCTCCGCCGGACCCGATCGTCGTGACTGGCCAGAAGCGCCCTCAGGCGCTTCAAGACGTGGCGATGTCCGTCTCGATCGTTCCGCTGGCTGGCGACACCGATGGCCGGCTGACCGCCGGCACCGGCGACATCGCGCTTCTGGTCGATGGTCTTGCGCTCACCAACCTCGGCCCGGGACGCAACCGGCAGTTTATTCGCGGAGTTGCCGACAGTCCGTTCAATGGCCCGAGTCAATCCACCGTGGCAGTGCAACTCGACGAGACGCGGGTGACATTCGACGCCCCCGACCCGGACCTGAGGCTGGTGGATATGGACCGCGTCGAGGTCCTCAAGGGGCCGCAGGGGCCGCTTTACGGTTCGGGCGCGCTTGGCGGCATCTACCATCTCGTATCGAACAAGCCAGACCTGTCGGCGGCATCCGGCCGCGCCCGGCTGCTGACGGAGACGGTAGAGCATGGCGGACAAGGTGGCGGTGCCGAAGCAGTCGTCAACCTGCCACTCGACATGGACCGGCTGGCGGTCCGGGGAACAGCCTATGCCGTGCGCTCCGCGGGGTGGATCGACAACATCGGTGGTAGGCGAAACGCCAACCTGGGCTCGACCGAGGGCGGACGCCTTGGGCTGCGTTGGCGACCAGACGCGGACTGGACGCTCGACCTCTCGGGCGTCCTGCAGAACATCAACTCTAAGGACAGCCAATACGTCACGGCGAGCGTTGAAACGACCCGGCGTCTGACGAGGATCGCAGAGCCCGCCGACAATGATTTCAGGACCGTCGCAGCCACGATCGAGGGACGGATCGGGACGATCAAGCTCCTGGCGACCAGCAGCTATGTCGATCACGGCGTTGCCTACACGCTCGACGCGACCGATGCTGCGAGCCAGTTCGGATTGTCGGGCGTCACCCGCTTTCGTGACGATCGCGCCTATTCGATCCGCAACCACGAAGTCCGTCTCTCCCCGGCCACCTCCTCGATCTGGCTGGTCGGACTGTCGTACATGCAGGCAGAGAGCCGCAGTCTTGGGACGCTCGCTTCGCCGGACGCTGTGGTCATCGCCGCTTCGCTCCATCGCAAGGTGACCGAGGTCGCGGCATTTGGCGAGGCGACGGTAGCCTTGCGCGAGGCCCTGAAGGCGACGGCGGGCGTGCGTCTGTTCCGATCCATCGCCCGGGACGAGACGCTCAAGCAGAGCGCGGAAAAAAGCGAGGTTTCGAAGGCAATCCTGTCGCCCAGCGTGTCGCTGGCGTGGACGCCCGACGATCGCAGCCTCGTCTACCTTCGCTATGCCCGGGCCATCCGCCCGGGGGGTCTCGCCCCCACCAACCAGACCATGCTGCGACGCTTCGACGCCGACGAGCTCGGCAACTTCGATCTTGGTTACCGTTACGCCATTGCCGGCTATTTCTCGATCGCAGCGAGCGCGTTCTACACGCGGTGGAGCGATATCCAGTCCGACTATCTGCTTCCAAGCGGTCTTGTCTCCACGCGCAACGCCGGCAGCGCCCGCATCCTGGGCGTGGAGGGGTCGCTCGACTGGGAGGTGGGCGGCGGCTTGTCGCTCTCGACCGGGGTCAGCTATATCGACGCCGAGCTGGTCCGCGCCAGTGACGGTGTCCGGCTCCGCGACCGGCGCTTGCCGGTCACCCCCGACCTAACCGGCCGGCTTGCCCTTCGCTATGGTCTCACCGTCGCCGGCTGGACGGGCTCGCTCTCGGCGCAGGTTAATTACGTGGGGCGGGCACGGCTGAGCTTCGTCGATTCGCTCGATCGCCGGATGGGCAATTACGCCACCGCGTCGGCAGCCGTCTCGTTCACGCGCGGCCACCTCGGCCTAGCCGGGCGGATCGACAATCTGTTCGACATCAGCGGTAACAGCTTTACCTTCGGCAATCCGTTCTCGATCCTGGTGGCGCGGCAGTTCACGCCGTTGCGCCCCCGAACATTCAGCCTGTCGATTTCGCGTAGCTGGTAGCTCGGCTGTTCGAATTGCGGACAGCCAGAACCGGCCACGTAGCCGACGTGGCCGGAAAGCATCGCGCCTGCCGCGTGCTTGCCGAACGAAACTTCGATACCCACAAATGTAAGCCCGGCCCACTTGCCGCCGGAACTGAGGTTTAACGGTTCGTTGCCGTCTTCCGGTCAGCGGAGGCGCTGGATGGGCAAGGTCGACGAAGTGCTGAGGCCGGTGGCGGAGACATCGCGACAAGCCATCGATAATGTGGGAACAATCGGACAGATGCGGCCGCCAACAGCGGCATCGATGATGTCGCGTCGCCTGCTCCTGGCGATACACGACGTCGGCCCGCGTTTCGAAAGCGCCATCGACCGCCTGCGCGATCACCTGGGCCAACACGCGGCGCTCGAGAAGGTGGCGCTGCTGGTCGTCCCGGACCATTGGGGCGAAGCGCCGATCACCGCGGGCGGCAAATTCGCGACGCGACTGCGATCATGGGCCGCAGCCGGTTCCGAGATATTCGTGCATGGTTGGCAACACCGCGACACGCAGGTTCATCGAACGTGGCTGGCGCGGTTTCGCGCATCGCACATGACGGCCGGCGAAGGGGAATTTCTCGGACTGGACTACCATGCGGCGCGAGCGCTGATGGAACGCGGCCGCGACCTTATCGAGGACATCACCGGCCGCCCTGTCGCGGGCTTCATTGCCCCGGCATGGCTCTACGGCGGTCAAGCCACCCGGGCGCTGGCCGACTGCGGGTTCGCCATCGCCGAGGATCATACGAAGGTTTGGCAGCCGGTTTCGGGTCAGGTTCTCGCGCGCGGCCCGGTCATCACCTGGGCGAGCCGCAGCCCGGCTCGCGTTGCCAGTTCGCTGTTGGCCGCCCGCGTGCTGACGCCGCTGCTGCGCCACGCCCGCGTGGCTCGGGTCGGGGTCCATCCCGGCGACACGGCGGTGCCCGCCATCATGATGAGCATCGACCGCACGGTGGCCTCGCTCGCCGAGACGCACTGTCCCGCCCGCTATGCGGATTTGGTTTCCAAGGAACTTGCGTCATACGCGTCCTGACGTTCCTCCACAGTTTCGAACCGGGCGGCGTCGAACGCATCGCCCTGCGCCTTGTCCGGCAATGGCGGGCGGCCGGCATCGACGCGCCGCTGTTCATCGGCCGTCCCCATGGCGCGATGCGCGAGGATGTCGGCGAGAACCTCGACTTCATCGCGCCGAAGGGCGCCAGTTCGAGGGTCGGCGCCTATGAAACGCTGTGGATGATCGCAACCTTGCCCGGGGTCGTGCAGAGGCTTCGGCCGGATGTGCTGTTCTGCGCGGGTAATACTTATATGGTGGTGGCGGTTGCGCTAAGAGTCCTGCTCGGCGGCGAATGCCCGCCGATACTCGCCAAGATCAGCAACGATCTCGATCGCCAGGACGCGTCGCGCTGGGGGCGGTGGTTCTATCGCGTCTGGCTTCGCGTCCAGGGCCGATTTGTCGATCACGTCGTCGGCATGGAAGAACCGATGCGCGGCGATATCCGCAAGCGCCTGGGTGTGCCGAGCCATGCCATAACCGTAATTCCGGATCCTGCGCTCTCGCGGGATCTTATCGAGAGACTGCACGCCGCGCCGCGCCGGTCGGGCGCTGAGGATGGAGGACGACGGTTCATCGCGGTCGGCCGCCTCGCCCCGCAAAAAAACATCGGGCTGATGCTCCGCGCCTTCAGGCGTGGCTGTCATCAGTTCGACCAACTCACGATCGTCGGCGACGGGCCCGAGCGGGCGAGGCTGGAGGCGTTGGCACGAAGGCTGGGGATCAAGGACAAGGTGACGTTCCTCGGCTACCTGCCCGAGCCATCGGCGATTTTGCCACAGTACGACATTCTTCTGCTGTCGTCAGACTATGAAGGGGTTCCGGCAGTCGTGCTAGAGGCTCTCGCGGCGCGGCTGACCATCATTGCGACCGACTGCAGCCGGAGCTTGGCGGCGCTGCTCGGGCACGGCATGCTCGGCAAGCTCGTCCCGGTCGGCGATGAGGCCGCGCTGGCCGAGGCGATTTCCCTGGCGGGACCCGGTCCGCAGCAAGACGAACTGCGCCTTGGCCAAGCCGAGCGCTTCACGCTGGAACGGGCAAGCGAGTCCTATCTGTCCATCATGTCGCAACTATCGCGGGGGGGCACGCCAAAATTAATTGAGTTCGCCGACTGGGGTCTTCTCGGAGGCATGCCGTCTGAGTACCCGACCGGTCGAACAGCCCGAGGGGCGCATGTCAAGCAGCAGTATCGTTGAAGACCCGCATCCCGCATTGACGCCCGTAGCCGGAACTGGCTGGATCATCGATCCCAGACCCCTCATCGACAGCCACCGTCCGTGGCTTCGGTTGGTCGGACCGGCGATTTCGTTCCTGGTGCTGGTCGCGGTCACCTATCAGCTGCGCAAGCTGGATTTTGCCGGCCTGGCCCGGATGGTTCCGTTCGATCCGGTCTTCTGGTGTGTGTTTCTTGCCTATTATCTGGCCGGCCCGCTCTCGGAGTGGGTCATCTTCCGCCGGCTGTGGCGGCTGCCGCTCGATGGCTTGGGCGCGCTCCTGCGCAAGCTGGTGAGCAACGAGATCCTGCTCGGCTATCTCGGCGAGGTCTATTTCTACGCCTGGGCGCGGCGCAACGCCCACGTCGAGAAGGCGCCGTTCGGCGCCATCAAGGACGTCGCGGTGCTGAGCGCGCTCGTCGGCAACCTCGTAACATTGGTGATGGTCGCCGTGACGGTGCCGCTCTTCCACACGCTGGATATCGGCATGGAGGGCACGGCGTTCGTCGCGTCGGCGATCTTCATCCTCTTCTCGTCGATAGGCGCGTTGCTGCTGCGCAAACGCCTGTTCACCCTTCCGCGCAGGGAATTGTGGATTGTGGGCGCCACCCATCTCACGCGCATACTCGCCATGCTGATCCTGGCCGCCATTATGTGGCATCTGTTGCTGCCGACCGTCGCGATCACCTGGTGGCTTGTGCTCGCGACCTTGCGGCAGCTCGTCTCCCGCCTGCCGTTCGTTCCCAACAAGGATGTGGTCTTTGCTGGGATCGCCGCCGTTCTGGTCGGTTCCGAACCCCCTATCGTGCAGGCTATCACGCTGATGGCGACCCTGTTGCTGGGCACCCATCTCCTGGTCGGCACCGCGCTCGGAATCACGGAGCTGGCTCGAGAGACGCAGCGGTAATGGTCGGTGTGCTCCTCATGCTCGCTGGCGCAGCTCTGCCGTCGAGCGCCGATCTCGGCAAAGCCGAAGGCCGCTGCCGTCCGCACGAGACAGGTCCCTCGCTGCTGGTCGAGATTTCCGGCCTCAAGGACCGCCGTGGTCGGCTCAAGGTCGAGCTTTATCCGGACAACGACAGCGACTTCCTGCAGGACGACAATGTGCTCGTGGCTGCGGGAAAAATATTCCGGCGGGTCGAGGCCGACATTCCCGCCGCCGGGCCGATCGAACTGTGCATCCGCTCGCCCGCGGCGGGGGTGGTCGCGCTCAGCGTGCTGCATGATCGCAACGCCGATGGCAAATTCAGCTTCTCGGTCGACGGCGTTGGGTTCGGCGGCAACCCGCGCCTCCGCCTGTCCAAACCGCCGGCCGCCGCAGCCGCTGTGCGAGTCGGCGCTGGCCCGACCCGGACCCGGGTGATCCTCAATTACCGCAGGGGTCTGCTGGCTTTCGGCCCAACGGGACGGTGACATGCGAATAGTCGACGTTAGCGCCTTCTACGCGCCGCAGGGGGGCGGCGTGAAGACCTATGTCGAACGAAAGCTGCGAGCCGCGCGGCCGGGGCGCGAGGAGGTGATCATCGTCGCCCCCGGACCCACGAATGCGACGATCGTCGATGAGCCGGGCGGGAAGATCATCACGATTGCGTCGCCTCGGTTCCCCGCGGACAGGCGCTACCGGTATTTCGCCGACGAACCGGCGCTCCACACGCTGCTCGACACGCTGGCACCGGACGTCGTCGAGGCCTCCTCGCCGTGGTCGAGCGCGGCAATGGTCGCCCGCTGGCGCGGGTCAGCGATGAAATCGCTTGTGATGCATGCCGATCCGCTTTCCGCATATGCCTATCGCTGGTTCGGCGGTGTCGCCTCACGCGAGCAGATCAATCGCGGTTTCGATTGGTACTGGCGGCACCTGCTTCGTCTCGACCGCCAGTTCGACATGGTCGTCTGCGCGAGCGCGAGCCTTGCGGCCAGGCTCTCGGCGGGCGGCTTGCGCAAGGTCGTGACCAATCCGATGGGCGTAACCCCCGGCATCTTCTCACCCCGACTGCGCGACCCCCTCCTGCGCGGGCGCCTCCTGTCGCGGTGCGGCCTGGCGGATGACGCCGTCCTGTTGCTCGGGCTCGGCCGTCACGCCCCCGAAAAGCGCTGGCCGATGGTGATCAAAGCCGTCACGGCGGCGGGCTTCAACAACCCCGTGGGCATGGTCTTGGTCGGCAATGGCAATGACAAGGGCAAAGTCGTGCGCGCCGCCACGAACAATCCGCACGTTCACCTCTGCGCGCCAATCAGCGACCGCGCCGAGATCGCCGCGATCTTGGCCAGCGCCGATGCACTCGTTCATGGCTGCGAGGCCGAAACCTTCTGCCTAGTCGCGGCTGAGGCGCGTGCGAGCGGCTTGCCGATCATCGTCCCCGACGAAGGCGGCGCGAGCGATCAATTCGTTCCTGGCCAAGGCGAACAATACGCGGCCGGCTCTCCGACCTCGTTGGTGGCTGCGATCGGTCGATTCATCGCTTCGAACCCGGCCGAACACCGTCGCGCGGCAACGATCGCCGCCCCGGAGGTCGCATGCATCGACTCGCACTTCGATCGATTGTTCGAGGCCTATTCAGCCGGCAGGGCGCCCGTCTTGCATGCCGCCTGACAGAATGGCGCCCAACTTTGGCTCTGACTCGATTTTGATGACGCAGAGGATCACGGGCGCCTGACTCCGCTGGGAGGATCAGCGTCATGGGTCTGCGCTCGACTGTCTCAACAAGCGCCCGGCGCTGAGCATCATGGAGCCGCGACGGTTTGCCGGGGGCCCTGCCGTCAAGCAGACCATCGGGCACCTCGGGCGTTGAACCGAACCACCCAGTCACGCACGATCCGCAAGCCCACCCCGCCGATCCGCGCCGCCGCAGTCCGGCTGCCGCCGTCGTAAATCCCGGCCAACGCCAAAAGCCGGCGGGCCTGGTTCGCGCTCTTCGACGCGCGCGCCAATCGCCTCAACGCCCCACCGTCAAAATCCTCCCGCAAGCCGATCGCCGATCCCACCGTCACACCCTCCAATCCAGGGCGCCATAGATTTAGACTTTCGCCGCTTTGGGAGTCCCAACCGTGATCCGATCCGGGCTCGGGGTAACGTGGCGGGTAGCAAAACGAATTTGGACGCGCTCGGATGCGGGTCGGGCGAACGCTTCCTTGATCACAACTCGGTCCGCGAACAGACTCTGGCAGGCTGGGATCCTTCGCTGATCGCCTTCACCTTCCTGGTCGGGACGCCCTGCAGGTACATCTCGGCCAGCGTGGTCCCCAGCGCCGGCCTGTCGGCTCGTGAGGTCACCGATGACGACGGCTGCCCCGGCCTCTCGAGGCGACGGGCCATGGGCCATGCCGAGACTCTGCGCGCCGCCGGGACGCGGCGCGCCGGCCCGTGAGCGAAGCAAGGTCGCCCAGCGCAGCTTGCCAGGCATCGGCAATAGCCGTGATTTGCCCGAACGATCAGCGCGCGCGGTTATCCGGCATCGGGCAAGGCGCTGTCACGTGGCGGCGCCCCCGTTGACGCCGAGCAGTTGCCCGGTGATGTAGCCGGCGTCCTCGGACGCGAAGAAACAGCAGGCCGCGGCGATCTCCTCGGCGGTGCCGAGGCGGGGGATCGGATAGCCGGCCAGGATCTGCTCGTAGGGGACCGGGAACAGGTCGCCATCGATCGCGCGGCGCGCCATCGGCGTGTCGATGAACCCGGGCGACACGGAATTCACGGTGATACCTTTGGGGCCGAGTTCCACCGCGAGCGAACGGGTCATGGCGATCACGCCGCCTTTTGTCGCCGCGTAATGCACCATGTTGGGGGCGCCGGTTTGCGCGCCGATGGCGGAGAGGTTGACGATGCGGCCCCAACCCCCCTCCAGCATGTCCGGCAGGACAACCTGCACGAGGATGTAGGCGCCCCGGAGGTTGACCGCCATGAGCCGGTCCCAATTGTCCTCGGTGATATCCGGAAAGGGGCAGAAGTTCTCCAACGCCGCGTTGTTTATCAGGATCGTGATCGGTCCGAACGCATCGCGCAGCCTGGCGGCCGCCCCCTCGACCTGGGCGCGGTCGGAAACGTCGGCGACAAGAGCGAGCGCCTTGCCGCCGCCGGTGGTGATTTCGGCGGCGGCGGCTTCAGCCCCGGCCTTGTCGATGTCGAGGACACCGACCGGGCGTCCCTCGCGGGCAAGGCGCATCGCCGTAGCCCTGCCCATCCCCGAGCCGGCGCCTGTCACCAATGCGGTCCTTGCCGCTTCAACCATTGACTGACCTTTCGAACAAAATGCGCGCGCCGACCTCAAAGCATCGTCGTGCCGCCCTCGACGCCGATCGTCTGGCCGGTGACGAAGTAGGACTCGTCGCTGGCGAGGAAAATCGCGGTCGGGGCGATGTCTTGCGGCTCGCCAAAGCGGCCGAGCGCAACCCTTGCCAGCTCGGCGTCGTATGTGCCCGAGCCCTGCAGATACCAGATCGCCTTGGGCGTCAGCGCCGAGGGCAGGATCGTGTTGACCCGGATCTTCTGCTTGCCCCATTCGCGCGCTGCCGTCTTGGTCAGCGCGCGGATCGCCTCCTTGCTGGCGGCGTAGGCAAGAAAGCCGGGTTCGCAGCGGATGCTAAACCCGGTGCCCATGTTGATGATCGAGCCGCCCCCCTGCTTGACCATGTGCGGATAGCAGAGCTGCATCAGCTGCAGCGAACCGAAGAACGCCGATTGGAAGTCGACGTTGCAGTTCGCCTCCATCTTCGCATCCTCGATGGGGAGGTAGTCGGTGAAGGTGTGCGCGTTGTTGACCAGCGCATCGACGCGGCCCCACTCGGATAGGGCGCGATTGACGGTGAGCTCGGCATGTTCCCGGTTGCCCGCCAGCGCCTCGATCGCGAGCGCGGTGCCGCCCGCCGCCTCTATCCTGCCGACGACATCCTCGAGCTTGCTTTTGGTGCGGCCGGTAACGATCACCTTCGCGCCCTCGGCAGCATAGCCGGTAGCGATCGCCTCGCCGATGCCTTGGCCGGCCCCGGTCACGATCGCGACCTTCCCCGCCAGCCGGTTCAATCCGCTGCTCATTCGCATCTCCGGTTTTTTGTTCGTCGGAATATTAGCCGCGTGACCCTGCCCGGTCAATTGCCTTCCGGCGCACACCCGGAGCGTTTGCAGGACGATCGCTTGACGTTCGAAATTACCTCGCTACCGGATCGACAAGCGCGGCCAAGTCCATGATCGCGACCAGGTAGAGGAAGCCGCGCCGCATCGGCAGATACGTGATGTCGGCGCACCAGACCTGATTGGCCAGACCTGATTGGCCAGACCTGCATTTCCCGTCCGTCCTTCACGTCCGGGATAGCTGAGCCGCCTGTCCAGAAAACCGGCACCACCTCACCCGCGGCTGGCGCCGGTAACGAGCGCAACAGGATTGGAGTTCGACACAGGCATCGCTCCGTCGGCGCGAGCGTTTCCATGCAGCTGACGCGTCGGTCGTCGTAGTGTTAGCGCGAAACCGGCTTGTCAAGGCAACAGCGCGGGGGTTTACCCCCCCTCGCACTACCGGATAGCAGCCGCCAACCATGGAGCTCTCGCGAATGAACCAAAAGGCCAGCCCAACCACTCGGCGAATGGGGCCGCCCGGATCGGTGAACTGGCATGCGATGCTCGACGGTGCGGAGGCTATCCTTCGCGATGAAGGATATAGCGGACTGACCTCGCGGCGGGTCGCCGAACGGACGGGCTTCAACCAACGCCTAGTTTACTATTATTTCAAGACGATGGACGTTCTTGCCGTCGAGACTTTTCGGCGCCTTGCGGCACGCGATCTTGAGCGATTGCGCCGAACACGAACGGGCGCGCAGCCTCTGCAAGAAATCTGGGAAATCACCGTCGAGGCGACGGATCCGCGGTTGATTTCTGAGTTCATAGCGCTCGCCCACCGGATCGAGTCGCTTCGTGAAGAAGTCATCGGCTTCATCGAGGAATCGCGTGCCATTCAGGTCGACGCCATCACCAATGTGCTGGCAAGTAGGGGCAGAGGCACGACCCTTTCACCGGTAGCACTGGCAATCGTCGCGACGAGCGTTGCTCTCACACTGACGCGGGAGGCTCAGCTAGGACTGAACTCGGGGCATGCCGAGGTCATGGACTTGATCCGCGATTTCATCGCCAAGGGCGACATGGTCGCGATGGAGCGGGAGGATGGAGGGGAGATCGCTGACGAATCCCCGCAGGACGATCATAGCCGCCCATCGTTCTCCAAGTGGAAGTCGAAGTATGGCGGCCTTGAAGTGCCGGAGGCCGGACGAATGAAGGCACTTGAGGATGAAAATGTGCGGCTGAAACTGTTGCTGGCAGATGCCGTGCTCGACAATGCGGAGCTGAAAGAGATCGCCCGCAACAATTTGTGACGCGCGAGCGAAGCGGCGGGCACTATGTCACCGGAGCAGATCGGGGTAAGCGAGCGTCCTGCCGCTGGGCAGGTGAGCCCCTAGGACGGGTAGCAGACGCTGCGGGTCCCTTGGCGGGAGGGGCACGAACCAGCGCCCATCACTCGGCAGCTTCGTGGCTCGACGCGGCAACTGCTGCGGCGATCGGCTTGGTTTGCGCCAGCGAGCTACCGAAGCTGTGCAGCCCGAGCGCGTGCAGGCCGCCCAGCCCGCCGCAGACGAACAGCACGATGTCCTTTGGCTCCGGCGTTGCGTAAATGCGCCCGTCCTCGCGGATGCGTCCCTGCTTCTCGACCTGCTCGCGGTGGAAGCCCTGAAGCCAATCAGCAGGCAGGCTGGAATAACGCCACAGGACTTCCTGCACATCCTCGATCGCGGGCATCTCCTTGGAGATGATCTCGGCGCAGATCGGGTTGAGACCGATCGTCATCTCCGAATATTCCATCGACGGCGAGAAGCAGTTCGCGCCTGGATAGGCGACCGACTTGCCGATCAACTCGAGGAACGCGTGAGCCCCGGTCGAGGTGGTGTCGAGAATGTTCATGGTGCCCATCACGCTGAACGCAGTGACGGCATCGCCGATCACGCCAGCGCGGCGCTCCGCGAGCGGCGCCCACGGCGATCGTTCTTCCCATTCGCCCAGCAGTAGGCCGGAGGTCCGTCCCGGCGATCCGAACGTGGTCTGCGTGGTGACGCCGGCGATCTGACCGGCGACGTTGCGCATGATCAAGCGGATCGCGCGGGCGATGGCGTTGGCTTGCGTGGCGACGCCGCCGGCGCAGCCGTAGCTGTAGGGGATCTTCAGCTTGTCCCGCACCGGGCCATTGACGACGAAGCCCGGGTACACGGGCGCGGTCGTGGCGTTTACGCCGTAGAGTTCGAAATCGGGTTCGGAGATCGCCTCAAGCGCGGCGACGATCAGTTCGAGTGACTGCGCCGGGGCGCCGGCCATCACCGCGTTGATGACAATCTTCTCCAACGTGCATTCGGAGCCGTCCGGCATGCGGGCGATGACTTCGTCGGGGTAACGGTCGTTCTCGGCGAGGAACACGCGAACCCGCGATTCCGTCGGCGGGACCAGCGGCAAGCCGTCGCCCCAGCCCTGCTCGAGCGAAAAGCTGGTGAATGCCTCGATGTCGTCGTCCGCGTCACGCCGCTCGCTGGTCAGCCAATCGACCTCGCAACCGACGGGACCGCAGTCCCGAGCGACGAGGATTTTCGGCGCGGCAGGCTTGCGGCTGGAAGGGCGGATGCGATGGATCGTCATGCCGCCTTCTCCCGGGCGCGCTCGGCCCCCATGACCGGGAGCAGCCCGGCGAAATACTCATCGGCCACCGGATCCACATCGGCGCGCGAGAGTTCGTTGAGCGGGTAAGGCAGGACATGGACACGCAGGCCCGAGCGGCCGCCACGGGCCGCGATCTCATGCGCGAAAGTCTCGAAATTGCGGGTGGCGACCGCGACCGTCGGCAGGCCAAGGTTGGCGGCTGCAATCGCGTCGCGAACGGTCCAGCCGGTGCATGATCCGCAGTTGGCCAGGCCGACGACCGCGACATCAATGGTGGCCAACCACGCGCGGAGCGAGCGGTCCTGCTCCTCGCCCTCTTCGCCGGAGCGGTTGGTGGAGCGCCAGTAGGACACCTCGGCGCCCAATGCCCGGAACTTCGCTTCCCAATTCTCGCTGATCCAGTCCCAGCAGCGCCAGATCTGGTCAACGCGGATGCCGATGCGCTTCCCGGACAGCGGGCCTGCGTCGGGTCCACGGCTGGGGTTATCAGCCAAGCGCTTTGCGCTTGGATCGAGGATTCGGATTGTCGCCATCTTTCCACTCCCAGTCTTAACGTTGAGGACTTCGACCCACTCACCCTATGGGCGATGCTTCTGACATGGCCGTGGCAAGTAGGTCCAATGCATTCTACGGCGCCTAGTTATACGCTTTGGACATAGCTGCTGTCGGCAGTATGGACCAACACCGGGGGGTGGTCGAGCTTGCGATCCTTGTCCCGAGCCCTTTGTAAGGCCGCATCCTATGCTCGAGCTCCGGCAACTGCGCCACCTGGTCGTGCTGGCGCGCAGCTTGAACTACGTTCGGGCCGCCGATGAGTTGTGCATCACCCAACCGACGCTGAGCCGCTCGATTCAGTCGCTCGAGCGTCAACTGGGCCTTCGCCTGTTCGATCGCGATCGCGGCGGCGTCGCGCTGACACCACAAGGGCGCGCGATCGCCAACAGAGCTGCCTTCCTCCTGACCGATGCCGAGGATCTGGAACGGCAAGCAATGCTGAGCGCCGGCGGGGCGGCAGGCAAAATCCGCTTTGGCATGGTGCCAATGCCGGCTCATGCTTTGCTGCAGCCGGTCCTGTCCGATCGACTGACCGAGACACCTGGTGTCACTCACGAGGTTATCGTTCGCGATGTGGAGGCGCTTTCGGCCATGCTCATTGCCGGGGACCTCGAATTCTTCGTGAGCCATCGCCCGCCGCACGACCTGTCGCAGGCCGACGTCGAGCACCTGGCGAACTTTCCCCTCAGTCTGGTGGTGCGGGCGGGACATCCACTCCTCCGTGACGCGAGCCAAGAGATGCGGTTCCCACTGCTCCGCTCCAGCTGGACCGGTATTCCCGTCCCACGGCAAGTCAGGGATCGCGTGCTTGGCCCGCCCAACGTCGTCGAAGATTTCAACGCGTTGACAGGGATCGCCTTAAATACCGACGCGATGTGGATCACCACGGCCTACGCGATCCAAGAAGAACTGCGCGATGGATCACTGGTAGAGTTTTTGCGCGCCACCGAAAAAATCGACATCGTGCTTTATTCGCTCAAACGAAGAACCCGATCGCCGTTGGCACGGGTGGTTATTGAATCGTTCCGGCACCATATCGCTATGTTGAGCTGACGCAGGAAAACGGGGGCGAGCCGAAAGCTGTGTTCTTCTATGTCGAAACCGCACAGGTGGAACTGACGGACGAAGCCCTTCGGAACAGTTGAAAGGCCCGTTCGCCAAGCGCACGCCGTGATGACGCCATGCCCTCATGAACGCCATGCGTTCATGAGGGCTTTCACGCCCGACATTGGCCATCGCGCAACTTGAGATCGATGACGCAGACCTTGGCCTCATCTGCGCAAGCACGATCGCCGATGCCCCCGGCTCCGCCGGGGACGATCGCCATTTTGTCGTTGAGTCTCATGTACGCTCTTTGCCGGCGCCCAAGGCGCGGCGATTCAAACCGGTATCGTGCCGCCGATCGCCGCGAAAACGGCGGCGTAGACCTATTCCGAGCGTTCGCACCGTTCGATCAGCTCGACGATCGCCGAGCCCGCCATCTCGCCTTCGAGATAGCACCACGGCACCTCGTTTCCTGGTCCGGTGCCATCGACCAGAATCTTGGGAGGAACGCCGCCTTCGCCCATCCATGGCGATTTCACCGCGAACGGAATCCACCCAGAAAGCGAGATGGTGAAGCCCTTTTCCGAGCTCTTGGAGAAACGCGTAGTGCGGCGAACTATCGTCCATCGGCTCGACAACTTCGAGCGCCGTGTTGCGCATCCAGACGAACGCACCCTTGAGCGCCAGCCCCTTCTCACCGTTCGCCAGGACCGCGTCGGGAAAGTTGCCTTCAAACGGAAATGCGGGACCAAAGCCCATCGTGTCCGACAAGTTGGCGAGCGTCTTGTCGCGGTCGCGCACGACCATGGCGATGTGGTGCAGCGGCGGCAGCCCGGTCCCGTCGATGCGTGTGCCTGAATAATGGGGCGAACTCGAGGATGAGGCCGCGCCAGCGCCGACACCTGCCCCGGCCGCACCGATGGCGCGCACCGCAGGTCCTCTGCGACGCAAGCCGCGCATCGTGCCAGCACATGTCATCCATGGACAGCCGCCGAAATGGGGTTGCTGATTGCGCATATCGTGCCCCGCCCGGCGGTGCCAGCAACCGCCTTATTCGTCAAGTTGGTAGCGAGCCCAGCAGGGACGGTCAGCGTCAACACCATCGGGCTCTAACTGGGCCTGCCGCCATCACCCCAGTTTGAACTGCGTAGGGGCTATGGGGAGACCCGCGACGTCCGATCGGCCCCGGAACAGGAAGGAGTTCCGCGCGGTGATCTCGCCGCCTTCCTTGAGCGTGTCACCGCCGTCGGCCGGCACCGAATTGAAATAGATGTCGCGCAAGTCGGCGCCGCCAAAGCGGAGCTGGGTGATCGCTCCGGCCGGGGTCTCGACCCGCGGAAGCTCGGTTCCGTCGGCGCGCAGGCGCGTGAGGAAGTTAGAGCGGAAGCCGGTGATCCAGACGTTGCCCTCGGCGTCGAGCGCCATGCCGTCGACATCCTCCTTCTGGAGGAACGCGCGCTTGTTGGCGAGCGTCAGATCGGCAGCGACATCGAACACCCAGGTGCAGTGGAACGTGTCGTTGCAATAGAACCTATGGCGCTCCGCGTCATAGGCGATGCCGTTGGTGAAACCGATGCCGTCGGCGAGCTTGATGACCTCACGAGCCACCGTGAGGCGGTAGAGCGCCGTAGGGCGCGTCTCCCCGCCCTGAATGACCATTTCGATGTCGTTGGTCCCGAAAAAGATGCCGCCGGTGCCGTCCGGGATCATCTCGTTGATCCCATTGATCGGCGCGCCCTCGATCGTGTCGAGCAGCCACCCGGACTTTCCCGTCTCCGGGTTGTTCCACTTGATGCCGCCTTCGCCCGTCGAGAGCACCGACCCATCGGCGTTGACCGTAACGCCTCCGGTCCACATGCGCCCCTCGTTGAACGATGCGACCTTGGCGCCGTCTGGTTTCACGCCATGGATGCCGCCGGCGATAACGTCGCTATACCAGATAGTATCGCGCAGGTCGTCGACCGCGAGACCTTCGAGGTAGATGCCCGAGGCGACCTTGTCGAAAACGCCGGTTGCCAAATCTTCCATATTTAATCTCCCTTTCGGCAATTCGCGTTCGGATCGACTTCAGACGCTTGCCGTTTCGGTCGTCACAATGTTAGCGGGAGGGGGTGCTGTCAAGCTCGGGCAATGCCGGCCGGGCTCGGCGCGCTTTGGGAGAGAAGGATATGGTCGGGATTGCCGAGGAACTGGCCCAGGCGTTCACGCTCCGCGGCAAGGTGGCGGTCATAACCGGCGCTGGTTCAGGGCTCGGGCAGGAAACCGCCCGGATCTTTCATTGGCTGGCGCGCGGCTCATCCTGGCCGATATCGACGACGAGGGTCTGGCGCAAACGGCAGGGTTGATAAGCGCGGGAGACGTCCACGTCCGCAAGGTTGACGTCGCGTCCCGAGAGGAACTCGAATTGCTGGCCGACTGGACGCTGTCCGTGGCCGGCGCTCCTGACATATGGGTGAACGGGGCGGGAATCTCCTGCCTGCACGGCCTGGCCGAGACCGATCCCGTACGGGCCAAACAGATCATCGCGATCAACATGATGGCTCCCTACTGGGGTAGCGTGGCAGCGGCGCGCGTCATGCGCGGGCGTGGCGGATCGATCATTAACCTCTCATCCGGGGGCGGTGCCAAGCCCCTGCCCGGCATGGGCCTCTTTGGGATGACCAAAGCCGCAGTGAACTCGCTGACATGGACGAGCGCAGCCGAATTCGGCGCGGACGGCATTCGGGTCAACGCGATCCCGCCGGGCTGGATCGAGACGCCGATGAGCCGCATCCTGTTTCGGGACGAGAGTGGTGCGATCAGCCCTGCCCTGCAGGAAAGGGTGAGGCGGGACATGGCTGCGCAATCGCCCTTGGGCCTTCTTGGCCGACCTTCCGATATTGCGTACGCGCTGCTCTATCTCGCAGTTGACGCGAGCCGCTTCGTGACGGGTCAAATCCTTGCCGTGAATGGCGGCGAGTCCATGTGATCCGGCGCGCTGCGCGCGACGAAGTTCTGCCCCGCCTTTGCCAACATCGAATGATAACGTGACTGTATCAATTTACCGCCTTGCCGGCCGGCATCGGCTGCGCTAACAAGGCGACGAACTTGGGAGAGGAGCGAATGTCCGGGCAGCCGATCGTGGGTATCCGGGTGCCGAGGGGCCGACGGGGGCATTGCCATGGCCAGGGGCTCACACGGCTGCATCGTCTATGTCACCAGCCGCTCGGATCATAGCGGCAGACGGGAGCAACCAGGCGAACGGAAGATGGAAGAGAATATGCCAGACAACATCCCTGACTTTTTCAGCGACCCAGCGGTGATCCAAAATCCGGTAGACTACTACAGCCAGATGCGTTCGCTGTGCCCGGTTGCTCGCGAACCACATCACGGAGCCTACATGGTCACCGGCTACGATGCAGTCGGCGAATTGTTGAACCGCAAGGATGAGGCGCTCTCGGCCTGCCGAGGCGTGGTTGGGCCGCTGCCTCCCCTCCCGTTCGAGCCCGAGGGCGGCGACATCAGCCGGCAACTCGAGGCTGTGCGCGATGAACTGCCGTGGTCTGCGCATCTCGTAAGCTTCGACGGCCAGAAACACACCGACCACCGCGCGTTGGTCACCGGCCTGCTGACGTACAAGCGCATCAAGCAGAACGAGGATTATCTGCGCGGCCTGGCCGACAAGCTGATCGACCGCTTCATCGATGACGGCCAATGCAATGTCGTGCCGCAGTACGGCCATGCGACCACAACCTACGCCATTTCCGATTTCATGGGCATCCCCGAAGAGGATCGCCAGGTCCTGCTCGAGGCCATCGGCGCGCCGCCCAGCCAGATCGATGGCGACAGCGCGATGAAAATCGGCCCCGATCCGCTCATCGGAATGAAGGATCTGTTCGACAGCTATTTGCGAGATCGCATCGAAAACCCGCGCGATGACCTGATGACCGAACTGGTCCAAAGCCGTTTTCGCGACGGGACCGAAGTTCCGTTCGACGCGCTGTCCAACCTGGCGCGGTTTATCTTCGGAGCGGGGCAGGACACCACTTCGCACCTGATATCGATGTCGATCCGCATCCTCGCCGATGACAGCGAGCTGCAGCAGTTCCTGCGCAGGAGCCCGGAGCGGATTCCCGACTTCATCGAGGAGGTGCTGCGCTTCGATCCGCCGGTGAAGGTGTCCTATCGGCTTGCCGTCACCGATACCGCGGTGGCAGGGGTCGAAGTCCCCGCAGGTGCGGTGATGACCGCTTGCCTGGTCGGGGCCAATCACGACCCGGAGCATTTCCCGGAGCCGGAGACATTCGACATCGACCGGCCGAACCGGCGCGACCATATGTCGTTCAGCCGTGGGATTCACGGCTGCCCGGGGGCGCCGCTCGGCAGGATGGAAACCCGCATCGCCCTCGAACGCCTGCTGGCGCGAACCAGCGAATTCTATCTCGACGAGGCGCACCACGGCCCGCCGGGCGATCGCAGGCTCAACTTCGTGCCGACCTACTCGTTCCGCAGCCTGGTCGATCTCCACATCAAGTTCACGCCAGCCTGAGGTTCGCGCTCAGTGGATTTCAACAGCACATCTTTGGCACACTGCGATGCCATCTGGGGAGGGCGGCACCACCCCACCTCCAAAAACCCTCGCGTTTGATCGTCAGATCTGATTCATTGCGGCCGGCGGGGGGGCCGCGATACGTCAGGCGGGATTGTTTGGATTATCGGAACATCTGAAGCGGCTGTCGGCGCACGGCGACCCGTTGGAAGAACTGGGCCGGATCATCGACTTCAAGGCGTTTCGCCCGGTTTTGACTGCGCGTTGGCCTATGGTGAGGCTGCCATGGGCGGTCGGCCGCTGTATGATCCGGGTGGCGATGCTCAAGGTCCTGGTGCTCGCGGCGCGGAACAACGTGGCCGACGCGCAGATGGAATATCCGATCCGTGACCGGCTGAGCTGGTTGCGCTTTCTCGGCTTCGATCTCGGCGCGCCGACGCCGGATGCCAACACGATCCGGCTGTTCCGCGAGAAGCTGACCGAGGCGGGCGCGCGCGATATGGTGTTTGCCGACTTTGAGCGGCAACTGCGCGAGCGCGGGTATCTCGCCATGGGCGGCCAGAACGTCGATGCGACGCTGGTGGCTGCGCCCAAGCAGCGCAACACGGTGCCTCAGAAGGACGCCATCAAGGCGGGCAGGCAGGCCCGCGAGATCTGGCCCGATGAGCCGGCGAGGGCGGCGCCGAAGGACACCGATGCGCGCTGGACGCTGAAGGTCGCCAAGGCCAAGCCGATGGCGAACGGCAATCCGGGGGTCGACATCGCCATCCCGAGCTTCGGCTATAACGATGGTGTATCGCGGCGGCCGGGATTTGAAGCAGATGAAATTGCAGCCTCTACACATACGACGGCCAGGTCGGGGTCGGGCCTGACCTCGCGCTCCGAGGAAGGAGTAGCGGCGATGACACATTTCGTAGGTCTGGATGTCTCGGTGAAGGAGACATCGGTATGTGTGGTGGACGAGACCGGCAAGGTCGTTTGCGAGCGCACGGTGACCAGCGAGCCCCGATGACATTGCCGTTCTGCTCACGTCGATCGGCGAGGAATACGTGCGGGTCGGCATTGAGGCCGCTACGAAGAGCTATGCTGGAAAATGGGTGACGGCGGAGGATTGGAGGCGGCGTATCGAGGTGGGTGATGAGCCAGCGAGGACCTCTTGAGGAGAGCAATACGCCATGACCGAGCCTACCAACATCTTCGATTTCGCCAGCCCGATGCGGTAGATGATCCGCTCACGGAGGCGCTTCGCCGGGGCGCGGCAACGGCTCGCCCACGCGGTGGAGCTCGAGGCTGCGGCGTTCCTGGCCACGCGCGATGAACTCCGCCTGCCGGACGGGCTGCCGCGGCTGGGTCTATGCGTTGTGGCCGATCCGCTGACGGCGAAATGCTCTTCGGCGTCACAACCCATCGGTCGTGACACCAGCAGACCGCACCACTTTTCCAAGGGTTTGCCGGTGTCAGGAACACGCGTCAAAATGGTGGCATGGAAATCGGCTATGCCCGCCCCCGTTTCGGCGGCGTTCGACTACAAGCTCGGCTTGTTGATCGGCGGACTTGCCGCCGCGCCTTTCAAATCGTTTGCTGTGCGCCACACCTTGCCCAAGGTGCTGCTTGTGCTGGTGGCGTCGTCTTGACATGCAGGCGCCTTGCGGCTGCGGCTCACCCGACGATCCCCGCCGCCGCCAGCACCGCCAGCGTCAGCACGTCGGGGGCGATCGCGGTCATCGGCGCCACCTGCACCGGCTTTTCCATCCCGATCAGCATCGGCCCGATGGTGGTCGATCCCGCGAGTTCGCGCAGCAGCTTGGCCGAGAGATTGGCCGATTGCAGCCCTGGCATCACCAGCACATTCGCCGGCGCTGACAGCCGCGAGAACGGGTAGTTGCGCATCACCGTGGGGTTGAGCGCCGCGTCGGGCGCCATCTCGCCCTCATATTCGAAGTTCTGCTTCTGCTCGTCGAGCAGCTGCACCGCCTCGCGGATGTTCTCCAGCCACTTGCCCGAAGGATTGCCGAAGGTCGAATAGCTGAGGAAGGCGACGCGCGGCTCGTGGCCGAGCCGCCGTGCGACCGCGGCGGTCTCGGTCGCGATGATCGCCAACTGTTCGGACGTCGGCCGTTCGTTGATCGTGGTGTCGGCCAGGAAGGTCGTGTAGTTCTTGCCGACGAGCATGTGGATGCCGAACGGCAGGCGCTCGGGCGCCGGATCGAGCACGCGGCGGATTTCGCGCATGCTCTGCTCGAACGGACGGGTGATGCCGGTGATCATCACATCGCCGACGCCGAGCTTGAGCAGGCCCGAGGCGAAGACGTTGCGATCCTGGTTGACCATCCGCTGGACGTCGCGCTCAAGATAACCGCGCCGCTGCAGCCGTGCATAGAGCATCTCGACCATCGGCTTGACGTGCTCGGAAACCATCGAGTTCTGGATTTCATAAGTCTGGGCATCGGCATCGGTGACGCCCAACTCGGCGAACTTTTCGAGCACGGCTTGGGTGCGGCCGACCAGCACCGGCTCGCCATAGCCGAAGCTGCGATACTGGATCGCCGCGCGCAGCACGACCTCGTTCTCGGCCTCGGCAAAGATGACCCGCTTGGGGTTCTCCTTGACCCGCGCGTAGACCCCGGCGAGCACCGAGGTCGTCGGATTGAGCCGCGCCTTCAGCGCCTGACGATAGGCGTCGAAGTCCTCGATCGGCTGCTGCGCCACGCCGGTGTCCATCGCCGCCTTGGCCACGGCGGAGGGCACCACCTCCATCAGCCGGGGATCGAATGGCGCCGGGATGATATAGTCGCGCCCGAAGCTCTGCGACTTGCCATAGGCGAGCGCGACCTCCTCCGGCACCTGCAGCCGCGCCAGCTCGGCGATGGCGCGGGCGGCGGCGATCTTCATCTCCTCGTTGATCGCGGTCGCCCGCACGTCGAGCGCGCCGCGGAAGATGAAGGGGAAGCCGAGCACGTTGTTGACCTGGTTCGGATAATCGGAGCGGCCGGTGGCGACGATCGCGTCGGGCCGAACCGCTTTCGCGTCTGGCGGGGTGATCTCCGGATCGGGGTTGGCCATGGCGAAGATGATCGGATCGGGCGCCATCGTCTTCACCATTTCCTGCGTCATCGCGCCGGCGACCGAAAGGCCGAGGAAGACATCGGCGCCGACCACCGCCTCGCTCAGCGTACGCTTGTCGGTATCGACCGCATGTGCCGACTTGAACTGGTCGACGCCGGCACGGCCGACATAGATCACGCCCTTGCTGTCGCACATCGTCACGTTCTCGTGGCGCACGCCCATGGACTTGATCAGCGAGGTGCAGGAAATCGCCGAGGCGCCCGCGCCGTTGACCACCACCTTGACGTCGGCAAAGCTGCGGCCGGTCAACAGGCAGGCGTTGACGAGGCCCGCCGCGGCGATGATCGCGGTGCCGTGCTGGTCATCGTGCATGACCGGGATCTTCATCCGCTCGCGCAGAGTCTGCTCGATGACGAAGCATTCGGGCGCCTTGATGTCTTCCAGGTTGATCCCGCCGAAGGTCGGCTCCATCAGCGCGATCGCTTCGATCAGCTTGTCAGGGTCCTCGCTGTCGAGCTCTATGTCGATCGAATCGACATCGGCGAAGCGCTTGAACAGCACCGCCTTGCCTTCCATCACCGGCTTCGAGGCGAGCGCGCCAAGGTTGCCGAGCCCGAGGATCGCGGTTCCGTTGGAGATAACCGCGACGAGATTGCCACGGATCGTGTAATCATACGCGGCGGCGGGATCCTTTGCGATCGCCAGCACCGGCACCGCGACACCCGGAGAATAGGCGAGGCTAAGGTCGCGCTGCGTAGCCATCGGCTTGGACGCGATGATCTCGATTTTACCGGGCCGGATGGTCTTGTGGTAGAACAGCGCCTCGCGCTCGGTGAACTGGACATTGCTTTCGTCGGACACCGCTTTTCTCCCATCCTCAGGCGCGCCGTAATCAATGTCGGCGGGAGGCGATAGGGGAAAGCGGCCGCTCCGACGCTTGGGAATCGCCGTTGCCGCGCGTAACGCTACGGGCATGCACGGCTCCGCCTCCCCGATGATGGTGCAATATCTGGCACTCAAGGCCGAAGCAGGCGAGTGCCTGTTGTTCTACCGGATGGGCGATTTCTTCGAGCTGTTCTTCGAGGATGCCAAGGTTGCGGCGAGGATCCTCGACATCGCGCTCACCAGCCGCGGTGAGCATGGCGGCGCGCCCATTCCGATGTGCGGCGTGCCCGTGCATGCGGCGGAAGCCTATCTCGCGCGACTGATCCGCGCCGGCTGCCGCGTCGCCATCGCCGAGCAGATCGAGAGTCCGGCCGACGCGCGCAGGCGCGGCGGCGGCAAGGCGCTGGTGGCGCGCGCCATCGTCCGCTTCGTCACCGCCGGCACGCTGACCGAGGAGTCCCTGCTTGAACCCCGTCGCGCCAATCTGCTGGCGGCGGTCTGCGCGCTGCGCGGCACCGTCGGGATCGCCGCCTGCGACATTTCCACCGGGCGGATGGAGCTGGAGGAATGCGCGCGCGACGATCTCGCCGCGGTGCTCGCGCGGATCGGGCCGAGCGAACTGGTGGCGCCCGAAGGCTGGGCGGGAATGCCCGCCAGCGCGAGCGCCAGGCCATCACGCGACTTCGCCGACAAGCGCGGGCGCGAGCGGCTGCTGAGCGTGCATGACGTGGCGACGCTCGACGGCTTTGGTGCCTTTACCGCGCCGATGCTGGCCGCCGCCGGCGGCCTGCTCGCCTATCTCGACCATGTCGGGCGCGGCGCTCTGCCGCTGTTGCTGCCGCCCGTGGCACGGGCCGGATCGGCGGTGATGGCGATGAACGAGGCGACACGCGCGAGCCTGGAAATCCTGCAGGCGAGCGGCGGCTCCCGCGCTGGCAGCCTGATCGACGCGATCGATCGCTGCGTCACCGGGCCGGGAGCGCGCCAGCTTGCCGAAGACCTGTCCGCGCCGCTCACCAGCCGTTCGGCCGTTACCGAGCGGCTGGAGCTGGTCGCCTGGTTGCACGAGGGGGCGCTGCTGCGCGAGGACTTGCGGGGATTGCTCCGCCGGGTTCCCGATATCGGCCGGGCGCTGGGGCGCATCGTGGCCGGGCGCGGCAGCCCGCGTGACCTTGGCCAGCTTCGTGACGGGCTCGACGGCGCCTGGCGCATCGGCGAGCTGCTGACCGCGCGTGAGGCGACGCCGGCGCTGCTCGCCCCACTGCTGCCGGTGCTGGGCGGCCATGGCGCATTGATCGACCTATGCACGCGCGCGCTGGTGCCCTCGCCGCCGACCGAGCGCACGCAGGGCGGGTTCATCGCCGAGGGCTATGACGCTGCGCTTGATGCGCTGCGCGGGACCGCCGGCAACGCCCGCCGCGCCATCGCCGCGCTCGAAGCGCGTTATCGCGGTGAGACCGGCGTCGCCGCGCTCAAGATCCGCCACAACGGCGTGCTCGGCTATTTCATCGAGGTGCCGGCACGCCATGCCGACGCGCTGATGAGCGCGGACAGCGGCTTTACCCATCGCCAGACGATGGCCGGCGCGGTGCGCTTCAACGCGCTGGCGCTGCACGAGGAAGCCAGCCGCATCGCCGAGGCAGGCGGCCATGCGCTCGCGGCCGAGGAGGCGCATTTCGAGGAGCTGGTCGCCGCCGCGACTTCGGCCCGCAAGGCCATCGCCGCCACCGCCGCCGCGCTCGCCCGGATCGACGTCGCCGCGGGCCAGGCTGAACGCGCCGCCGAAGGACGCTGGGTCATGCCGCGCATCGTCGAGGAGCCATGCCTGGCGATCACCGGCGGCCGCCATCCAGTGGTCGAGGCGGCGCTGGCCGTCACAGGACAGCGCTTCGTCGAAAACGACTGCTTCCTCGACGCACCATTCGCCGGTTCCCGTCCTCCTGACCCGGCCCGCGCGCAGCCTCACCGTGTCGAGCCGACGGCGACCGAAGGTCAACGCCGCGCACTTCCCCAACCGAGCGCGGGTGCTTCACCAAGCTCAGCAGGAGCGGGCGCAAGCGCGGAGGCAGGCGGACAGCAGGCGAAATCCTCGCGTCTCTGGCTGGTCGGCGGCCCCAACATGGGCGGCAAATCCACCTTCCTGCGCCAGAATGCGCTGATCGTGCTGCTGGCTCAGGCCGGCGGCTTCGTTCCGGCCGCCAGTGCAACGATCGGGCTGGTCGACCGGCTGTTCAGCCGGGTCGGCGCGGCAGATGATCTTGCGCGCGGCCGCTCGACCTTCATGGTCGAGATGGTCGAGACCGCCGCGATCCTCTCGCAGGCGACGACACGCAGCTTCGTCATCCTCGACGAGGTGGGGCGCGGCACCTCGACCTACGACGGGCTCGCGCTGGCCTGGGCGGTAACCGAGGCGATCCACGAGACCGTCCGCTGCCGCTGCCTGTTCGCCACCCATTACCACGAACTGGCACGGCTCGCCGAAAGCTGCGACGCGCTTTCGCTCCATCACGTCCGCGCCCGCGAGTGGAAGGGAGAGCTGGTGCTGCTGCATGAGCTTGCGCAGGGGCCTGCCGACCGCAGCTACGGCCTCGCGGTGGCACGGCTTGCCGGCCTGCCGCCGCCGGTCGTGGCCCGCGCCAAAGCGGTGCTGGCGCGGCTCGAGAAAGGCCGCGCGGAAACCGGAGGGATCGCCGCCGGGCTGGGCGACCTGCCTCTGTTCGCCGCCGCGATGGCAGCGCAGGAGGAGCAGTGCGATGCCTTGCGCGAGCGGCTGCGTGCCCTCGAAATCGACACGCTCAGCCCGCGCGAGGCCTTGGCGCTGCTTTACGAACTCAAGGCCGAGGCCGGCAGCGACACCTAGCCGCCTGATCTCGGGCTGGCACACCTCAATCGCAAGCTGGCCAAGCCCGGCTCCGCGAACAGCTGACGCCCAAGCGTGGCTCCCGCCCAACCTCGCCATCGTGCGCCGCTGGCTGGGGCGGCAGGATTCGAACCTGCGAATGCCGGTACCAAAAACCGGTGCCTTACCACTTGGCGACGCCCCAGCAGCAGGCGGGCGCTTAGCGGCTGGTGGACGGGATGGGAAGGCCGCGCGCGCGGTCGTGGATTTGGTTGTGGCCCTCCCCCGGGGATTGGCGCAAACAATAGGCTGACTGTCGAGCGCGCGGAAGGACCCCATGGCGCAGAAATGGCTGACGATACCGCTGC
>JBDSIY010000031.1:0-39321 GCA_039917735.1 Novosphingobium sp. | reverse complement strand
TGGCATTACCCGCACGGTACAGAGCGATGACAGAGCGAAGGGCAGAGGCCTTCGCCTCTAGCTGTGTGATCTCAGCCTCCATCGCGTTGATGATGTTGTCGTCCATGTGAATCTCCGTGTCCGAAGCAGGATACAGGAGTGCGGTTGCGTTTACAACACCTTTCGACGTGTACGAGCCGTCCCGGTGTGTTCCTTACAACAGCAGCGCATTCAGTTGGGGAAAAGCCAGTCTGGTGGTGCAAGCCGCGCCATGTCGGACAGAAGCCTCTGGAAAGCCCACAGGTCAATGGAGCCGTCGTGTTCTGTCGAGATGGGGAAGGGATATCCATCCCACGGCCATCGCCACCATTCAGCGGTTTGTAATGCTGTCATGCCAACGGTAGGCCTGCAGCCGTAGGAGCGCAGCTCGGCCTCCCATTCGGATCGAGGTTTGCTGCGAAACGCGCTCAACAGATTTGTGAGGCGTATTCGCGTTCGGGGATCATGAACGCCGGAAGCGGCAGTTCAGAGGTCAAGCTAAAAAGCTCGGGAGTGGTCAAACGATAGACCTTGACCGCGCACTCGTATTTAGCGCCGAGCATCACCTCTAAGGCAGGCTCCACATCCTCCAGCACGGCATGGGCATCGGCATGGGAAAGAACGAAGCCGGGGAGATCGTCGCTCCACGCCCGCAGCCCACCGTCATCGCGCCGGGCGAACCGAACGGTCAATTTGAGCATGTCCTGTGCGACGCGCTTAGCGCCCATAAAGCCCTCTTGGCCCATACTTCGGCCTAGATCGCCGTCAGCATTACTCTGGCCGTGTGTGGAGTATGGTATGGCTCTGAGCCATACGCAAGCCATACCTGCGAGGGCGCGTGTCTCCTCGTGCCCCTTACATCCCAAACTTGCCCTCAATGTCGCTCACCCGGCTTTCCAGCTCATCCACGCGGTTGATCGCCCGCCGTGCGTTCACGTCCGCCACCTCCAGCCTATCCTCCCATTCGGGCTTTGAGCAGCTACCGAGCAGCAGCGCGGTTGCCAGCGCGATCTCAATCCGGGCGTGAACGGTCAATTTCATGGGACGCCTCCTGTTGCGGAGGCGAGCATAGCACGCTATGTCAAGCGTGGGTCAAGGGGATAAACGGGAAATAGATAGCGACAAAAGGGCTCTCCGACCAATCAAGAAGACGGGTCGGCACGCCATAGTGTTGTATAAAGAAAAGAGCTCGCCATGGATTCGAAAGGTCCCTATCTATAAAGGGCGGTGATCGCTGGGCGAAGGTAGCGAAAATTCCGGGTTCAACAACTTCAATAATATGCTCTGCCGATTTTCCTACCCCGCGGGCTATGGACGGCAAGAGGTTGTGCTCGTGGTTCCCCACACCGCGGAACCAAGCATTCTGATGCGCAGATTGAAACTTCTCGATCTTTTGCAATATCTCAGAAAGCTTTGAAACCTCATGCGTGTTGATCCCTGGCACTCACCCCTCCCGCTATGTGCTCTCGGCATCGTCTAGTGGCGGAACTACGGGGAGGCAATATGCGCCCATTGACGGGGGTTGTATGGTCAACGCTTTAGCTTTCCTACAATCCCCGACTCGGTATACATAGCCTGCCTCCTCATTCACTCACCCGGAGGCGCGCTGGTGTCCGACAGTCCTGAGCATCGCTATCCCACGCCGTTCGGGCGCGGGTGGATTCCGCTGTCGCGCGATATCGGCGTGCCGGGGGATGCGCTTGCCCATTCACCCGTCGCCCCTGCGGAGGCAGGGGCCTATCCGGGCTCTCCTCATCGACACGATGCCGGGCTCGATGGCGGGGGGTTGTATGGGCCCCTGCCTGCGCAGGGGCGACGGGATGGGGTGGAGTATGGGGGCGGCGGGTTGGCGCATGAATACGCCTCGCCGGATTTACCCCTCCACCATGCTTCGCATGGTCCCCCTCCCCGAGCTTTGCTCGGGGAGGATTTTGCGCGCGCACCCTCTCACGACGCGTTCACGCCGGAGCGGCGGGTGCGGTTTCTCGATGCTTTGGCGGAGCGGGGCAGCGTGCGGGGGGCGTGTGCGCGGGTCGGGGTCTCGGCGCAGACCGCCTATGTCGCCAAGCGGCGCGATCCGGCGTTCGCGCAGGGCTGGGCGGCGGCGCTGGTGCTGGCGCGCGATCATGTCGGCGACGTGCTCGGCGCGCGGGCGATCGATGGGGTCGCCGAGGACGTCTATTTTCGCGGCGAACTGGTCGGCACCCGCGTCCGCCACGATACAAGGCTGTTGCTCGCCCATATGGCGCGGCTCGACCGGATCGCGGCGAGCGGCGGCGGCGCGCTCGCCGGGCGGTTCGACGAGCTGCTGGCGCTGGTCGCGGGGGCGGAGCCGGACCCGGCGCTGTACGGCTTCTTCGATTGCGAGCGGGAAAGCGCCGCGCCGGTGCTACCCGCCTCGCGCGCGGCGCATGGCGCCAGGGCGGCGCGCGACGCGCACAACGCGATGCGCGCCTGGGCGAGCGGCGGCTATGGCGAGGAAGAGGACGAGGAGGAGATCGGCGAGGACGGGATCGCGCAGGACGCCGAGCCCGAGGCGCTGATCGAGCCCGAGGACGCGCGCGCCGATGCCGAGGCCGAATGGGACGTGTGGCGCGACACCGCCCGCGCGGAGGCGGACCGCTGCCTGACGGGCGAGCCGGCGCTCCCCGCCTTGTTCGACGAAGCCGACGGTGAAGGCTGCGGCGCGGCGCCCATCGAGTTCAAGTCGATGGACGCCGCGTTCAGCCCCGCCCGCACCGTGTCAGATGTGTCAACCCCGCTGCTTGCCCGCCAGTTTCTCCAGCTGCGGGATCGCGGCGCGGATCACGGCTATGGTCTCCTGCGCGGCAAGCGAGGTCATTTGCGTGCCGATCTTGCCGTGGACCTTGCTGGCATGGGTGGCGATCTGGCTGCTGTTGAGGATCGCGGTGAGCAGCGGGTCCCACGGGCCGATCGGGCCGTGGTCGGTCAGCCCGCCGCCGTCCTGGATGACGCCGAAGATGATGCGGACGAACTCGGCGAAATCGCGGACGCGCGGCGGCTTGGGGAAGCTGCCCTGCTGGTAGACGGCGATCGCGATGCCCAGTGTCCCCTTCGCCACGTTGAGCGTGGAATTGCCGACCGGCATGATGGAATCGTTGAGAATCCATTGCGAGAACGGCTCGGGCACCGAGAGGACATGGCCCTTGGCGACCAGCGTCTGCGCCGAGCTGGTCGGCACGATGCCGATGACGTTGGCGTCGGCAGTCAACGCGGGATTGCTGATCACGTCGACGAAGGTGTCGTCGATGAACGTGCCGAGATTGGCCGAAAAGGCGTCGTCGATGATCGCGGGTGGGCCAGGGGGGCCGTCGCCGCCGCCTTGCGGGAAGTACCAGCCGGTGACAGTCCGCGCGCTGGCGGCCGAGGGGATGTCGAAGGCCGAGGGCGGGCGGACGATGCCGGTGGTGCCGTCGGTATCGCTCCAGAACAGCAGCTTGGCCTGGCCGGTGCCGCCGGGCGAAGTCGGGTCGGGCAGCCAGGGGAAGAATGGCGGGCTGTAAGGGGTGTCGCCGCCCGAGGTGGGAGCAAGCGACAGCTCCCAGCTGGTGTTGCGCGGCTGGCGGTGATGCGACGCCGGCAAATACATCTTATAATTCGTTGTGATATGGGCCACGACAATTCTCCTCGATCCCAAGGTGTGCCGCCGTGGCGACATGCGCCCGGCGGGAAATCGCCGCCGGAATTTCCCGGTCGGCATAGGTCGGTTACAGGCGCCAGGTCCTGACCCGAAAAGAGATTGCTTCGTGTGGGTACGCCTGCGCTGGCGGGCGGTCAATGCGGTACGCGGCGGCGGGTCATCGTCCCGCGCGCAGCACCAGTTCCGCGCCCATCTCGGCGATCATCATCACCGGCGCGTTGGTGTTGCCCGAAGTGATCGCCGGCATCACCGAGGCATCGATCACCCGCAGCCGATCGACCCCGCGCACCCGCAGCTCGGCATCGAGGACGCTACCCATCGCCGCGGTTCCGACGGGGTGGAAGATGGTCGTGCCGATTACGCTGGCGGCGCGTTGCAGCTCGTCCTCGCTGTCGTGGCCGGGACCAGGGCGGACTTCCTCGGGGTGGAAGCAAGCGAGCGCCGGCTGGGCGACGATGGCGCGGGTGATGCGGATAGCCTGGGCGGCGGTGCGCCGGTCAGCCTCGGTGGCGAGGTAATTGGGCCGGATGCTGGGCGCAGCGGCGGGATCGGCGGCGGTGATGTGCGTCGTGCCGCGGCTCTCGGGGCGGAGGTTGCAGACGCTGGCGGTGAAGGCCGGGAACGGGTCGAGCCGCCCGCCGAATGCCTCCAGGCTGAGCGGCTGGACGTGGTATTCGAGATCGGCGGTGGCGAGGCGCGGGTCGCTGCGGACGAACATGCCGAGCTGACTCGGCGCCATCGCCATCGGGCCGCTGCGCCGCAGCAGGTATTCGAAGCCAATCAGTGCCTTGCCCAACAGCGTCGCGGCGCGCTGGTTGAGTGTGGCGACGCCGCTGATCCGATAGGCGCAGCGCAGCTGGAGATGGTCCTGGAGGTTGCCGCCAACCTCGGGCCGATCGACCAGCGGCGCGATGCCGAGGCCGGCGAACCGCGCCGGGTCGCCGATGCCGGAGCGTTCGAGCACCGCCGGCGAACCGATCGCGCCGGCGCTCAGCAGCACCTCGCCGCGCGCCCGGGCGATGCGCCGCTCGTCGCCGATCCAGTAGGTGATGCCGATGGCGCGCCCCGCCTCGATCACCACGCGATCGACCAGCGCCCCGGTGATTACACAGAGGTTCGCCCGGCTGCGCACCGGCTTGAGGAAGGCGTCGGCGGCGCTCCAGCGCCAGCCGCGCCGCTGGGTCACGTCGAAGAAGGCGGAACCCTCATTGTCGCCGGTGTTGAAGTCCGGGATCGGGGACACGCCATATTCCTCGGCGGCGTGCTGGAACGCCTCGAGTATCTGCCACCGCAGCCGCTGCTGCTCGACGCGGAGCTCGCCGCCGGTGCCGTGGAACGGTCCTGCTCCCGCATAGTGATCCTCGGCGCGGGCAAAATAAGGCAGCACGTCGTCCCAGCCCCAGCCGGGGTTTCCAGCCTGCCGCCAGCCGTCGTAATCGGCGGCCTGGCCGCGCATGTAGATCATGCCGTTGATCGAGGAACTGCCGCCGAGCACCTTGCCGCGCGGATATCGAAGCGCGCGGCCGCCCAAGCCCTCCTCGGCTTCTGTGGTCATGCACCAGTCGGTGCGCGGATTGCCGATGCAGTAGAGGTAGCCGACCGGAACACGGATCCAAAGGTAGTTGTCCCGCCCCCCTGCTTCGAGCAGCAGCACCTTGCGCCGGGGATCGGCGCTGAGCCGATTGGCGAGCACGCAGCCGGCGCTGCCGCCGCCGACGATGATGTGGTCGAACTCCTCCGTCACCCGGCCGCACTTAGCGGCTAGGGGGCGCTCCGGCAAAGGCCCAGCCGAGCGTCGCGGCGAGAGCGTTCAGGCCGAGTTCGGCGCCCGCCGCGCGCCAGGCGGGCAAATCGAGTTCGAGCATATCGCGCGCCCAGACCGGCAGCAGCCCGATCGCGGCATCAGCGATCAATGCATGTGAGGCGGGCCGGCGGGTATTTGCGCCGTGGAGGATCAGACGCGTCACCTCGCGCGTGTCGCCGCCGGCCGCGAGTTCCGGGCGGTAGAGGTCGAGCAGCGCGCTGGCTTCGCGCAGGGTCGTCGGAACGGGGTCGGCACCGAGTTGCCGGGCGATGGTCGCGAATTCGGCGAAATAGGCGTCCTGGTCCGCCCGCGACATGCCAGGCTCGACGAAGCGGACGTGCGCGGCGAGGAAGAACACCGCCTCGACGACATGGATCCAGGCGAGCAGTTGCGGATCCTCGGCCGAATAGGCGCGGCCGTCGCCTGCTTTACCCTTCACGCTGGAGTGAATCATACGGACCCGGGCAATTACAGCTTCGGCATCCCGGCTGTGGCCGTAGGTTGTCACCGCGATGAAGCGGGCGGTCCGCCGCAACCTGCCGAGCATATCGCGGCGGAAGTCCGAATGGCCGAGCACGCCGGCCAGCGCCAGTGGGTGCAGCATCTGCAACAGCAGCGCAGCAACGCCGCCGGCCATCATCGCCGCGACATTCCCGTGAACGCGCCAGATCACCGCATCGGCACCGAACAAAGCTTCGGACGAGCGCGCAACCGGCGCTTCGCCGGCGGCCTCGTCATTGAATACGCGCCGCACCCGGCGAACCAGCCCGGCGCGCAGCAGCCCGGCGGGGGACGGCATCGCGAGAGGCACGTCGGGCGGGGCTACGGGGTTAGCGACCATCGCATCTGAGATGGGAAGTGGCATCGGTTTGGGAAGGGCGAAGCGCGCCGGCCGAGCTACTTGCTGGCAATCACCCGTCGCCCAGAATGCGCAACGTTTCCTCGTCGCGCTTTCCGGCGTAAAAGGCTTGCAGCGCTACGGCGAACAGCTCACCGCCGCTGGCTGCCTCGAACAGCGTCATCGAGCTGCGGAACTTGAGCGCGTCAATCGTTCCAAGGATCGCGTCGGCACCGCGCCAGCGCGCCCAGCCGAGCATCGCTTCGGTACATTCCGTCAATCGGTCGCCGAGCACCGGGTGGGCCAGATAGTCGCGCGCCTCGGTGAGATCGGCGAGCGCATAATGACGCGCGGTCGCGCTTTGGCCAAGCCCGGCGATCTGCGGGAAGATGAACCAGATCCAGTGCGTGCGCTTATTCCCTGCGGCCAGCTCGGCAAGTGCCTGTGCATAGCAGCCCCGTTGGGCAGCAACGAAGCGATCGAGCGGGTTCACGAGGCCGGTTCGAGTTCCGACCCGCGCTTGAGCGCCCGGTCACCGTCCTCCTGGCGGACAAGATATGCGGGGTTCTCAACCGTGCCGTTGCGGGTAATCCGTTTGCCCTTGATTGTCCGGCTTACCCGTTTGTCGAAGCGCGTTTCGACCTTGCCGTGGGCGGTTCCGGCGCCCCAATGCCAGCGTACCATCTCGCCTTCGCCGAAGTGCCCGGCCACACTTCTACTGCCCGGCGCCCGAGGCCGGCGCAGGCTGATTGCTGACCGGCGCCGCGTGGCTGCCCTGTGGGCTGCTCAAAGCGCCGACGATCCAGGTCGCCGAGAGCGCCAAGATAACCAGCAGCAGGCTCAGCACAAGAATATTGCGCGCGTGGCGCCCTCTACTCCCGGAGCGAGCTTCGGCGGTCGTGACGTGCACCTCATCGCCTTGGCGTTCCATTTCTCACACCTCCACCAATTGCCCCGACACGGGCAGCAACCTAACGCTCGGACAAAGAAGCCGTTCCGGACGCCGCGCCCGACATGCGCTAATCGCGAAGCAGTTCGTTGATCGCGGTCTTCGAGCGTGTCTGGGCGTCCACCGTCTTGACGATCACCGCGCAGTAAAGTGCAGGCCCGGGAGCGCCGTCGGGCAGGAGCTTGCCAGGCAGCGATCCCGGGACCACGACTGAATAGGGCGGCACCCGGCCGATGTGCACCGCGCCGCTGGCGCGGTCGACGATCTTGGTCGAGGCGCCGACGAAGACTCCCATCGACAGCACCGCCCCCTGGCCAACGATCACGCCTTCAGCCACTTCGGAGCGGGCACCAATGAAGCAATCGTCCTCGATCACCACCGGATTGGCCTGGAGCGGTTCGAGTACGCCGCCAATGCCCGCGCCTCCCGACAGATGCACGTTGCGGCCGATCTGCGCGCAACTCCCGACGGTTGCCCAGGTATCGATCATGGCCCCCTCGCCGACATAAGCGCCGATGTTGACGAAGCTCGGCATAAGCACCGCGCCCTTGCCGATGAAGGCGCCACCCCGCACCACGGCGCCCGGCACGGCGCGGAAGCCGGCGGCGCGAAACCGGGCTTCATCCCAGCCGGCGAACTTCAGCGGAACCTTGTCAAACGCCGGCGCGCCGGCGGCCGAGCCGGGCAACACCCCGTTGTCGTTGAGCCGAAACGAGAGCAGCACGGCTTTCTTTAACCACTGGTTGACCTTCCAGCCGCCTGCGCCGTCGGGTTCGGCGACGCGGGCCGCGCCACTGTCGAGCAACGCGAGCGCCTGTTCGACCACCGTCCGCACATCGCCGCTCGCCGGCGTAACACTGTCCCGCGCATCCCATGCGGCTTCGACGGCGACTTCGACTTCGGACATACTCTGCTCCCCGCACCCGGTCTGGCGAGGCGGACTATCGCTTGTCGCACCGCAGGACAAGCGCAGCGGCGGGCGGTTCCGGACAATCGGTTGAGGCGGCGCGCTAATTTCGTTAGGGTCGAAGCGCTGCTGCGCTAGGCGGAGTGGGCGATGCCGTTGGGAATATGCGCCCGGGACAGGGCGCAGATTGCCTGCTGCTCGATTTTGACGCCGACTGGCACTTAGCACCGGGATGGCAGGTCGGGGCGAGCTGGCGGCAGGTGGCCACGCTCCCGCGCGCTGCGGCTGGTCTCAACTGGCTGGCTATTTTGGAGCAACGGCTGGTCGCTCGATCTTACCCCGTCCGACGTTTTCGCCAATAGTGACCGTCTGACGCTCCGCCTGTCGCAGCCGCTGCGCGTCGCGTCGGAGGCGATCGGGCTGATGCTGCCAGTGGCCTACAGCTACGAAACGCGCAATGTTACGCTGGCGCGGCTGGAACTGCCGCTTGCCCCGTGCGGCCGGGAAGTCGCGAGTGAACTCCGGTGGAGCGCCCGGCTGCAGAGAGGGGCAGCGTCGGCGAGCGTGGTCTATCGCAAGGATTCCGGCCACTATGCCGCCCTCCGCGACGACTTCGGCGCGGCGTTCGCCTGGCGGCGTGGCTTTTGACCCGGTCGGACCGTCGGCGTCGTTGCGGCGGTTGCGGGTTCGGGCGGCAAAGTCTAGCGCGGCTGGCGTGGCACGGCTCTCTCCCGTTTCCGGCCGCGATGCCGTGATCCTGCTATCGGGAGGACTCGATTCGATGGTGGTGGCGGGCCTGGCGCGCGAGGCCGGCTACCGGATCATGGCCCTGACCATTGACTACAATCAGCGGCATCGGCGAGAGATCGACGCGGCGCGCCGGATTGCCGCAACTCTTGGTGCGGTTCGCCATGTGGTGCTGCCACTCGACCTGCGACAGTTTGGCGGGTCTGCATTGACCGACGACATCGAAGTGCCAAAGGGCGGCGTCTCGCCGGGCATTCCAATCACCTATGTCCCGGCGCGCAACCTCGTGTTCCTGTCGCTGACGCTGGCCTGGGCAGAGGCGCTTGGCGCACGCGACATCTTTATCGGAGTCAATGCCCTCGATTATTCAGGGTACCCCGACTGCCGGCCGGAGTTCGTGCGAGGTTTCGAGGAGTTGGCAGAGCTTGCCACCAAAGCGGGAAGCGAGGGAAGGCGTTTTCGTATCCATGCTCCGCTCCAGCACCTCGGGAAGGCCGATATCGCCAGCGAGACAGCGCGGCTGAGGCTCGATCCGGCAATGAGCTGGTCCTGTTATGATCCGCAGCCCAATGGCCTGGCTTGCGGGCTTTGCGACAGCTGCCGCCTGCGCCGATCGGGCTTCGAGGACGCCAAACTGGCGGACCCGACGCGCTATGCCGGATGAGGCAGGGATCAAACGCCGCGATCCCAAACAGGTCGGCGACGGCTTTGCGTTCTCGGGAGGTGGCTTCCGAATGGCTTGAGCACCCAGGCACACCGCAAGTCGTGCGGGCGATACCGGCACCACCTTGAATACTTCGATCCGCCAAGGGGAATGACGCGGCGGCGATGGTCGCGTCTTCGTGAGGCCAAAGAAAAAGGGGCCGGATCGCTCCGGCCCCCATTCCTTGTCGCAATGCGCGAGAGCTACATTCCCGATCCGGGGCCATAGGTGATCTCGACGCGGCGATTCTGCAGTTCGCGGACCCCATCTGCGGTCGGCACGCGCGGGTTGCTCTCGCCAAAGGCTTGGCTGGAGATCGCTCCGTCGGGAATGCCGTGGCCGGTAAGATAGCCGCGGGTCGAGGAGTTGCGGCGCTCCGACAGGCCCTGGTTGTACTGCACCGAGCCCGAACGGTCGGTGTAGCCGGCGAGCATGATCGGCACGTTGGCGCAGCTTCCATAGGCGCTGATCGCGCTGTCTAGGATCGTCGCCGCCTCAGGCGTAATGTCCGAGCGGTCCCAATCGAAGAAGACGATGTACGGGCCCTTGTTGCACACCGCTTCCGGCGCGGGCGGCAGAGGCGGCGGCGGCGGGGGAGGCGGCGGGGGCGGCGGCGGCGGCGGTGGCGGTGGCGGGCCGAAGTTGTAGGCCAGCGTCGCCATCAAGCTGTGCGAACGCCACTTGGTGCTCCAACGGGCACCACTCGTGGATACCAGGTCGATGTTGTTCACCTGATGGTAGCGATACTTGAGGCCGATATCGACATTCTGGGAGAGAGGAGCGCGAACGCCTGCGAGACCCTGCCATGCAAAGCCTGTATCGCTGTCGTCAAGGAGGCCGGGGCGGATATCATATCTGACCCGCGACACACCGACGCCACCGCCGACAAAGCCCTGCAGACCATCATCCGGACCGAAGTCGAGCAGCCCGTTGACCATGAACGACAAGGCGTTGGCATTGCCGCCGACACTGTTGAAAACCGGTCCGCCAGAGAACGTCAAACTGTCATTCTTGGCCCTGCGAAAGCTTGCTTCCGTTTCGAGACGGAACATGCCGAAATCATAACCGATCACGCCACCGACATCGAAACCATATTTGGAATCGAGCTGTGCCGCGTTACGAGCTTTGACACCGCCCACGGGCGTGATGTCGAATTTGCTATCCTCGACGAGAACGGCGCCCGCATCGAGTTCGAGATACCATGCGCCTTGGCGCGCGAGAGCGGGAGTGGCCAAGGCTGTCGAAGCCAATGCCATTCCCAAAACGAGTTTCCGCATAATTAATTCCCCTATTTAGAGACTAGGAGCCACCGAGCGACCGGTGTCTACCCACTAAGCAATGGCCGTGCAAGCGCTCAAAACCCCCAACTGTTGCATGAATGTCGCGGTTTTGAGACCTGCGGCCACGAAATGACGGCGGCGTGTCGCCCTGCCATTTTGGGGATGCAAAGTGCCTCCGCGAAATTCAAGCCGGCAGGACGCCCGCGATGCGGAGTGCCCCGATAAGCTGGAGAATTGCTGCCCTAGCCTCGCTGTCAACCACCGACCCGCCAATTGGTTGCGGGGGAACCGCGGCAATTTTCCAAGTGCCGAAGAATAGTCGCATCTGGCCGGTCGAACGATCGAGGACGCGCATGCCGTCACTTGGCGTCACGTAGAGCCAGTTGCCTCCCTGCCGGCAGGCGATCGAACCCTCCTGGCCGATCCACTCGCCACTGGCGAAGACGCCGACGAGCCACGCCGTGCCGTCGACGGGCGCGGCCGGCGGACCGGCTGCTTCGCCTTCGATAGCACAATGCAGCAGCGCGTCGGTCAGCGCGTGGGCTTCGTTGACCGAGAACTCCTTCTGCGCCTGCCCCGCGAAGAGCAGCGGCAGGCCGAAGCGAGGGCTGACGCCGGGGAATATGATCGGGTTGCTCATGCGCGTAACTTCCAGTGCTGAAATTGGGTCAGGGGATGGTGGTGAGGAGCAGCGGCTCGGACAAAGCGTAGCTGCCCGACTGTTGGACGCTGAGCGCGCCGCCGGGGAGCGCCGGTGCCAGAATAGCAACGGTCGCGGCGTCGATGACGAGCCGGGGCGCCATCACTATCCAGGTCGCAACGGGAGCGGCCGGATCGCCGAAGGTAACCTGATAGGCCTCCGTCTGCTCGTGCAGCGGAACATCGACTCCATCGTCCCAGCTCCACGCTCCTCGCGCGCGCCGCGTCCAGCCGAGTTCGATGCTGCCGTCGGATAAGGTTCTCGCGCGCGGGTGTACCGGTGATAACGGGCGGCGGGTGATACCCTGCAATGCAATCGCCGAGCTGACCGGCACCGGATCGCCGAGCCCCAGGGCGATGATGGTGGTAGCCGGTGCCGCGCCCACGATCGCCGGATCAAGCGCGATGGGCTCGGCATCCAGCAGCACGAAGACCTCGCCAGCGGCATGGCCGCATACCGCCGCCTCGGTGCCGCCGCGACCGCGCAACAGGTTCCTGATCTGCCAGCGTCCCCCGCCAAGTGCCGTCGCGCTGGCGAACTGAACGATTTCCCTGCCGATCAACGCGCGGTTGGCGCCGACCGCGAGCTGCCGTCCACCGACGGTCGGCAATGTCATGTCATTGTTCGCCAGCACTATCACCAAGCTCGAAACGCGGTCCAAGTAGCAGGGATTGGCGGCCGCCAGCGCGGTTTCAGTGATCCCCAGGATACTGCGGCTGCGTCCGCTCGGACCCAGCGACAGCAAATTGCCATCGCCATGATCGACGAACAGCGCCGCGCCTTTCCAATTGGACTGTGCCGATGAGACGGCGGCGAACATCGCCGGCGTATCTCCCGCGCCGGTTCCGTCCCACGGCAGTTCGTACGCCGCGAGCAGGCTGCGGGCTGCCGCAAGGTCCGCAGGGGCGTTGACCCTGCCGGGATCAACCGGAGAGGTAATAGCCGCATCCGCTCCGGTCGGCACGACGCGGGACAGCGCCAGCTCGACGCCGCTGTCCCGCCATTCCCATTCCTCGACCCGCCAGCGCCCGGGATGTCCCGGCAGCGTTACCACCGCGCCGGGCGCAATCGCCGGGTCGAGCTCCGTGGTCCGCCAGGCCATCTTCTCGCGTGACCAATCCGCGCGGCGTGCCATGCGCTCGGCAAGATCGCGCGCCTGCGCCGCGCTCATCGCCGCCGGCAGCTCGATCGTCCGCGATTGACCGCGTCGTTGTTGCCCCGAGGCGCGCTGCACTCCCGGCAGATAGTCGCGAGCGACATCGTAGTATCGCAGCACCTCGGGCGGCGAAGCCCGCGCCGGCGCCCGCTTTCTGGCAAAGCCAAAGGGACCGCCGAAATCTTCGTCGCGCACCGAGACCGCCGGCTCGGCGACGCCGATGGGCGCGGCCTGCAGCCGTTCGCGGGCAAAGGTCAGCACGTCACCGCTGCCGTCGCAGTCCATCGGGAACATTGGATCGAGCAGCTGCAGCGTGTCGGACAGCGGCCCCTCACAGCTGAAACCGTTGATGCCAGGGAGCGGTAGGGCCGCGTCGACATCAGGAACCGCCGAACCGATGATTTCCTGAAGCGAAAAGCCCCCGGGATCGGCGAGGACCTCGAAGGTAAGTGCAGGAATGCGGTTGAAGAAGTCGGTGAGTTCCAGATCCTCGAAAACGACATAGGCGAGGCCCCTGTACGCCGGGCAGCGGTTGGCGCCCTCGCTCGCGGCAATCAGCGGGTCCGCAGCCTGGTCGCGCTCGCCGGTGTAGAGTCGCATCGCGCCGCCGGCCTTGAGGTCGCCCGCCGCGCCCCTCAACAGGTTGCCGTCCGCCCAGACCCGACCGATGCTGGCGATGGGCCGGCTCGACAGCACCACCGCGAAGGATGCGGTATAGCTGTAGTTGGTCACTGAGGGGCGGCTCTTGCCGCCACTTTGCGTCTGCTTGTGCTCGACCAACTCGGTCGCCCAGACGATCGAACCGGGCACCCGCATCGTTCCGAAATGCCGGGGAATGGCGTCGCCAAAGCTGGAGGTGGTCGCGGACAGCTCCTTGAGCCTGGCACCTTCGCGGTGCCCGCTGCCGATGATCAGGCTATCGACCTGGCGGCCGACCAGCGCACCGATCGCGCCACCGAGCGGCCCCCCGACAAGGGTGCCGACGGCGCTGAAGACGAGAGTGGCCATGCGAAGTCCTCATTTGTCGTTTGGGAGGCGCCAGCGGCCCACGATCGGCCAGCCGGGCTCGCCATCGAGCAGCGCGACACGCCGCAGCCCGGCGTGGGCGTGGACAAAGCGGTCGGCGTCGACCGCCAGCATCAGATGGAACTGGCAGGCGCCGACCCGCAACAGCAGCACGTCGCCAACGCGGCCGGGCGGGGTGGCAGAGATCAAGCCGCAGCCGCGCGCAATGTCATCGAGGCCGCCCGGCTGCCGCGTGCGCAGCGCGTAGCCGTTCGGCAGCGCCGGCTCCCGACCGATGGCGGCAAGCGAGGCGGCAAGGACGCCGATGCAGTCGAGCCCGGAGGCCGGGTCGCGGCCGTGAAGCAGGAATCGCGTGCCGACCAGCGCCCGCGCCGCTTGAGCCAGCGCCGCGCCGCTCATGACGAGGGCAACGGGTAGCGGGTGAGCAAATCGTTGCCGGGCAGGAACGGCTCGCCCTGGAAATTGACGGCGTTGCCGAAACGCGTCGCGCAGGTATCGAGCGTGTGATCGCAACCCTCGCGCACCGTTACCCGGATCCCCGCCGACAGGCCGGAAGCAAGCGGCGTGTCGAGCACCAGCCCCGCCGGACCGGCCGCCATCACCCGCATCGTGCCGCCGGCGTGTGGACCATCGAGCCATCGCAGCACACCGCCAACGCAATCGGCAGGCGCCACCGCGAGGTTGAGCGTGACGGCGTTGGCGTTGGTGTCCGATGCGACGAGCACCGCGTCGTGTGTGAAGCCGACCGGGCTGAGGTCGCAACCCGGGCCGCAGAACGCGGCGCGGCAGCTCGGGCTCGTGCGCGGAATGGGATCAATCGCGAGTTCGGTCTTGCGCGAGGCGAGCTCGGCGGTGAAGCGCCCCGCCTCTTCGGTGATGGCGCCGATCGTGCCGCGATAGACGATCTGGCGCTCACCGGTCTCCCAATCGACCATGCCGATGCGCACCGTCGCGCCATCGAACCGGCCTTCCGAAAGGTCCTGGGGAGCGAGCGAGTCGTCGCTGAGCGTCCCCTCCACCTCAGCGCTGTCGGGATCGAAATCGGCCGAGCGGCGGATCGACGAAGGCACCATCCCCGGGCTCGCGCGATGCAGCACGCCGTCGAACCACAGATCGTGGTCGTGCGAAATGAAGCCGAGCGTCACTCCGTCGCGCCGCAGCACCCGCCAGAACGTTGCGACGGTTTCGAGCGGGGTCGCGAACCAGCTTCTCACGATGCCGCCTCGCGAATCTCGACCACCGGCACACTCGGCGCGTCGCCAGCGGCGAACGCGGCGCCGGCAATCTCGAGCTTGTCCTCGGCGAAACGGACGGGAACGTCGAACAGGAAGCCGGCGCGAACTTCGGCTCCCGCTGACGGTGCGACCGCGAAGGTCACCACCCCGCCAGGCGCGAGCGTCCAAATGCCCAGCGCAATCGCGCCGCCGACACTCACCACCAGTGTGTCGGAACGGGGCCGCGTGATCCTACGTCTTTGGTATGCCGAGATATCGCCGTAATTCTTGACGAGCGGAAAGTCCGTGCGTGTTCCGTCGCCCAACCCAAGCAGTTGGTCAGTCGGCGTCGGGGCGCCGATCATCCCGTTCGAGCTGAAATCGGTCGGGTCGCGCAGGCGAAAGCCGCGCGCCGCCCCGCGACGCGCCCGGAAGAAGGCGATCAGCAGGCCGAGCTCCGCCTCGGACCGGATGCCAGGACCGACATCAAAGCGCAGCCGCGCGTCGGACCACCGCGTGTTGCGCCGTTCGAAGCCCGAGGCCGTCACCGAGACGCTGGTCGAGAATTCCGGGATGATCGTCGCGTCGCGCCCAAGTGACAGAGGATAGCTGAGATCGTCAAACTCCTGCATCGCGTCGCTCTCCTGAATTGCCGGCAGGCGGACGTAGCCGTCGCGGCAGACCTGGGGCAGCGCCCAGACGAAGGTTTCGTGGGGGGTGCGCGGCTGCGCTTCGTCGATGCCGGCGTCGATCCGGCGCCAGAGGTCGCTGGACGCTGCGGACGGTGCGAAGCCGGCGAAGTAATCCTGTTGATCGGGCGGATACCCGAGCCGCTGGTCGATGATGCCATAGCTGCCTCGGCGTGGCGCATCGGCACCCGCCGTCAGCCAGTCGTAGTCCTCGACCTGCAGCCGGTCGAACGCCGGGGATGCCCATCCGACCGGCATGTTGGCCCGCCGCAACTCGGGCCTTGCCGGATCAAGCAGCGTCGGCGTGAACACCAGCAGCAGCAGCTCGGCGCTCGCGGGCCCTGCGGCCGCGCGCACTGCGGCGACGATCGCCGCAGTCGAGGCCGCGAGCAACGCTCCGGCGGCGTCCAGCAGCGCCGTCTGCGCTGGCGTCAGCGGCTGGCGCATATCGTTAATTGCCGGCGGGTTGCCGCCCAACGCCTGCTTGGCCGCCGCGTCGTAAAGGCAGATGCGGCCATCCGCCATCACCCACCACCAAGGCTCACCGATCTGGACCCGCAGCGGTACGCCCGCGCCCATCATCAGTGCGGTGAACTCGGCGGCCGCTCCGCGCAGCCAGGCCATCGCCTGCGCATTTGCCGGCGAAAGCAATGCCGATGGCGGGTTCCAGGCCGTGCGCGCCGGTGTTCCGTCGAAGGCGAGCTGCTGCCACGCCGTGGGGCAGTGCTGCGCCAGCACCTCGTAGGACAACGACGCGATCGGCGAGAAACCGCGGGCAGCGCATTCGGCGAAGAACGCGGCGTGCCACCGGCGCGCCGGCTCGTTGAGCACGCTCCCAGCGCCGCCCGCCAGGTAAGCCCCGCCGCCGGCCTGAAGCTGGAAATAGTGGCTCATCCCGATATAGTGGACAATGCTCCCACGATAGCCGAGCTGGCGGATGTTGCGCAGCAGCCGCGCCGGTGTCTGGACGCCCTCGTCGTCATAGCCGGTGGCGATAGCCAGCCCGTGCGGCGGCACGATGACGTCGCCGATCTCCAGCATCGCCCCGTCGCCAGCGCAGCCGATCCCGGTGAGCTCGGCCCAGCCGGTCGCGGCGGCGGCAAGCGGCGCGCTGCTCGCCGGATCGAAGCCGGGCGGAGCGAGCGAGATGAACAGCCGGTCGATATCGCGCGGCCAAACCCGATCGGCCTCGGCCGGCAGCAAAAAGCCGCCGTCGAGCGCCGAGAAGCGGAGCGTAATCTGCGCGTCGTTGGTCGTGCCCACCGCATAGTTCCAGAGCCGGACGTACCAGACCCGCGCGGCGCCGCTCGCATCGCGGCCCTCGATCGTCAGCGTCGGCCCGTTGAGCGCGTCCAGCGGAATTAAGCCGGACGAGCGCCAGCGGAAGCTCAGCACCGTATGCGCAAAGTCGCGGCTGGTCTCATAGGCAAGCAGCGGATGGTCGAGCCGATCGACGCTCTCCCAGATCAGCCCGGCAAGATCGTTTCCCTGCAGGAACACCGCGTCGACGCGCAGTGCGTCGGGCGCCGTCGTAATCACCGAGGCGCTCATCGGGCGCGGGAAGTTGACCGTCCAGAAGCGGGGGTCGAAGCGCTGGATGAAGTCGGACGCCTGTCCCTCGCGCTTTTCGGCGAGCCAGAATGCCATTCTGCGGTCCTTTCGCTCAGCTCGCCAGCACCGAGCGCCGGACGGCGCTGGCGATCTGGCGGGTCGAGCGCTGCAAAGCTTGCGAACTGCTCGATCCGTGCGGGGTGACGACGTTGATCGAGACACGGACCTCGCGCGGCGCCCGGCCCCCCAGCGTCGTGTTGTCGATGCGTCCCGATGTTGTCGGCACGAACAGTTCGGGTCCCCGCTCGCCGACCATATAGGCCGCGCCGGGCGCGACCGGTCCGCCAGTGGCGCGACCAGGCAGGCCGAGCAGTGAGCCGATCAGGCTGCTACCGATCCCGACCAGGCTGCCCGCGCCGCCCGGACCGCCGGCCGAACCGCCCAGCAGGTTCCGCACCGACTGCGCGGCGATCTCGTTGACGGTATTGAGCGCAACGCGTTTGAGATCTTCGAACCCGACGCTGCCGCGACGGATCGCGCCCAGCAGCCCGCGTTCGAGCACGTCGCCGGCGCGCGAAAACCCCTCGACGAGCGTCCCATCGAAGCCGGCGCGCATCGTCGCGATATCCTGGGCGAAACCGGCGGTGCTCGCGCGCACGTCGATCAGGAGGCTGTCAACCTGGTCGTTCATCGTCGTGTTCCATCATCCGCTGGAGGTCGAACCGGCTCATCATCGTCGCCGAGCCGCTGTCGGCGGTGAGCCCAAGCGAGGTGGCGAGTTCGGCCGGGGTGGCCGACCAGAACTCCGCCGGCCGCCAGCCGAGCACCCGCGCCGCAAGGCCGGCGTGGCGGAGTGCGGCGGCGCCGAAGTTTGCGCTCACCCGCTGCCCTGGAGGATTTGCGCGAGCAGTGCGCGCAGCGGCTTCGCCGCCTGGGCGAGGCCGAGACGGGCGATTGCCTCGCCGATGTCGTCCCGTGCAAGGCCGTCGCGGCTGGCGAGGCAGTGCCAGAACAGTGCGACCATCTCTGCCATGCGCAGTTCGCCTCCGGCGGCGCGTTCGACCAGCGCGAACAACGGCCCAAGCTCCTCCTCGGCGGCGGTCAGCGCGGCGAAGCTCGGCCGGAGGAGCCGGGGCTCGCCCGCGATCGTCAAGCTAGCTTCGCCGCGATGCGGGTTTGCGCTGTCGCCGCTCACGAGGCGACGACCGGGCCCGAGCTTTCGAGCTGCATCGTGTAGTTGCGCTCGCCATTGAAATCGCCGGCGTAATCAAGCCGCTGGACAAGGAACGAGCCGCGCATCTTCGAGCCATCCTCGAAGCTCAGTTCGTAATCGTCGAGAAGGCCGGCGAGCGCGTTGGTGCGGATGCGGGCCTCGGCGGCGCTGGCGAGGAAGATGCCCGCCGCGCTCACCGAAACCTGGCGCTGTCCGGCGCCGGACAGCACCTCGCGCCAGCCGCCGCTGCTCTTGCTGGTGATCGCCACCGTGTCGCCGGTGACCGACAGCTGCGTCGTCCGCAGCCCGGCGACCGTCTGATAGGCCGGCGGCAGCGCCCCGTCCGAGACCTTCAGGAGGAAGGCCGCGCCATTCTGTGCAGTCATGTTGATACTCCTGTGACAGGGAAGTTCACGCCAGCAGGCGGAAGCGATATTCGAGCAGGATCGCGCGGGCGTTCGCCCCGCGCTGCTCCGCGCGGGCGCGGAGGAATTGCGCGGCGACCACGGTGAAGCCGGGCTGGGCGCGCGGCAGCGAGGCAATGCGCTGCTCGATCGCGCCGACCAGCACGGCGGCTGTGTCGGGACGGTCGCCCTGGCAATGCAGCTCCACCGCGATCCGCACCTCGCGACCCGCGTTGGTCTTGCAGCTCCAATCGATGCTGGCGCTGGCGGCGATCGCGAGCCAGGGCAGGCTCGTGCGTGAGGGCACCTCCTCGGTGATGGCGTTGAGCTGGGCGGACAGCAGCACATCCGCGGTCAGCCAAGCGATCAGCGCGGCGCGCAAGGGAACCTCCATGGCAGCCTATCCTTTCCCAAATAGCGGCCACAACAGGCCGGAGTGGCGCCAGCTGCGCACGTCCTGTTGCCGAGCGAGCAGCGTATCGCGCGCCCGCGCCTCGGCGAGCGACGCGGCCTGCCGTTCGAGTCGGGCTTCGAGCGCATCGAAGGCGCCGCGGGCATCGGCCGCGATCATGTGAGGCGTAGCCGTCGCCACGGCCGCCAAAGCGCCGCGACCGAGGCGGGCGGCAGCGGACCCGCGCCACTGCCCTCGCGCTCGCGATACTGATGCGCGGCAATGCGAACGATGCCGTGCCGCAACGAATCGGGCAGCGAGCCCCAATCCGGCGCAAGCCCGGCGGTGAACGTGACAACGAGGCGCCCGGCACTCGCCGGCCCGATCAGACGGACGCCACCGCCGCCGTCGGCGTCGAGTTCCACCGCATAGTTTGCGGCGGACAGAGCCGAACGGAGGCCGCTGTCGGACAACACCTCGATCGAAGTGATCGCCTGCACCGGGACGGTCGCCAGTCTTTGCCAGGCGGTGCCGGCCAGCAGGATCTCCTCGCAAGTCGCGCGGATCGGCAGGACGCCGGTAAACGCCTCGCAGGTTTCAATTCCGGCGCGAAGCAAGTCGGTGAGGCTCGAATCGTCCTGGCTGGTGGTGATCGCCAGCCATTCCTTGAGCTCGGCGAGGGCCGCGGGTGGCGGGTCCACCGGCGTGATCAATACCCGCTTCATTGCGGTCTCCCGTTGGGTCGCGAGAAAGGGTGCCCGCGCCGCACGAAGGCGCGGCGCGGGCGGAGGCCGGCCGGGGAAGGGGAAACCCCGGCCGGAAGGCTCAGGCGATCTTGAGGAGCTTGATCGCCTCGCTGTCGAGCAGCTGCCCGCCGATCCGCTTCGTCGCGTAGAACTGGACGAAGGGCTTGTTGGTGAACGGATCGCGCAGGATGCTGGTGGCGCTGCGCTCGGCGATCAGATAACCGGCGCGGAAGTTCCCAAACGCGATCGGCAGCGCATTGGCGGCGATGTCGGGCATGTCCTGCGCCTCGACCACCGGATAGCCAAGCAGCCGATCGGGCTGGCCCTCGATCAGGCCGGGCTGCCAAAGGAAGGCGCCGGTCGCGTCCTTGAGCTTGCGCACCTCGGCCAGCGTCGCCGAGTTCATCACCCAGCTCGCGCCCTGGCGGTGCCCGGCCTTGAGCGCATGCATCAGGTCGATCAGCTTCAGCTCGGGCGTGCTGCCGAGCCCGGTGGCGTTGCCGGTGGCGACGTGCTGCAGTGTGCCGAACGGACGGCTGAGGTCGATGGCCAGGCTGGTGGGGACTGTGAGGAAGCCTTTCGGCTGGTTGGTGCCGGTGCCATTGACATAGGCGGCACCCTCGGCCCGGGCGAATTCCATCGCGATTTCGTCCGCCAGCCAGCTTTCGAGGTCGAAGCCGACGTCGTCGAGCATCGCCTGGCTCGCCGCCGGGTTCGCGTAAAGATCGCCGTAGGGCGGCACGATCTCGGCAAACTGCGGCGTCGCCGTGATCGGCCGCGCCGCTGTTTCCGCAGCCCAGCCGCTGGTCGTACCGCCGATGTTGACGAGCTTGCGATAGCCGGCGGTGCCGGTCTGGACCACCTGCGCGATCGAGCGGATCGGGCTGATGTCCTTGAGCCGCGCCGCGATCATCGCGTCGATCTCGCGCGGCACCGCATAACCGCCATCGGCGAGCACCGAGCCGGAGAGCGACTTCAGTTCGGTTTCGCGACCCTGGCGCAAGTATAGGTTGACGAAGCCCTTGAGCTCTGGGCTCGCCGAACCGCCGGCGAGCGCCGGCCGCGAGGCGGCCCGCGAGACACGATCGAGCCGGCTCTTGACCTCCTCGACATCGCCACGCAGTGCAACGATCGCCTCATCGCTCGCGTCCTGCCGCGCGACGATATCGAACGAGGCGTCGAACGCCTCAACGGGTTGGGAAATATCCATCGGGCATTCTACCTTTCAAAATGGCCACCGCAGCGGCGACCGGTCGGTTGACGTGTGTTTGATGCAATTCACCCGATCAGATGGACGCGGGCGCCATGCTGCATCGGGTGGGTGACGAGGCTGACCTCGAACAGTTCGACATCGACAAGTTCGCGGCCTTCCGGGGTCCGGCGGCTTTCGAGCGTGCGGTAGCCGAAGCTGAGACCGGAGACGGCGCCGCGCTTCAGGGCACGAGCCGCTCCACCTTCTGGATTGTCGATCGCGGCGACCACGCGCAGTCCGCGCTGGTCCTCGCCGATCGTCTCGATCCAGCCGATCCTCTGTTCGGGCCGATGCTGCCAATAGAGGGGGATCGGCCGGCGGCGATCCGTGAGCGTATGCGCGAAGGCGCCCTTGCGGATGACGTCGCGGCCGGCGTCACGCTTGCCGAACAATGCGGCATAGCCGGCGAAACGCAGCGTCACTTGAGCAGCTCCGGAACGCCGAGCCGGTAAGCGATGCCGACCAGCAACAGCGCCAGCAGGCCGCGGATCACCCAGTCGACGGTCGCCTTCCAGGCGCTGGCCTTGGCGTCGCGCCAGGCCTTGAGCAGCTGGCGCAGCTCGATCAGATCCTCATGCGCGGTCTCGTCGTCGAGACCCATCCGGGCTAGCATCCGCTGGGCGCCGAGTTCGCTCGATTCCTCGACGATCGCGCGCAGCGTGACGAGATCGCCCCCTGCTCCCGCTGCCTGCGAGATGAGCTTAGCCAGCATGTCTTCGCTGTTCATGCGCCGGCCTTTCCGGTGGGCGCCGCTGCGGACAATCCGAGCATGGCGCGCTTTTCGTCGTTGGTGAGGAAGTCGGCGGCCTTGACCTGCGACCACAGCAGCTCGCGATCTTCAGCAAGCGCAGGAACCCGATCGAGATCGATCGCGAGCCGCGCGTCGGGAAACCACGTCTCCAGCCCCTCGCCGATCGCGCTGAGGATCTTGGCGGCGAGCGGCAGCAGCGTCAGGCGCCACAGCGCGCGGTTTGCCTCGCGATAATTGGCATAGGTCGAATCGCCAGGAAGGCCGATCAGCATCGGGGGGACCCCGAAGGCCAGCGCGATGTCGCGCGCGGCGGCCGCCTTCAGCGTCGCGAAGTCCATGTCCGCCGGTGTCATGCTCATCGACTGCCATTTGAGGCCGCCTTCGAGCACCATCGGCCGTCCCGCGTTCACGCCGCCGGCGAACGCGCCGGCAAGTTCGGATTTCAACCGGTCAAACTGGTCGGCGGTCAGCCCGCCGGCGTCGCCGGTTTCATAGACCAGCGCCCCCGATGGCCGCGCCGCGTTCTCCAGTAGCGAGCGGTTCCAGTTAGCCGCGGCATTGTGCGTGGCGACGGCGCGGTCGGCGGCGGCGAGGCAGCCGGCGCCGTAGTGATCGTCGCTTGGATGGAAGTGGCGGATGTGGATGATGTTGGGCGATGCGTCCTCATCGAGCACCGGCACCGTCAGGCTCTGCTCGCCGACGCGGTAGGTGAAGGCGACCGGCCAGCCGTCGTTGCCGGCGACAATCGTGATCCGTTCCGGGCGCAACGCGAAAAGCTCGACCGGCCGGCCCAGCGCATCCTTCATGATCTGGACATAGCCGTTGCCGTGCAACAGCAGGTAGGAGGCAAGCGTCTCCAGGAGGGACTGGCCGGCGCTGGTGGCCTTGACCAGGCCGAGCAGCTTCGGGTCAGCCGGCAGCAGAGGCGTGCCGCCAATGCCTTCGGCGACCAGCCGCACCGCGCGCTGCGCGACCGGGTTCTCGAGATAGGCGCAGCGCACCGCCCGGCTGTATTCAAACGGGGCGCCGCCGCCGGCGCCGTCACCGAAGTACCATGGCGAGGCAAAGCCGCGCGCCAGCGGCACACGGGCGCCGCCCCCGCTCTTGAACGCGGCGGCGAGCGTCTGGAGGAAGGACATGGAGGACCTTTCGCTAGAGCGTTAGTTGATTTTGAAACGGCGGAAAAAAAGTCGCGTCGCTAAGGCATCCGCACCCGTGGCGCGGCGGAGCGCTTGAGCATCAATTCGGTCAGCGCCCACACCAGCGCATCCGCGCGGTCGGGTGAGCGGCCCGGCCCCTGGTAGTCGCCGCCCGGGACGATGCCGCACAGCTCGTCCTCCAGCGCCGGGAACATCCCCGCGTGACGCACCCGCGCCGCCTCGTAGAGCGCTGCGACCGGCTCGGCCCGGGCCGCCTTACCCCGGCTGGCGTGGACCAGCGTCAGCGGCAGCGTGATGTCGGCGGCGCGCAGCACGCTCGCCACCATCGCCCCGCCCTGGTTCGCCTCGGCGACGACACGATCGGCGCTCCAGGCGGCGGCGGCGATGGCGACGGCGCGCGCCCAACGCTCTGGGCTTGGCCGCGCCACCGAGCAATCGGCGAGCACCCGGCCGATGCCATCCTCGCCGAGCGCCACGACGACGATGCCGCAGGCGTCGCCGTGCGCGGAAACGGGCGGGTCCACCCCGATCACCGTCCGCGCGGGCGGCGAGGACGCCGCCTCCTCCCGGCATGCCTCGATTATCGCACGCGTCCACAGCGCACCCGGCACATCGGCGATCAGCTCGCCATCGAGTTCCTGACGGCCGAGCTGGGACCTGCCGTAACGGCGGCGCATATCGCCCAGGAACCGTGCCGGCAGGTTCTCGCGATTGTCCTCGCTGCGGCCACGAACTAGCGCCACCTCGCCGGCCGGCCAGCTCAGCAACTGCCGCACCAGCGGCACCGCGCGCGGCGTGGTTGTCGCGGCGATCCGCGGTGTCTCGCCAAGGCGCATCCCCAGCATAAGATTGTCCCACGCTTGCGAGGCCCTTGCCCCGGCGTTGTCCCACTTGGCGATCTCGTCGCACCACGCGTGGCTGTGCTGCGGACCGCGCAAAGACTCGGGTTCACCAGCCGAATAGAGTGTGGCCTGCGCGCCGTTGCGCCAGGTCAGGCGCCGCAACGACGGCTCGAAGCGCGGGCGGCGGCGCGGCGCGCTGATCGCGAGCAGCCCGCTGTCGCCCTCGACCATCACCGACCGTGCCTCGCCGAGCGAAGCGCCGACCAGCGCGATCCGCGCCTGCGGGTCGGACGAGGCGATGGTGCGGACCCATTCCGCGCCGGCCCTGGTCTTGCCGAAGCCGCGCCCCGCAAGCATCAGCCATACGCGCCAGTCGCCGTCGGGTGCCAGTTGCTCGTCGCGTGCCCACAGTGCCCAGTGATAGGCGAACTCTCGCCTCTCCTCCTCGCTCAAGCCGCGCAGGCTGGCGATGCGCGCGGCGGCTGTGGGGCGGGTGAGCAGCCACCGCAGCCGTCTAGAGCGCGTCATCGGCATCGTTCTCGCTGGCTGCGGCATCCTCGTCGCCTTCGAGCGCGCGCTGGCGCATCCGGTCGAGCTTGGCGTCGATCGAGGCGAGGATCGCCTCGGCGTCGTCGTTGTCGCGCACCGCGCGCTGCTGCGCCGCTTCCTCGCGATGCGCGGTGAGCAGGCGGAAGGCGGTGGCGTTGTCGAACTTGCGAACGGGTTTCTCGTCCCCCGCGTCGGCCTTGCCCTCGCCGGTGCGAAAGCGATGGAGCAACTCCATCTCGAGATGCTCGTAGCCTTCGCAGAGAGCCTGGCGCCACTGGCGGTTGAACTCGGGTTTGGCGCGTTTGGCGTCGTAGGCGGTGCCGGTGGTGATGCCGGCCACCTCGGCCGCCGCGGTGACGTTGGAACTCGTCGCCAGTTGCGCGAGGAAGGCCTTGCTCCATTTTGCGAAAGTCGGCCTGCGCGGCGCCGCGGCGCAGGCGCGCTTGCCGGACGCTTTCTTGTCCGCCATCAATCCGTCCGATCTGAGGATCGCGTCGACCGGGTCCCCCGACTCGGTTCATCGCGATGTTCTTGTTTTGTACCTGTTCAGCGTGACGATGTCAAGCGCAATGTACCTAATCGGTTCGTTTTGCCGCATTCGGTCGTGCCGAGCGCTGATCCTGAGGAACCTCCCCGCATGCTTCGCCGGCTCTACAACTGGACGATGGCCAAGGCGGCGGACCCGCGCGCCGCATGGTGGCTGGCGCTGTTCGCCTTCGTCGAGGCGAGCTTCTTCCCGGTGCCGCCGCACCCGCTGCTCGGGCTGATGTGCCTCGCCGAGCCGAAGAGGGCGATCCGCTTCGCGGCTGTAGCGACGACCGCGTCGGTCGTCGGCGGGCTCCTGGGCTACGCGATCGGGCACTTCGCGTATGAAAGCTTCGGCGCAGCGCTGATCCAGGCGCTCGGCCTATCTCACAGCTTCCCCAAGGCCGCCTGCTATCTGCGCGAATACGGCGCCGAGATCATCATGATCAAGGGCGCGACGCCGATCCCGTTCAAGCTGCTGACCATAACTGCCGGCTTCATCGGCATGCCGCTGCTGACCTTCATCGGCGCGAGCGTGATATCGCGCAGCATCAGCTTCCTGCTCGTCGGGGTGCTGTTCCGCCTGTTCGGCGCGCCGATCAAGGCGTTCATCGACCGCTACCTGACCCTCGTCACCATCGGCTTCGTGGTCGTAGTGGTCGGCGGTTTCGTTCTCGTGACAATGTTCAGCGGCGGTGGCGGCAAGACGAGCGCCAAATGCGAGACCGCTACGCTCGCCTACGCTGCACCGGTTCTCGATTTTCGCAAGGACGCCTGAGATGGAAGCCGAACTCCAAAGCAAGCTCGCCGCGATCGCCGATCGCGACGAGATCCACCAGGTAATGCTGCGCTATGCGCGCGGGCTCGACCGGCTCGACAACGAACTGGCGCGCTCGTGCTACTGGGACGACGCGATCGAAGATCACGGCCACTTCGTCGGCTCGCCGGACGCCTTCATCCCATGGGCCGATGGCACCACGCTGATGTTCCTCTCGACCCAGCACGCGATCCTCAACCATGTCTGCGACCTGCAAGGCGACCAGGCCTTCTGCGAAACCTATTACCAGTTCACCGGGATCGCCGCCGAGGGACCGCATCTCGGCTCGGTCGGGCGCTATGTCGATCACTTCCAGAAGCGCGGCGGCGAGTGGCGGATCGCCAACCGGGTAACGATCGTCGAAGGGACATACGATCTGCCACGCTCCAGCGCGCCCGATCCGCTGACCGCCTATAGCGACGACCAGCCCTGCCAGGCGGCGCGTGACCGGACCGACGTCAGCTATCACCGCCCGCCGGTTCCGCGACGGCCCTGACCCGGCGGCCAAGGTCGTTCCATTACCGGAATAGGCTGCGTTTTCGCCCCCTTGACTGCCGCAATAGCTGTGTCATCATCCGTGGTGCAGCGCAGCAATGTGCCTGCGCGCCAAGGAGCACCATGGCCAGTCGCGACTTCCAGATGCAGCTCGCCGGCTACGGTCTTTCGACCGTCGAAATCCACTATTACCTGCCGGATCACCCCTCGCTGCTGCAGCAGTTCGTGCTCCAGCAATACGACATCGCCCCGCGCTTCCCGGTGCTGCGCGATTTCCTCGACTACTGGCGCCGCGACATCGAGGCGGCGCTGCATTCGGTCCGAGTGGCGCACGCACATCTGATCGGCCCGAGCGAATGGCGCGCGGTCGATTGGGTGATTTCGATCAACTGAAGGGGCCAGCAAAGTCGAGATTAACGCTGAAAGGAAGCCCCCCTGCGGTGCTTTTCAACAAGCTTCCGCCGGTGCGCCGGCGATATCGCCATGCGATGGGATCATCGCTGCTACTCGAGAGTCCGCCTCTCAAGCGTGATGCTGGACCACCGCGACAAGTCTGCCAGCCTCAACGCGCTGCCCTGTGAATGGCAATTTGAGAATGCCCACCCGACCCGCGCGCATCGTGGCTTTCGCGTGCCAATAATTTGACTAAGGCTCGCGGCTGCAGAATCGGGAGAGCAGATCGATGGCTTACAGGGTTGCACTGGTCACGGGCGCGGCCGCCGGCATCGGCGCTGCCTGCTCGAAGCGGCTCGCGAAGGATGGAAACGCCATCGGCGTGCTCGATCTGGACGCCGAGCGCTGTGCGGGGACCGTCGAAGCGATCAAGTCCGCCGGTGGCACGGCGCTGGCGCTGGGCGCCGACGTGTCGGACGTCGCCCAGGTAAAGGCGGCGGCGGCGCAACTGCGCGATGCGTTCGGCCCGGTGACGATCCTGGTCAACAACGCCGGCGTCACCGACTTCACGCCGTTTGAAGAGCTGACGGTGGAGCGCTGGGACCAGATCTTCCAGATCAACGTGCGCGGCTTGTTCGTCACCACGCGGGAATTCCTGCCGGACATGAAGGCGGCGCATTGGGGCCGCATCGTCAACATCTCGTCATCGAGCGCGCAGACCGGAGCGATCAATATGATCCCCTATTCCTCGTCAAAGGGCGCGGTGGTCACGATGACCCGGTCGATGGCGCAGGAGTTCGGGCCGCTCGGCATCACCGTCAACAACATACCGCCGGGATCGGTGATGAACACGATCATGTCCGAGGCGAACCGCGACCGCTTCCAGATCCCCACCGAGGTACTGCTGCAGACCATCCCGGTGCGCCGGATGGGCGAGCCCGAGGACATCGCCAACGCCTGTGCCTGGCTGTGCCTGGAGGAATCGAGCTACGTTACCGGCCAGACAATCGGCGTCAACGGCGGCCGCGTGGTATCTTGAACCCGGCGGCGGCAGGGAGGCCGGCTATTTCCGACGATCGGCGGTCTCGCTCACGCGCAGCACGCAATAGTCGCCGGGGTGCGAGCCGCAGCTGAGCGCCCGGGCAATGCTTGGCCCCGAACCAGACGCCGGGGCTTGCGCAAGAGCCGACTTTGGGAGCAGCGCCTCGCGAAAATTGCTCCAGGTCAGATTGGCGGCGATCATCCAGAGGGCGATGACGAGCAGGCGGTGCATGGCAATTCTCCGTTGGTGGAACCAACGCCAGTCTGCACGTCGCGCACCTGCTACGACAAGCTCAGCATGAGCGGAGTTGCGGTTCCCGCGAGGCGATCACAGTGCCAGCCGCGTCACCAGCTTCGCCGGATCTGGACGCGGACGTTCGTCGGGGCGGGTGGCGCCGGTGCCGATCATCACCATGCCGGCGACGCGTTCGCCCGGTTCCAGTCCGAGCAGCGGGCGCGCCTCGGCGTCGTAAGCGTACCATTCGGTCAGCCAGTTGGCGCCGAACCCCAGAGCCAGCGCGGCGGTCAGCAGGTTCATGCACACGGCGCCGGCCGAGAGCACCTGCTCCCACTCGGGAATAGGCCCCGCGCTGACACGCGAGATCACCGCGACGCAGAGCGGCGGCCGGCTCAGCTTCATCAGTCCCTTGTCGAGCTTGCTGCCGTCCGCCCGGCTGCGCGCGATCGCCTCCAGCTCGGTCTGGAGTTTGGCTTTGGCGTCGCCCTCGATCACCAGGAATCGCCACGGGGCCAGCTTGCCGTGATCGGGCACCCTGGCGGCGATCCGCAGCATACGCGCCAGCGTCGGTTCATCCGGTCCGGGCGCGGTCAGACCCAGCGCCGAGAACGAGCGCCGCAGTTCGAGGAATTCGACGATATCGTTGCTGTCCATTTCCCTGTCCAACGCTGTCGATGGCGAATGTGGGTCGGTCATCGGATCGCTCGCTATAGCTCGCCGCGCGCCTTGCGGATGGCGAACCATTTCGCGACGTTGCGGTTGTGCTCGTCCAGGGTCGCGGCGAAGGCATGGCCGCCGGTGCCGTCCGCCACCATGTAGAGCGCCCCGGTCTTCGCCGGATCGAGCACCGCCGCGATCGAGGCGCGGCCGGGATTGGTGATCGGGCCTTTCGGCAGGCCGGCCATGCTGTAGGTGTTGTAGCCGTTGACCGAGGCGATCTCCGACTGGCGGATGCGACGGCCGAGCGGCTTGCCCTTGGTGATGGGGTAGATGATCGTCGGATCGGCCTGCAGCATCATCCCCTGCTTCAGCCGGTTCGAATAGAGCCCCGCGACCATCCGCTGCTCGGACCGCTTGCCGGTTTCCTTCTCGACGATCGAGGCGAGGACCACCGCCTCGGCCGGCGTCTTCACCGCGATATCCTTGGCGCGCTTGGCCCACAGCTCGCTCAACGTGCGCCGCATCGCCGCCTGCATCCGCACCACCACCGCCTGCCTGCTCTCGCCGCGCTCGAAGTCGTAGCTATCGGGGAGCACCGAACCCTCGGCGGGAATGGCGAGGCTGCCCGTCAGCAACGGCTGGGCTACCACTCGGTCATAGACCATGATCGAGGGCATGCCCTCAGGCACGGCGATGAAGCGGCGCTGGGTGGCACTACTTTCGATGATCCGCAGGATCTGAGCCGGGCTGGCGTGTTTGGGCAGCAGGAATTCGCCGGCCTTGAGCGCCCCACCGCCGCCGCCGAGCAGCCGCGCGCGCAGCTGGAAGCCGCTCGCCGAGGGAATCGCGCCTTCCCTCTCCAATTTTTCCGCTACGCTCGCCAATCCCGATCCCTCGGGGACGACAAAGGATGTCTCGGTGGCAAGCGGGCCGGAGCCATACCAGCCGCGCAGGAACAGGCCGCCGGCGATCAGCGCCAGCGCGAGCAGGACGAGGATCGTCAGCTTCCGTCCGGAGCGTCGGCGTTTCATAGTGCCTTCCGCGCGCTGGATGCCCGTTCCCGCCCGCTAAATCTGTCATCCTGAACTTGTTTCAGGATCCATCCAGCGCCAGGGCACCGGGCAATGGCCAACGGCGCTTGCGGCGAGGTATCGCGATCGTGCCGGGTTGCGCGCCACCGGTGGGATGGATGCTGAAACGCGTTCAGCATCACGGACGCCGCCAATCTGAAGGGACCGGCAACACCCGGCACCACGGCTAATCGGCGAGCTGGCGTACCACCAGACTCGCATTGGTGCCGCCGAAGCCGAAGCTGTTGTTGAGGCAGGCGCGTACCACCCGCTTCTTCGCCACCAGCGGCACGAGATCGACGCCTTCGCAGCCGTCGCTCGGATTCTCGAGATTGAGCGTCGGTGGCACGATCTGGTCGCGCATCGCCAGGATGCAGAAGATTGTCTCGACCGCGCCGGCGCCGCCGAGCAGATGCCCGGTCGCCGAGTTGGTCGAGCTCATCGACACCTGGCCGAGCGCATCTCCGAACAACCGCCGTACCGCGCCGAGCTCCAGTTCGTCGCCGAGCGGCGTGGAGGTGCCATGCGCGTTGATGTAGTCGATTTCGGACGGGTCGAGCTCGGCCTTGCGCAGCGCCATTTTCATCGAGCGGAACGCGCCCGAGCCTTCGGGGTGCGGCGCGGTGACATGATGCGCGTCGCCCGAAAGGCCATAGCCGATCACCTCGGCATAGATCTTGGCGCCGCGCGCCTTCGCGTGCTCATATTCTTCGAGCACGACCACGCCCGCACCCTCGCCCATAACGAAGCCGTCGCGGTCCTTGTCATAGGGACGGCTCGCCCGCTCCGGCTCGTCGTTGAAATGCGTCGAAAGGGCGCGCGCCTGCGCGAAGCCGGCGATGCCGAGCGGGCAGATCGTCGCCTCGGCGCCGCCCGCCAGCATGACGTCGGCGTCGCCATCGCGAATCATCCGCGCCGCGTCGCCGATCGAATGCGCGCCGGTCGAGCAGGCGGTGACGACCGCGTGATTGGGCCCCATCAGCCCGTATTTGATCGAGACCTGGCCCGAGATCAGGTTGATCAGCCTTCCATGGACAAAATGCGGCGACACCCGGCTGGGCCCCCGGTTGGCAAGCACCAGCGCTTCGCTCTCGATTCCGGGCAGGCCGCCGATTCCCGAACCGATCGAGCAGCCCGCCATGTAGCGCTCTTCCTGGGTCATATCGAGAAGCCCGGCGTCCTCGATCGCCTGGCCGGCGGCGTCGATACCATAGACGATGAACGGATCGACCTGGCGCTGCACCTTGTGATCGACGCGGCGATCCGGATCGAAGCCCATCGGGTGGTCCTTGGGCTTTACCTCGCAGGCGATCCGGCACTTCTGGTCGGCGGGGTCAAAGTGGGTAATCGGACCCGCGCCCGACTTGCCGGCGAGCAGATTGGCCCAGGTCGTAGGTACGTCACCACCGAGCGGGGTGACGAGCCCAAGACCGGTTACGACGATACGACGCATGCGAATCTCCCCGCAAATGCAACAGGCCCAACCCCGGAGAGAGGCTGAGCCTGTTGGCTTGGTCCGGCCCCGCCTTCACGCCGCCGGGCGGCAGGAAGGCTGCCGTTCAGCCCTTGTTTTCGTTGATATAGGTGATGGCGTCGGAAACCGTACTGATCTTCTCGGCGGCATCGTCCGGAATCTCGACGCCGAACTCCTCTTCGAAGGCCATGACCAGCTCGACGATGTCGAGGCTGTCGGCGCCCAGATCGTCGATGAAGCTGGCGTCCTCGGTCACCTTGTCGGCTTCCACCCCCAGATGTTCCACGACAATCTTCTTCACGCGATCAGCGGTGTCGCTCATCAAAAACCCCTTCCCAAACAGAGGATGAAAAATCCGACTTCGCCCTAATGCGCGGGACCGCCGCTGGCAAGTGGCGCGATGCCGCTTACGTACCGCCCAGGCGTGTCACGTCATCGTGGCACGTCATCGCGGGACCTCCACGCATCGTTCCTTACTCCCCGTCGCTACTCGACGACCCTGATGCCTAGCTCTCGAAGCTGCTTCATCGTCGCCGGAGCGGGAGCGCCCATCATCAGGTCCTCTGCCTTCTGGTTCATCGGGAAAGCGACCACCTCGCGCAGATTGGGCTCGTCGGCCAGCAGCATGACGATGCGGTCGACGCCGGGCGCCGAGCCGCCGTGCGGCGGCGCGCCGTATTTGAAGGCGTTGATCATGCCCGAGAAATTGGCGTCGACCTGTTCCCGCGAATAGCCGGCGATCTCGAACGCCTTGTACATGATGTCGGGACGGTGGTTACGGATCGCGCCGCTCGACAGCTCGACGCCATTGCAGACGATGTCGTACTGCCACGCCTTGATATCGAGCGGGTCCATCGTCTCCAGCGCCTCGAGCTCGCCCTGCGGCATCGAGAAGGGGTTGTGGCTGAAGTCGATCCTCTTCGCCTCCTCGTCATATTCATACATCGGAAAGTCGACGATCCAGCAGAACTTGAAGCAGTTTTGCTCTATGAGTCCGAGCTGCTCGGCGACCCGGGTGCGGGCGAGGCCGGCGAGCTTGGCGGCCTGCAGCTCCTTGCCAGCGGCGAAGAACAGCCCGTCATCCGGGCCGAGCCCGAGCCTATCGTAAAGCGCCGCCATCCCCTCGGCGCCGTGATTCTTGGCGATCGGGCCGCCGAACTCGCCGGCCTTGCGGGTGACGTAGCCGAGCCCGGCATGGCCCTCGGCGCGCGCCCACTCGTTCATGTCGTCGAAGAATTTGCGGCTCTTGTCGGCCGTCGCGGGCGCCGGGATCGCGCGCACCATGCCCCCCGAGCCGACAATTTTTTCGAACAGCCCGAAGCCCGAGCCACGAAACGCCTCGGTGACGTCGCCGATCAGCAACGGGTTCCTGAGGTCGGGCTTGTCCGAGCCGTACTTCAGCATCGCTTCGGCGTAGGGAATGCGGGGGAATTGGCCGGCCGGCGTCACCCGGCGATCGTGCGCGAATTCCTCGAACACGCCGGCGAGCACTGGCTCAATGGCGTTAAAAACGTCGTCCTGGGTGACGAAGCTCATCTCGAAGTCGAGCTGGTAGAACTCGCCGGGGGAGCGATCGGCGCGGGCGTCCTCGTCGCGGAAGCAGGGGGCGATCTGGAAATAGCGGTCGAAGCCGGCGACCATCAGCAGTTGCTTGAACATCTGCGGCGCCTGGGGCAGCGCGTAGAACTTGCCGGGATGGACCCGGCTGGGCACCAGATAGTCGCGCGCGCCCTCTGGGCTGGAGGCGGTGAGGATCGGCGTCTGGAACTCGGTGAAGCCCTGCTCGATCATCCGCTGCCGCAGCGAAGCGATCACCTGGCTGCGCAGCACGATGTTGGCGTGAACCTTCTTGCGCCTGAGGTCGAGATAACGGTACCTGAGGCGGATATCCTCGGGGTAATCCTGCTCGCCGGCGACCGGCATCGGCAGTTCGTCGGCGCGCGACAGCACCGTGACCTGGCGCGCGAAAACCTCGATCGCGCCGGTGGCGAGGTGCGGGTTGACGGTGCCGGCGCCGCGCGCCTTGACCTCGCCGTCGATGGTGACGACGCTTTCGACCCGCAGCCCCTCAAGCACCGCCAGCGCTGGGCTGTCTGCATCGGCGACGGTCTGGGTGATGCCGTGGTGGTCGCGCAGATCGACGAACAACACGCCGCCGTGGTCGCGCTTGCGATGCACCCAACCCGACAGCCGCACCGTCTGGCCGACATCATCGGCCGTCAGCGCGCCGCAGCTGTGTGAACGATAGGCGTGCATAGGCTCTTCCCGAAGCGAAAGGCGGGGCAAGAGGGACTGGGCCCCGGTTTGTCAAGGCCGGTGCCGGACGCCCGCAACGCGGCCCGCCTAGGACATCGGATTGGGCGCGGGGGCCGGCTCGGGCAGCGGGATGAACTCGGCGTTGTCATGGTCGGGAAGCTTCATCCGGCCGGCGCGCCAATCTGCCTTGGCCTGCTCGATGCGATCCTGCGACGAGGAAACGAAGTTCCATTCGAGGTATCGCGGACCGACTGACTCGCCGCCGAGCAGCATTACGATCGCCGGTTCCAGCGCCCGGATCACTGGCGATCCGCCAGGGACAAAGATCGCCATCTGCCCGGCGGCGAAGCTCTGACCCTCCGTCTCGATCGTGCCGGTCGCGACATAGGCGGCGCGCTCAAGCTGATCGGCCGGAAGCTCGATGCGCGATCCCGCCGCCATCTGCCAATGCAGGTAGAACATCGGCGAATGAGTTTGGACCGGCGACCTGCGCCCAAAGGCCGCACCTGCGATCAGCCGCCCGTTCGCTCCCTGCACCTCGAACGCCGGTAGTTCGGCGGCCTCATGATGCGCGAAAGCAGGCGCGATCTCCTCCTCGCCGTCGGGAAGCGCCACCCACGCCTGGATGCCGTGCATCCGCCCGCCCTCGCGCCGGGCGCGCTCGAAGCGTTCGGAATGGGTGATGCCGCTCCCCGCCGTCATCCAGTTGACCTCGCCCGGCCGGATCGCCTGTTGCGAGCCGACGCTGTCGCGGTGCATGATCTCGCCGTCGAACAAATAACTGACCGTCGATAGGCCGATATGCGGGTGCGGCCGGACATCAACCTCACGCGGAATGCCCGGCGCGAAATCGACCGGGCCCATATGGTCGAAGAAGACGAAGGAGCCGACCATCCGCCGCTGGGCCGCCGGCAGCACCCGCCCGACCTCGAAGCCGCCGAGATCGCGGCGGCGCTGCGGAACCATCAGTTCGATCATGACTTGCTCCCGGTTAGGTTGCCGCGCGAGCCGGGCGGTTCGTCTGACGCTACTCGCAATCACGCCAGATGCATGAATGAGGTCATGGACAGGCCAACCGCCTTGCCGCATTCCTGACTTTCCGCCCGGTTATGCAAACAGCCGATCGTTAAGCCTTGGGGCTAAGGGGTGTCTATGAAATCGTTTGTCTTGAACCGTCACGGCGCGCTGGTTTTCCCATCCAGCTCATTCGCCGAGCTGGATTTTTCCGTGCTATCCTCGCTCGATCAGTTCGAGGCGATAATCCGCAGGGACATCGAATCCAAGGCGCCGAGCGTGTCCGAGATGATCGAGCGGATCGAAGCCGGCGGCTATGCGAATCGGCTGGAGCTGCTGCATGATCTCGCGCTCAACCTCTACTGGGTCAATCGCTTCGCCCTGCCCCTGTACGAAAAGCGGGTGACGCGCTGGCGTGACGTGCCCCGCCAACGCGATGACATATTTCTACCGGTACTGGTTCCTTGGCAGGAGGGGGATCGCAAGGTCGCGGCGATCGCCGCCGCATACGACGCCCTGCCGGCAATCAACCTCGCCTCCGCCGAGGCCGAGAAGCGCATTTTCGATCTTTTGTTCGACGTGTTCCGCCACAAGCGGCATCACGCGACCGAACTGGCACCGATCAAGCCCACCGTGGCCACGATGCTCGCCTATCCCGAGGCGCTGACGATCGCGCTGGACCGCCACGATCCCGATTATCCGACCTTCAGCGACGAGGAGATCATCGACTGCGCCGAGGAGATCCCCGACCTGGAAGCACTGCACCGCTGGGCGATGGTGCTGCACAACCAGTACCCGTGGGACCGTTCGCGGCAGAGGCTCGCACATCCACGCGACATCGGCGACGACGAATTCGTCGTTGTGTTCGCGCCGCGCGGCCGCGAGGCGATGGGGTTCATCCGCCGGGTCAAGGCAGCTGCCCGCACCAGCGCGGCGGCCCCGGCTCCTGCCCCTACCCCGGCCCCTGGGCGCGCCGCGGTCGTGCCGCAGCAGCCGATCAGGCCCTATCCGCCGCTGCTCGTAAGCGAGCATTTCAAGGTCCAGCCACGGATCGAGGCGCTTGCCGCGCAGCAGGGCGAGCAGGTCTGCACCAACGAAGATCTGATCCGCAACGCCGCGTCGAGCTGGTCGCCGATGACGGCAGCGGAAATCCGCAAGAAAACCGGTATCGAGGAACGCCGTTATACCGGGCGAGACCTCGAGGACATCTCGCTCGATGTCGCCCGTAGCGCGCTGCGCCACGCCGGCCGGGGTCCCGAGGAAATCGGCGCGGTGCTGTTCTGCTCCTGCACCAGCACAAGGCTGATTCCCTCGGTGGCGACCTGGCTATCGGCCGAACTCGGCATCTACCAGACGCATACCTCCTGCGACATCGTCGCGGCCTGCGCGGGGATGCCATACGGGCTCTCCGAAGCGGTGCGCATCCTCCAGGAGGTCCAGCGGCCGGTGCTGCTGGTCTGCGCCGAGAAGTTCTCCGACAAAATCGGCAATGTGCGCACCTCGCGGATGCTGTTCGGGGACGCGGCGGCGGCAATCGTGATCGGACCGGCCCCAGAGGGCACCGAGTCCGACATTCTCGTGCTCAACACCTACGCCAGCGGGCCGCAGAAGCAGGTCAATGCGATCGTCTGGCCGAACCCCGATTTCGACAACAGCATCACCGTTTATGGCCCACCGGTGCGGGACTTGGCACAGCGCTATCTGGTGCAGATGCTCGGCGAGCTGCGGACCATGCCGGGCATCGACGGTGCGGCGACAATGCTCGATGAGATCGACCTGGTGGTGCCGCATCAGGCCAACAAGACGATGGTAACCGAGCTGGCGGTGGAGGCCGGGCTGAAGCCGGAAAACCTCTATTTCAACATTGAGCGCGTTGGCAACACCTCGGCGGCAAGTATCCCGCTGGCGATCCACGATGCCGTGGTCGAGGGCGTGATCGACCGGCCCATGCGGCTGTTCGCGCCCGGGTTCGGCGCAGGGGCGGTCGGCGGTTATGCGGTGATGCGAATCGATCCGGCGATTGTCATTACCGCAATGCCAGACGCCGATCCCGCCCGCCCCGATCAGGCAGCGGCGTTCCCTGTCCGGAGCTCGTCGGTGGAAGACGTCAAGCTCGCCTTCCGCTGAACGCGATCTTCATCCGGTGACTGGAGCAGAGCGGTGACTGGGGGCAAAGCGGTGACTTGGGGCAGAGCGATTGCCACGCGGGGTGCGTCTGCTAGGGACCATGCTGCCATTACTGCCGGCCGTTCCGCCGCGGCGGGTCGGGGCGCAACGCCGCGGGCCAACGGATAGAGGATCGATAGAATGCAGCTCGCACTTCCGGAAGACAGCCAGCCGATCCGCGAAATGTTCGAGCGATTCTTTGCCGCCGAATCGACCTCGGAGCGGATCCGCAAGGCCGAACCCACCGGCTTCGATCCCGCGCTCTGGGAGGAACTGGTCGCGCTCGACGCGCCGTTCATGCGTGTGTCCGAAAGCGCCGGCGGTGGCGGCATGGGACTGTTCGACACCTGCCTAATGATGGAGGAGGCCGGCCGCAGGCTGGCATCGGTACCGCTTGCCGAGGCGATCGTCTCGCTACGGGTACTGGGCGAGGTCGGCGGCGACGCCGCGCGTAGCTGGATCGACAAGGTTCGCGGCGGCGACGCCCTGCTGACGTTGGCCCTCCACGAGGCGAAGCCGGGCGAGACGCAGCTCGTTCCCGGGGCGGCGGTGGCGGCTGGCATCCTGACCTTCGACGGCACCGAGATCGCGATCGAAACCCCCGCTGCCCCGCTGGAGGCGCCGTTCACGCTGGGCGGCAACGCCATTGCCAGTTTCGAGCCGGGCAGCGGCGAGCGTCAGGTGCTGTCGAGCAACGCGGATGCAGGCCGGATCTGGGCGGCGGCGATCGAGGAGTGGAAACTGCTGACCTCGGCCGCGCTGATCGGGCTGTCGCGTGAGGCGCTGACCATGGCCGCGGCCTATGCGACCGAGCGGTTCGCCTTCGGCCAGCCGATCGGCGCCAACCAGGGCATCGCCCATCCGCTCGCCGACGACGCGATCGATGCCGACGGCGGCGCGCTGCTGCTGTGGTGGACGCTCCGGGCAATCGCAGACAATCATCCCGAGGCCGGGGCGACGGTATCGATGCTGTTCTGGTGGGCGGCGCGCACCGCGACGCGCTGCGTTGCGCATGGCCTCCACACCTTCGGCGGCTATGGCCTGACCAACGAATACGACATCCAGCTCTATCACCGCCGCGCCAAGGCCTGGGCGCTGCCTTTGGGCGATCCTCAGCGCGAGTTGATCCGCGGTGGCCGCCGGCTGCTGCTCAACGAAGCGACGGTGCTGCCCGAGACCGGCCCCGTCGAGATCGACTTCGAGCCGCCAGCGGGTGGAGAGGCGCTGGCCGAGGAGACCCGCAAGGTGTTCGCCGGGATCCTCGATCCGGCGAAGCACAATCTGGTCGATCACAATTTCGAATCGCACGATTGGGAGGTTCATCGCGCGCTCGGCAAGGCCGGCCTGCTCTATCCGAACTGGCCCGAGAAATGGGGCGGCAGGGACGCCGACGCCGATTCCACGCGGGCAAGCATGGCGGTCTGGCAGGAGGTCGGCTATGCCGGCCTGCCGCGCAGCACCACCTCGATGATCGGTCACATCGTCCAGCACTACGGCTCGCCCGAATTGCAGGACGAGGTGCTTTTACGGATGGGGCGCGGCGATATCAGCGCCGCCTTGGGCTACACCGAGCCGTCGGGTGGCTCCGACGTGTTCGCCGCCAAAACCCGCGCGGTGCGCGACGGTGACGATTGGATCATCAGTGGCCAGAAGATGTTTACCTCGGGCGCGGAGCACGCCAGCTACGTCATCCTCATCACCCGCACCGATCCGGACGCGCCAAAGCACAAGGGCATCACCGTCTTCCTGGTGCCGCTCGACCGGCCGGGGATCGAGATCCACCCGGTCCACACCTTCATGGACGAACGGACGAACGCCACCTTTTACCAGGACGTGCGGGTCGAGGACCGTTACCGGATGGGCGAGGTCAACGGCGGCGCTAAGGTGCTGTCGGCGGCGCTGACCATGGAGCAGGGCGGCGGCTATTTCCATCTGATGGTCCGTGAATTGGCCGAGATCGCCACCGACTGGGCACGCGAGCAACAGCGCGATGGCCGGCCGTTGATCGAGGATAGCGCCGTGCTCGCCCGGATCGCGGCCGTTTATGCACAATCGCGAATCAGCGAGACGCTGTCGGCGCGGCCGCTTGGCAGCGCGTTGGCAGGCCTGCCCGACCAGGCTTTCGGCCCGGCGGCGAAGGTGTTCTCGACGGAAAGCTTCATCACCTGCTCGGCGGACCTCCTCGACCTCGCGGCGCCGCACTCGCTGCTGCGCGGGCCGAAAGGTCTCGGCATTATCGAGAAGGGCTATCGCCATTCCACGGCGACGACGATCTACGGAGGCACCAGCGAGGTGCTGCGCAGCATGGTCGCCGAACGCCGGCTCGGCCTGCCGCGCAGCCGGGCGTAGGGCACGAGGCAAGTCGCCGGGCACCCCCGCTGTTCTCGTCGAGTTCGAGCCGCGATCGCGCGGGGGGAAGCCGTATGCGGCTTGCATCGAGCCAAGAATTGCGGTGATGCCAACGCCAGCCAGTTTACGATATAATCGCGTTGCGGTCCCGGCGGGCCAGCTTCTTCTGGCCTCGGCTCGATTTTGGGGGATGCCATGAAGATCGGCGTGTTGAAGGAGTTGGCGCCGGACGAGCGCCGGGTGGCGGCGACGGCTGAAACGGTGAAGAAGTT
>JBDSIY010000030.1:0-27115 GCA_039917735.1 Novosphingobium sp. | reverse complement strand
TCGCGGTGGCACTCGGCCACGGGTTGCACTGCTCCCGCATCGACGGCGCGCCGCTCGTCTACAACCGCGAGGACGTCTACATGCCCGACCTGCTGATCTGCCGGAACGAGCACGCCGAACGGGTGCTAGATCTGGTCGGGGAGCTGGTTGCAACAAACTGATGTCGCGGGGAGAAGAAATGATGGACCTGCTTCAAGGAAAGGTCGTCCTCGTAACCGGTATTGGCCCCGGTTTCGGTCGCGTGCTGGCCGAGCAGGCCGCCGCACTTGGCGGCAGCGTGGTCATGGTTTCACGTTCCACCCCCATTATGGAGGAGGTCGCGGCCGCGATTGCCGCAGCGGGGGGCAAGGCCTTGGCGGTGCAAGCCGACATCACTCGCCAGGCTGATTGTGAGCGGGTGGTCGCCACGGCGCTGGAGCACTTCGAACGCGTCGACGGCCTCGTGAACAGCGCCTACCGTCCCGGCGACATCAAGCCGGTCAACGACATCGATCTCGACGAGCTGGCCCGAGCCTTTGACGTGACCGTGCTCGGAACGCTGCGGATGATCCGCGCGGTCACGCCGGTGATGGAGCGGCAAGGCGGCGGCGCGATCGTCAACATCGGCAGCCAGGTGGCCCGCAAGATCGTCTCCAACCAGGGCGGCTATGCCGCGACCAAATCGGCCCTGTCAGCCCTGACCCGGCAGCTCGCAGCCGAGTTGGGACCGTCCAACATTCGCATCAACACCGCCGCCTTCGGCTGGACGATCAGCCCGCCGGCGCGCGCCTGGCTTGAACAGCGCGAGGCCGACGGAGGGCAGACGGTCGCCGAGGCGGTGGCTGAGATCGCCGCTGGCATCGCGCTGCGCCGTGTGCCGGGGGAGGTGGAATGCGCCCACGCCGCGCTCGCGCTCGTTTCGGACGCGATGCGCGTGGTCACCGGCGCGACACTCGACATCAACGGGGGCGAGTACTTGCCGCTATGACTCGGTTCGTCGGCAAGCGGGTGCTGGTGACCGGGGGCGCCTCCGGCATCGGACGTGCCGCCGCGATCCGCTTCGCCGCGGAAGGCGCGGCGGTGTGCGTGGCCGACCGCAACGGCGAAGGGGCCGCGGCGGTCGCCACCGCGATTGGCGGCGAAGCGACCTGGGTGCGCGCCGACATTGCCACGCGTGAGGGCAACGAGGCGATGGTCGCGGCAGCGTCGGGAGCCCGGGGGACGCTCGACATTGCCTTCCTCAACGCAGGCTATCTCGGGCCGATGGGTGGCTTCGAGGCGACCGACGAGGCGCTGTTCGATCGCCATATGGCGATAAACCTGAAGGGCGTTTTCCTCGGGCTCAAGGCGGTCCACGCCGTCATCGCCCCAGGGGGCGCAGTGGTCGTAACCGCTTCGACGGCCGGGCTTGTCGGCTTGCACGAGAGTCCCGGCTACACCGCCGCCAAGCATGGCGTCATCGGATTGGTCAAGGCGAGCACGCCGGCTTTCGCGGCGAAGGGCGCCCGCATCAATGTGATCTGCCCCGGTGGAGTCGAGACCCCGATGATGGGTGGCGCCGACCGGCCGATCGTCGCCCCGGACGAGCTGTCGCGCGTGCCGCTGAGGGGCATGGGCTCGGCCCAGGATGTTGCCGAAGTGGCGCTGTGGCTCGCCAGCCCAGCTGCAGCCTTCGTCAACGGCCAGGCCCACATCGTCGATGCCGGCCTGCTGGCGACGTTCGTCCCGGCGCCGGTCGGACCCTGATCCCGGACGAGCCCGCCACGCTTCGTGCCAACTGTCGCTATACGAGGAGGAACACCATGGACCAAAGCCTTGAATCTCTCGCCGCGCGTGTCGCCGCGCTCGAGGATCGCGAAGCGATTCGCGCGCTCAAGGCGCGTTACCTGCGCGCCTGTGACCTCAAGCAGCCCGATGTGCTGCGCGAAACGCTGCTGCCCGAGGGCGCGGTCATCGCCTACGAAGGATTTCCGGCCTTCACCGACCGCGAGCCGTTCGTCGCGACCTTCACCGCCATGGCGTGCAACACGGAAGTCTTCGACCTCCACCACGCCACCAATGCCGAGATCGATTTTTCAGGACCCGACGAAGCGACGGGAAAATGGTCGCTGCACTTCAAGACCATCCTTCTCGCCCAGCGGACGATCATCACCATGGGCGTGGAATACACCGATCGCTATGTCCGGCGGGACGGCCGCTGGTGGATTGCCGAAACCCGCACGACGCGGCCCTTCTGCCTGGTGGAGGCGGTCGATGAAGCCGGCAAGCCCAGCTATGTCGCGATCGGGGAGGCGCCCGCGAGCTACGGCTGAGTTCCCGGCCGCTCAGCCCGTCGATTGACCGCCGTCGATGACCAGCACGGTGCCGGTCGCATAGCGGGCATCATCGGACGCGAGATAGGCGATGGCCGAGGCGACTTCCCGCGGCGTGCAGGCGTCGCGATCGGTCAGTTTGGGCATGTTTCGCGCCGCTGCTTCTTCGAAGATCGCGGGATCGACCCCGCCTCCGGCGGTGCTTTTCTCATGCATGGGGGTGGCGACGCCGCCAGGCGCCACGGCGTTGACCCGGATTCCAAACCTGGCGAATTCGAGCGCCGAGGCCTTGGTCAGCGCGACCACTCCAGCCTTGGAGACGCCGTAGGCGGCGGTGCCGTAGACAGGGTGGATCGCGCCCACCGAAGCTATGTTGACGATGTTGCCCTTGCTCGCGCGCAGGTGCGGGAGCGCCGCCTGGGTCAGCCACACCGGGCCGTTGAGGTTGATGTCGATCGTCCGTCGCCAGGATTCGGGGGTGGTTTCCTCGATCCGCCCCCAGGTCATGATGCCGGCGATGTTGAGCAGGATATCGATGCCGCCCAACGCTTCAGCCGCCGCGTCGGCGAGAGCCTTGGCGCTGTCGGGATCGGGCGAATCGTACTCGAAGGCGTGGCCGTCGAGCGCCGCCGCGACGGTCCGGGCGCCTCCGATGTCGATGTCGCCGATAACGACACGCGCGCCTTCGACGGCGAACAGCTCGGCGGTGGCGCGGCCTATGCCGGATGCGCCGCCGGTGAGAAGAACCCGCTTGTCCTGAAAACGCTCGGTCATGGTTCGATCAATCCCTTTTCGACGAGATCGGCGCGATTGCGCACGGCGATGAAGGCGGAGACGGCAAGCAGCAGAACGCCGACGACGATGAACGATCTGGGAGCGCCGAAGTGGTCGCGCAGCGGGGCAAAGATCAGCGGGTTGACGAACTGGCCGGCGTTGAGGGCGCTGACGATCAGGCCCATCGCCACCGCATGCGCGATCGGCGCGGCCCGGTGAAAGATGATCGAGGCGATCGCCGGTTCGGACATGCCGGCGCCGATCCCGACCAGCGCGCAGCCGGCGAAGATTTGCCACACCTCGTTCGCCAGGCCGATCGCCAGGATACCCGCGCCCATCGCCAGCGTATCGAGTACGAGAAAGCCGTGGAGGCCGATGACCCGGCGCAGCGCGCCGAACGCGCCCGCCGAGAATATCGCCACGATCGAGCTCGCCGCGACGATCGACCCGACCATCTGTGCGCTTCCGATTCCCTTGGCCTCAAGCACGAAGGGGGCCTGGATCGAGGGGGTGAACATCGCCAGCGTGAGCAGCACCAGCAGGGCGTAATACATCCAGACATGGCCGAGCTCGCCGCGCACGTTGATCCGACGCGATCCGGGCGAGGGAATCCGTACGTCGCGGATCACCGCTGCCGCCATCACCAGCGTCGGGATGCCGAGAAAATACAGGGTGAATGGCGCTTGCCATCCGCCAAAATCAACCATTCGACCGCCGAAGATCAGCGCCGCCGCGGCGAACAGCGATGACAGCGCGGTAGCGTAACCGAGCAGCCGCTCGCGGGCATGGCCCGAGAAATGATCGCCGATGAGGCCGAGGCACGAGGTCAGCAGGCCGCCTCCGGCGATGCCGAGGATCAGGCGCAGGCCGATCAACGCTTGCTTGCTGTCAATCGCCAGGACGCCAGCACCGCCGATCACGTAAAGCGTCAGCGATCCGAGCAGGATCGCGCGTTGGCCGATCCGCGAGGCCAGCACGCCGGCGATGGGCGCGGCGACGACCAGCATCGCCGCCGGAAGCGTCATCACGAACTGCGAGAACAGCTGGGCATCGGCACCAACCGCGAAGTGCCGCGCCATCGACATCAGCGCGGGAGCCGCGGCCATCGGGATCAGCGCCACCAGCGCGGGCCCGGCTATGCAGACCAGGGCGACCAGCCAGCCTGCATTGTGTCGTGCATCCAGTTCGGCGGCGCTGTTCATCTTGCTCGCGCCGGGCCGGATCAGATCGTCGCGGTCACGAGCGTGGCGTCGCGCATCGCACCTTCGATGTAACCGACCCCCGTGCAATCGCCGATCGTGTGCAGCGGCAGGCCGAGCGGGCGCAACTCCTCCGCGACCCGGTCGTCGCCCGTCGCGCCCCGCGCGACGATCACGGTATCCGCGGAGATCGTCCGCTCTTGGCCGCCATCGTTGCGGTAGGTTACCAGGTTGTCGCCAATCGTGAGGTCTCGGACTTCTGTGAGCATGGCCACGCCCAGCTCACGGCATTCATCCACAACTCGAAAGCGGCGGACCAGTGGCAGGCCCTTGCCGACCCGAGTGGACTCCTCCAGCACCGTGACATCGCGGCCGCGGTGGGCGAGGAACTCGGCGAGTTCGAGTCCCACGAGCTCGCCGCCGACGATCACCACCTTGTGCCCCAGCGGCATCCACACCTTCGATCCCTGGCGCAGCAGTTCGAGGTTGCCGGTCACCTTGGTGGCGCGCCCCATCGCCATTGCGAGGCGGGTGGCGGCACCGGTTTTCTCCTTCAGCGTGCCAAGGTCCTGGCCGAGCACCAGGCTGCGCATGTCATCGCCGGAGAACACGAAGTCGCGATCGCCGCCCGGGATCGGCGGCATTGTCCGCCGGGCGCCGGTGGCGACGATGATCTCGTCCGGGGCGATCGCCCGAGCCAACTCGGCGGTCACCCTCGTTGTCAGCCGTACCTCGATCGGCCGGTCGTCGACCTGGCGCTTGAGCCAGTCGACGATCCGCTGGTTGGGCTTATAGGCCACCGAAGCGAATTGCGCGGTGCCGCCGAGACGGGAGCCAGCTTCGCACAGGACAACTTCATGGCCCTTGTCCGCCAGGATTCTCGCCGACTCCATGCCTGCCGGACCACCGCCGACGACCAGCACCTTCTTCCGCTTCGTCGCCGGCCGTTGCTGGCGCTGGGTTTCAAATCCGGTGAGCGGATTGACCGCGCACATGATGTGGCTCGAATTGAAAATCGAGCTGATGCACGTGTAGCAATAGACGCATGGCCGGACTTGCCCCGGGTCTCCCGCGCCGAGCTTGTTGGGCAGATGCGGGTCGGCCAGCAGCTTGCGCCCCATCGTTACGAAATCGAGCTTGCCCTTGGCGATGAAGCGGTCGGCATCCTCGGGCTCGATCCGGCCGGGACAGATCACCGGGATCGAGACCGCCCGCTTGATGGCCTCCGCGTTGGCAACGAAGCCGTTGCGCATGTCGGTCGCGTGGCCGGTCGAATAGGTCCGGCCGTAGTTCCCGTCGCCGTGCGCGCTGACATGGATCGCGTCGAGACCAGCCTCCTCGGCGAGCTGGGCGACGCGGACCGAGTCCTCGACCGTGATGCCGGTGTCCATAAGGAACTCCTGGCTGTCGAAGCGCATCCAGACCGGGTAGTCGGGCCCGACCGCCGCGCGAACGCCGCGAATGGTTTCCAACAGGAAGCGGGCACGGTTCTCGATCGACCCGCCGTATTCGTCGGTTCGTTGATTGTATGCCGGCGAGATGAAACTCGAGAAGACGTAGCCATGCCCGCCGTGGATCTCGACCGCGTCGATACCGGCGCGCTTGGCGCGGTCGGCGGCGGCGGCGAACATGTTGACGATCCGGGCGATATCGGACGGCGAGAGGGGATTGTACTTGACCTCCCCCATCTTGGCGTAGGGTTCGAAGAAAATCGCCTGCTCTTCCGCGAGCATGACGTCGCCGAAATCGCCGCTGTCCTTGGACGCGTAGGGAATCGAGGGGCAGGCGACCGGCCGTCCATCGAGCATGTCGGTCATCGCCAGCAGCCCGCCATGCTGCAATTGCGCGGCGAGCTTGGCGCCATGTGAATGAACCTCGTCGGCGAGGGCGCGGATGCCGGGAATGAAGCGGTCGTCGGAAATCGCCTCCTGGCGCCAGTTGCTGGCGCCCTCCGGAAACCCGACCGAGACCGAGCCCATCATTACCAGCGCGGCGCCACCCTTCGCCCGCTCCACATAATAGCGTCGCAGGCGCTCGCCGACGGTGCCGTCCTCTTCGGCGAGGTTCGATCCCATGGGGGAAAAGAAAATGCGGTTGCGTAGCTCCATCCGGTTGATCCGGCCCGGGCTCAGCAGGTGGCGATACCGTTTTGCGGAACTCATCGGTTTGGCTTTTGGCTTCCTCTCACCGCCCGGGGCGGACCGGGGTTCCGGTTGTGCAACGTCATATAGGAGCAAAAGCGCGCACTCAACCACAATTGCAAATTCTATCGGGTATTTTGTTACGCAAACGTCGATTGTGGTTGACCAAATGAGCCAATTGCGTATTTTTGCGGCAGCTCCGGGCGCCGGCGCGGAACGAGAAGCATGGGAGTCGAAGGGATGGCTGGGCCGGATTCCGCGCTCCTCGAGCAGATGTTCCATCGCATGGCGGTTTCGCGTGAGATCGAGCGCCTGATGATGCGCCATACCCGTGAGGAAAAGTTTTCGGGCTGGTGGCATCCGGGCGAGGGCCAGGAGGCAGCGCCGATCGGGGCGACCGCCGCGCTCGAACGGGGTGACTATCTTTGGTATCAGGGACGCGGTTGCGCCTGGGCGATTGGCAAGGGGATGGACGCCGGGCCGATCCTGGGAGACCTCCTTGGCAAGACCACCGGCGCGACCCGCGGCAAGGGCGGGGGAGTGCCGCACTGGGCCGACTATTCGATCGGCGTGATGGGCGAAGGGGCAACGCTGGGCAGCGTCTATCCGCTCGCGGCGGGATCGGCGCTGGCTTCGAAGATCCGCAAGGATGGACGCGTCAGCCTGGCGGACTTCGGCGATGGCACCGCGTCGCGCGGGACGTTTCACGAGACCATGATGCACGCGGCAGCGTGGAAGCTGCCGCTGATCTATTTCTGCGAGAACAACGGCCTGCTGGTCGGTACCCGGCTCGGCGACGTTTCGCCCACCACCAACATCGCCGACCTCGCCAAAGGGTATCATATTCCCGGCGTGACGGTGGACGGCCAGGATGCGGTCGCGGTCTACGAGGCGACCCGGGAAGCGGTTGCGTGGGCGCGCGCCGGCAAGGGGCCGACGCTGATCGAGGCGAAGGTCGTGCGTCGCCACGGCCACTACGCTGGCGATCCGCAGCATTACCGCGCGGACGACGAATTCGCTGACTATCGCGACCCGATCGATGTCCTCGCCGCTCGACTCAAGGGCAATGCCGCCGCTCGCATCCAGGAAGATGCCGCCGCCGAGGTCGAGGCAGCCTATGCCGCCGCGAAGGCCGCGCCTGAACCGGATGCCTCGGTCCTGGAAAGGGATCTGTACCATGTCGGTTGAGGTGATGGGCTATAATGCGGCCATGGGCCTTGGCCTCGTTGAGGAAATGCGGCGCGACGCGGAGATATTCGTCCTCGGGCAGGGTGTCGCGACCGGAGGCTGGTTCAGCGCCGAGAAGGGGCTGGCGGACGAGTTCGGGCTTGATCGGGTCATCGACTGCGGCATCGCCGAAGCGTTCGAGGCGGGCCTTGCCGCCGGCGCGGCAGTCGTCGGGATGAAGCCGGTCATCAACATGGGGTTCGGCGATTTCGCGCTGATCGCCGGCGACGAGATCTACCACAAGCTGGCCAAGTGGCGCTACATGCACGGCCTCGACGTGCCGATGACCGCGGTGATCATCTTCCCGATCGGGACGATGGGGGGCGCCGGTCCCGAGCACTCGAGCTGCACCGAGGTGCTCGGGATGCACTTTCCGGGACTCAAGGTGGTCGTTCCCTCGACTCCCGAGGACGCCAAGGGGCTGATGAAGGCGGCGCTGCGAGAGCCCAACCCGGTCCTGTTCCATTCGGTCCAGGGGCTGGGCTGGTCACGCGGCGAGGTTCCACTCGATCCGGAATTCCTCGTGCCGATCGGCAAGGCGGCGATCCGCCGTCCGGGCCGTGACCTGACGATCGTAACCTATGGCTCGATGGCGCCGCGTTCGCTCGCCGCCGCCGAGCGTCTGGCGGCCGAGGGGATAGAGTGCGAGGTCCTCGATCTGCGCAGCCTGGTCCCGCTGGACTGGGACTGCGTCCTCGCTTCGGTCAGCCGCACCCACCGCGCGATGGTGGTGCACGAGGCGTTCCGAACCGCCGGACCAGGGGCCGAAATCGCCGCGCAGATCCAGGAACGCGTGTTCTTCGACCTTGAGGCGCCGGTCATGCGCCTGGGAGCGATCGATTTTCCGCTGCCGCAGCACGCCGACCTCGAAGCGCTCGCGATCCCCTCGGTTGAGGCAATCGTCGAAACCGCCCGCACGCTCTACGCCGTCTAGGGACCGGGCCATGCTCAACGAACTCAAGATTCCCCGCATGGGCTCGGTCGAGAACGCCAAGATGGTCGTCTGGCACGTTGCCGAAGGCGACAGCTATGCGCAAGGCGACCTGCTTTACGAGATCGAGACGGACAAAACGACCACCGAGGTCGACGCGCTCGCTCCCGGGATCCTGGCTCGGCGCCTGGCGGAGCCGGGAGACGAATTCAAGGTCGGCGACCGTGTCGGCCTGTGGGCCGAGCCCGGAATGAACGCAGGCCAGCTTCGAGCCGAGCTGGCGGCCATCGGCGGCGATGCGACACAGGCCGCCGGAGCCGAGCCTGAACCGCAACCGGTCGCCGCGCCGCCAGCGGCGGCGCCGGTTCGCCCGCTTTCGCTCGAAGCCGCGGGCGGCAGGCGCATTTCGCCGCTCGCCCGCCGTCTGGCGGCGCAACACGGAGTCGACGTCACGCGCCTCGCCGGCTCGGGAGCAGCGGGCAAGATTACCGGCAAGGACGTACTGGCGGCGGCCGAGAGTGTTGCTGACGAGCCGGCTGCCGTGGCGACGGCTCCGGCACCCGTGGCACGGGCGATGACCGCGCCCGAACCGCCGCCGGCGATTGCCTCACCGCCGCCGTCGCTCGACGGTGCTGAAGTCGTACCCCATTCACTGCGCCGCAAGACGATCGCGCGGCGGCTGAGCGAAGCGGCGGCGATCCCGGCGCTCACCGCCGACATGGAAGTGGACCTTGGCGCGCTGCTGGCCCACCGCAAGACTGCCGATGGGCAGGGCGTTTCGGTGCTCGGCTTGATTGCTCACGCGGCGGTGGCGGCGTTGCTTGAGCATCCCCGGCTCAACGCGCACTGGCGCGACGACGCCGTGCTCGTCTGGAAAGATGTCCATCTCGGGGTGGCCGTCGACACGCCTGACGGTCTGGTCGTGCCGGTGATCCGCCACGCCGAACGCCTCAACCCGCGCGGGTTGACCGCCGAGATCGCCCGCCTCGGCCAGGTGGCACGGGATGGCGCGCTCCGGCCTGCGGATATGGAGGGCGGCACCTTCACCCTGTCCAACCCGGGGTCGCTCGGGCCGGTCATCAGGGCCGAGGCGCTGCTCAACCCGCCACAAGTCGCCCTGCTTGGCCTTCCGGGCATCGTTCGCGTCGCCCGGGCGCTCCCCCATGGGGATGGCTGGGCGATGGGGATCCGGCAAGTGATCCGGCCGTCGCTGACGTTCGATCACCGGGCGCTTGACGGCGGCCCGGTGATCCAGTTCCTCAATACCCTCAAAGCGAGACTCGAATCCCTATGAGCGCCAAGAAACGCTTCATCGTCATCGGCGCGGGAATGTCAGGCATTCTTGCCGCGGTCCGCCTGTCTCAGTCGGGCAACGACGACCTCGTGGTTTACGAAAAGGGCACCACGATTGGCGGCACCTGGCGGGAGAACCGCTACCCCGGGCTCACCTGCGACGTGCCCGCGCATTGCTACACCTACACCTTCGCACCCCATGCCGGCTGGAGCGCGTTCTACGCGCCGGGCCCCGAGATTCAGGCTTATTTCGAAAAGGTGGTTGATGACTTCGACGTGCGGCGCTTCATCCGCACCAATGCCGAGGTCACCCGCTGCGAATGGCTTGACGGACGGTGGCACGTCACCCTGGCCGACGGAACAACTGATGTCGGCGACATCGTCATCGCCGCCTCGGGTGTGCTGCATCACCCGAAATTCCCCGATATTCCTGGCCAGGACAGTTTCGGGGGGGCGATTTTCCATTCCGCCCGTTGGGATGACACCTTCGTGGCCGAGGGCAAGCGGATCGGAGTGATCGGCAACGGCTCGACCGGTGTCCAGATCGTCGGCGCGCTTTCCAAGGTCGCGGCGCACCTGGTGCACCTCCAGCGTTCGCCGCAGTGGATCATGCCGGTCGCGCAAGTCGCCTACACGGACGAGGATCGCGCCGCCTTTGCCGAGGATGTCGAGAAGATCGACGCCATTCGTTTCGGTGACGATTACTGGAGCGGTATCCGCCGCTTCAACGCCGCGATCATTGATCCGGATTCGCCCGAACTGCAGGACATCGAGCGACTTTGCCTGCGCAACCTCGAAGACAACGTCCACGATCCCGAGCTCAGGGAGCGGCTGCGGCCCAACTACCGCGCGGCATGCAAGCGCCTGGTCTATTCCTGGAATTACTATGACGCCGCCCAGCGCCCCAACGTGGTGATCGACACCTCGCCCATCGAGCGTATCGAGCAAGCCGGTATCCGGATGAAGAACGGCCAGTTGCACGAACTTGACGCCATTGTCCTCGCGACCGGCTTCCAGGCCGACAAGTTCATCAAGCCGACCAAGGTCATCGGCAAGGACGGGATCGACCTCGACGACTTCTGGGCCAGGCGTCCAACCGCGCATTACGCCGTCACGCTTCCCTCGTTTCCAAATTTCTTCATGTTGAACGGGCCGACCGGACCCATCGGAAATTTCTCGCTGATCGACATCGCCGAGCGGCAGTGGGACCACATCACCCAGTTGATGGCGCCCATCCTCAAGGACGAAGCCGCGTGGGTCGCGCCTCGGCGTGAAGCCCATGCTGACTACGAGGAGCGCCGCATCGAGGCCGCCCGCAACACCGTGTTCGGCTCGGGCTGCACCAGCTGGTACCTCGATGCCGAGGGCGTGCCCGGAACCTGGCCGTGGAGCTACGATGCGTTCGGCGACGCCATGGCCCATCCGAAGTTCGAGGAATTTGAATACGGTTGAACGCCGCGCCCTTCTGGCGGGCCGTGGTCAGTCGGCGACGGGCTGGACCTTCGTAATCCGCGCCATCTTGGCGTTATACTTGGTCGTTCGGACCGCGATTGACGTTTCGATGTGGCGGACTCCTGGGATGGCCAGGATCCGGTCGGACGCTATCGCGACCAGCTCATCAAGCTCATCGAACAGGCAGATGGCCAGAATGCTGAACTCGCCAAGCGAGACCAGCACGGCGTTTATGTCGTCCATGGCACTGAGCCGGTTTGCAATTTCCCGCACGCGTCGCGGTGCCGCCTGAATGCCGATGAGGGCCAGCCGCGATTTGTGGGCCATCTCGAAGCTGGTGATCGCGGTGAAGGCGATCATGCCATCCTGCTGAAGGCGCTTGATCCGTCCCCTGACCGTGCCCTCCGTGACCCCAAGGTCAGCGGCAATCTTGCGGTTCGAGATCCGCGCGTCCTCGCCCAGCAAGCGGATCAGTTGATGGTCGAGCTCGTCAAGCTGAGAACTCATCGAATCATCCCCTCGAGCGGGGCTACTTCGAAATCGTACTTCACGATGTCGAGTGTGATTGAGGGGATCAGCGCGCGAATCCCGCTGACCTGGGATACGAGAGTTTCAAGGAACCTGGGCAGGTCGGCGAACTCGTGTAACCCAACGAGGATGTCGATGTCGTGGCGGCCGGTTACGATATGGCAGGCGAATATCTCGGGAAATTGCGCCAGTTCGTCCGCCACCTCGGACGTGGCACGTCCATCCACATCGACCGCAATCCGCATCAAGACATGGTAACCCAATGCGGCAAAATCGGAGACGGCCACTACTCGAAGCTGGTTGGCGTCTTCCATCCGGCGGATTCGCGATGATACGGTGGATGCGGTTAGACCAAGGCTGTCAGCAATTTGCTGATTGGTGGAGCGACCGTTGCGACGCAGCTCGGCGACAATTGCGTGATCGGTGTCCGAAAACGTGATGGCGCTTTTGGGCATTGCTGGCAAATCCACCGGGGCGAAAATTTATAGAAGCATAAACATAAGCCCTAGCTGCGATTTCGCAAACGACAACAGAATGGTGGTTTCTGGACGCAATGCGAAAATCGTGGCGGATGCACGGTTGCTGAACCGCTGCGCCTATCGTTTCAATGGACGGCGGCGGGGTTCTTTGCACGCGGTGCACCCAACATCTCGCGGTACGAGGGGGGCTGTCGCCCGCGATCGGTCACGTCCAGCTCCTGGGCGACCTCAGCGCCGATCAGCGTTTGGCCCGAAAACTCGGAGCGCCGCGGCGATCGATCGATCGCGTCAAGGATATGCGCGGTGAATTCCGGATGCTCGGCGTTCGCCATGAACGCTTCAAACTGCTCGGGGTTGGTGTTCATGGCAATCATCGCCCGCTCGGTCACCTGAGGACCGAGCCAGATCGAGACCGCGATCACCCCGCTGCCGCGCAGATCGTGTTCCATATCATGAGCCAGCTTGTCGATGCCGGCCTTCTGCGCACCGTAGGCGGGGCCGTGCATGTAGCAGGACGCCCCAAAGGATGACGTAAAGCCGATCAGGCCGGACCCTTGCGGCACCATGATCCGCGCGGCGTGCCAGCTCGCGACGTAGGCAGAGCGCAGGCCCACGTCGAGGATGCCTTGCGCCTCGAGACCCTTGTCCCAAAACGGCTTCTGCTCAAGCAGCTGAGGGTGCATGTAGGCGGCGTTGTTGACAAGCATGTCGAGACGGCCCTGCTCATCCGCGACTTGCGCGAAAAGACGCGCAACCTGAGCGTCGTCCGCATGATCGCAAACCACCGCGACGCCCTTGCCGCCCGCTGCATTGATGGCTTCGGCGGTCTCGGCCACGGTCCCCGGCAGCTCCGTGCCGTCCCAGCCCTTCGCCATGCCCGGCGCGACTGAACGCCCGGTAACATAGACGGTGTAGCCAAGCTCACCGAGGCCGCGCGCAACGCCGGCACCCACGCCACGACTGGCGCCGGTCACGACGGCCACTTTACTTCCCGCCATCGCCCTTTTCCCTTCGGGTTGTCGGCTCAGCCGGCATCGGCCGTGGCGCTGCCTCTGCCCGAACCGATGATTGCATTCACGCGTCCCAGAAGTCGTATGCTACACAAAATTCGCTTCGCAACTGCCGAGCATCTGCGCACCGTTGCGTAGGATCATCTCGAACCGATCACCCTTCGCGGCGGGGGCAAGCGGGACCAGCGATCCGGACAGGATCACGTCGCCGGCATTCAGCGAGACGCCGTAGCCCCCCAACGTGTTGGCGAGCCACGCGACCGCCTGGGCGGGGTCGCCCTGAACCGCGCGCCCGTACCCTTCGGAAAGCGGCGCGCCATTCTTCGAAACGGTCACGTGAAGGCCAGGCAGGTCGATATCCCGCGGGCTAATCCGCTCCGGCCCGACAACGTAGACCCCGCAGCTGGCATTGTCCGCCACGGTGTCGACGATACCGATCCGCCAGTCGGTGATCCGCGAATCGACGATCTCGAAGCAGGGCGCGATGCTCTCGGTGGCGGCGATCACGTCGTTCGCGGTGACTCCGGGTCCATTGAGATCGTCCTTGAGGATGAACGCGATTTCCGCTTCCGCGCGGGGCGCGATCAGCGCCTTGGCGTCGATGTCGATCGTTCCTTCGACGTGCATCCAGTCGGTCAGGAAGCCGAAGTCGGGTTGGTGGACGCCGAGCATGTCCTGGACCGCCTGGCTGGTGACGCCGATCTTCTTCCCAACGACCCGCTCGCCCTCGGCTACGCGGCGTGCGAGAAAATTGAGGCTGATCGCATAGGCATCGTCAATCGTCAGCGACGGGTCCTGCTCGATGAGTGGCGCCACGGCCCGGCGATCGCGCAGGGCCCGAAACAGCGCCTCTCCATAGCGCTCAGCGGCGTTCATCGAGGAATCCGATTACGTAGCGGTTGAACTCCCCGGCCCGCTCGACCTGGACCCAATGGCCGGTGCGAACGAAGGTCAGGCAGCGCGCGTTCGGGCATTGATCGAGGAACAGGCGCGAGCCGCTTTCGGGGCAGAACGCATCGTCCTTGCCCCACAGCACGAACACCGGACAGGTGATCTCGCCAAGCCGCGGCCCGAGGTTGGGGGTGCGCATGCGGGCGAGCACGTCCTTGGGCTGGGTGCGCGCGACCGCGAAACGCTCAGCGACCAACTCCTCCGGAATCTTCGCCGCGAAGTCGGGATGGACGAGGTTGCCGACCAGCCGCCTCTGCTCGTCGAGATTGAAATCGGGGCTACCGAAGCCGGAGACCATCTTGGCAATCCCCGGCATCTGGAAATAGCTCGCCTGCTCCTCGACGCAGCCGGGCGCCATCAACACCAGGCTCTCGACGAACTCGGGATGGTCGAGCGCGATCTCCAGCGCCACGCCGCCCCCAAGCGAATTGCCGATGAGTGTCGCCCGTTCGATGCCATGCGCGCGCAAGGCGTGGTAGATGGTGCCACTGAACAGGTGGAGCGTGTAGTCGATCCCCTCGGGCTTGGACGAGGTGCCGTAGCCGATCAGGTCGGGCAGCAGGACCCGGTAGCCCGCCTCCGCGAACGCCGGGTAATTGTTCCGGAAGTTGGAAGCGCCGGAGGCGCCCGGACCACTGCCGTGCAGGAACACCACTACCGGGCCCTCGCCGGTTTCCCGGATATCGATCGCGTAGCCCCCGGCGACCGCGTGGGTTACCAGCGTCAGATCGGACATCGGCACTCCCATCAGAGGAAATTGAAGGTCGGCGCCTGACCCAATATCGTCCCGACCACATCCGCGGTGCGGTTGTTCGGATCGTTGGCGACATGGGCGCGCGCCGCGTGGAGATCGAGCCACGGCTGGATGATGGGGCTCGTCGTGTAGACGGCACGGCCGCCGAGAAGTTGCATGACCTCGTCGACAAGATCGGCGAGGCGGCGGACCACGGTCGAGGACTGGTAGGCGTACAACGCTCGCTTCTCCATCGGTATCTCCTCGCCGCGCTCGGCGGTGGCGAGGAGGTCCTCGAAGGTCAGGCGCAGGGTCGCCTCCATCTCCAGCGTCTGCGCATGCGCCTTGGCAATCGCCCCGTGGAGCATCGGATCTGCCTTGGAGGCCTTGCCGGTATTGGTGGACACCCGATCCTTCATGATCTCGATCGCGGCCGCCACTGCGGCCTTCGCCCCGCCGAACGCGGCAGTCGAAACCGAGCGGGTGAAGACCTGCGCCCAGGGAAGGCGATAAAGCGGGCCGTCGTTTTCCCGCTGCCCGGGGTTCAGGCAATTGAAGCCATCGATCGCCCGGTGCGTGTGGTGCTCGGGAACGAAAACGTCCTCGACAATGACGTCGTGGCTACCGGTGCCCTGCAGGCCGAAGACGTGCCACGCGTCGCGATCGATGGTGTAGTCACGGCGCGGCAGCAGGAAGGTGCGCATGTCCGGTGGACCGCCGGCCACCGACGGCGGAACCATCGCGCCGAGCAGCACCCAGCCGCAGTGGATCGAGCCGGTCGAGAAGCCCCAGCGGCCCGACAACCGGTAGCCGCCTTCGACGGGGGTTACCTTGCCTACCGGCTGGTACGACGAGGAGGCGAGCATGCCGCTGTCCTCGCCCCACACCTCCTGCTGGGCTTCGTCATGGAACAGGGCAAGCTCGTAGGGGTGGCAGCCGACCACGCCGTACATCCAGCCGGTCGACATGCAGCCTTCGGCGATTATTTTCTGCACTTCGAAGAAGGTGTTCGGCGACAGCTCGAATCCGCCCCAGCGTTGTGGCTGGAGAATTCGGAAGAAGCCCGCCTCCTGCATCTCGGCGATCGTCTCTTCAGGTACATCGCGTCCCGCGACGCAGGCGCGCGCTCGCGCCTTGAGCGTCGGCACCATCGCCCGCGCACGTGCGACGAGCTCATCATGCGATGGGATCGCGGTGTGAAGGGGTGCGACCGCGGGTGCGCTGGCCATTGTCGATAGTCTCCCGTCGCTCGGTTCGAATCGTCTCGGCTCGAACCTCGGTGTTCGGAAAATTCTTTGTCACCGAATACGCAAATCGTCAATTGAAAAGCATTTTACTTTCGGTTAGCAGCGCTGGGAGCGAGAAATGAAACGCGATCCTCGATTCGAGGCCGCAAATGGGAGCGTTGGGTGGCTGGGCGAGTTTCCGTCGATTATCGCGGGCAGAAAGCGATCATCACCGGCGGTACGCGCGGTCTCGGCCGAGTTATCGCCGAACGCTTCGCGGCCGCCGGCGCGCGAGTGGCGATCTGCGGACGGACAACCCCGGGAGATCTACCCAAGGGCATCTCCTTTCATGCCGTCGACATTCGCGATGCCGACGCCGCCGCGGGCTTCGTCGAAACCGTCGCGCTGGAGCTTGGCGGGCTCGACGCGCTGATCAACAACGCGGGCGGTTCGCCCTCGGCGGATGCGGCAACTGCCTCGCCGCGCTTCAGTGAAGCAATCGTTCGGCTCAACCTGCTGGCGCCGATGGCGCTGTCTACCGCCGCCCATCGCCATCTGGCGGCGACGGGCGGATGCATCGTCAATATCGCGAGCGTTTCGGGCACACGTCCGTCGCCGGGGACGGCGGCCTATGGCGCGGCCAAGGCCGGGCTGCTCAGCCTGACGCAAAGCCTGGCGCAGGAGTGGGGCTCGGACGGCATCCGGGTCAATGCGATCGTCGCCGGGCTGATGGCGACCGAGACCGCCGAGCAGACCTATGGTGGCGACACGGAGCAGGCGCGCATCGCGGCATCGGTTCCGCTCGGGCGGATGGGTCTTGGCGCGGACATTGCCGAGGCCGCGCTGTGGTTGTGCTCGGACGCAGCGCGCTGGGTCAGCGGCGCCCGGATCAACGTCGACGGCGGGGGCGAACGCCCGCTGTTCCTCGAGCTTTTGAAAGGAACCTGACGCGATGAGTGTCAAGGCTCTGGCGTATGTCGTTATCGAGACCGACGACCCCGACAATTGGGACCGTTTTCTGACCGAGTTCGCCGGGGCGATGCGCGCGCCTGACGCAGCCGACGGTGCCTTGCAATACCGGATCGATCAGCGTCCGTTTCGCTTCCGTATCGAGCGCAGTCGCCGGGAGTTCTTTCTTGCCGCCGGCTACCAGCTCGCCGACGCCGCCGCACTCGATGACCTCGCGACAGCAGTCGAGGCGGCCGGGCGCCCGGTCCGTTGGGCAGAGGCCAAGGAGGCCGAAATACGCGGCGCGGTGCGGTTATTCCGCACCAGCGACCCGGCGGGCAATGGGCTCGAGTTCTTCCATGGTGATGCGGTTGCCGACACCCCCTTCGTGTCCCCGATCGGCGTGTCCGGGTTCGTGACGGGCGAGATGGGCATGGGGCACGCGGTGTTTTCCGCACCGAACTTCGATGAGACGGTGTCCTTCTACCGCGACGTCGTCGGCTTCCACGAAACAGACATGCCGCGCTTTTACTTCCAGGGCGGCGGCGACGCTGATCCGGGAATGGGCTTCGCTTTCCTCCACGCCGACAACGGCCGGCACCACAGCGTCGCGATGAGCGAGGGACCGGTCCCGCCCTGGGGTGCGGTGCACATCATGCTGGAGTTGACCAGCCTCGTCGAGGTCGGCAAGGCCTACGATCGGATGAAGGCCCTCGGTTACGCGGAGAGCGCCTCGCTCGGCCAGCATGTGAACGACGAGACTGTCGGCTTCTACGTCCGGACGCCGGGGGGCTTCGACATGGAGGTAGGCTGCGACAGCCTGGTGATCGACCCAGCCAGCTGGGAAACCACCCGTCACACCGCGATCAGCGCCTGGGGGCATGAATGGGCTTGGCAGAAGGCACTCAAGCAGCAGCAGGAGGCCGCGCAATGAATGACGCACCCGGCCTCGACAAGCGGATCGGAGCGGCCGACATCGTCGCCCGCCTGTGGGACGGCATGACGCTTGGGATCGGAGGCTGGGGTCCGCGGCGCAAGCCGATGGCGCTGGTCCGCGAAATCCTCCGCTCCGACCTGAAAGACCTGACGATCGTCGCCTATGGCGGCGCTGACGTTGGAATGCTCTGTGCCGCCGGCAAGGTCCGCAAGCTGGTCTTTGCGTTCGTATCGCTCGACGCGATCCCGCTCGAGCCATGGTTCCGCAAAGCGCGCGAAGCCGGGCAGATCGAAGTGCTCGAGCTCGACGAGGGTATGTTCCAGTGGGGGCTCAAGGCCGCTGCCTTCGGCCTGCCATTCCTGCCCACTCGCGTCGGGTTGGGGACCGACCTTGCCGAACTCGGCGGGCTGCGGACGGTCCGCTCGCCCTACCCGGACGGCGAAGTGCTGATCGCGATGCCGGCGATCAAGCTCGATGCCACGATCCTGCATGTCGAACGGTGCGACTGGCGCGGCAATGTCCAGCTGCTCGGGCCGGACCCTTATTACGATGAGTGGTTCGCCAAGGCGGCGGACTGCACCTATGTCTCGTGCGAGGAGCTGGTCGACCGCATGGAGGACCACTATCCCGACGACGCCCGCGCCAACGTGTTCGAGCGCTGCTTCGTCACTGGGGTCGTCGAGATGCCGTTCGGCGCTCATCCCAGCTCGATGCCGCCGGTCTACGGCTGGGACATGAAGGCGATCAAAGCCTACGCGGACGCCGCGAAGGACCCGGGTGACTGGAACGCGGTGGCTGGGCGTTTCGTCGGGGCCGAGGAGGCGTCCTATCTCGCAGGCTTTGGGGGAAAGGAGGCGGTGGCGGCTCTCCCGCTGCCGATATTCTGATGGGCAATGTCACCCTTGCGGAGCTGTGCATCTTCGCCTGCTCCGAGGCCTTCCGCACCTCGACCGAGCAGATCGGCACCGGCATCGGCCCTGTCCCGCGCGTCGGTGCAGGCCTTGCCAAGCTGACTCATTCGCCTGGGCTCATGCTGACCGACGGCGAGGCGTTCCTCGTCGAGCAACCGGTTCCGATCGGCCCGCGCGGGGATTACCGCCCGCGGTTCGCCGGCTACCTGCCGTTCTCGCGGTTTTTCGACAGCGCGGTGTGGACCGGCGGCCGCCGCCACGCGATGGTTACCCCGACCCAGATCGACCGGTTCGGCCAGACCAACCTGTCGCAGCTCGGCGGCACGCATCGCCAGCCCAAGACGCAGATGCTCGGGGTGCGCGGCTTTCCCGGCAACTCGATCTATCACGCCAATTCGATGTTCATCCCGACGCATTCGCGCCGGGTGTTCGTCGAGGGCGAAGTCGATATGGTCTCGAGCGCGGGCTACAATCCCGCCAAGCGCATCCCCGGCGGCAACTATTCCGGCATCGATCTGCGCTTTATGGTCACCAACCTTTGCGTGATGGATTTCTCCGGGCCCGACCACGCAATCCGGGTGATCTCGCTCCATCCCGGCGTCGCCTTCGCCGAGGTCCAGGACGCGACCGGCTTTCTGCTGATCGACGCCGTCGCCGGTGAAACTCCGCTGCCGGGCGACGAAGCGCTGACCATCATCGGCCAGCTCGATCCGCACAACATCCGCGCCACCGTCATCAAGGACAATCCGCCGGCGGTCAGGGCACCGGCATGAACGACGATCTCGTCCCGCGGCAGGCGCAGAGCCCGGTCTACGAGACCGAGGCGCCGGTGCGCTACGAGGCGGATGGCCCGGTCGCCTGGATCGTGATGGACCGGCCGCAGTTCAACAATGCCCAGAACTCGCAGATGACCTACGCGCTCGACGCCGCGTTCCAGCGCGCGGTCGACGACGACGCGATCGGCGTCATCGTACTTGCTGGCGAAGGCAAGCACTTCAGCGCAGGTCACGACATCGGCACGCCGGGACGGGATCACCTGGTGCCGTTCGCGCGCAAGCAGCTACTCGCCGACCACACCAACCGTCCTGGGGCGGAGTTGCTCTACACCCGCGAACACGAAGTCTACCTCGGCATGTGTCGCCGCTGGCGCGATATGCCAAAGCCGACCATCGCCATGGTCCAGGGCGCGTGCATCGCCGGCGGCCTGATGCTCGCCTGGGTCTGCGACCTGATCGTCGCCAGCGAAGACGCGTTCTTCCAGGACCCGGTCAACCGCATGGGAATCCCGGGCGTCGAGTATTTCGCCCACGGGTTCGAGTTGCCGCCGCGGATCGCCAAGGGCTTCCTCCTGCTGGGCGAACGCATGACGGCGGCGCGGGCCTACCAGTACGGCATGGTCAACGAGGTGGTTCCCCGCGACGCATTGCGCGAGCGGGTCTCGGCGATGGCGCACGAGCTGGCGCAGCGCCCGCGTCTCGGCAACTGGCTGACCAAGCAGGCGCTCAACCATGTCGAGGACCTGCGCGGCAAGCGTACCGCGATGGACGCGGTGTTCCACATGCACCACTTCGCCCACGCCCAGAACGACCTGGTCTCGGGCAACGCCCTCGGCGGGCTCGACGGCAAGGGCATGGCGCGTGCCAACAAACAGCAGGCGGGAGAGGGCTGAGCGATGCCGGGACCGCTTGAAACCCGTCTGACGCGGCGGCTTGGCTGCCGGCTCCCCGTAATCCAGACCGCCATGGGCTGGATCGCCAGCCCGGAGCTTGTCGCGGCGACAAGCAACGCGGGCGCGTTCGGCTTCCTCGCGGGCGCGGTCATGAAACCCGCCGAGGCGGCCGAAGCCATTGCCCGTCTGCGCGATCTCACGCCTCACAATTTCGGCGTCAATTTCCACATGTTCCAGCCCGGAGCCGCCGAGATCGTCGAGGTCGTTCTCGCCAACGCCGATCGCGTCAAGGCGGTCAGCTTCGGGCGCGGGCCGGACGCCAAGATGATCGGCCGCTTCCGCGATGCCGGAATCCTGTGCATTCCCACCGTCGGCGCCGTGAAGCACGCGGAAAAGATGGTTCAACTTGGCTGCGAGATGCTCACCGTGCAGGGCGGCGAGGGCGGCGGTCATACCGGCAGCGTGCCCACCACGGTGCTGCTCCCGCAGGTGCTCGACACGGTCGAGGTTCCGATCGTCGCCGCCGGTGGCTTTGCCGATGGCCGCGGGTTGGCGGCGGCGCTCGCCTACGGTGCGGCCGGCATCGCGATGGGGACGCGCTTCCTGATGACGGCGGAGAGCCCGGTCCCGCAGCAGCCCAAGGCGGCTTACGTCCGCGCCGGAACCGGCGACATCGTCGTTTCGACCAAGGTCGATGGCATTTCGCAGCGGATGATCCTCAACCCGCTACTCCGTCGCATCGAGGGCTCGGGCAAGCTGGCGATGTGGCGCCGGGCGATGGAGGCCGGCCTCGAAATGAAGCGGCAGACCGGAATGAGCTGGGGCCAGTTGGTCGCCAGCGCCCGCGGCATGACCGCGCATGGCGAGATGCCGCTCGCCCAGGCGATGATGGCGGCGGCCGCGCCGATGATGATCCAACGCGCGGTTGTCGCTGGCGACGCGGAGCAGGGTCTCATGGCGACCGGGACAGTGGCGGGGCGGATCAAGGACCTGCCGAGTTGCGCCGAACTGCTTGGCCAGATCGAACGCGACGCGCTCACCCGGCTGGCGGCGCTGCGTACGGGAGAACTTGTCTGATGCCGATAACCTGCACCATCAAGGACCGCGTCGCCGAGATCGTCTTCGATGTGCCGCCGGTCAACGCCTTCGACAGTGCGACTTGGCTCTCGATCCCCGACATCGTGACGGCGGCCGCGCGCGATTCCGAAGTCCATTGTCTGCTCATCCGCGCCGAGGGACGTGGATTCTGCGGCGGTGTCGATATCAAGGAGATGCAAGCGCATCCCGATCGGATCACCCTGCTCAATCGTGGCAATTACCTGACCTTTAAGGCGATCCGCGATGCCGAGGTGCCGGTCGTCAGTGCCGTGCACAAGTTTGTGATCGGCGGCGGCATCGGCATCTGCGGAGCATCCGACACGCTGATCGCGTCCGACGACGCGTACTTCTCGCTCCCCGAGGTCGACCGCGGCGCGATGGGGGGGGCAAGCCACCTGTCGCGGATGCTGCCGCTGCACAAGGTCCGCGCCGCCTTCTTTACCGGCGGCACGATCCCCGCGGCAGAAGCCTTCAGGCTCGGTGCCATTGAGAAGGTCGTGCCGCGCGCCGATCTGGAGGCCGAGGCTCGCGCCTTCTGCGCAATCGTCGCCAGCAAGAGCCGCAAGGCGCTCGTCATCGCCAAGGAGGCGCTGAACGGGCTCGAGGCGCGCGACGTCGATCGTGGCTACCGCTGGGAGCAGGGCTTCACGCTCGAGATGTACATGCACGAGGATTCGCAGAAGTCCCGCGATGCCTTCGTCGAAACCGGCAAGGCGGCGAGCTTCTGATGGACCTGGCCTACACGCCCGAGCAGCAGGCGTTCCGCGGCGAGGTGCGCGCGTGGATGGAAGCGCATGTGCCGAAGGAGCCGCTCGTCACGCTCGAGTGCCGCGAGGGCTTCGACCAGCACGTCGTCTGGGAGCGGACGCTCGCCAGCGGCAACTGGGGCATGGTCACCTGGCCGGAGGCTTACGGCGGCCGCGGCCTCGATCTGATCCAATGGCTGATCTTCGAGGAGGAGTATTTCCGCGCCGGCGGGCCCAACCGCGCCAACCAGAACGGCATCTTCCTGCTGGGCCCGACGATCATGGAGTTCGGCACCGACGAGCAGAAGGCGCGCTTCTTGCCGCCGATGGCGCGGGGCGAGGTGATCTGGGCGCAGGCTTGGTCGGAGCCGGGCGCCGGCAGCGACATGGCGGCGATCGCCGCCAAGGCCGTCCGCGACGGTGATCATTACGTCCTCAGTGGCCAGAAGACCTGGTCGAGCCGGGCCGCCTTCGCCGACTGGGGTTTCGGTATCTTCCGCACCGATCCCGACAGCAAGCGCCACAAGGGCCTGACCTTCATCCTGTTCGACCTGAACAGCCCCGGCATCACCCGCCGTCCGATCCGCCAGCTTCACGGCGACACCGGTTTTGCCGAGTTGTTCTTTGACGAGGTTCGCGTTCCGGCCGAGAACCGGCTTGCCGACGAGGGCCAGGGCTGGAGCGTGGCCATGGCGACCGCCGGGTTCGAGCGCGGCTTGATGTTACGCTCGCCGGGCCGGTTCCAGGCAACCGCGCGGCGGCTGGTCGAACTCTATCGCGTACACCAGGGCGACGCATCGCCGGCCGCGCGCGAAGCCGTGGTCCAGGCGTGGGGCGCGGCGCAGGCCTATGCGTACAACACCTACATGGTGGCGGGGCGGATCATGGCCGGCGGCCAGATCGGTGCCGAGGCGAGCCTCAACAAGATTTTCTGGTCCGAGCTCGACCGGGCGATGCACCGCACCGCCATGCAGTTGCTGGGCGCGGCGGCCGAGCTCAAGCGGTTTGCGGACGGCGCTTGGAACGCGTGGCTGGAGGGTTACATCTTTTCTCTCTCGGGGCCGATCTATGCCGGATCGAACGAGGTCCAGCGCAACATCATAGCCGAGCGCCTGCTCGGTCTGCCGCGCGCCGGCGCCGGCTGAGGGGGGCAGGCCAATGGATTTCCGGTTCACCGAAGACCAGCTTCTCCTCGCCGAGGGCGTGCGCGATTATCTCACCGGGACGCACGGCCCCGAGGTGCTGCGGCAGCTCGACGAGACCGGGCCGCGCGATCCGGCGATCTGGCAGGGGCTGGTCGACATGGGCCTGACCGGCCTGCTCATACCGGAAGCCCAAGGTGGCCTGGGCGTGGGCCTGGTGGAAGCGGCCCTGATCGCGGTGGAATGCGGCCGTGCCTGCCTTGCCGAGCCGCTGGTCGATGTCGCCTTTGTCAGCGTGCCCTGGCTGGTTCGCACCGGGGACACCGCCCGGCTCGGGGAAGTTGCCGCCGGCACAGACAAGCCGCTGCCGGCGCATGCGATCAACCCGTGGCTTGCCGACGGCGACGGGCCGCGCCTCGAAAGCGTCGATCCGCTGCGGCAGCTCGCCTCGGCCGTCGCACCCGGCAACGACCCTTACCTGCTCGATCTCGGCGCGCTGATGAGCGCCGCACAACTCGTCGGCCTCGCCGATGCGATGGTCGCGCAGGCGACCGAATACGCGAAACTGCGCACGCAGTTCGGCCAACCGATCGGCGCGTTCCAGGCGATCAAGCATCAGCTCGCGAACTGCGTCGTGGCAATAGAGTTCGCCAAACCGGTGCTGTGGCGCGCGGCCGAGGCGCTGCAGCAGGGGCGTGACAGCGCACCGGTGCATGTCAGCCACGCCAAGCTCGCCGCGACCGATGCCGCCTTCCTGGCCGCAGAGACCGCAATCCAGGTCCACGGGGCGATGGGCTATACTTACGAAGTCGATCTCCATTTCTGGATGAAGCGCAGCTGGGCGCTTGGCGGCGCCTGGGGCGACCGCGCCTTCCATCTGCGGCGGATCGACGCGGTAGTGCTCGGCGGCGGCCTGCCGATCGGTTCCGAACACACCTTTGCCTGAGGAATCCATGCCCGAAGCCTATATCATCGACGCCGTACGCACCCCGATCGGGCGCAAGAAGGGCAGCCTTGCGCAGGTTCACCCAGCCGATCTCGGCGCCCACCCGATCAAGGCGCTGGTCGAGCGCACCGGGATCGACCCTGGCGCCGTGGACGACGTCGTCTGGGGATGCTGTGATACCATCGGACCGCAGGCGGGAGACATCGGTCGTACCGTCTGGCTCGTTGCGGGGCTTCCGCAGCACGTTCCCGGCACCACTATCGACCGGCAGTGTGGCTCGTCGCAGCAAGCGGTCCATTTCGCGGCGCAAGGAGTGATGAGCGGCACCCAGGATTTGGTCGTCGCCGGCGGCAGCCAGGCGATGAACGCGATCCCCATCTCGGCGGCGATGTGGGCCGGCCAGCAGTACGGTTTCGACGAGCCGTTCACCGGCTCGGAAGGTTGGCGCGCGCGCTACGGCACAACACCGCTCAACCAGATTGCCTCGGCTGAGATGATCGCCGACAAGTGGAACATCAGCCGCGAGGCGATGGAGGCCTTCGCGCTGGCCAGCCACCAGCGCGCCCAGGCGGCAACCGAGGCCGGCTGGTTCACGCGCGAGATTTCTCCGCTCGGCGGCCTCGATCGAGACGAGACGATCCGGCCCGGCACGACGCTGGAAGGCCTAGCCGCACTCAACCCGGTGCAGGAAGGCGGCAAGATCACCGCCGGAGTTGCCAGCCAGAACTGCGACGCCGCAGCGGCGCTGCTGATCGCCTCCGACCGTGCGGTCAAGGACCACGGCCTTACACCCCGCGCACGGATCCATCACCTGACCGTCCGCGGCGACGATCCTGTATGGATGCTGACGGCGCCGATTCCGGCAACGCGGCACGCGCTCGCCAAGGCGGGCATGAAGGTCGAGGACATCGACCTGTTCGAATGCAACGAGGCCTTCGCGAGCATCCCGCTCGCCTGGATGCAGGAATTCGGCATCCCGCATGACAAGGTCAACGTGAATGGCGGCGCGATTGCGCTCGGCCATCCGCTGGGCGGCACCGGCGCGCGGCTGATGACGACGCTGCTCCACGCGCTCGAGCGCACCGGCGGGCGCTACGGCTTGCAGACCATGTGCGAGGGCGGCGGCCAAGCCAACGTCACCATCATCGAGAGGCTGTAATGGGCATTTGCGACAATCGGACGGCGATCATCACTGGCGCCGCGCGCGGGCTGGGACGGGCCTACGCGCTCGCCTTTGCCGCCGAGGGCGCCAACGTCGTGGTCAATGATATCGGCACCTCGCTCGGTGGCGAGGGACGCGACACCAGTGCCGCCGACGGAGTCGTCGACGAGATCCGGGCGACGGGCGGCAAGGCTGTCGCCAATTACGAAGACATCACTGACTGGGACGCGGCCAAGCGGCTGGTGGACGCCGCTATTGCCGCGTTCGGTGACCTGCATGTGGTGGTCAACAACGCCGGGATCGTTCGGGACCGGATGTTCGTCTCCGCCACGCTCGATGAGTGGGACGCGACCATGCACGTCCACCTGCGCGGGCATTTCTGCGTATCGCGCCACGCCGTCGACCACTGGCGCGCCAAGCAGAAGGCGGGCAGTGCCCCCGATGCGCGGATCATCAACACCACCTCGGGCGCGGGGCTGCAGGGCTCGATTGCGCAGGCCGCCTACGCCACCGCCAAGGGCGGCATTGCCGCACTGACGCTGGTCCAGGCGGCGGAACTCGGCCGCTACGGGATCACCGCCAACGCGCTCGCCCCCTCCGCGCGCACCCGAATGACTGAACAGGCCTTCGCCGAGAAGATGGCGACCGGGGAGCAGGCGTTCGATGTGATGGACCCGGACAACATCGCCCCCACGGTGGTCTGGCTGGGGAGCAGCGCCTCGGCGCATGTCACCGGCTGCGTGTTCGAGCTCGAGGGCGGCAAGATCATGCTTGAGGACGGCTGGCGCGAGGGCCCTGCGGTAGACCGTGGCGCGCGTTGGGAACCGGCGGATGTTGGCCCCGCGGTTGCCGATCTGCTTGCCCACCGGACGCCGCCGCGCAAGGTTTGGGGCAGCTGAGCGATGGACTTCGCGTTCACCGAGGAACAGGCGATGATCGCCGACACCGCGCGCGCGTTCTTCACCGAGAACGCGACCAGCGAACGCACGCGCGCGGCCATGGCCGGAAACGGCATTGATCGAGAGCTCTGGACGTCCTTCGCGCAGGAACTCGGGCTGGCCGGGATCGGGCTGCCCGAGGACCTCGGCGGGGCGGGGCTCGGCATGGTCGAGTTCGCGATCGTCGCCGAAGCTGCCGGAGCTCAGGTCGCGGCGATTCCCCTCCTGGGGCTGGCAACCGCCGCGCGGGCGCTCGTCGCGGGGGGGAGCGAAGCTCAGAAGCAGGAATGGGTGCCGCGGCTTGCCTCGGGCGAACTCATCGCGGCCTATGCGGAGGCGCCCGCGCTCGATGCCGGCGGCGGCCGCATCAGCGGAAACGTGCC
>JBDSIY010000029.1:0-104970 GCA_039917735.1 Novosphingobium sp. | reverse complement strand
CATGCAGAGTTCTCCTAGGGACCGAATCCCCGCTTGCCAAAAGCGAACCCATGTAGGAAAGTGAAAAACCCATTTGGTTAGGACTTCGAGATGATCAACCGCATCCGCGACATTCGCCGCCAGAAGAATCTGACGCTCGCCGATGTAGCCGGACGTTGCCGGCCGGCAACCACCCCGCAGACGATTGGCCGGCTTGAAACCGGGACGCGGAGCCTATCGCTTGAATGGATGAACCGCATCGCGGCGGCGCTCAAAGTCGAGCCGCAGTTGCTTCTGCGTGGCGAAGATGCGGGCGGGGCGCGCCTCGTCGCCCGGTTGACCGAGAGCGGCGCGGAGCCACTGACGGCGCCGACCGACGCGATCCTGCCGGTGGCGCTGGGCGGGGACGGGCGGCTGCTCGTCATGAGCGTCGAGAACGGCGCGGGCGAATATCGCGCCGGCGACCAGCTGTGGCTGCGCGAGATCGATCCGGATGAATATCCCCGGCTGCTCAATCGCGATGTCCTCGCGCCACGTCCGGGCGGCCGCTTCGCCTTCGGCCGGCTGATCGACCGCGACGGCAACCGCGTCGCCCTACTGCCGCCGGGGATTGGCCAGCGTCAGATCGTCATCGACGCGCCGGACTGGCTGGCGGTCGCGGAAATGCTGGTCCGGCAGCTCTGATGGCGTGTGCGCGCTAGATTTGCGCGTAATCGACGACTGGCCGGCTCTCGCGGGTGCCGCGATAGCGGGTTTCGCCGTCGGTCGGATCGCCGGCAATGATGACATGGTCGTCATGCACCTCGAGCAGCGTGCCGACGAAGGGAAAGCCTTCGAGGCTGCCGGTCACCCGATAGCTGATGGTGTCACCGACTTTGAAGCTCGCCGGATCGAAGTTGAATTCGAAGGGGCAGAATTCATCGGTCTCGCCCATTCCCTGCATCGGGATTCTCCTTTGCCGGGGAGACTACCGCACAGCGGGCAGGGCGATCAAGCGCGGTGCTCAGCCGGTGATTTCGCCCGGCGTGAAGAAAAAGGCGATCTCGGTCGCGGCGTTCTCGTCGCTGTCGGAGCCGTGGACGGAGTTGGCCTCGATCGATTCGGCGAAGTCCTTGCGGATCGTGCCCTCGGCGGCGTCCTTGGGGTTGGTGGCGCCCATCACATCGCGGTTGCGCTTCACCGCGTCCTCGCCCTCGAGCACCTGGACGACCACCGGTCCGGAGGTCATGAAGCTCACCAGATCACCGTAGAAGGGACGGTCCTTGTGAACCTCGTAGAAGCCTTCGGCCTGCGCTTGCGTCAGTTGGAGGCGCTTCGAGGCGATCACCCTGAGACCGGCCTCTTCCAGCTTCGCCGTGACCGCGCCGGTCAGATTGCGCCGGGTCGCGTCGGGCTTGATGATCGAGAAGGTGCGGGTGATGGCCATCGTTTCGGATCCTGAGCGCTTGGTTTTGGGGAAATCGGCGCGCGCCTAGCCGGGATTGACGAAGGCTGCAAGTTGAGGGCGCTGCGGAGAACGGTCAGCCGGCCTCCGCCCAGCGGCCCTTCGCGTCCTGTTTCCAGAAGTGGCGCTCGGCGCCGTCGCGGGTGGCGAGCATCCGCCAGCACTCGCGCGCTTGCTGCAGCCGCGCATCGTCAAACAGCAGGAACATGCGGGCGAAAGGGGCCTCGGCCTCGCGCCAGACGCCGTCGGCGAGCGCGCAATATCTCGCGCCATTCCCGGGCGACAGTTCGTGCGAAAGCAGGATCGGCTGCATCGCGTCGTGCGCGCCGCCGACCTTGCCGTGGGCGAGAAAGCTTTCGGGAAAGCGGTTCCACAGCCCCACGCCGATCCGTTCCAGATGATCGGGGTCGCCCGAGACCACCAGCAGCCGTTCGTCGGCGTTGAGCGTGTTGCGCGCGATCGCCGGCAGCACCGCCTCGACGGGATCGCGGCTGAGCTGGTAGAAGTCCACGCGCATCAGTCCGCCCCCTCCCCGAGCCGAGGAGGAAGCGCGTCAGACTTCCAGCGCATCGCGGACGTAACGGTCGAGCAGCCGAACGCCATAGCCGGTTGCGCCCTTGTCCCAGGTGGCTCCCGGCTTGTCGGCCCACACCGTGCCAGCGATGTCGAGATGTGCCCAAGGGGTGTCGTTCTCGATGAAGCGCTTGATGAACTGGGCGGCGGTGATCGAGCCGGCATAGCGCCCGCCGACGTTCTTCATGTCGGCAATCGGGCTGTCGATCATCTTGTCGTAGCTGCTGCCGAGCGGGAAGCGCCACAGCTTCTCGCCGCTCGCCTCGCCCGCCGCGAGCAGCTTGCCCGCCAGCGCGTCGTCATTCGCGAAAAGGCCGGCATATTCGTCAGCAAGCGCGGCGATGATCGCGCCGGTCAGCGTGGCCAAGTCGACGATCGCCGCCGGCGCATATTCGCGCTGCACCCAGGTCAGCGCGTCGCACAGCACCAGCCGCCCCTCGGCATCGGTGTTGATCACTTCGATCGTCTGGCCCGACATCGAGGTGACGACGTCGCCAGGCCGCTGGGCGTTGGCGTCGGGCATGTTTTCGACCAGCCCGCAAACGCCGATCACATTTGCCTTGGCCTTGCGCAGCGCCAGCGCGAGCATGGCGCCGGCCACCGCGCCGGCGCCGCCCATGTCCCACTTCATGTCCTCCATGCCGGCCGGCTGCTTCAGCGAGATGCCGCCGCTGTCGAAGGTTACGCCCTTGCCGACGAAGACAGTGGGCTTGCGGTCATCGCCGCCTCCCCGCCATTCGAGCGCCAGCAGCCGCGGCGGCCGGGCTGAGCCCTGCGCCACCCCGAGCAGCGCGCCCATGCCCAGCGCCGCCATCGCCTCGCCATCGAGCACGCGGATGGTCAGGCCGGTGCCCGCCATGCGCTCCTGGCAGCGGGTGACGAAGCTTTCCGGGTAGATCACGTTCGCCGGCTCGGCGACCAGCGTGCGGGTGAACTCGACCCCTTCGGCGACCGCCGCCTCGGCCTGCCAGGCCTCGGCGGCTTCCGCTGCGGCGCCGGTGACGGTGACGCTGGTGAGCGAGGGCTTCTGCTCGTCGGTGAGCTTGGTGCGATAGACATCGTGCCGCCACGCCCGCAGCCGCGCCCCGAGCAGCAACGCCGCCGTCTCTTGCGCCGACAATTCGGCCCCGGCGAGATCGAGCGCGAGCAGGGCCTCGCCCGAGGTCAGGTAACGTGCCGCCAGCGCCGCCCCCGCCTTCTCGATCGCCTCGGTGCGGTCCTTGGCGTCCGGCTTGCCGATGCCGGCGAGCGCGAGGCGGACAAGCTGGCCATCACGCGTCACAAAGCCCTCGAACAGCTGCCCTGCCTTGCCGCTGAACCGCGAGGCCTCCGCCGCCTCACGCAGCACCGGCTCAAGGTCCGCGGGGACGCCGTCCTGGTTCACGACGCGTGCGACCAGGCGCGTAGCGGGGCTTGCGGGCGCGTCGAGGAACTGAATTTTCATGATTTCTCCGAAGGCAACGGGACGCCGGACGGCGTGCTGCGCCAGCCGGAATTGGCGCCCGCGCGCGATTGCAGTTAGGCACCGGCGGTGCGATAGGCAAGCCATGGTGCCTGACCCGCGGTCCTCGCCGCAAGCCTATGCTCGCTGCTTGCGAACCCCGGCCATGGGAGCGCTGGCGCTGCTGTTTTCGCTGTCCGGCCTTGCCGAACACGCGGGCGCGCAGGATGTCCGCGAGGCGCCCACCCCTTTGGGCGCAGCGGCATTCACCCCGCGCCCTTTCCCCGTCGCCGCTGGGGCGGGAAGATTAGTCGCCGCTTGGGAAAGTGCCGGCGCGCGGCAACCCGCCGCGCCTCCGATCGACACGCTCCCCGACGAGGCCGCCAGCGATTCCATCGCCTTCGAGGCCGACACTGTCGAATACAACCAGAACGACGAGAGCGTGACCGCGAGCGGCAATGTCGCGCTGCGGCGCGGGCTCCAGTCGGCGCGCGCGGACAAGGTGACGTGGAACCGCCAGTCGGGCCGGATCATGGCCAGCGGCAACGTCCGCCTGGTCGACGAGGACGGCAACCAGTTGTTCACCGACAGTGCCGAGCTGACCGACGAACTCAAGACCGGGGCGATGCAGAACATGCTGCTGGCGCTGCGCGAAGGCGGCCGGATCGCGGCAGTCTCCGGAGAGCGCGACGCGCAGGGACAGGTCATCCTTAGCCACGCCGCCTATTCGGCCTGCGCGATCGAGGATCCGCGAGGGTGCCCCAAGCAGCCCAGCTGGCGCGTCACCGCCGAGCGCGTCCTCTATGATCCTGATGGAAAGCGCGTGCGCTTTCGCCGCGCCCGGCTCGAGATCTTCGGCGTCATCAGGCTGCCGCTTCCGGGCCTTTCGGTGAACACCGACGGCAGGCCGAATTCCGGCGTGCTGGTGCCCGACTTTCGCTCCTCGCCGTCGAACGGAATTGAGGTCAACGGCAGCTATTACTGGCACATCGCCGACGACCGCGACCTGACAGCCACCGGCTATCTCTATTCCAGAGCGCCGCCCATGGCATCGGCGCAATACCGGGCGATCACGGCGCGCGGCGCCTATCAGATCACCGGCTATGCAACGACCAGCCGCGTCGTCCCGTTGTTCGGCACATCAACGGAGACGCAGCACGACTTCCGCGGCTATGTCTTCGCCAACGGCCGCTTCCAGCTCTCGCCCTATTGGAGCGTGACCGGATCGCTGCGGCGCGCGACCGATCGCACCTTCCTGCGCCGCTATGACATCAGCCGCGACGACCGGCTGCGATCGATGATCGACGTCGAGCGGATCGACGACAACAGCTACCTGTCGATCGCTGGCTGGGCGACGCAGACGCTGCGCGTCGGCGAGCGGCAGGGCCAGGTTCCGATCGCGCTGCCGCTGGTCGATTACCGCCGCCGCTTCGCCGATCCGCTGCTCGGAGGGCATTTCGAGCTGCAGGCGAACAGCCTTGCGATCACCCGTTCGACCGGGCAGGACACGCAACGCGCCTTTGCCAGGGGGCAGTGGGAGCTGCGGCGCCTGACCCCCTGGGGGCAGGAGATCACGGTGACAGGTCTGCTGCGCGGCGATCTTTATCATTCCGACGAGAACGGATTGACCAGCACCGTGATCTATCGCGGCCGTCCGGGCTGGCAATCGCGGGCGGTGGCGATCGGCGCGATCGACGTCAGATACCCGCTCGTGGGCGCGGCGTTCGGCGGCACCCAAGTGCTGACGCCGCGTCTGCAGATCGTCGCGACGCCGCCGATCCGCAACCTCGCCGTCCCGAACGAGGACGCCAGAGCGATCGACCTCGAGGACAGCAACCTGTTCGCGCTCAACCGCTTTCCGGGGTACGACCGCATCGAGGATGGGGTGCGGTTTACCTATGGCCTCGATTGGCAGGTGGAATTTCCGGACTGGCGGATAAAGACGACAATCGGACAGTCGTATCGCTTGACCAGCGCGCGGACACTGGTGCCCGATGGCACCGGCATATCGAACCGCACCTCGGACATCGTCGGCCGCACGGAGGTGCGATTCCGCGACTTCGTGGAATTCACCCACCGCTACCGGCTCGACAAGGACAACCTGGCGATCCGCCGCAACGAGTTCGACGCGACGATCGGCGATCACCAGACTTATCTCCAGCTCGGTTATCTGAAGCTGAACCGCGACATCGCCTTCGGCATCGAGGATCTGCGCGACCGTGAGGAGCTGCGTGCCGCCGCGCGTGTCGCCTTCGCCCGCTATTGGTCGGTATTCGGCTCGGGGACGGTAAATTTGACCGGGCGCAACGAAGATCCTGTGAGCGGTTCCGACGGGTTCCAGCCGCTGCGCACCCGGCTCGGCCTCGCCTATGCCGACGATTGCTTCGAAATGGCGCTGACGTGGCGGCGCGATTACCAGACGACTGGCGACGCGCGCCGCGGGAATACCTTCCAGCTACGCTTGGCGCTCAAGAACCTGGGGTTCCGGTGAGCCGTTGGCAGCGGTCTGCAAAGACGCTATCGGCCCCGCTCAGTTCCGGTTAAGCCGCCGCTGGCGATGGCAAGGGCCAGCTTCGGACCGATTGCCGGCGGGTTCGTTGCGTGATCGGATCTGAGCCGCAAAGGATCGATGGCACAGTGACGACAAGTTTTCGCAACAAAATGGAACTGACCGGGGCGGCATTGCTCGCCAGCATTTGCATGGCGCCGGGCGCGCAACTGGCGGCAGCGCAGGGCATCGGCGAGGCGGCCGACGCTCCGGCGGCGGTGCAGGGAGCGATCACCGTGCCCGACGACGTTCGCATCTTCGGGCCCAACAATCCCAACGTCCGCCGCGCCACCGCGCTGGTCAACGGCGACATCATCACCGGCACCGATGTCGACCAGCGGCTGGCGCTGATCCTGGCGGCGAACGAGAACAAGGTGAGCGACGAAGAGCGCCAGCGGCTGCGGCTGCAGGTGCTGCGCAACCTCATCGACGAAACGCTGCAGATCCAGGAGGCCAAGGGCTCGAAGATCGAGGTTACCGACGCCGAGGTCGATCAGAGCTACACGCGCGTCGCGGCGCAGAACTTCGGCCAGAACGTCAAGGCGATGGACGCCTATCTGCAGCGCGTCGGCTCTTCGCCTGCTTCGCTCAAGCGGCAGATCCGCGGCGAGCTGGCCTGGCAGCAGCTGTTGCGCCGCAACGTCGCGCCTTTTGTCAACGTATCGAGTGACGAGGTGAACGAGATCCTCGATCGGCTGAAGGCGGCCAAGGGCACCGAGGAATACCGGATCGGCGAAATCTATCTCGCCGCCACCCCCGAGAACCGTGCCGCCGCGGCCAACACCGCCCGCCAGATCGTCGAGCAGCTGAAGCAGGGCGGCAGCTTCGTCGCCTATGCCCGGCAATATTCGCAAGCGTCGACGGCGGCGGTCGGCGGCGATCTCGGCTGGATCAGGCTGGCGCAGCTTCCCACCGAACTGGCGGCGGCGGCGCGGGAGTTGCAGCGCGGCCAGCTGGTCGGGCCGATCGAGGTGCCGGGCGGCCTGTCGATCCTCTACATGATCGATAAGCGACAGGTGCTCACCGCCGATCCGCGCGACGCCGTGCTGGCGCTCAAGCAAATCTCGATCGCTTTCCCACCCGGCGCCACCGAGGCGCAGGCGACCAAGCAGGCAACGGGATTCGCCCAGGCGATGCAAAACGCGCGTGGCTGTGGCGGAGTAGGCGCGGTCGCCGCTCAGCTCGGGGCGCAGGTGGTGGAGAACGACCAGGTCCGCGCGCGCGATCTCCCGGCCGCGTTGCAGGAGATGGTGCTTAAACTCTCGGTCGGCGAGACCTCGCCGCCGTTCGGCTCGATCAAGGAGGGCGTGCGCGTGCTGATGCTCTGCGGTCGCGACGATGCGGATGCGGGCAAAGGGCCGGACGCCGACGTGCTGCGCTCGCAGATCGAGGACGATCGCATCAACAAGCGCGCCCAGGCTTACCTACGCGACCTGCGCCGCGACGCGGTGATCGAGTATAATTGAGCGCGGCGCGGTGACGTTGCCGCTGGTCGTCTCGCTGGGTGACCCCGCCGGTGTCGGACCAGAGCTGATCGCTCAGGCCTGGGTCGAGCGGGAAGGACAGGGGCTTTCTCCCTTCTTCGCGGTCGGCGGCGCCGGTGTGATCGCCGCCGCCGCCGAGGCGCGCGGTCTCTCGTTGCCGGTCCGGCGCATCACCGATCCGGCGGAGGCGAGCGCCCTGTTCGATACGGCACTGCCGGTGCTCGGCGACGAGGACGCGCTCTATCGGCCGGGAAAGCCCTCACGCGAGGGGGCGGCGCTGGCACTCGCCTCGCTGACCCGGGCGACGGCGGTGGCGTTGAACGGGGAGGCGGGTGCGGTCGTCACCGGCCCGATCGCCAAGGCGAGGCTTGCCGAGGTCGGCTTTGCCTATCCCGGCCAGACCGAGTTTGTCGCGGCAGCCAGCGCCATCGCCGCCGAGGACGCGGTGATGATGCTCGCGGGCCCGACGCTGCGCACCGTGCCGATCACGGTTCACGCAGCGCTGGCCGATGTGCCCGGCCTGCTCTCGGTTGAGCTGATCCGGCGGCGCGGCGCGATCGTGGCGGCCGCCCTGGAGCGCGACTTCGGCATCGTGCACCCACGCCTGGCGGTAGCCGGGCTCAATCCCCATGCCGGCGAGGAAGGGCGCTTTGGTGACGAGGAGGCGCGGATCATCGCTCCGGCGGTAGCGGCGTTGCGCGCGGCCGGGATAGACGCGACCGGCCCGCACCCCGCCGATGCGCTGTTCGCACCGCGCGCCCGCGCGAGTTATGATGTCGCGCTGTGCATGTATCACGATCAGGCGCTGATCCCGCTTAAGGCTTTGGACTTCGACAGCGGCGTCAACGTCACCCTGGGGCTGCCCCTTGTGCGCACCTCACCCGATCACGGCACCGCCTTCGCCATCGCCGGCAAGCGCCTCGCCGATGCCGGAGCGACGATCGCCGCGATCCGCATGGCGGCCGCCTGCGCGGCGCGGCGGACGGGCCACTGGTGAGCCTCCCGCCGCTGCGCGAAGTCATCGCTCGCCACGGCCTGACCGCCAGCAAGGCGCTCGGTCAGAACTTCCTGCTCGACGAGCAGCTGCTCGATCGCATCGCCGCCATCCCCGGCCCACTCGCTGGCCGGCAGGTGCTCGAGGTCGGACCCGGCCCCGGCGGCTTGACGCGGGCGCTGCTGCGTACCGGGGCGGAGGTCACCGCGATCGAGCGGGACCGGCGCTGCCTGCCGGCGCTGGCCGAACTGGAAGCCGCCTTCCCGGCGAAGCTGCGCGTGATCGAGGGCGACGCGCTGCGGCTCGATGCGGACGAATTGCTCGACGACGGCTACGCGATCGTCGCCAACCTGCCCTATAACATCGGCACGGCGCTGTTCACAGGCTGGCTCTCCGGCGAGACCTGGCCGCCGCGCTGGAGTTCGCTGACACTGATGTTCCAGCAGGAGGTCGCCCAGCGCATCGTCGCCGCGCCCGATACCAGCGCCTACGGAAGGCTGGCGGTGCTGGCGCAGTGGCGGACGACGGCGCGGCTGGCGATGAAGGTCCACCGCAGCGCCTTCACCCCGGCGCCCAAGGTGATGAGCGCGGTGGTGAATGTGACACCCGCGCCGATGCCCGAGGGGGTATCGCCCGGTATGCTGGCGCGGCTGACCGAGGCCGCCTTCGGCCAGCGCCGCAAGATGCTGCGCCAGAGCTTGAAGAGCCTGCGGGGAGCGCTGGCGGCGCTCGAAGCTCTCGGGATCGATCCCCGGCGCCGCGCCGAGACGCTGACGGTCGCCGACTTCGTCGCGCTGGCGCGGTTGTTAAGCGAGAAAGTGGATCCGGGCCTCCTTGCCCCGAGCGGGGAGAGATAGCGCAGCTTGCTCGGCAAGAGCTGGCGAAGCTTTGAGAGGGCATCGCCCACAGAGGGGGCATGACCCGCTCCAACTGCGGCCAGTCAGCAAGCTGGCAAGCCCGCGTATCCTCTCCCGGCCGGAGAGAGGCTATTCCCTCAAGCCGCCGCCTTCTTCCGCCGCCGCCAGGCGTGGAGCAGCGGCTCGGTGTAGCCGTTGGGCTGTTCGATCCCCTTGAACACCAGTTCGCACGCAGCCTGGAAGGCGAGGCTGGTGTCCCAATTGCCGTCCATGGGCTCGTACAGCGGATCGCCGGCGTTCTGCGCATCGACCTTGGCGGCCATGCGCCGCAGCGCCTCCATCACCTGCTGCTCGGTAACGACGCCGTGGAGCAGCCAGTTCGCCATGTGCTGCGAGGAAATGCGCAGCGTCGCGCGGTCCTCCATCAGGCCGAGGTCGTTGATGTCGGGCACCTTCGAGCAGCCGACGCCCTGGTCGATCCAGCGCACGACATAGCCGAGCAGCCCTTGCGCGTTGTTGTCTAGCTCCTCGCGCAACTCCTCGGGCGACCAGTTCACGCCCTCGGCGAGCGGGATCGAGAGCAAGGGGTCGAGCGTGGGGATCGGCTCGCGGGCGATGTCCTGCTGGACGGCGAAGACGTCGATCTGGTGGTAATGCATCGCATGCAGCACGGCGGCGGTGGGGGAGGGGACCCAGGCGGTGTTGGCGCCCGCCTTCGGATGGCCGATCTTCTCGGCCATCATCGCGCCCATGCGGTCGGGCGCGGCCCACATCCCCTTGCCGATCTGCGCCTTGCCGGAAAGGCCATGGGCAATGCCGATGCCGACGTTGCGCTTCTCATAGGACGCGATCCACGCGCTGGCCTTCATCGCGCCCTTGCGCATCATCGCCCCGGCCCGCATCGACGTGTGAATCTCGTCGCCGGTGCGGTCGAGGAAGCCGGTGTTGATGAAGGCGATGCGGTCCTTCACCGCATGGATGCAGGCGGCGAGGTTGGCGCTGGTGCGGCGTTCCTCATCCATCACGCCGACTTTGATGGTATGGCGAGGAAGCTCCAGCAAAACCTCAACCCCATCGAACAAGTCATTGGTGAAAGCGCATTCCTCAGGCCCGTGCATCTTCGGCTTGACAATGTAGATGCTGCCGGTGCGGGAGTTTGCGAACTGGCTGGGGCTGGCGAGGCCGAGCGCGCCGATCGCGCTGGTGACCACCGCGTCCATGATTCCCTCGGGCACCTCGCCGCCGCCGGGCAGGAGGATAGCCGGGTTGGTCATCAGATGGCCGACGTTGCGCACGAACAGCAGGCTGCGGCCCGGCAGGGTGATCTCGCCCTCGGAGGTTTGCAGCACCTTGTCGGGGGTGAGGGCGCGCGTGATCGTCTTCCCGCCCTTGTCGAACGTGTCGGTGAGGTCGCCGCAGATGACCCCGAGCCAGTTGCGATAGGCCGCAAGCTTGTCCTCGGCATCGACGGCAGCGATCGAATCCTCGAGATCGACGATCGTCGTTAGCGCCGCCTCGAGCACGATGTCGGCGATGCCGGCGCGGTCGGTGGCGCCGATCGGGTGCTCGGGATCGAACACCACCTCGATATGCAGGCCGTGGTTGACGAAGACGCGGGACTTTTCGGTGCCGCCGACGAATTGCGCCGGATCGGCCAGGCTGATGACGTCGGCGCCAGCGAGCTCGGCCCAGCTCCCGGATGCGAGCGGCACCGCCTTGTCGAGGAAGGCGCGTCCCGCTGCGATCACCGCCGCGCCGCGCGTTGCGTCGTAGCCCGAGCCTTGCGCCGGCGCCGCGTCGAGCGCGTCGGTGCCGTACCAGGCGTCGTAGAGGCTGCCCCAGCGCGCGTTGGCGGCGTTCAACAGGAAGCGGGCATTGAGCGCGGGCACCACTAGCTGCGGCCCGGCCATGGTCGCGATCTCGGGATCGACGTTCGTCGTGCCTATCGTGAATTCGCCCGGTTCAGGGGCGAGATAGCCGATCTCGGTCAGGAAGGCGCGGTACTCGGCCGGATCGAGCGGCTTGCCGGCGCGCCAGGCGTCGATCCTTGCCTGCAGCCCGTCGCGCGTGTCGAGCAGCGCCCGGTTGCGTGGGGCGAAGGCGGCGAGCAGCGAAGCGAAGCCCTGCCAGAAGCCTTTGGCATCGCGGCCCAGGGGGCCAAGCACGTCGATTTCGACGAACCGCGCCAGCGCGGCATCGACCTTCAATCCGGCCCGCTCGACCATGTCCATCGTCATTCGCCCACGCCCTATACGCCGCCGGCAGCGATATCGCGCGGGCGGCAAGGTTGATCCGCTGTCCCAGGAGACGCGCGGCCTATGGCGCGGGCTGGAGCGGATGGCAACGGCCCGGCGCGCTCGCTGGCGAGGTCATTTCCAAGCCCTCCGGCGGGCAGAGTTGCGAAAAGTTGATCGCGGCGGGGCCTTGGGCGCGTAAGGAGCAGGATCATGCCTGCTGACCTTCGCTCCATCCCGACCGGATACCGTCCGGGTTCACCTCGGGAACGCCTTGCCGCGATCGTGCTGTCGGCGGCGATCATTGTCGCCGGCCTGCTCATCGCGCTGTATCAGACCGGATATGTGCCGGTGAAGCTCGGCGAACGGGGCATCGCCACCTTCAATGTCGCGCCGGAAGGCGCGCGAAGTGCCCAAGCGAAGGCACGGCCGCGACCGGAGCGGCAAGCGCGCGCCCAGCCACGGCAAAGCGCCATGCCAAGGCCCCGGATCGTCATTCGTACGCGCCCACAGCGCGCGCAGCCTGTCGATGCCATTCCGGGTTTCGTCCACCTGTCGCGGGAGGATCTGGCCTCCGGCGACATCGGTAGGATGCGCGCGGCCACTGATGGGCAGCAAGGCAACGGTCAGGCGGCGGTTGGCCCAGGCGAAGGCCCCGGCGGCATGCACCTCTATCCGGCCGACTGGTATCGGGAGCCGACGGATGCACAACTCGCCGGCTATCTGCCGAAAGACCGCCCGCGCGCCGGCTGGGGTACGATCGCCTGCCAGACGATCGAGCACTATCGCGTCGACAACTGCCGGATCATCGACGAATCGCCGCGCGGATCGGGCCTGGGCCTCGCGGTGTTGAACGCGGCGTGGCAGTTCCAGGTGCTGCCGCCGCGCATCAACAGCCGGCCGCAGGTCGGCAGCTGGGTGCGCATCCGCATCACCTACAGCGAACGCGGCGCGGAGGCGGGGTGGACGGATGATTCAGGAAAGTGAGGCGCTTCTGTTGCCCGGTGCGCCTCGAACCGCTGGAATCCCTTCTGTTGCCCGGTGGGTCCAACCGCGCTTTGGCTTTGTAATGTCAGGCCGTTAGGCCGTCAGGTTACGCAGCAAGAGCGAGTGCGTCATTGTCATTGGCACTTGTGGGTTTTGAGCCTTGAACGGGTTACTCAGCCCGGGCGAAAACAGCGCTTTTCAACACACGTCGATCCTGGTTCGGCCCCGTCATCTTCCCCATCGCTGGGAGAGGTGGTGGAGCCGCCGGGTACTGCCCCCGGGTCCGCTGCGCCTATTGCACGCTACAATTTATCGCCATAGTCGGCCGAAACCGACACGATGCATATAGGCGCTTGGGCATCGGTTGTGAAGGGCGTTGCGGCTCAAGCCCTGTCCTACCTCGAAGTGGAACTCCTTCAATCCGGCATCACCGCGTCGATATCCGCCGCGCTGTGCCGTTCGCGGGCATAGCCCTCGGCCTCGCGATTGACGCGGATGCCGCGCCGGACCCCTGTGCGCCGGCCGAGCTCATCGGTCCAGCGCACCACATTCGTGTAGCCGGGGAGGCCGAGGAAATCGGAGGCACCATCGTAGGCTTCGCCCCGGTACATCGCTCCGAACCAGCCGTAGATGGCGATGTCCGCGATCGTATAGGCGTCACCGGCGAAGTAGCGGGCTTCGCCAAGCCGCCGATCGGCGACGTCGAGCAGCCGCTTCACCTCCATCGCGAATCGGTTAATCGGATATTCGAACTTTTCGGGGGCGTAGCGGTAGAAATGACCGAAGCCGTTGCCGATGATCGGTGCCGTCGACACCTGCCAGAACAGCCAGGACAGGCACTCAGCGCGCCCCTTGGCGTCGCTTGGGATGAACGCGCCAAATTTTTCCGCCAGATGGAGCAGGATCGCCCCGGATTCGAACACCCGAACCGGCTGGGCGCCCGAGCAGTCGAGCAGCACCGGGATTTTCGAGTTCGGATTGACCGCCACGAAGCCGCTACCGAACTGGTCGCGCTCCATGATGCGGATCAGCCAGGCGTCGTACTCGGCGCCGGTGTGCCCAGCCGCGAGCAACTCCTCGAACAGGATCGTCACCTTCTGGCCGTTTGGGGTGCCGAGCGAATAGAGCTGGAACGGATGGGCGCCGCGCCGCAGCGTCGTGTCATGCGTGGCGCCGGCGATCGGACGGTTGATCGCCGCGAAATCGCCGCCGTTCGCCTGGTCCCAGGTCCAGACCCTGGGCGGCACATAGTCGGCTTCGGCCATCCACTTCTTCCTCGACGTTCAAAGGAGGCGCTAAGCTGGGGTGACTGGGGGCGGAGGGCAAGGCAGGCCGAGCCCAGGTTTTCGTTGGCTCGGCTGGACGTGCGATCAGGCGGGGCGATCCCGCCTCGCATCAACAGGCTGGCACCGGCTGCGCCGCCCCTGTTATCCTGTGGCTATGTGCAATCTCTATCGCATGACCAAGGGCACCGTCGAGATCGCGCGGCTATTCGCTGTGGAGCCGGAACTCGGCGCCAATTTCGGCGAGGAAGTGTATCCCGGCTATCCCGGTTTGGTGATCGCCGAGGGACGCGCGCGGGTGATGACCTGGGGCTTTCCGCTGGCGATGACCGGCAAGCGCGGCCAGCCGCTCAAGCCCAAGGCGGTCAATAATGCGCGCGAGGACAAGCTTGGCACCGCGTTCTGGCGCGACAGCTTCCTGCGCCGGCGCTGCCTGATCCCGGCCACCGCCTGGGCGGAGGCCGAGGGCGAGCGGGGCCGGATGACGCGCAGCTGGCATGCACTGTCCGGCGGCGAGCCCTTTGCCGTCGCAGGGATCTGGCGCCCGAGTGTGGAATGGGGGCACGCCTACGCGATGGTGATGACCGACGGCTGCGAGCAGATGGCGGCGACGCATGACCGGATGCCGGTGGTGCTCAAGCAGGAGGACTGGAGCCGGTGGCTGGATGGTCCAGCGGAACGAGCGATGCCCTTGTGCTGCAGCTGGGAGGGCGAGCTTGAGGTGGAGCGGACGGAGGATGGGTGGAGCAAGCGGCGGGAACCGCCAACCCTGCTTTGATTAGCCGGTTGCCTCAATCCAGCCGCAGCACCCAACCGTGCCGGTCCGGCGCCTCGCCGCGCTGTATCGCGACCAGCCGTGCCTTCAGGCTTTGCGTGAGCTGGCCGGGGCCGCCGCCGCCGATGATAAACTCGCCGTCGTGCCCGGCGACCTTGCCGATCGGGGTGACCACCGCCGCGGTGCCGCAGGCGAAGCATTCGACCAGCCGGCCGGAGGCGGCGTCGTCGCGCCATTGGTCGAGGCTGTAGCGCTCCTCGCGCACCGTCAGCCCCTCGTCGCGGGCGAGCGTGAGCAGGCAGTCGCGGGTGATGCCGGGCAGGATCGTGCCCGTTAGCGGCGGCGTCAGCAGCGTGCCGTCGTCGAACACATAATAGAGATTCATTCCGCCCAGTTCCTCGACCCAGCGGTGCTCGGCGGCGTCGAGAAAGACCACCTGGTCGTGGCCGCGCGCGATCGCCTCGGCCTGGGGGACGAGGCTCGACGCGTAATTGCCGCCGCATTTTGCGGCGCCGGTGCCGCCGGGCGCGGCGCGGGTGTAGTCGCGGCTGACCCAGATAGAGACCGCCGGCGCGCCGGACTTGAAGTAGCCGCCCGCCGGACTGGCGATCACCAGATATTTATACGACTTGGCCGGCCGCACCCCGAGGAAGGCCTCGGACGCGAACATGAACGGGCGGAGATAGAGCGAGCCGCCCTCGACAGTGGGAAACCAGTCGCGATCGGCGGCGACCAGCTGCTTGACCGATTCGACAAACAGTCCCTCTGGCAATTCGGGCATCGCCAGCCGCCGCGCCGAAGCGTTGAAGCGGGCGGCGTTGGCGTCGGGCCGGAATAGCGCGATGCCGCCATCGGCCTGGGCATAGGCCTTCAGTCCCTCAAAGATTTCCTGCGCGTAATGCAGCACCGCGCAGGCCGGATCGAGCATGATCGGCCGGCGCGGGCCCACCGTCGCATCGTGCCAACCACGCTGCTCGGTCCACTCGATCGAGACCATGTGATCGGAGAAACTTTTGCCGAACCCCGGATCGCGCAGGATCGCGGCGCGCTCGGTCGGTGCGACCGGCGCGGAATGAGGTTGGCGGAGAAATTGAAGCGCGGGTTCGGCGAGCGTCGCCATGGGGATGATCCTCGAGTGGAGCACTGCCCTTGAACGAAAGTTACACGGCGGGCAAGAGTTAAGAAACTATCGGAAAGCCCCGTAGCCCCGCCCGAGGCGAAACACAGCCGGCCGGCAAATGAGAAGGGCCGCACCGCCTGGCGGTACGGCCCTTCACATGGTCAGCGGCCGGGAAGTGCCGCCAGCAAGGCCTCTATCGCTTACTTCGTGGGCTTCAGCGATAATGCCTCGCTACGGAAATTGCCGACCTCTCTGCTGAACCATGAGACATCGGGTCACCTCCTTTCGCGCTGTTGAGCCAAGTCGCCGCCGCAGCGGCTGGGCAGGAGCGTCGTCGCCGCGTCCTGCCTTGGGAAAAAGGTGGCTCATGGCGCAGCGCACAACAAGACTTGTAATAAATTATTTTGTGGGCATTTTCGGTCTTTCGGGCTGCTCGCAGCGAGGGTTCGGCCTGGCCCTGCGCTGCCTCAGCGGCAGTCTTCGATGACCCGGCTCAACTCTGGCCAACTCGGTATGATGAGGGTCGGCAGCGCGGTTGCAGCAAGCAGGAAGCGACCTCGGCTGAACGCCATGGCATCGAGCAGCGGATCACCGACCGGCAGCGACGCACGGATCGCCGGGAGCGTAGCCTCGCCCCGTTCCGCAACCAGAGGCCGCGAAATCGTCGTGGTCGTCACCGTGATCGGCCCGCCGCTGGCCGCATCGCCCGCGCGGCGCAGCTCGATGCGGCCTCGCGTTCGATCGCAGCGCAACACCAGCAGCCCCTCGCCGAAACGCGCCTCCGAGCCACCCGCCTCCATTCCCCATGACCAATCGCCACTGGTCGCCGGAAGATCGCGCCAGTCCGTCGCCGCCGGAGCAGGAGCGGGCGGCGCCGGGGTCGGCACCAGGGTCGGGGGTGACGGCCGCGGCGGCGGGACAATGCCGCCGCCCGTACAGCCGCCCGCCGTGAGGAACAGCACCGGCCAGATGCCGAGCCGCCGCCACGCACCGGACCGCATTCGTGAATTTGCCTTCATCGGGCGGCTATGGAATGAGACTTCCGGCGTAACAACCCCAAGCACAGGCGCCCGATCACCGTGACCCGCGCTGCCGATGCCCGCCCCGCCGGGCGGTGCCGTGTCGACCAGCTGCTGGTTGACCGCGGCCTCGTCGAAAGCCGCGCCCGGGCGCAGGCGTTGGTGCTGGCGGGGCTGGTATTTTCGGGCGAAACCAGGATCGCCAAGTCGGGCCAAACAATCGCCGGAGACGCAGCCCTCGCGCTGCGCGGCCGCGACCATCCCTGGGTGTCGCGCGGCGGCGTCAAGCTCGCCCATGCGCTCGATCATTTCGGGTTGGATCCGTCGGGCGCGATCGCGATGGACATCGGCAGCTCGACCGGCGGCTTTACCGATGTGCTGCTGAGCAGGGGCGCGGAGCGCGTCTTCGCGGTGGATTCCGGAACCAACCAGCTCGCCTGGAAGCTGCGCCAGGATCCGCGCGTAACGGTGCTGGAGCAAACCAGCGCGCGGCTGCTTACGCCGGCGATGATCGACACGCCCAGTGACTGGGTTGTCTGCGATGCCAGCTTCATTGCCCTTGCCAAGGTGCTGGCAACACCGCTCGCACTGGCCGCGCCCGCGTGCCAGCTGGTCGCGCTGATCAAGCCGCAGTTCGAGGTCACCCGCGCCGAAGTCGGAAAGCGCGGCGTGGTGCGCGATCCATTGCTGCACGCGCGCGTTTGCGGCGAGGTTCGCGCGTGGCTCGAGGGGGAGGGCTGGACGGTGCAGGGCATCGCCGAGAGCCCGATCCAGGGGCCGGAGGGCAACATCGAATTCCTGATCGCGGCGCGGCGCTGGAATGCGGACGAAGAGGTTGAGTGAGATGGGCGATGAAACCACCGACATCGGAGCGGGCATGTTGCTGGCGGACGGGCCGCCGCCTTCATCCCGCCAGCCGAGCGGAAGCCCGGCGCTCTGGGCGTTGCTGTTCATCCCGCTTGTCGTCGGTCTTGGGCTGCTGTCCGGCCGACTCTCGGGCAGCGGCGCTGGCAACGCCTGGTTCGATACGCTGGCAAAACCGTCGATCTATCCGCCGCCGGTAACATTTGCGATCGTCTGGAGCGCGCTTTACGTCCTTTTGGGGGTGGCCCTCGCGCTGGTCGTGGCCGCGCCGCGCGGCCCGGGCCGGAGCGCCGCGATCCGGGCTTTCGTCGTGCAGTTGGCGCTCAACCTCGCCTGGTCGCCGCTGTTCTTTGGCCAGCACAGCCTGCCCGGCGCGCTGGCGCTCCTGATCGTGCTCGTGATCGCCGCGCTGCTGGCGACCAATCTGATGTGGCGAGTGAAGGTGGCTGCCGGCGCGCTGATGCTCCCCTATCTCGCCTGGCTGCTCTTCGCCGCGCTGCTCAATTGGCGGTTCCTCGCGCTCAATCCGGGCGCTTAGCGAGCCTCTTGCGCCGGACCGTGGCCGCGTCCATCTACGCGGGATGCAAAGCGAGAACCATCTGCTCTCCGATCTGGCCAAGCTGGTCAACAGCGCCGCCGGAACCTTCGCCGGTGCCGGCCGCGAAGCGCGTGATGCGGCGCGTGAGCGCATCAAGGAAGCGATTGGCGGCATGGATTTCGTCAGCCGCGACGAGTTCGACGCAGTCAAGGACATGGCGGCAAGGGCCCGCGCGGACAGCGAGGCGCTCAAGGCCCGGCTCGATTTGCTGGAAGCCAAGCTCGGCGGAATGGTCTGAGCAGAGCCGACCGCCGGCTCAAACCCAGCCGGCCAGCTCCCGCCTGATCAGCCCCTCCATCATTGCCATGCCCGGCTCGCCGTCGTTCAGGCAGGCGAGCGTGGCGTAGTGCGTGCCGCCGGCTCCCAGAAACTGCTCGCGGCCGCGAATCGCCAGTTCCTCGAGCGTTTCCAGACAATCGGCGGCGAAGCCCGGCGCCGCCACCACCAGGTGCCGGGTTCCGGCTCGCGCCTCGGCGGCAAGCACCTTGTCGGTGGCGGGTTCCAGCCATTTCGCGCGGCCGAACCGGGATTGAAAGCTGGTCTCGACGCGCAGGGCCGGCCACCTTGCGCTCAGCGCCGCGCCCAGCAGCCGCGCGGTCTTGCGGCAGTGGCAGTGGTAGGGATCGCCGAGTTCCAGCGTCCGCTGGGGCATGCCGTGAAACGACAGCAGCAGCACCTCGGGCGCGAAGCCGAGGGAGCCGAACTGGCGATCGAGATCGACGGCGAGCGCGGCGATGTGGGCGGGATCGTCGTAATAGGGCGGCAGCGTCCGCAGCGCCGGTTGCCAGCGCATGCCGGCGAGCACCGCGCCAACCGCGTCCATCACCGAACCGGTCGTCGCCGCAGAATATTGGGGATAGAGCGGCGCCACCAGCATCCGATCACAGCCCTCGGCGCGCATCCGCGAGAACTCGGCGGCGATCGCCGGATTGCCATAGCGCATTGCCCAGCCGACCCGCGCCGACGCGCCGAGCCTCTGTTGCAGGTTTGTCGCCTGCGCGTTGGTGATGGCGGCGAGCGGCGAACCCTCGCCGGTCCAGACCTGGCGATAGGCATGCGCGGAGCGCTTCGGCCGGGTGTTGAGTATGATCCCGCGTAGGATCGGTTGCCACAGCAACGCGGGCAGTTCGACCACCCGCCGGTCGGACAGGAACTCCGCGAGATAGCGGCGCACAGCCGGCGGGGTCGGCGCGTCCGGGGTGCCGAGGTTGACGAGCAGCACGCCGACGCCGCCGCCAGCCAGCTCCGGGTGATCGGACGGGGCGTTCACCTACCCGCCACCGCGCCGTCAAGCCAGGCCGCGACACGGGCAGCGATATCGGCGAAGGCCCGTCCTTCTTCGCCATCGCCTGCGGCCACCGGAACGCCGGCGTCGCTCTGCTGGCGGATCCCGAGTTGCAGGGGAATCCTTCCGAGGAACGGCAGCCCGCGCTCACGCGCCGCCGCTTCGGCGCCGCCTGAGCCGAACGGATCGCTGATCTCGCCGCAATGAGGGCAGGCATATCCGGCCATGTTCTCGACAAGGCCGATCACCGGCACTCCCGCCTTCTCGAACAAGGCGATGGCCCGCGTGGCGTCGATGAGAGCGAGGTCCTGCGGTGTCGAGACGATCACCGCGCCTGCCGGCTTGAAGCGCTGCACCATCGTCAGCAGCACGTCGCCGGTACCCGGCGGCAGGTCGACGACGAGCAGCTCGGCGTTGCCCCAATGAGCGTCGATCAACTGTCCCAGCGCGTTGCCTGCCATCGGCCCGCGCCAGGCGATCGCCTGACCGGGCTCGGCGAGGTGGCCCATCGACAGCAGCGGCACGCCCCATCTGCCTGGCACCGGCACCAGCTTCTTGTCGCGCGCGACCGGGCGCTCACCCTCGCTGCCCAGGATGCGTGGCTGCGAGGGGCCGTGAATATCGGCATCGACCAAGCCGACGCGCCTCCCGGCCCGGGCCAGCGCGACCGCGAGATTGGCGGCGAGCGTCGACTTGCCGACCCCGCCTTTGCCCGAGCCAACCGCGAGCAGGCGCGGCCGCGCCCGATCGGCGACCATCGCCACCCGCGTTTCGCGCACGCCGGGCTGGCCGCTGATCGCGGCCTTCACCTCGGCTTCGAGCCGGTCGCGAGCGGCGGCGGGAACGTCGGCGACATCGAGCACCAGCGAGGCGATGCCATCGGCCAGCCGCAGCGACAGGATGCGCTGGCGCGCAGCCGGCGGCAGGCTCGCCAGCAGCGCTTCCTTATTCTCCTCGGGATCAATAGTGCCGTCTGGAACTTCGTCCTTCGGGCCGACCTGTCCGGTCATGGCTGCTTTCTTGCTGGCTTCGATCGCCGCCTAGCAGGGAAAAAGCGCGTAGAGGCACTGTTTTTGTCGGATGGGTGTTCCTATACACGGAGACATGAACACAATCGGAGGTGCGATCGCGCGCGGAGTCTCGTCCATGGCCGGTCGCCGCAGCCCATGGGGAGGCGGCGACAACGAGGGCGGAGTCGATGCCAGTGGCGACGCGCCTTCGCCTGACGGCGCGGGTGATGAGCCCGTCGCTGACACGCCGACACCGCCGGGAGGCCCGCCACGCGGGCCGCGCAACCCCTGGCTCCCCACCGGCGATACGCCGCCGCGTCGTTCGCCCAGCATCGAGGACATCTTTCGTAACCGTGACAAGCGGCGGACCGGTGGCCGGAAGGGTAGCGGCGGATTTCCCAAATTTCCGCAGCGCCCCGGCGGCAAGAGCTGGGTGCCGCTGATTGCGGTCGGCCTCCCGCTTGCTTGGCTGGCGCTCACCAGCACGCATATGGTCGGCCCGAAGGAACAGGGCGTCGTCACCACCTTCGGGAAATATTCGCACACCATCGTCCCCGGCGTTTCGTTGACCGCTCCCTGGCCGATCCAGAACGTGAAGCTCATCGACGTCACCTCAATCAAGCGCGATACGATCCCGGAAGGTGAGGCCGAACGGCTGATGCTGACGAGCGACCAGAACCTGGTCGATCTGAGCTATCTGGTGCGGTGGAGCATCAAGGACCTCAAGCTGTACTCTTTCCAGCTTTCCGATCCTGACGGGACCGTGCGCGAGGTCGCCGAGGCGGCGATGCGCGCCTCGGTCGCCGAGCTGCCGCTGCGCGAGGCAATGGGCGGCGCCGGCCGCGCCGAGATGGAACAGAGCGTGCGCGCGCGGATGCAGTCGATCCTCGATGCCTATCGCGCCGGCGTGCAAATCCAGGGCGTCGAAATCAAGAAGGCCGATCCGCCTGCCAAGACCGTCTCCGCCTTTCAGCAGGTCACCGCTGCGCAGCAGGACGCGCAGCGGGATCGCAGCAACGCACAGGCCTGGGCCGAGCAGCTTACCGCGCGCGCCCAAGGCGACGCCGCCGGCTTCGACAAGGTCTATGAGCAATACAAGCTGTCGCCCGAAGTGACGAAGCGGCGGATGTATTACGAAACCATGGAGCGGGTGCTGGCCAACAACGACAAGGTGGTGGTCGAGGCCAACGGCGTCACTCCCTACCTGCCGCTGCCGCAGATGGTGCGCAAGGCGCCTAACGCCGATGCCGGCACCGGCGCCGCCAGTGCGGGAGGCGGCAAGTGAGCCTGGCCGATGTCTGGCAACAGTACCGGGTTGCGATCGTCGCGCTGATCGTCGCCCTGGTGGGCGTGTTCGCGAGCGTGGTCGAGGTGCCCGAGACCGAACAGGCGGTGGTGCTTCGCGTCGGCGAGCCGGTGCGGGTGATCAACCCATTCCGCCCGAACCGCGATTTCGGCAGCACCGGCGCCGGGCTCTCGCTGCGCATTCCGTTCCTCGAGCGACTGATCCGCATCGACAAGCGGCTGCTCACCGTCGACATGGATTCGCAGCAGGTGATCTCGACCGACCAGCTGCGGCTGGTGGTCGATGCCTACGCCCGCTTCCGGATCATCGATCCGGTGCGAATGGTGCGCACCGCCGGCACCCCCGAGCGGGTGGAAGAGCAGCTTCAGCCAATCTTCACCTCGGTGCTTCGCCAGGAGCTTGGCCGACGCACGTTTCAGTCGCTGCTTACCGCCGATCGCGGGCTGGCGATGCGCGAGATTCGCGACGGGCTCGATCGACAGGCGCGCGAATACGGCGCGCAGGTGATTGACGTCCGGATCAAGCGCGCCGACCTTCCCGAGGGCGCGCTGGAAAGCGCTTTCTCGCGGATGCAGGCGGCGCGCGAGCAGGAAGCGACGACGATCCGGGCGCAGGGCCAGAAGCAGGCGCAGCTGATCCGCGCCCAGGCCGAAGCGGATGCCGCCAAGACCTATGCAAACAGCTTCGGCAAGGACGCCGATTTCTACGATTTCTACCGCGCAATGCAGAGCTATGACTTCGCCTTCCGCGAGAACGGCGGCTCGACGACCATCCTGCTTTCGCCCGACAACACCTATCTGAAGCAGTTCAAAAGCCCCTGAAATGGGGCCGGCCGGCTGGGCAGCGCCGCGAAGCGTTGCGCCAGGAGCGGCCAACCATTCAATCGCGGTTAAGCCGTTCCCGGCTCAATCGCCTGAGAAAACCGCCCTTCGACCGGCTCGCGGCGAAGGAACACAAAGGACGTGAAACCCGTGCGATATGCATATGGAGTCACCAGCGCGCTGCTGCTCGGCGGCGCCGCTGTTTCGCTGGCAACCGGCATTCCGGCCGGAGCGCAGGTCGCCCAGAACGACGCGACCCAGATCAATCCCGTTGTCCCGCGCGGTGGCGGCGCACCGGCAAGCTTCGCCGATCTGACGCAACAGCTCGCGCCGGCGGTGGTCAATATCGCTACGCGCCAGAAGCTGCAGGTCGCCACCGCCAATCCGTTCGCCGGGACCCCGTTCGAGGACCTGTTTGGCGGCGGCGGTGAGCAGGGCGGCGGCGGTGGCGGCGCCGGGCCGCAGACGCGCGAGGCGCAATCGCTCGGCTCGGGGTTCGTGGTTTCGGCGGACGGCTATGTGGTGACGAATAACCACGTCATTACCGCCGACGGCAAGGGATCGCAGGTTGAATCGATCACCGTCACCATGCCCGACGGCACGGAGTTTCCGGCCAAGCTGGTCGGCCGCGATGTCGCTTCGGACCTCGCGGTGCTCAAGATCAATGCCGGCAAGGCGCTGCCCTTCGTCCGCTTCGGCGATTCGCGCACCGCGCGGGTCGGCGACTGGGTGATTGCGATCGGCAACCCGTTCGGGCTTGGCGGCACCGTCACCTCGGGGATCATCTCGGCGGTCTATCGCGCCACCGGATCGGGCTCCGCCTACGATCGCTACCTGCAGACCGACGCGTCGATCAATCGCGGCAATTCCGGCGGACCGATGTTCGACATGAAGGGCCAGGTGATCGGCATCAACAACGCGATCTTCTCCCCGACTGGCGGCAGTGTCGGCATCGGCTTCGCGATCCCGGCCGAGACCGCCGCGCCCATCGTGCAGAAGCTGATCAGGGGCGAAGCGATCGAGCGCGGCTATCTCGGCGTGCAGATTCAGCAGATCAGCGAGGACCTGGCGGATTCGCTCGGCCTCGCGCATCATCGCGGCGAATTCGTGCAATCGGTGCAGCCCGGCCAGCCGGCGGCCGCGGCGGGGTTGAAATCCGGGGATGTGGTGGTCAAGGTCGATGGCAAGGACGTCACCCCGGAACAGTCGCTTTCCTACATTGTCGCGAACACTCCGCCGGGGCGGCGCATCCCGATCGAGCTGATCCGCAACGGACGGCGGATGACCCTGCCGGCCACGGTCGGAAAGCGGCCGAGCGAAGAGCAACTCGCCGCCGACAGCTTCAACCCCAGCGACAACGACCAGGGCGACAATCCCTTCGCCAAGCCACCCACGGCGCAGACGCCGGGCGTGATCGAAGGGGCGCTCGGGCTGTCGATGCTGCAGCTGAATCCGGCAATTGCGCGGCAGCTCGGCGTCAACGAGAACACCAGGGGGCTGGTGGTCAATGCAGTCGATCGCAATTCTGATGCCGCCCGCAAGGGGCTGCAACGCGGCGACATCGTTCTGACGGCAAACTACGCTCCGATTGCGACCGTCGCCGATCTCGAGCAGGTGGTCCGCGCCGCCCGTGCCGCCAGTCGCAACGCGGTGCTGCTGCAAGTCCAGCGCCGCGGCCAGCCCACCGCCTACGTACCAATCCGCCTGCGTTGATTCGCCGCGCTGAAGCGCGATGATTTACCTTGCATCGTCGTTGCGAGGAGCGAAGCGGCGAAGCAATCCAGGGTCCGGTGTAACCGCTCTGGATTGCTTCGCTACGCTCGCAAGGACGAAGTGAACTGGCACGCCGAAGGCGTGACGGAGGGGCGAAAGCTCGCCGGATCGAGCAAAGCATTTCGGCCCCTCCGTCCCACGGAGGCCCTCCCCGGTTTCGCGGGACGATCAAGGTCATATCACCACGTCGCGACAACGATGGTTCGCAGCACTCACGGGTCGGGGAGAAACTGCGGAACCGGGGCTCCCGACCTACCGGGGCGCTGGCGGGCACCGGGCGCGTAGCGTTCCGGCGGCGGCGGCGCGGCGCGTAGGCCTGGGTCGCTGCGATCATCGCCGGTTGCCTCGTCGAGGAAATCGTCGCCGGCGGCGGGGGGAGCCGATCGCGCGTCGTCCCCCTCTTGGCCCGTGTTGTCGAACTCCTGCACGGCGCCCGGCTCGCGCGGTGGGGCGCCGCTTGGGGGGATCAAATTGCCCTGATCATCGGTGAAATAATAATCGTTGGGGTTGCCCTGCATGACTTCATCGTCAGGCTCGAGCTGCCATTCGGGTAGTTTCAGCTCGGTGTCGAACTGCTCCGCTGGTCGCCGCGCGACCGCGATCCGCATGTATTGGGCGAACGCGCGCGCCGGCGCGTGGCCGCCCTGAAGGCCGGGCACCGGCCGCGCATCGTCGCGACCCATCCACACGCCGGTGGTGATGCCGCTGGAAAAGCCGAGGAACCAGCCGTCCTTGTTGGAGCTGGTGGTACCGGTCTTGCCGGCGACCGGCCGGCCGATCTGCGCGGCGCGGCCGGTGCCGGTGGCGACCGCTGACTGCAGCAGGTCGGTAATGCCGGCTGCGACATATTGCGGCACCAGCAATTCCCCCTGCACCGCCTCGTGCCGATAGAGCACATGGCCGCCGGTCGTGGTGACCTTGAGGATGCCGTAGGGTTCGAGCGAGGTGCCCTTGGCGTTCACCGTCGCGAAGGCACGCGTCATGTCGATCAGGCGGACGTCGGAGGTGCCGAGCACCATTGAGGGCATGGTGTTGATCGGCGTCGTGATGCCGAAGCGCCGCGCCATGCCGGCGATCGTGCCGAAGCCGATCTCGTTGCCCAGCTGCGCCGCCACCGTGTTCTTCGAATAGGCGAAAGCGGTGCGCACGTTGATCGCCCCGGCATAGCCGCCGCCCGAATTGTGCGGGCTCCAGCCGTTTATCGTCACCGGCTCGTCGACCACGCGGTCCTCGGGCTTGTAGCCGGCTTCCAGCGCCGCAAGATAGACGAACAGCTTCCACGCCGAGCCCGGCTGGCGCTGGGCGCGGGTGGCGCGGTTGTAGTTCGAGGTGACGTAATCGGTGCCGCCGACCATCGCCAGCACCGCCCCGTCGCGGTCCATACTGACCAGCGCGCCCTGCGCGCCCGGCGGCACGTTCGCCTGGATCGAGCCGGTGGCGGCGCGCTGCATCGTCAGGTCGAGCGTCGTCCACACCTCGATCGGTTCGGTATTGTCGGGCAACAGCAGGTCGAGCTGCGGCAGCGCCCAGTCGGTAAAGTAGCGGACCGAGTTCTGCCCCTTCTCGTGCTGCAGCTTGACGCTTCCCAGATTGGCTCCGGCGGCCTCCGAGGGGCTGATCGTGCCGTTCGCTTCCATGACCTTCAGCACGACACGGGCGCGGCGGACGGCGGCCTTCTCGTCGGCGGTGGGTGCATAGCGCGACGGTGCCTTGACCAGCCCGGCGACAATCGCCGCTTCGGGCAGCGAAAGCTGAGTGCCGGGGTGGCCGAAGAACTTGCGGCTGGCGGCATCGATGCCATAGGCGCCGCCGCCGAAATAAACCTTGTTGAGATAGAGTTCGAGGATCTGATCCTTGGTGAAGCGCCGTTCCAACGCCAGCGCCAGCACGATTTCGCGCACCTTGCGGGTCCAGGTGCGATCGTTGTTGAGGAAGACGTTGCGGGCGAGCTGTTGGGTGATGGTCGAGGCACCCTGCCGCCAGGTGCCGGCCTCGATCCGCACCCCTACCGAGCGGGCGATGCCGATCGGGTCGATGCCGATATGCGAGCGGAAGCGCCGGTCCTCGACCGAGACCATCGCGCTCTTCATCACCCGCGGGATATCGTCATTGGCGACCCACTGGCCATAGCTCGGGCCGAGCGAGACAAGTTCGGTGCCGTCGCGCGCGCGCACCACGATCATCTGGCCGATCTGGCTGCTCTGCAGCGAGCTGAAGCCTGGCAGCGACCGCGCGGTGATCAAAACCGCGGCGCCAAGAATAATCGCCCCCAACAGCGCGAAGGCGAACCCCCAGACCAATAGCGCGCGGGTGACGCGCCGCCACAGCGGCTTGGCTGGGAGCGTAGTCGGCGGAGGCGGCGCGGAGGGCGGGCGAGTGCCGCGCTCCCTCTTGTCAACGGCCATGTGGTTGAACTGATTCCCCGTAATGGACTCCGCCGCCGGAGTCCGAGGCGGCATTTGCAGAGCGGCTGTCTAACCGATGCTTAACAAAGGACCAGGAATCAAGGGGGCGTGACCCGGGCTATCCCTCCGGGTCGAAGTCCAGCGCGGCGCTGTTGATGCAATAGCGCAGCCCCTGCGGGCCGGGGCCGTCCGGGAAGACATGGCCGAGATGGCCCTCGCAGGCGGCGCAGCGCACCTCGGTGCGGACCGTCCCCATCGAGGCGTCGCGATGCTCGTCCACCGCGTCCGGCGCGACCGGCGCGGTATAACTCGGCCAGCCCGAGCCGGAATTATACTTGTCGTCTGATCGGAACAGCGGCGTCCCGCAGCCGGCGCAGCGATACTCGCCTGCGGCCTTGTTCTTATCGTATTTGCCGGTGAAGGCGCGCTCTGTCCCGGCTTCGCGCAGGACGTGATACTGCTCGGGCGTCAACCGCTCGCGCCATTCGGTGTCGGTGAGGGTAAGCTTGTCGGTCATCGGCGGGCTCCGTTCGCGCCCGATATGATGCGCCGCGCCGGCCGGCGCAAGCAATTGGACCAGCGAAATTACCTGCCCCGGGACATTGCAATCGCCGTTTTCTGGTTCCGCGACGGCGCGGCGGCGGCATTCATGGCGTGAATCCAATCGGCACGCGGGTCACCTCGTTCAACGAAGGACGGATGTGGACCGCGCCCGCGCAGTTAAAGCTCAGCGATCGATCTGGAACCCGCACGGACAGATGCAATGGCTCGCGATGCGAGGAGATTTCACTCCGAAACCAGCAGCAGCTCGTGGGCTCCGGAACCGAACCGCAACTCGGCGCTCGGGTCGGCAAGCGCCCAGCCCGGGGCAACGCGGAACTGTCCGCGCGCACCGGGTGGAACCAGCAGACGCGCCTTCAGCGTCCCGCCGGATCGCTCCCAGCGGATTCCCGCCGGTCCGAATGGCGTGGCGATGCTCGCTTCCGCCCAGGTGATCTTGCCGCCGGGCTCCGGAGCGAAGTCGATCAGCGCATAGCTGGGTTCGCCCGGCGCGAGACCGGCGAGCGTGCGGTAGAGCCAGGCACCGACCGAACCATAGGCGTAGTGGTTGAAGCTGATCATGCTGGAGCCGCCACCCGATTCCATCGCTCCGGAATGGATCGAGCCGTCCGGTTCGATCGCATCCCAGCGCTCCCACATCGTCGTGGCGCCGTTCAGCACCTGGTAGAGCCAGCCTGGTGCCTGCTCGTTGAGCAGCAGCGTGTAGGCGGCATCGGTCCGCCCCGCCCGGGTCAAGGCGGGCAGGACCAGCGGAGTGCCGAGGAACCCCGTCGCGATCCGTCCCTCCGCGCGTTCTACCAGCCCGGCGAGCGCCGCCCCGGCGGCGGCGAGTTCGCCGGCGGGGACGATCCCGAATTCGATGGCGATGGCGCAGCCGGTCTGCGTCCGCAGGGCTTCGTCACCCCATCGCCGCCAGGTCGCCGCCGCGACCCGCTCGGCCAGCGCGCGATATTGGCCGGCGAGGTCGTTGTGCGCCAGCAGCGCGGCCGTTTGCGCCACGATGCCTGCACTGTACGCCAGGTAGGCGGAAGCGATGATGTCGCGGTCGGTGGTGGCTTGCTCAGGCTTCTCCGGGGGGGCGCCAGGGTCGAGCCAATCGCCGAGGTGGAAGTCGCCGGTCCAAATTCCCTCGGCCGACAGCCGCGACGCGCCGTAATCCACCCACCGGCGCATGCTCGGGAACTGGCGCTTGAGCGTCCCAATATCACCATAGGCCTGATAGAGCGCCCAAGGCACTAGCGTGGCCGCATCGGACCAGCCGACCCCGCCGAATTCGAACTCGTGGCCCTGGATGACGTTGGGCACGGTGCTCGGAACATTACCGTCCGGCGCCTGCTCCTGGGCGAGGTCGACCAGCCAGCTCGCCAGGAAGGCGCGGGCATCGGCGTTGGCGCAGGCGGTTGGGGCGAACACCTGGATGTCGCCGGTCCAGCCGAGCCGCTCGTCGCGCTGCGGGCAGTCGGTGGGAATTGCGAGGAAGTTGCCCCGCTGCGACCAGCGGATGTTCTCGAACAGCCGGTTCACCCGCTCGTCGGAACAGGCGAAGCCGCCGATCTCGGGAAGGTCCGAGCTGACGACGCGAGCCTCGGCTTCGATCAGCCGCAGCCCCGGATCGAGCCGAACCTCTGCGTAACGAAAGCCGTGGTAGGTGAACGAGGGCTCGAGCACGAAGTTGCCGGCAGGGACGCGATAGGTGTCGGTCGCCTTGGCCTCGCGCAGCGCCGCGGTGTGGAGGCTGCCGTCGGGTTCCAGCACCTCGGCGTGGCGCGCCTGGACGGTTCCGGCGCGTTCGGCGTGAACGGTCAGCCGCAGATGGCCGGTCAGGTTCTGTCCGCAATCGATCGCCAGTACGCCATCGCCGCGCGGCAGGGCAGGCACCGCGAAGCTATCGACCACCCTGACCGGGGGCATGCTGCGTTGTTCGAGGCCGGCGGGGAGCGGCAGCGCCACCACTGGCGCCCAGCCGCTGTCATCGAATCCGGGCTCGCGCCAGCCAGCGGGCACTTGGCCAATGTCGAGTTCGCAGCCATTGTAAATGTCGGCGAGGCGCAACTTGCCGGTTCCGCCAAGCCAGCTCTCGTCGCTCGCGATGGTTTCGCGCGACCCGTCGGCAAAGGTCAGCTCAAGCTGGGCGAGCAGCGCCGTGGTGTCGCCATAGACCGCGCGCCGGTTCATCCAGGTGAGATTGCCGCGCCACCAGCCGTCGCCGACCGCCGCGGCAAGGACGTTCTCGCCCGGTTTTAGCAGCTCCGTCACGTCGAAGGCGGCAAACAGCAGCCGATGGCGGTAATCGGTCCAGCCCGGGTCGAACAACGCGTTGCCGACGCATTGGCCGTTGATCCAGAACTCGTTGATGCCGAGCGATGTGACATAGAGCCGTGCGGTTGCCAGCGGCTTCGACACCGCCACGCTCCGGCGCAGCAGCGGGACCGGACCGGGCTCGACCCGGCCGGCATTGAAAGCCGGGCTGATCGGTCGGGCCAGCCAATCGCCCGCGTCGAACAGCGATCCCTCGATCCGCAGCGGATTGCTCCAGGCGGTAACCCCTCGGTCGGTCCAGACGCGGACCCGGCACCACACCACTTCGCGGCTCGCCAGTGGGTCACGAGGCCAAGGGACATGCAGCGGCGAGCCGCCGTCGACGCGCCCGGTTGCGACAGACGGCGGATCGAACCCCGGCTTCGGCGCCAGCTCAAGCTCGTAACCCAGCTGGCTGACGTCGGATCGCGACGCGTCCAGCCGCCAGCTCAGGCTCGGCCGGGAAAATGCCGTGGCGACAAGGCCGGAGTCGTCGTTGGTCTTCAGCCCGCAAGGGCGAACGTCGGGGTCGGTCGGCACTATCACTCTCGATTGCTCCTGGCCTTCAGACGGTTGCGGGCCGTTCGGCTTCCAGCGTCCGCGAGTCGCCGCGCGCGGCGGCGAGCTGCTCGAGGCTCTTGCCTTCGTTGCGCGGCGCGCCGAACCAGCCAATCAGCGCGCTGATCGCCAGGAAGCCGGTGAGGATCCAGGCGAGATTGGTGAACCCGGTCGCGTTGATCATCGGCACGAAGAAGCTGAAACAGCCCAAGCCAATACGCACCACCGCGAACGTAAGCCCCTGCGCGGTGCTGCGGATCATGGTCGGAAACAGCTCCGCGCTCCACAATTGGAAAAACGACTGCTGGCCGAACCCCACCGCCAGGGCGATGATGACTATATGGAAGAGCGCGACCGTTGTGGTCAGCGGAAAAATTGCCAGCAACGACATCGCGAACACCTGGATCAGGGCCGAGATCATGAACAGCGTTCGCTGGTTCATCTTGTCGGAAAACTTCATGAATATCAGCAGGATCGAGACGATACCGAGCAGGAAGTTGAGCCCTTGGAGTGCGACGCTCGCTTCCTGGCTCTGCCCGCCCACGGTGCGCAGGATGTAGGGGAAGAAGAACCCGTTGACCCCGGCCCACAGGTTCCAGAACCCATACATCCCGATCAGGAACAGCATCGACTTCATGTACTTGGGCTGCATCAGCTCGCGCCACACGCTGCCCTGGGTGATGCCGCTCGCCTTGTTCTCGGCCTGAGCCTCGAGCCAGTAGCGCGATTCGTGCATCTTCGAGCGCAGGAACGTCAATGCTACCGCTAAAATAAGCAGGTGAGCGAAGATAATACGTATGCCGAGCAGGCCGAGCGGGGCGAGGAGCAGGCCGAGACCCAGCACCACCACCGGGCCGAGATACCACAGCATCTGCGCGACGCCGCTGTGCTTGCCGCGACTGTCCTCGGGCGCCTGCTCGGCGATCAACGACCACGAGGCGGGGATGTCGGCCCCGACCGCCAGCCCGACCAGGATGAAGCCGAGCACGATCATCCACGGCGCGCTCGCGAACACCAGCCACGCCATGCCGAAAGCGTAGAAGTACATATCGTACTGGTAGATCTTCTTGCGGCCGAACTTGTCGCAGAGGATGCCGCCGATCAGCGCGCCCACGCCGGCGGAAATCGCGTTGGCGCTGAACGCGGCGATCAGGCCGATGAAGTTGTCGGTCAAGCCATAGATCTGCTTCCAGAACACCAGCGCCGCCGAGCCGGCGACGATCGAGCCGGCGTCGATATAATTGGCGAGGCCGGCGAGGATCGTGTCGCGCCAGTTTTCAGGCTTGCCTTGGCTCACTTGCGGTCTCCCCGTCCGTCGTTCTGTTATGAATTGACCAGAATGTTTCGGTCGATGGCCTGGATCGAGGTGGCGCCGGTGAGCGCCATCGCCACCCGCATCTCGGCCTCGATCAGCCGCAGCATATGCGCGACACCGTCCTGCCCGGCACCGGCGAGAGCATAGACCCACGCGCGCCCGAGCAGAACTCCCTTGGCGCCGAGCGCCAGCATCCGCACGACGTCCAGCCCGGAACGGACGCCGCCATCGGCGAGCACGGTCAGCCGGTCGCCCGCGGCGTCGGCGATGGGCGGCAGCGCCTGCGCCGTCGAGGGCACTCCGTCGAGCTGCCGGCCGCCGTGATTGGAGACGACAATGCCGTCGGCGCCGATTTGGGCTGCCTCGACCGCGTCCTCGGGGTCGAGGATGCCCTTGATGATCAGCGGTCCGCTCCACTCGGAGCGAATGAAGTCGAGGTCGCGCCAGTTCACCGCCGGATCGAAGTTGTTGGCCATCCAGGCGAAGAAGTCCTCCAGCCCGGTGTTCTTGCCGAGCACCGGGGCGACGTTGCCGAGCTGGTGCGGCCGGCCCAACAGGCCGACGTCCCAGGCCCATGCCGGGCGTTGCATCGCCTGCAACACCCGGCGAACCGCTCCCGCCAGGCCCGGCGCGCCAGCCAGGCCCGAGCGATAGTCGCGATAGCGCGAGCCCGGCACCGGCATGTCGACGGTGAATACCAGCGCCGAACAGCCGCTCGCCTTCGCCTGTGCGAGCAATTCGCGCATGAAGCCCCGGTCGCGGATCATGTAAAGCTGGAACCAGAATGGCTTGGTGGTGCCGCGCGCCACTTCCGCGAGCGGGCAGGCCGAGACCGTCGAAAGGCAGAACGGGATGCCGGCGCTCTCCGCCGCGCGTGCCGCCTGAACCTCGCCGCGTCTTGCGTTCAGCCCGGCCAGACCGATTGGAGCGAGGGCAACGGGGAGCGACAGCTTCTGGCCGAACAGCTCGGTCGAAAGGTCGATGTTCGACACGTCGCGCAGCACCCGCTGGCGCAGGGCGATGGCTTCGAGATCGGCGACGTTCCGCCGCGCGGTCACCTCCGCATAGGAGCCGCCATCGATGTATTCGAACAGGAAATGCGGCAACCGCCGCCGCGCCAGTTCGCGATAGTCGAGCGCCGAGGCCGCCTTCACCCGCCGAGACCGGGGATGTCGAGGCGGTAGAGCCGCGCCGCGTTGCGGCCGAACAGCGCGCGGCGCTCGTCCTCCACGAAGTCGGCGGTGATCGCGTCGAGCGCGCCGAGGCATGTGTCGAAATCCGCGAACAGCTTGTCGGTGGGGGAGTCGCTGGCGAACATCGCCCGCTCGGTGCCGAACAACTCGATCGCTTCGAGCACGAACGGGCGCATGGCCTCGATCGTCCACTGCCGATCGATGAAGCCCAGCCCGGAAATCTTCACCGACACCTGCGGCAGCGAGGCGAGCGCGGTCATGCCGTGGCGCCATTCGGCCCGGCCGTCAGCGTCGGACAGCACCGGCATGCCGGTGTGGTTGATCATGACCGGAACGTCGGGGTGGCGACCTGCGATCGTGGCGACATGGGCCATCTGTGCGGGGTAGCACTGAAGGTCGAACGACAGGCCATATTTGGCGAGCAGGGCAAAGCCACGCTCCCACTCGGGCTTGAGCGTTGCGTCGGCGGCCGAATAGGTGCGGTTCGGGCTGGCGTGCCAGTTGACGATCTGGCGGATACCGCGAACCCTGCCGAAACCCGCCTGCCGCTCCAGCAGGCTCTCGACTTTCGGATCGTCGAGAGCCGCGAAGGCGACGAGACCGCTGGGCATACCACGCGCGTCAGCGATGCTCTGCAACCAGCGAGTCTCATCGAGCGTCTGCGCCGGGTCAGCGCCGGCCTCGACGTGGACCATGCCGACCAATTTCCATTTCGCCGCATCGGCAAGGTAGTCGTCGAGGCCGTAGTCGCGGGCGATCTTCTCGACGCTGCCGTTCGGCCCCTGGTCCGAGAACGGCGGCTTCAGCCAGGAATAATCGATCGCGCCGTGGAGGTCCCACAGATGGGCATGCGCGTCCACGAACGGGATGGCATTCATGGCGCCGCGCTCAGAATGTCGTCCGCCCGCCCGACGTGTCGAAGGTCGATGCGGTGGTGAAGCTGCATTCGTCGCTGGCCATGAAGCACACCATCGCCGCCGATTCCTCGATCAGGCCTAGCCGGCCCATCGGGATCTTCGAACGCATGTAATCGACCTGGCTCGGCGGCAGTTGTGCCAGGATCGGGCTTTCGAATGTCGCCGGGGTCAGCGCATTGGCGATCACGCCCTTGTCGGCGAGTTCCTTGCCGAGCGACTTGGTGAGCGCGATCACCGCCGCCTTCGACGCCGAATAGGCCGAGGCGTTGGGGTTGCCTTCCTTGCCCGCGACCGAAGCAAGGTTGACGATCCGGCCATAGCCGTTCTCCAGCAGCAGCGGGATCACCGAGCGGTTGCAGTAGAACAGCCCGTGGACGTTGACGTCGAACACGCGGTGCCAGCTGTCGAGCGGATATTCGTGGAGCGGGGCGGTCGCCCCCGTGATCCCGGCCGAGCAGACGAGGATGTCGATCTTGCCGAGCGCGGCCGCCGTCGCCTGCGCCGCTCGGGCCACGGCTTCTGGGTCGGCGAGGTCGAGCGCCTCAACATGGCTCGCGCCGACTTCCTGCCTGGAGGCTTCGAGCGCCTCGGCATTGACGTCCCATAGCGCGACATTGCCGCCCTCGGCGACGATCCTCGCCGCGACCGCCTTGCCCAGACCGGAGGCGCCGCCGGTGATGATGGCGTTGCGGTCGGCGAACCGGCCCGCATATGTGCTCACGCCAGCACCTCGTCACCGAGGTGGCGCCAGGCGGCGACCTGCTGCCGCTGGGTGCCGAGCCCGGCGATGCCCAGTTCCATCACATCGCCGGGCTTCAGGTAGATCGCCTCGGGCTTCTTGCCCTCGCCGACGCCGGGGGGAGTACCGGTGATGATCAGGTCGCCGGGGAACAGGGTGACGTATTGGCTGAGGTAGGCGATGACCTCGCGCACGGTGAAGATCATCGTCGAGGTGTTGCCGGTCTGCATCCGCTCGCCGTTGACGTCGAGATGCATGGCGAGGTCCTGCGGGTCGCCGACTTCGTCCGCGGTCACCAGCCACGGGCCGACCGGGCAGAAGGTGTCGTGGCCCTTGCCCTTCGACCACTGGGTGCCGCGCTGCTTCTGGTTGAACCGCTCCGAAACGTCGTTGGCGAGAACATAACCGGCGACGTGATCGAGCGCGTCTGCCTCCTCGACATAGCGGCAGGTTTTGCCGATCACCACGCCGAGTTCGACCTCCCAGTCGCCGTGGGTCGCGTCCTTAGGCAGCATGACCTCGTCGTAGGGACCGGTGAGGCTGGACAGCGCTTTCATGAATACGACCGGCTCGGTCGGGATCGGCAGGTTCGATTCGATCGCGTGATCCCGGTAGTTCAGGCCGATGGCGACGATCTTGCCGATTCCCTTGATCGGCACGCCGTAGCGTGGGCTCCCCTCGACCACCGGCAGCGACGCCGGGTCCGCCGCGCTTGCGGCGGCGAGCGTCGCCGCGGTGATGTCGTCGATCACGCCGGACAGGTCGCGGATACGTCCGTCGGCATCGACCACGCCGGGTTTCTCGGACCCGCGCGGGCCGTAGCGGCAAAGCTTCATGGGCTGGCTCTCTCTTCAGTGGGTGTAGGGACGGTGGAGCGGGATCTCGCGATTGAGTTCAACGCCGAAGCCCGGCTTGTCGAGCGCGGAGGCCTTGAGCCGGCCGTTCTGTGGCACCGGCTCGCCCAGAAGCTGTGGCGCGAACATCGGCACCACCTCCTCGGCGGTCGGATGCATCATCAGGAATTCGGCGAAGGGCGAGTTGTGGCGGGTGATGACGAAATGATAGCTGTAGACCGACGACCCGTGCGGGATCATCAGCACCCCCTTGGCGTCGGCATAGGCGGCGATCTTGACCAGTTCGGTTACGCCGCCGCACCAGCCGACGTCGGGCTGGATGATGTCGCAGCACTCCATGTCCATCAGCATGCGAAAGCCCCAGCGCGTCGCCTCGTGCTCGCCGGTGGTGACCAGCAGGCCCTTGGGGACATTGCGCTTGAGCTCGGCATAGCCCCAGTAATCGTCGGGCGAGATCGCCTCTTCGATCCACTTGAGGCCGCACTCGTGCCATGCCCGGTGCCCCAGGCGCGTGGCGTAATCGACGTCGAGCGCCATCCAGCAGTCGAGCATCAGCCAGAAGTCGTCACCAACCCGCGAACGCATCTCGGCGAGCTCGTCGATGTTCTTCTGCAGCCCCTCCAGCCCTTCGACGGGGCCGTGGTGGAGCGGCAGCTTGCCGCCGATAAAGCCCATCTGCTTGGCGAGGTCAGGCCGGGCGCCGGTGGCATAGAATTGCAACTCATCACGCACCGCGCCGCCGAGCAGGTGGTAGACCGGCTCCTGCCGCAGCTTGCCGAGCAGATCCCACAGCGCCAGATCGACGCCGGAAATGGCATTCACCACCAGGCCCTTGCGGCCGTAGTACTGGCTGGCGAAATACATCTGGTCCCAGATGCGCTCGGTCTCGCTGGGATCGCGACCTTCAAGGAAGCGGGCGAGATGGGTCTCGACGATGTAGGCCGCGGGCTCGCCGCCGGTGGTGACGGCGAAGCCGATCGTGCCATCCTCCGCCTCGATCTCCACCACCAGCGTGCCGAGCACGTTGATGCCGAAGCTCTGCCGGCTGCCGCGATACTCGGGATAACGCCCCATCGAGGTGGCGATGTTGTCGTCGATCCAGTGGTAGCCCTTCTGGTCATGATAGTCGGCGCCGCCCCCGCCACGGACGACCGACGCGCGCACCTGACGGATTTTCGGAAAGGCCAACCGTCCTGCTCCCTTCAGGGGTTCTGGCGAGCGCAAAACGTCGCTTGAACTCACCCCTGTTCTGGGACACCTGTTTCCCGATAAGACGTTAGCCGTCAAGCGGGGAGCGCTTCGTCAGACCGAGGCAGCCAAGATGGCGCCCGGCATCAATGATCCCAACGGGAGGTAAGCGTGCTGCTCGAAGGAAAGACTGTGCTGGTGACCGGCGCTTCCGCCGGAATCGGCCGCGCCGCCGCGATCGGCGCGGCGCGTCATGGCGCCGACGTGGCGATCAACTACGCCCGGGACGATGCCGGCGCGGCAAGCGCCGTTGCGGAGATCGAGGCGCTCGGCCGCCGCGCCATCGCGGTGAAGGGCGACGTCGCCGATCCCGCGACGGCCGTCGCCTTCGTCCAGGCAGCCGCCGATGCCTTCGGCAAGGTCGACGTCTTCGTCAACAACGCCGGTATCTGCCCCTTCCACGCCTTTCTAGACATGCCTGCCGAGACGCTGGAGCGAACCATGCGGGTAAACCTCCATGGCGCGTTCTACATGGTCCAGGCGGCCGCCAACCGCATGGTCGAGCAGGGCCACGGCGGGGCGATCATCGCGGTCAGCTCAATTTCCGCCCTGGTCGGCGGCGAGTTTCAGACGCATTACACCCCGACCAAGGCGGGCGTCCTCTCGCTGATGCAATCGACCGCGATCGCGCTGGGCAAGCACAACATCCGCTGCAACGCGTTGCTGCCCGGGACCATCCTGACCGACATCAACAAGGACGATCTCGCCGACACCGCCAAGCGCGATGCCATGGAAAAGCGCATTCCGCTCGGCCGCTTGGGCCGGCCCGATGACCTTGCCGGTCCGATCGTGTTCCTGGCCTCGGATCTTGCTGCTTATGTGACAGGTGCGGCGCTGCTGGTAGATGGCGGGATGTTCGTCAATTTACAGTGATATACTTCCAGCGCCTCCCGGCCGGAGGTCATGCGGCCGCTCCGACGCGGGCGAGGCCGTCCTGCTCGCGCGGGATGGCGAACCGATCGATGTAGCCGGCGAAGCGCTCCAGTGCCTCGGCCTCGTCGATGCCGTACTCCTGGAGCGTATATTCGTTGATGCCGCGCGCGTTCTTCGGATTGGCGCGGTGCCAGGCGGCGACCGCATCGGTGACTTCAGCCGGAGTATCGATGCCGATCCCCTGATGGATGCGGTGCATTTCGCGAACCGGATCGTCGATTAGCGTGTAGTAATCGACATGGACCACACGGGACCTGTCATCCGTCTCGTCGAACGCCAGGATGCGCTCGACGTGGCGGGTGATGAAGTGGAGCATGTCGCGGCCGACTTCGTGTTTGTCGATGGCGGAGCCGCCGCGCATTCCGCGCAGATTGAAGGTCATCTTGCAGATCGAGGCGAGCGTCTGCACGGGATCGCGGTGCGTCATCACCATCCGCGCGTCGGGATAGACGACGAGAATTTCCTTCATCGCTAGCACGTGGTTCGGGTACTTCAGCGCCCACGGTTTCGGCGCCGACTTCCATTGCAGCAGCTGCAGCTGGCGCTTGTGGATGCGGTAGGTCTCGGTGAGATCGGCCTCATCGAGCAGATAATCGAAATAGCTCGGCACCCGGTAGAGATTATCGAGCCCGGCCGCGCCGAAGCTCTGTTCGAGGAAGGCGTGGCACTCGTCCGAGCCATCCTCGTCCACCAGGTGAAGCGCGTCGAACCCCTCGAACGGCGGGCTGACCGCGCGGCGAACCTGGGCCCATTGCGCCTTACGCCGCTGCGCCGAGGCCGGATCGGCCCCCGGCGGCGGCGAGGGCATCAGCGATTCCCAAGTGCGGATCAGGCGGAACCGGGGATCGCGGTCGAACAGATACTGGAAATAGGTCGTGCCCGAGCGGGGCAGGCCCATCAGGAAGACCGGCGCCTCGATCGGCTCGGCGGCGATCTCCGGGTGGTCGCGCAACCATTTCAGCCCCTCGAGCCGGTTGACCGTGTCGCGCAGCACATTCTCGCGCGACTTCGCCAATCCCTCCGGCGACTGGCCGCCTTCGCGCAGGATCGCCTCAACCAGACGTTCGAGGTTCCGGCGAACGCTGGTGTCGCTGTCGGTAACGCCGACCTGCGCTTCCGCCTCGGCGATAATTGCACCCGCATCGAACATTGCCTTCTCCCTTGCGCCTCGCTGCCAGCGTGCTGGCAAGGCCCGGCGCTGCCTAATCGCCGACCTGCGGCTTTGCTAGAGGGTGCCGATATCGAACGTACCCAATCCGCCGGTTCCATTGGGACGAAGCGGCCCGACGTCGAGATAGCCTCTGCCGGTATCGGTCCGGCCATCGGGCGCGATGATCGTGACGAAATAGACTACGCGCCTCAGTACCGGGACGTTGAGAGGGGCGGGCACTCCGGGTGGCGGATCGGGGAACGATTCACCGGTAACCCGTACCCGCACATTACCGCCGGCCGCTCTGGCGACGTCGCCCAGCTCGCGCAGGCGCCCTTCGATGCCGCGGACCCGGCCCAGACTCTGAAGCTGCCGGTTGACCTGCGGTGAAGCCATCATCAGGCCGGTCGCGGCTTCGTCGCCAAAGCCCGGCCCGTAAAGGTGAGCCCATTCAAACCCGCTGACGAAGTGCGCGACTGTCGGCGGCAACGTCGCGATACGGGGCATCGCATCGTTGAAATTGGGCGCCGTGGCGCGGGTTTGACCCGGCAGCAATCGCCCTTCCACCCCCGCGGACAACACGCCGGTGGCCGGGTCCTGAACGCTCGCAACGCGGGTAACGCCTCCTGCTCCCGAAGTCTCGCCCGGCAGGGGCAGCCTCCAGACCAGTGGCGGATTGATGACGGCTCGAACGTACCAGGCGCCGCCGTGCTGATAGGGCGTCAATTCGGTGAGCGCATAGCGCAGCTTGATCGCGTCATGGGCGCGCGCGATCACCGGCGCGGTGACGCCGGTCCGGGGCAGACGGCTGGCGATGGCGAGGGACGCCTGCGCCGCCAGCCGCAGCCGCTCGTTCGGATCGTGGGGAACGCCGGCCTGCGCCACCGCCTTGCCCACCCGCCGAGCCTGCGCGATAATCCACTCGACCACCTTGTTCAGCGCCTTGTCGACCGGGTCGCGGATCTTCTTGATGATCGCCATGACCTTCTTGGGAATGTTGCCGAGCCCGGCGAAGTTGGCGAGGAAGCTGATCGCCAGCGACATGCCGCTGACGAGCACCGTCTCGACCTTGTTGGCGGCAGCGGCGACGATGCCGGCGGCGAGCGCGGCGATCCCGTCGATGAAGGCGGCGACCAGCCGGCCGATCTCGGCGAGCTTGGCGACGATGAAACTGATCGTACGATAGATCGCGATCACCGCCTGGACGAAGGCGCCGGCCGGAGTGAGGAACGAGACCAGCTTTTCGATCGCGATCTTGACCACTTCGCCCTTCACGAAATCGATCGCGGCATCGACCACCATCGATTTGAGGTTGGAGAGCGTCTCCATCAATTGTTGCCACGCCGCCGCCGGCCCGTCCCTGACCAGGGTGACGACAAGGTCGAACCCGGTCTCGAGCGCCTTGACCACGGTCTCGTTGGTCGCGGTGACGAGCTTGCCACGGATGTTCGCCCAGGTCAGGCCGAGCACCGAAAGGCCCATCTTGAGCAATTCGAGCGGGGCGAAGCTCTTGGGAAAATAGACGCTGGCGCCTTCGGCCGATCCGAGCAGCCATTTGAACAAAGCATCGCGCAGATGCCTGACGATGTTGGTCTTGAACTGGTTGAAGCCCTGCTGGCCGGCCTTGACCAGAGTCGCGATGAAGCGCGCGGGGGCCTTGATGATCGTCGAGAACGCCGATCCCGCTTTCTTGAGGTAGGGCAGCACCGCCGGGGCGACGACCGAGAAGATGATCTCCAGCAGGTTGAGCACCGTGCCCCCCGCCCAGCCGATGAAATCGCCGACGAAGCTGGAGAAGGCGGTGACGATTTTCTTGAACGCCCCGGCGATGGTGACGATGTCGATGATCGTAAGCGACCGGATCACCCCCATCACCCGCCCCGGGATCGACGTGACCAGCGACAGCGCGCCCTTCATCGCGGCCTGGAACCATTGCCAGGCGCGGGCGACGGCGTTGCCCTTCTTGATGTTTTCCCAGATTTCCTGCTGGCCGATCAGCGCCATGAATTCGCCGATGATCGCCGAGGCGGGGCTTTCGTTCTCGTCCGAGATCGGGTTCTTGCCAAACACCGCGACCAGCAGGTTCCACTTGGGAATGTTGCCGGCGGCCCACCGGCCGAGCGGCTTGATGATCGCGTCCTTGATCAGTTCGGCGATGCCCGAGACAAGCCCCTTGGCGAAGGAGATCAGGCGGTCGACCGGCGCGGTGAAGATGCGCTTGGCCCGGTCCCAGACGTCGCCGGGGTGGAACAGGTCGCTCCAGCCGAGCGAATCGAGGAAATCCATCAGCGCGTCGCGGAACGCCGAGCCGACCATTCCCAGCGCCGCGAACTGGTCCTCGATGAACTTGCCGCCCTTTTCGAACAGCCCGTGATTGTTGAACGCGTCGACGATCAGCCCGCCGCCGGGGATGAATTCGATCATCGCGCGCAGGATGTTGGCGCCCGATCGGTCGACCCGGCTCATGTTGATCGGGTTCACCCCGATAACGATGGTGAACATCCGGAAGCCGGGGATGTAATTGGCCTTGTCGGCGAGCCAGTCGAGCGCGCGGCTGATCAGGCCGCGCTGGACTTGCGGCCCGGTCTTCTGGCTGACCTGGATTTCGCGCTGGACGACTTCGCGCTGCTGGATGGTGTGGGTGAGCTCGTGCGCGATCAACTCCATCCCGGCTTCGTTGTCGGGCTGGAACTGGCCGGCGTTAAAGAAGATATCGCGGCCATAGGTGAAGGCGTTGGCACCGAGGCGGGTCGCGAGATTCTGGGCGCGGCCGTCGGTATGGACGCGCACCCCGCTGAAGTCGGCGCCGAAGCGCTTCTGCATGAACCGATGGGTCTCGTCGGGCAGCGCGCGGCCTCCGCCCAGTTCCGACTTGATCGCCTGGCCGAGTTCCGGCGTGGTCCGATCGGGCATGGGTGTTGGGCCGGAGGGGTCACGCGCGGCGAGCAACGCCACGCGCTGGCTCGGCTCGACCGTGGGCTGGCGCATGGCCATGACCGCGCGGGCGGTGCTCTCGGCCTCGCGCTCGGCGGCATCGCCCGGCTGCGAAATCTTGAGCGACGCTTGAACTCGGCGCGCCACCGAACCGCCCGGCTCGACCGGGGTCGTGGCGAGCAGCGCCGAGCGGCCGGGATCGGCCGAGATCCTGCGCGCGCTGGCAGGGGAGGAGGCGGCGTGCCGCGGCGGATCGCGCGCGCGCGAAGGATCGTCCCGGGCCTGCTTTCGCTGTTCGACGGCCGCGCTTGCCACGCTTCACCCGACCATCGCCAGCGCCCGCGCATCGCGCCCAGCGCCGCGCAGCGGACAGGGCGAGCCAAGCTTGCGGTATTCGCGCAGGATCGCCGCCCGCAGTTCGTTGGCGCCGACCCGCCCGACGCCTTCGAGCGCGAGCAGCCGGGCGTGCAGCGCGACGTTGCGGATTTGCCCGCCGGTCAGCACGCAGCGGCAGGCAATGTCCCGGATCAGTGGCGCGATTCCGGCGGCATCGTCGCCAAGATGGGCGGCCAGGATGGCTTCGCGGCGCAGCTGATCGGGCGCGCGCAGGACGATCGCGGCATCCATCCGCCGCGCGAAGGCCGGATCGATCCGCTCGGCGTCGTTGCTGGTGACGAGGAGGATTCCGGCGAAACTTTCGATCCGCTGGAGCAGGAAGTTGGTTTCGAGGTTGGCATAGCGATCGTTGGCGTTGCCGACGTCGGTCCGCCGCGCCATCAGCGCGTCGCCCTCGTCGAGCAGGATGACGATATCGAGCTCTTCGGCGGCGGCCAGGGCGCGCTCAAGCGCCTTTTCGGTCTCGCCGATGTATTTGTTGACCGTCGCCGCCAGGTCGATCCGGAACAGGTCGCGCCCGAGCCGAAGGGCGACATGGCGCGCGGCCAGAGTCTTGCCCACCCCGCTCGGACCCGACAGCAGCGCCTTTACCCCGGCGGTCCCGACCGGCCCGCTCAGGGCTTCGCGGTGGCGGCAGCGGGCGACCAGCAGGTCCACTTCCTCCTGCGCTTCGCGGTCGAGGAACACGGCCGCGGGCGGGATCTCGTCATCGACCGGAGTGGCGAGCGCTTCGAGCCGCGCGTCGCGCAGATCACGCAACGCCATGCGGACCGCCTCGCGGGCGGAGGCGTCGTCCGTCGCCACGGCGAGTGCCGGTGCGGCAACAGCAGCGGCCCGACGGATATTGCCCGACGTCAGCGTCCAGTCGAGGCCGAGTGCCGCAGCCCGCCCGCCCGCACCCGATTGCCGCCAGTGGGTGCGCCGCGCAGCCGGATCGGGCATCGGCAGGCGGATCGTGCGCAGCGGCACCTGGCCAATGTGCCCGACCGCCCCGTGCCGGGCGCAAACCAGGATCAACGGGATAGGGGCGGCGGCATGCGACGGCAGTTTCAGCGTCTCGCTCGGCGCGAGTTCGGGCTCGACCAGCAAGGCGGCGCCGGCGAGCGTGGCCACCGCGATCGCGGCCCGATACGCGTTCTCGTCCGCCAGGCTGGCTGACCCGCATTCGAGCACACCCAGACTGGCGGAGCGCGCCGCCATCGCCGCGAAACTTTTGCGCCCGTTGTGCGCGGCGCCACGAATCACCAGCACTCCGCCAGTTTGCCGCAGGTGGCCTGCAGCATCCTGCGGCAATGGCGTGCCGGGTGCGGGGGCGATCCAATCGGCAGGATCGGACAAGTCGGCGGCTGGGGTGAATCGCGTTCCAGACATTCGCGGCGGCGCGCCGCACACCATCTCGACAATCGGCTCTCGCGCCTTGTAGCGCCGCTCTGCCCGCGCTCCGCCGGGCGCCACTACGTCAACGAAGCCGGTGTCGATCAGCTGCGAAAGCGCGGCGCGGACGGCATCGGGCGCATCCTGCCCGGCGAATCCCCGCAGTCGCGACACCAATCCGCCCAGGGTCGGCGCGCCCGGCTCCGGATCGAAGAACAGCGACAGCGCCGGATCCTCCTCGACCATCGCCAGGATCACCAGCAGTCGGAGGGGAAGCGGGCTGGGCGCGAGCAGGGCGAGCCGCTGCAGCGGCCATTCCGGGTGACGGGCGCCGATCGCGGCCAGCACTTCGCGCCACTCAGCGGGAGTGGCTTCGGCTGCGCCTTGCCAGCAGTCGGCGGCGGCGGCGCAATAGTCCGCCAACGTCGGGATCGCCTCGCCCAGCGCGGCGGCGGAGGCGGGCGGAAGCGTTGCGACGAGCTCGGCGATGGCGCCGAGCACTTCGCAGCGGAACTGGCCGGCGGACGTGGCGGGGTGGGCGGTGAAGCGCATCAGCATACCTTGCTAGGCGAAGTGGAACTGGACGGCGCGACCCTCGGCCGGAAGCCACCCGGGATCGCGGTCGAGACCGGCGAGCCGCACCGCGATCGGCAGCCGCGCCAGCTCGAAATGTAAATCGATGCGCGTTTCGTCCGCGACCAGCCGCGCCGAAATGTGCAGCGATTCGAACCCCAGCGCCTCGCCCGCCAGCGCGAGGCGGGCGCGCAGGAATTCGCCGAGGCAGGCGATCCAGCGTGCATCGGCATCGCGCGGCATCAACCGCCGTGGCGCCGGCGCCAGTCGGCTCACCAGATCGCCACAGCACCGATACCGGCGGACGCAACGCCGCCGCATTGCTGGCGACGCGACCGGGGCGTCCACCAGCGCGAACCCGCGCGAGTCCCACAGAACCGTCCGGCTCCGCGTCCGGCGGAATCCGTACGGCCCGCTTGGCGGGGCGCTTAGCCAGTCCGGGTCCACCTCCCAAGCCGCAGGCAATGGACCGGCAACACCGACGCGCGCCAGCCACAGGTGGAGCGGATCGCGCCGGTACTCGCGTCCGAAGACATGCAGCGCCAGCCGGTCCACCAGCCACAACGGCGAAGGCGCGAGCCGCCGCCCGTGCGGCTCGCTAAAATCGGGGTACAGCCGCAGCGCCAGCAAGGCATTGAGCAGGAAGAACACGCCGCCGTATGCGGTGGTCACAACAGCTTGGCGGAGCGGCCAGGGGGCCGCCGCCGGTTCGTCAGCCTCCGGCTTGGCCGCCGCCGGCGGTGCCCGCTCGGCGATCGGCTGTTCCGCAAACGGGCTCGGGTCGGCCGGGATGACAGGCTGCGGTCCGGGCTCGACCGACGTGATCCACGCCGGGTCACGCCGTGGCACCCCGCGCCGCACGGACGCGCCGTTTGTCGCTGCGCCACTGTCAGCAACCGGTGGGGGCGGGTCGAGGGTTGACCAGGACGCCCGCGCTCGGCCCCGCGTTGCCGCAGAGGATTCCGCACGAGCCCTCTCCAGAATGTTCCGCTCGATCAGCGGGCCAAGTCCCGGCTGCTCGGCGAGCACGGCCAAAGCCAGCGCCAGGTGCGCGTGCAGTCGCGCCAGCGCGTTGGCCTCCGGTTCAGTCCGCGCCAGTCGGCCCCAGGCGTCAGCGAAAATGCGTTCCGCAAGCGTGGCGGGGGTGTCGTGACCACCGGAGCCAAGCTGATACTTGGCGCGGGAGCGCCGTCGAGTTCCCGGCAACGAACGCCGCGGAACATCCGTTGGCGCGGGACTGCCGGTTGCAATTGCAGCGCCATAGGCCCGCGTGAGCGCCGCTGCGGCCAGTCCCAGTTCGGTGTCGGCAAAGCCCGCGATCCATCGCGCCAAAAGCTGGCCGCGCTGGAGCCGGGCGGCGGTGGCCACCAGCGCGGGCCCGTCGCTGACGATTTCGCGCACCAGCCAATGCCGAACCGAGGCCGGATCGCCGAGCGTCGTTGCATGGCCAGCCGGCCCCTCCAGTGACTGGCCCACCAGCCAGGCGGCGTAGCGCGCCTTGCTGGTGAAGCGCAGCGCTCGCCCGCCCGCGACCGGGCCGAGCGGATCGACCACCGCCACCGCCCGCAACGCGCGCAGCTGATCGGTCAGCCCGGCGCCGAAATCGCCGGGCGGGCGGGACCGCGACAGCGGCGTGCTCGCCCGCAGTCGCGGGATCACCAGCATCTCCTCGCCGGCGGCGACATCGCCGATGGCAACATGCGCCAACCCCTCCGCCAGCGCGCTTCGCCCCGCGCTGCCGGTGAACCGGGCACGCTCGATCAACAAATCGCCGGGCGAGGGCGCGGGCACCGGCGGTCAGACCAGTTTGCGGAGCAGCCGCAACAGCGCCAACGTCCCGAGCACCAATGCCGCCGCGCCCACGCAGCCCTTCGGCAGCCCGCCCGAGCCGGGGATATCGCCGCCGGGGGCCACCGGCCACGGCGCCTTTGGCAATTCCGAACGATCGCCTTCCGGTCCACCGGGGCGTGCCGCCAGCGTCACGTTGATCGTCGTCGTGCCCTTGTCCGGAACCTTGAGCCCGTAGAGGCCGGGCGCATACTGAACCATGCCGGGCGCCTTCAGCGCAAAGCTGAACGGGTCTGCCAATCCGATGTGGCTGGCGATGACGCCGAATTCGCCAGGCGTGTGATCGAGGTTTTCATAGACCTTGCCGCGGATCCGGATGAAGGCGCCGGTGCGGCGATAGCCTTGCGCCATCCACACGAAGACCACCGTTTCCTTGATCGTGCTGCCCCGCGCACGGCCGCCGAGCGTAAGATTATCGTCGCGGGGAAGTTGTCCGGCGATCGCGCCCGCGAGTAGCGCCTGGGTGTCATTATCCATGACTTGCGCCTGGACGATCTCCGCGACAACGATCCGGCGGCAGAACGTCTGAATCACGAAGTCGTGCTCGCTCGATCCGTCGGCCGGCGGCGGATAGCCGCTTCCGCTTACCTCGGCATCGCGGTTGAGTTCGGACAGGTGGTCGAAGTCCATGTTCCGGCGGATCGACGATTGGGTGAAGTTCACCCCCGTCGCGGAATTGAGCTGGACCCAGATGCACTGGTGCGGGTGCACCTGATATTGGGTCGGAACGCTCGCTCTCGGCCAGCTAGAAACCAGCGGCGTGCTGGTCGGCGTTGCCGGCGAGCCAGCCAGGAGGTTCGCGGGCGGATCGAACGGCGGAGGTTGGACCCCGACGCGCCGGGGCGCGGGATTGGGATTCGCGCCTTGGGCAAGATCCCATTCTGGGAACAGGGGGTGTGGCAGGCCCCAGTTGGCGAAGCGGAATTCGGCCCAGATATCGTTGGCGTCAGCATTGCCGGTGTTTTCCACGAACGCGACCAGCTCGTTGTCACTCGGTCCGGCGGGGCCTTCGATGGTTCCGGTCAGCACGGTCGATCCGGACCCGGCGGCGCGGCGCCCGACGCCAAGCTCGTTGTTCTGGAAGCGGACTCCGACGCCCAGGTTGTTGCCCGGCGGGACTTGGATCGCCGGGATCAGGCCGTGGCCATAGGCCGGCACCACAAAGGTCGGACCCGGTTCCTCGGCGAGGTCGGGGGCGGTGGTGGGGAAGCCCGATTGGACCACCGTGTCGCTTTGCAGCACCCGCACGACATTGAAGTAGAGGCCAAAATTGTCGTTGAGCGTGAACCCGTCGGCGCCCACCCGCGGCCAGCTTACCTCGACGCTCCACGCGACTTCGTTGGGGGCGCCGCCGGGCCGCGACGGCAGCCACGAGCGCAGCTTGACCTCGACCCCGGCAGGATCGGCGATTGGCGTCCAGCTCGCCCCGCCGTTGCGTGACCAGAAATCGATGCGGTTCGCCGGCGGCGGCACGTTGCGCTTGATCTGGTTGGGGCCGTTCCCAACCCCGGGTTCGGCGCCGACGCCTTCGATGTTGGGATAGATCGCGACCAGCCGCTCCGCTCCGCTGGCGAAGCTGCTGCGCAGCGCGATCGTGATGAAATCATTATCATCGAAATGATCGTCGAAGCGGCACAGGAAGCCCATCACGATACGGTCGGTGGCCGGCACGCGGACGCCCTGGAATATGACCCTCGCCAGTCCGCCGCCCGCGAAGGTGAGCCGCGATCCCGTCACATAGCCACGCTCGAACTGATCGACGGGGTCGAACGGCAGGTAGTCGTAGTCCACCAGGCCGTCGATCTGCGGCGGGCCGGTTACGGGGTCGTGGTCGCCGAAGCAGAGTGTGTCGGTGGTAGCCATTGTCCGGGTCCTTTCAGTCGACGATCTTCAGCGGGATGAATTTGAACGACGTGTAGGGGCTCAGCCCGCCGCCGCTCTTGGTCTGGTTGCAGGTGATCTTGAGCTGCGCGGTCGCTCCGCTGGTGGCGCCGGCTGGGGCGCTGAGCGGCAGGTCGAACGGGAGATCGCCGCCGGGCGCGATCCCGGCGGCCGATGCGGGGTTCGGGCCGGCCCCGACGGTCAGGCCGTTGGCGGGAGCGACGATTTCGGCGGTGAGGGCGAAATCGACGTTCGCGCCGGCCGCCCGCTTGTCGAGCGCATGGAACTTCAGCTTTCCGTTCTTGCCCTTGGGGACCAGCACCCCGGGGACATCGACCCCGTCGATCGTCACCTTGCCCGTGGTCATCCCGCCGCCGCCGAGCGCGGGGATGGTAAAGCTGAAATCGATCGACGGATCGGACACGGCGACAGGCGCCCCGACCGCGACGGCGACCGGATCGGAGACGTTGACGACATTGCCGTCCTGGCTGGCGACCTGCAGCGACAGCTTGGCCGAGATCGCCCCCGCCGGAACCTTGACCGTCGCCACCACCGGCTTGGTCTGGCTGGGAAGGATCGCCATCGGCGAGGGAGGATTGAACGTGACGCTGGCCAGCCACGATGCGACATCGGCGCCCTGCACGCCGCCGACCAGCAGCGAGAGCACGACGTTGTCGGGGAACAGCGTCAATGCCTGGATTGGCCAGGTGATCGCCAGGTTCTGGCCGACCGTGGTATTCCCGCCGGGCGCCTGACCCGCCCCGAGCGCAAATTGCCCGCCCTGGACCTGCTGCGGCTGGGTGATCGTGATCGACAGCGCGTTCGATGTTTGCCCCTGGGTCCTGACGCGAACCGGGAAGCTCTGGGGCAGGGCGGTGAACAGGTCGGGAACGGGAAAGATCAGTTGGGTCGGCGAGGAATCGGAGCGGAACTGGGTGATTTCGACATCGCCGATCAGCACCGTGTTCAAGGTGCGGATCGGGTTGAAGTTGCGGCCCGTGACGATCAGCAGTCCGTTGAGCGCTACGCTGCCCGCCGGGCTGAGCGATTCCAGAACCGGCCCGCCGGACACACCCTCGAGCACGGCGACCCGCGACATCAGATCGTCGATGTCGGTGCGCACCTTGTTGAACAGTTCGGCGGTGATCAGGTCACCCGGCGCGACCCCGGCCGGGCGGATCTCGATCAGCTGCGCAAACAGCGCATCGCGCTCGGGAGCGGTGAGCACGCCTTCCAGCGCGTCGAGAATCGACGACATCGGCACGACGACATCGCCTGGGCTGATCGTGGTGGGCGGCATGTCTCTTTCCTTCCAGCGCGTCGAACCCGGGGCATCAGCCTCCGAGCGCGAAGTTGGCGTAATTCCAGCGATGCAGGTTGAAGCGGGCGTCGGCCCGGTATGGGAGGTTGCCCGAGGCGAACAGCAAGTAGGGATCGGGGCGGTCCGCCGCCGCCGTCGCCTTGACGCCGGCGATCAGGTTCTCGGCGACCGCATAGAGCCACACGACCTCGTTCGAGGCGCTGCGGATGGCCGGCACCGACAGGCTCTCGCGCAGCAGCGGCTCGACCTGCGCGGCGTTGAGATGCACCGGGCCGCGAACCGTCATGCCGCCGAACAGGGTCTTGGCGGCGGCCGCGTCCATCCCCGGCAGCAGCCCCGCCGGCGGCAGCTGGGGGAAGTGGGTGCGGGCGCGTACCGCCGGGAAGCCGGCCGCGTTGGTACGCAGCGCGGCCAGATGGTCCTGGAATTGCGCCAGCATCGCCCGGCCGATGGCGATGCGGCGCGGCGAAGTCATGCTGGCGATGGCCGCGCCGCCGATGCTCGCCGCGTCCGCCAGCTCGCATGGCCGGCGGACAGCCCAGCCATCGATGAAGCGCAGGTCGAGCGCGCCGGTAAACGCCACCAGCGCCAGCGGCACGTCGTTCTGGGCCAGGCCGAATTCGCGCATCTGGGTCAGCAGGTCATCGTCGCGCCGATCCCTTGCGAGCAGGTTGACCGGCCAGCTTGCGAGCATCCCGGACCCGAAACAGGCAAAGGCGACGGTGTTGCGGAACGCTGGTGCGGCCTGCGACATCCCCCCGAGCAGGTGCGGACGCACCCGCAGCAGGCGAAACGCCACCGCGGCAATCTCGCGGTCGACGTTGCAACTCGCCGCGTCGCCGGGAATCCCGTTGACTTGCGCCCGTCCCGCGGTGCGGACCGAGCGGCTCGCAACAAGCACGTACAACCCCTCTCCGGCGACGTAGCTGCCGCCGTCGCTGGCCGTGCAAACCCCGAATTCGCAGCTGTCGCCGTTCGTCCGCAGCGGTGTGCCGGCGCGGGTCAATTGCAGCCGCTGATCGCCGGGCAGGTGCAGGATCGTCCCGTCCGGGGCGATTGCAAGCCCGGCCGAAACGGTCACCACGGCGCCCGCCTCGGCCTTGTCGGACAGCGACTGCGCCACGTCGAAACCGCTGACGACGCCGGTGCCGATCGCCATCCCGGTCAGCGCTTCGCGGGCCCGCGAGGCGGCCTGCTCGCGGGTCAGGTCGCCCCCGGACAGGAGCCGTCCGTTGAAAAAGCGGACCTGCTCGACCCCGCCCGCCGCCGCGGGCTGGTTCAGCGCGAGGAAGGTTTCCGTCATCGCCCGCCCCTCACTTGCGCCCGCTGGCGACCGACCAGCTGCCGACGCCATCGTACACCAGCAGCAGATGCTCTCCGGGCGCCAACGGCCGGGTCGCCGCGCCGTCGATCAGGCCGGAGTTGTTCGCCTGGAGCGTCGCCTCGGCGGTTCCGGCATTGCGCAGATAGAGCTTGCGCTGCGGGCTTCCTGCACCCCCGCCGACGATCGTCGCGGTGAGCGGGGTTGCCGGAGCGGCCGCGCGGACCAGGACGAGGCCGGCAGCAGCGGAGATATTGCCCGACGCGGTGAGGTATTCGACCGAGGCCGGCACCCCAGCATCAGCTTCCGGAGCGATCCCGAACGGGCTCGCCGCCAGCGCCAGCGACATGAGGATCGGCCGGCTCGACTGGTCGAGATCGACTTCGAAGGCGCCCGAGCCGGCATTCTTCACTTGCCAGCTGGTGCCGTCGTTGACGACGCCCACGGTCAGCAAGGCGAGCGGCACGCAGTCGTCCAGCACCGCGCCCGCCGCCGCGCAGGGCGGCGGCATGATCGCGGGGCGCAGTTCGCTGACCCACAACCGGCGGAGTTCGGCCATGACCTGGGGACGGACGGTCGGATGCACGTCGATCGTCGCGGCGTCGGCCGCGTCGGCGGCGACCGCGAGCGGATGGAACAGGATGCGCGCCTGCCGGCGAACCCGATCGAGGAGCGTCCTGAGCGCCGCGCTTCCGGGTGCCGCCCCGCCGGCCACCGGCAATCCCGCCGCAAACGCGCCGAGCAGGCGCAGGTAGTCGGCTTCACCGGGCGTCGGCGGCTCGAAGCCGAGCGACAGCCGATAATCGTCGGCCACGCGCGAGGGAGCCATCAGGTCCTCCTCGCTGCGGCACGGCTGGCCGGGAATGGGCACCGGCGCGATCGCGCAGCTATCGTAGCACAACGTCAGCCATAGCTTGAGCACGGCATCGTTGGCCGGTGGCGGCTGCAGCGCGTCGAGCGCCGCGACCTTTGCCGCGATCTCGGCGCGGTTCAGCCAGGCGTTGAGCATCGCGCATTGATCGGCGCCCACGCAGATCAGCTGGCCGCCCGGCGAGGCGGCGGTGCCGCCGGTGACGCGCAGGCGTGGCCCATCCGTCCCGGCGTCCTCGATGGCCACGGCGAGGCCCGACAGCGTTCCATAACCGCCGAGTTCGCGCATGATCCACCGGTCCCGCCCGGAGTGATAGGCGAACTCCTGGTTGTAGTCCTCGACCCCGAGAACCATGCCCAGCGCGAAATTGACGTGGCGCGTCCGGTCCGGAGTGGCGACGATCGTGTCGGGCGCGAAGGTGCAACTGCAGCTCATTTCGGTTCTCCGCAAACACGGGCAAGGCGGCGAGCGCTCAGCATGCGAGTCGCTCCCGACCGGAGACACGGCTCTGCTGGCCGCCGACGAAACTGCTGCCGAGGTATGTCCGGCCAAGGATGGCGGGTGGGATCAGATCGGGAGAACGACTCCCCGGGCCGAGCTCGGTATCGCGCCCTAACCGCGCCTCGCCGAGCCGGTTCATCGCCCAGTAGAAGCGCACGTCGCCCTCGGTATGGGCGGGCTTTTCCAGCTCGACGATCCGCCGGGCGAGCGCCATTTCCGCATCGAGTTCCGCAGTCCCGCGCGAGACATTGCGCAGCGGCAGCAGCACCGAGAAGCGATGTGCGGCGCGGCGCCGGGGCAGCACCTGGCCCTCGAACAGCAGCCAGTCGCGGATCGCGGTCTCGCGATCGGGCAGGTAATCGGGCAGCGGGATCTCGTCGAACCCGTCCCAGCCGGCGCCATAGGCCGTCCGCAACGCCCCGATTCGCTGATAGCGCCGCTCGAGGAAGATTTGCCAGGCGCTGCGGGTGGCGCTGTGCAGGGCCAGGTAGCCCGACCACAATTCGGCGATCGCCGGCGCGACATCGCCGCGCGGCAGGTCCGGATGCTCGACGTCGCCGGTCCGGGCCAGTTGATATGCCTGCCAGCCCTGGCGCTCGAGCGCGCCAGCCTGGGGAGTGAACCCGAAGGCCTGCTGGGCGACGCCGACTACGGCGGCGCCAATGTCGTCACGGGCGAAGAGCGGGAACCGCCCGCCATCCGAGAAACCGGCCCTCGCGTAAACGCCGGCCGCACCCTCGGCCGGCTGCCACGGCAGGCCAAGCGGGGTGGTCGAGGGACCTTCGTTGCTCGGGGCTCCGCCCACCACCCGGCGGCCGGTGGGCACGATCGAGAAATGCTCGACGATGCGGATTTGGCCCGGCCCCTCCGGCTGGGTGCCGCCGAAGGTGAAGTCCCGGTCGGTCAGGCATTCGTCGAACGCGAGCCGAAGCGCCATCGCCAGACCGGCGCGGGTACCGCGCCAGCCAAGGAACGCGGTGACGTGGCGCAGGAACAGCCGGCGCCGGTCCTCGCCCCACGACGGATCGAGCATGATATCGAACCAGCTCGCCAGCCAGTCGAGCGTCTCGGCGCGGGCGGTCCGTGGATCGAGCAGGACTTGCGCGGCGGCGATCCGGCCTTCGAGGACGGTGTTGAGCCCCTCCATGTTGGCGAGGAAGCGGTCGAGGAAGTCGGCCGGGCCGGGGTCTTCACGATAGACGGCCGGAAGGAACCGTGCGTTGTAAGAGAATCGCGGATACCACAGCCGCAGCGCGCGCAGCATCGGCGAGTTCCGGCCGTCACCGGCAAGCTCGATGCGCAGCCTCACCAGCCGCCCGACGACGTTCTGCAGCAGCAGATCCCAGCAGCCGGTTCCCCGCGCCCGATCGGTCAGCAGCATCGCGTTGTGCCGCTTGCCGGGCAGCTCGCCGCCGTCGCCGTTGAGGTATGGCCGGGGTTGTTCGATCCAGCCCTCGTCGCCGTCCGCGTCGAGCAACAGCGGATCGTCGCCCGCGCGTGCCCAGATTCGCACGCTGGTGCCGGGCGGGATGCAGGCGTCGAGCCGGATGCGGTCCCACAGGCACTGCGGCTCGCCGCCGTCGAACACCACGGTATCGAACCGGTTGAGTTCGGCAAAGCGCCGCCGAGGCTGCCCGACCAGCGGGATCCATGCGGCGGGATCGCCGCTCTCATAGACCGCGACCTTACCGCGCAGCACCAATGCCCGGCCGCCGAACCGCCGCATCGGCAGCAGCGTGGCCCGATCGGCAAGGCCGGTCAGCTTTCCGGCGTCACGCAGGATGGCGAAAGCGAACGCCTGGTTGCCGGAGGGTGGAACCACCAGCAGCAATTCGTCGGCATCCTCCAGCCGCGCCGCCATGATCCAGTCTCGCGGATCGTCGGCGATGTGGCGCATCGCGCTCGCGTCCTGATCGATCGCCAACACGGCGCTGCCGCCGCCGGGCCTGGCGGCGAGCAGGATCGCTTCGCCGGGTCGCCCGGCAACGAGTTGGAGCGGCACCAGGGAGGCGGGCACCGATAGCGCAAGCGGCGACGCGGCGGGCAAATGCCGCCGTCGATCGATGGGGCCGTCGGGTTGGAAGGAGTCGTCCTCGCCGATGGGCTCGGAGGCGGTCACCGGCTGGAGCGCTCCGTTCAGCCGCAACACCCGCCGGCCGGCCGCGTCGAGCAGGAACACCCCGCCGCAGCCGTCGCTGGCCAGATCTGCCACCGCGCCGCCGATCAGCTCGCCCAGCCGATGCACTCCGGGTTCCCCCCCGGCCGCAAGGTCGAAGCGCAGCAGCCCCGGGCCGGAAGCGCTCTGGAACCCGACCACCAGATAGTCGGATGCGGTCACCGCCAGGGCCGTGAATGTCAGCAATTCGGCCCGGGGCGGATCGATCGGCTCGAAGGCGCGGCCGCTCGGTGCGGGACGGTAGCGAGGATCGGGCCAGAAAGCGGCGGCCTGGCGCTGGAGGGCGCCGATGACTTCTATCCCTGAGCGATCGGCGGACAGGACATAGAGATTGCCGTGACGATCGGCTGCGGCCGCGCGGCGGCCCGCCGCCGTAAGCGCGGCTTCCCCCGGCGTCGGCAACAAGGCCTCGGGCAGACGAGCCAGTGTCAGCCGTGCGCTCGCGGCGTCCCATCCTGCAATGGCCGGATCGATCGCATCGGTCATCAGCGGGTTCGCCCGGTCGTCCCAGGCCTCCTGCAGCGCGGTCCCGCCGGCCGTGCAGCGTCCCCAATCGGCCATGCCGAGCATCATGTGGAAGCGCGAGCCGTTGACGTTCATCAGCACGTCTCCGCCAGAACCGGGACCGGCAGGCGGCGCGTCGTCCCACGCTCGCTGGAGCTCACCCCGCGCAGTTGGTCGAGCGGCGCCGGATCACCGATGAGGACCGAAATCCCAAGCAGCTCGGGCAGTTGGAGCCCTTCGATCGGGACGCTTTCGACCGCCGGTCCCGCGCCCTGCGCGAGCAGGACATTGGCGACCGAGACCACGCCTGCCGCGCGGGCGACCTCGGCGAGGATCGTCCGCGCATTGACCGCGCGGCCGAGCGGCCAGCCGCGCAGCTCGGGGTCCGCTGCCGGGGCATAGAGCGGCTCGATCAGATCCCGCACCGCGAGGCCCGCACGCGGCAGCGGACTGAGGTGCGCCGCGATTCGTGCCTTGACCCGCTCTGTGACTTCGGCCGCGGATTGCCCGTCGGCGATGTTGATCCCGACCGAGACCCAGATACCGACGTAGGCCGGGCCACGGATCGCCAGCTCGGTCGTCACCAGCCGGCGCGGATCGAGGTAATCGCACAGCGCATCGACAAACAGCCGGTCGGGCCGTGGCGCGGCAGGGTAGGCGGCATCGAAGGCCGGGATCGCCAGCAGCGTCACCGCTCCCGGCACCGATCCGGGCGCCACCGGCCAGACATCGGGATGCGCGGCGGCCACGACCTCGATCCGGCCGATCTCGATCCCCGGGGTCCGCCAGGCGATCGTCACGAAGTCGCCAGCGGTCACCAGCCGGTCGCGGTTCTGCAAGCGGCGACGGATCTGCTTCTCTCCGTCGGCAACGGTTTCGCTATCGGCGCCGCCCCAGGTCGGAACCGGATTGTGGACCTTGACGCCGGCGGGCAGCAGCGCCCCGCGATTGATCGCGCCAGCGCCGACATTGCCCTCGTGCCCCTCGCAATAAGCGTAGCTGGCGTAGAGGATTTCATCCTGTGCGGGGCGCCGCCCGGTCAATCCATCGCCAAAAGTGACCCGGCCCGCCTCTGCATCGACCGTGAAGCGATCGGGGTGCACCTCGCGGACCGGCGCGCCGGGCGACCGAAGCGGGACTTCGGCGTCGGCCGCGGCGATGTCGTCGATCACCTGCCAATCGCGCCGTGTCGCGCCCGCCAGGCTGGCGATCCGCACCGTTCCGTCGAGCACTGGCGCGCGGGCGAGGGCGTAGCGCTGGCCGGGCGTGCCATCGCCTGCCGCAAGGCGCTCGGCGTTGACTTCGATCCGCTGGCGGACCGGCGCGCTGTTGATCCCGAGCCAGGCGAGACGAAGGTTGGCGGTAGCGCTTGCTCGCACCCGGACCCAGGTGACGATCCGCTGGGCGATGCGATCGTCTTCGACAAACGGCGGCAACTCACCGACGCCGGCGTCGAGTGGCTCGAGCGTCGACCAGCTCCGCAGCCGCGCCGCTTCGGGCAGGGTCAGTTCGACGATCCCGACCGACGTCAGCGGATCGAAGTCCGCGCGCGCCACCAGCTGCTGATAGCGCGGCGCCGGCTCGCCCTGGTCGAAGCTCATCGGCAGGTCGCCGCGCGGCACGTCGAACGACAGCACCCGATCGACCGGGCTGGATTCGGCGGCGGGGACAAGATTGCGCTGCTGCGCGGCGGCGTCGGGCACCAGGCCGAGCGACAGCGTCCGCCCGGCCAACGTCTGGCGCAAATCCGCCCACGGATCGTCGCCGAGGGCAGCGGGCTCGTCCCTGCGCGCCAGCAGGGCCAGCCACACCGTCCGGTCCATTGCCTGGGCGAAGTCGATGCCCTTGAGCGGATCGACCTCGACGCTTTCGTACAGCGCGTAGCCGTCCGGCGCGGGCCGCCCATACGACGCGTAAAGCATCGCATAATAGTCGGCGAGCGGCGCATCCGGAGTCAGCTCGCGCTTGACGTAGCAGCGACTTTCCAGCGGAAGCGCGTCGAGCCCGCTGGTGGTCCGGAACGGCACCGGGCCGGCGGCGAGTTCGGTGCCGGCAGGGATGATGAGCTTTTCGGCGTTGCCCCGTTCGTTGGCGAAGGCGACGAGGCCGCGTGCCTCCTGGGCCGGATTGAGGCCGATGCCGAGGAGCTGCAGGAACTTGAGCCGGTTGCGCTCGGGGATCTGGTTCGCCCGGTAGAGCATGCTCTCGGTCAGATGCGCGAACAGCTGGATCAGCGTGATGCCGGGGTCGGCGGCGTTGAAATTGGTCCACTCGGGCGTATGCACCGGAATCCGGGCGACCAGCTCGTCGACGAGATCCTTGTAGCGCCGGTCGTCGATCGAGGGGACGGGCAAGGGCATGGTCAGGCCTTCCCTCCCACCGGAACCGCCAGCGAGACCTTCTCGGCGGCACCGGAGGCGACGAGCTTGTAGGTGATGGTGGCAACCGCGCTGTCGGCCGAACGGCTGTCTGCGGCGACGTCGACCTGGCTCACCGCAATTCGCGGCTCCCACTGCGCCAGCGCGGTTTCTATCGCATGGGCAATCCGAGCATGGGTGCCGGCGTTGTTGGGCTCGAACAGGAAGCCGCCCAGGCCGGCGCCGAACCTCGGCAGACCGATCCGCTCGCGCTGATCGGTCTTGAGGATCACCGCGATGGATTCGCGGATGTTCGGCTCGCCCGCCGACCAAGCGAGCCGGCCGTGGCCATCGAGCCGAGGCGGAAAGGCGATGCCCTGGCCGAAGATGCTGCTCATGGCGCAGCACCCGAGGCGCGCTTGCCCTTCAGCCCGGGGACAGGGAAGCACATGATGAACCACGGGATCCAGAAGAAGATCATGTCGAGCAAGGTGATGACGATCATCAGCAGCAGCAGCGCGCACAGGGTGATGATCGGGATCGAGATCGAGCAGATCATGCCGATGTCGATCGAGCCGCTCTTGCAGCCGCCGCCCTCGCCAAGATCGATGTCCTTGTGCAGCGGCCAGGGCAGGACCTGCCGGATGAGATCGATGAAACCGAGGCCCTTGGCGCGCTGGACCTGACCGCACAGCATGTCGGAAAGCACGAAGGCGGTACCCTTGGCGTGCTTGCGCAGGCCGGCCGGGCTGGTGTCCATCGGCAGGGTGATCCGCACCGGCCGCGCCGGGGCGTCGGGATCGAAAAAGCTCGCCATGCGGAACCGCTCGCTCGGCGCGGACAGCGTCGGCGGATCGAGCGGCCCGCAATCCTCGTTGAGATGAACGAAGCGGATCACGAACAGCCCGGTATCGTAATCGGTGTCCTTGAGGGTCTGGCTGAGTTGCTGGGCGAAGGGCAGCGCACGGGCGCCGGGCTCGTTGTTCCTCGGCAGGGCGCGGCCGATCATCACCGCCAGCTTGTCGAGGTCGTTGAGCTGGACGCCGGCGGCGGGCGGCGGCTGGGTCAACGGCGGCGCGGTTTCCATGATCTCGTCGCTGCTCGCGGCGGGGTGCGGCGCGGCTCCGACCCGCAGGTACGGACCCATCGCCAGGACCGCGCCACCATTGCCGTCCCCGCCGATCCCGGCGAGCAGATAGTGAAAGCCGGGCCAGTCGCTGCGGCGGCTCGCGGCCGCGGTATAGAGCCGTTCGTTCGCTTCCAGCGCCGCGAGATTTGCGGCAAAGCTTGCTTCATTCGGGCCCGCGAGGAGGCGCAGTGCCGCGCCGATGCTAGTCTGATACGCCGGCTGGCTCGCGGCGCTGCCGTCGAACGGCATGAAACCATTGGTCAGCGCCGCCCGTTCGCCCGCCGGATCGTCGGTGAGGAACCAGTCGTAGAGGTCGCGCTCCTTTGGCGTCAGCGCGCCCGGCTGGCCGCTGCGCAGCGCATCGCGAAGATTGGGCAGATGCTGGCCGAGGTAGCTCCACAGGTCGGCGAGCAATAGCCAGCTCTGCGTCTGAAACGCCAGGTTGCGCTCGCGCAGCTGCTTCTGCCGGTTTTCGGCGGTGGCCTTGTCCCCGGTATCGGCGGCGATGGCGGCGGCGGCCTTGATCGCCGCCTGCGCCATCGCCTTCCACGGCTCGATGAAGTCCATCCGCAGTTCGGACAGCCGCGCCAGCGTGCTTTCGCGGCGAGTCGGAGCCACCGGCACCCCGAGCGCCGCGACCTGTCCCGCAACCAGCGAGGCTGGCGCCGTCCGGTCCACCGGGGCCGCGAGAAGATCCTCGCGCCGGGCCACCGGCACCACCGCGCCCCACAGCGTCCGCCGCAGATCGTTGCCGTCGCGGTGAGTCAGCGGGAAGACGCCGTTGCGTTCCTCGCCCGGGGCAAGTTCGTGGGGATCGTCGCCAGCAAGGCGGCGCCAATGCGCGCCCGCCTCGTCATTGACGAAGGCGTGTTCGACCGGCTCGCCGCCGCGGGCGGGCGGCAACAGCCGGCGGATCACATAGCGCAGCTGCTCGTGCGGGCCCTGCGGCTTGCGATCGGGCATGCCCGGCACGGCGCAGGCCAGCGTCGCGGTGACGACATAGTGACGCTGGTGCGCGGGTTGGTAGAGCTTGAGAATCCGGTCGGGCTCGGGGGCGGGGGGCACGGCGGGGGCGGCCCTCAGGCGAGTCGCCAGCCGCGCGCGCTTCATCGGCGCCGGCAGCGGCACCCGGTCGATCAAATCGGCGCTTTCGGAAGCGCCCTGAGGCGTCCGCCAGGTTTCGTGGCGCGCGACATAGCTGCCGATCCGCCCAGGATCGTTGGCGAGCACGGCGAGCAGCCGCTCCATGAAGTCGTCGCTGGCGAACCGCAGCAACGTCGGCGCCAGGCCGCGCTCGCCTCCGCCGCTCCACAGCGGCCGGGGCGCCGCCCAGGTGACCGGATGTTGTATCGCGCTCACCAGATGTTCCCCGCGCCGGGAGTGTAGCTGGAGGAAACCACGCTGTTGGCGATCACCGTATCGGCCTGAACCACACCCGAGAACTTCGACATTCCGGCATCGACGGTGACCATGCCGGCCGAAACCTTCACCGTCGCCGCCTTGACCTCGACCTGCGAGGCGGCCTCGACGGTGATGCCGGCCGCCGCCAGCTTCACGCTGTTGCCGTTGGAATCGACGATCTCGATTGCCCCGGGTCCGTCCTTGAGCGTGACCGACTGCCCGCCGGGAGTCTCCATGATCAGCTTTTCCTGGCCGTCGCTGTCGTCGAGCGTGATCTTCACGCCGTTGCGCGAGCACAGCTGCTTGCGATCGGTCTTGCTGTCGCTGCTGGCGCTGTCGGGCGGCGCATCTTTCCCGTTCCACAATCCGCCGAGAATATAGGGCCGCGAGGGGTCGCCCTGTTCGAAGGCGACGAGAACCTCGTCGTCCTTGTCGGGCAGGAACCAGCTACCCCGGTCCTTTCCGGCGAACAGCGTCGCCTGCCTCGCCCAGCAGCGATAATCCGAACCGCCGAACACCGAAGGCAGCGAGATTTCGATGCGGCCGGCGCCGTCCGGGTCGCGGACGTTGGTGACGATCGCCGGCATCACGCCATAGAACCGGCCGCCGAACCCGCTCGCCTCGCGTTCGAGCATCTGCGCCATCTGCAGGTCGCCATCGAGTTCGGCGAGCGGCATCACGGCCTCCCCAGACCCGGACGGTCGCAAGTGAACTCGCTGCGGCTGCCCTCGGCGGCGTCGAACAGGTGGGTGACGCTGCGCAGGCGATAGGCGCCGTCGAACAGCGGCCCCAACCCGCTGAGCGTGACTTTGGCGCCGCACCGCACCAGCGGATCGGTCTCGCAGACGCCTCGTCCGGTGACGAAGTTGCGCGCCATGTAGCGATAGCTGGCCTCGGCCTGGCTGCGTGCCTCGTCCTCGTTCGCCGGCACCTGGTGGACGATCCGTTCGGGCCGCTCGCCGAACTTGGCGGCGAGGATATCGGCGCCGGACTCGTCGGCGCCGAGTTCGCCCTGCACCGCAGACTTCTGTGCCTCGGCCAACACCGCCTTCTTGTCGGCGACGCTCCAGCCGGACGCGGTAACCTTGGTGCGCTGGCCAGCCAGGTCCGCCGTCACTTCGAATTCCCGCAAAGTCCCCGCCCATGCCAGTTCGAGGTCCGGGCGTTCGCGATCCTTGCGGAGCACCAGCCGGTCACTCTCGCACCAGACCTGCACCCCTTCGCGCCGGGCGAGGTCGTTGAGAAAGGCAAGGTCGCTCTGGTTGACCTGGGCCAGCGCCGCATAGGTCGGTCCGCTCCCGCTTACGTCGGCCTGCAACCCGTTATCGCCGGCGATCCGGCGCGCGACATCGGCCAGCGACGACTTTTCATAGCTGCGGGTGCGGCGGACCATGCGCAGGTCCTGCAGCCGGTCTTCGGCCAGCACGCCGATTTCGGGCGCCGCGCCACTGGGATAGTGACCCGACAGCGCGCTGATCCGCCCTCGGAAAAGGACGCTGTCGCGCAGCTTGACGACGATCTCGGCGGCAAAATCCAGCGTTTGGCGGTCGAAATACTGGAAGCCCGGCCGATCGGCGCCACCCCAGTTGCCGAACCGCAATTCGCCATGCGCCATGCCGTCGAGGCACTCGGTCAGCGCATAGGACAACAGCGCCGCCTCAAGCGTTGCGTTCGCACGCCCGCCGACTTCGATCGTCGGCCGGGCGGGCCTGCTGGGGAGACGGGCGACGCTCGCGCTCATGCCGGCCTCAATGCGCCCACAGCCGTGCCAGCCGCTGACGGCGGGCGGCGAGCAAGCGGTCGAGCGCCACATGGGCGACCGGGCCAGCGGCCTGGCGTGAGCGGCCGGCGTCGGCGCTGGCGGGCTGGCTCTCCTCCTGCACCGCTTCGAATTCCTGGATGACAACCGCCATGGTCTGGTTCCCTCAGTTCAAGCGCGCGCTGGGCAAGGTCAGCGAGAAGGCGGCGCCCGCGCCGGAGCCGATGTTTACGCCCGCCGAAAGTCCGCCGCCGATGGTCGCATTGAGATCGACGAACTGGCCGGCGTTCATCCGCAGCGGATCCTCAATGCCGTTGGCGGCGGCGATTCCCTGCCAATCGCCGCCCTTACCCGCGCCCGCCGCCATCCCCTGCAGGCTGTCGCCCTGGCGGGCGCTGGCGAACGGACGCGCCCCGGCCCGCGCCACCCGGCCGTCGCCTTCGAAACTCGAAACGAGGATTTTCTGTTGCGCCAGGGTCAGCACGATGCTGGCCCGCAGCGGCTTTCCTTCGGGCGAGAAATACTCGAGCGTTTCCTCGAGACCCTCGACCATGCCGTCGAAGATGAAACTGCCCCAGCTTAAGCGCGTACCGGGGGGAGCGAGCTTGTTGGCGTCTTGTTCCGATGCCTTCGGGGTCATGAAATGGATGACATCGCGGGTCAGCCGCCGGACGTCGTCGACCGCGCTTTCGGTCATCGCGGTGACGTCGAACCACAGCGTCAATGCCAGCTTGGTCGTTCCCGCGCCGACGAATTGGCGGCCGGCGGTGCCCGCCGCCTGATTGCCGCCCTCGGGCTGGACGACCTGGTTGGCGTAGGTCACCTTCAGCGTATCGGGATTGAACTGGACGTCGATCTTCTTGCCGCCGTCGAGTTCGGAGGAGAGATCCTCCTTGAGCTCGATCAGCCGGGCCTTGCGGAGGGTGGCCTCGGTCATGCCGCTGCCGCCTTCGGCGCCACCACCACGAACTTCTCGTAGGCGAGTTGGAATTCCTCGATCGCGACCTGGCCGTCCTTGGCCGACAGGGCCGGAGCCTTGAACTTGATCGGCAGGCAGCGGTGCAACTGATAGCGCATCGCCTCGGTCGACCCGTCCGCGGCGAACACGATCACCTCGGCATTGGCCCGCAACCCCGGGTTGGCGATCGACTGCTGGACCCAGCCCCACAGGTCGAGGTTCGCGGTGACGCCCCGCTTCAGCGTGAGGTTCGAATAGTTGATCGCCCCCGGCACGCGGTGGGCGCGGTCGTTGGCGCCGCCTTCGCGGATGGTTTTCACGTCCATGGTCAGTTCAATGCCGTCGCAATCGGCGAAGGCGGCTTCGGCAAGCGGCGAACTCGATCCGTCGGGATAGATCTCGACCGCGAAATTGAAGCTGGTCAGCGGGTAGGTCATGCCGCTTCCTCCGCCAGCGTCAGCCGGCCGCCTTGCTGCAGCAGCCGCAAACTCAGGAAGCGCATCGGGATCGAAGGCGCGACGCCGATCTCGATTTCGAGCCGGCCCTGGTCGGCAACACCCGGCCGTGCGTCGACCCGCAGGGTGAAGGATTCGCTCGAACGCGCGCCGGCGAAGGCTCCGCGCCGCTGCAGATCGTCGAGCGTCCGGTCAAAATGGTTTTCGACCGCCCGGCGCAGCACCGGCCCCTGCGGCTCGAACACATAGATGGTGCCCTGTTCGAGCGCGACCCGCCGCAGCAGGATCATCAGCCGCCGGACGGTGATCTCTTTCCATTCGGGTTCGGACGACAGCGTATCGTTGTCGTGGACCATGAACCCCTGCGGTAGACGCCGGACCAGATTGACGAGATCGTCCTGCAGCCCGCCCAGGGCGGCTTCGGGGAGGGCCGGGGCCAGCCCGATCACGTCGGCCAGGGCGATGTTGGCGTGGGCAATCCAGGCGCCGCGATCGCGCGCCGTCCGGGCCATGGTTCCGGCGATGCAGCCAAGCGGCGGGGCGGCGGCAACCGGTCCTGGCCCGATCCGCCGCTCCCGGTCGGTGCGATACGCGAGCCAGGGGTGGAACAGCGCGCCGTAGGAAAGCGTGCGTTCTTCGGTTTGCCCAAGCTGCGACACCCCGCCTCGACCCGGGGCGAGGGTCTTCAGCTTTCGCATGAAGCCGCTGGCTTCGGCGGCTCGCCAACTCTCGGGCAGGCCGAGCAGCGCCATCATCTCGCCGGTGCCGGCCGCCAGCCTCAGGGTGGCGACGTGCAGCCGGTGCAGCAACTGGGGATCAGGGTCGCCGGCCACGTATTCGCTGGAGCGCACGCGCAGGCCAATCGCCGCCCAGTCGCTCGAATTGGCGCCGACTTCGATCCGCAGCCGATAGTAATACACCCCGTCGGGACGGTCGACGATGGCGAACTCGGCGGTTTGCCCGCGATAGATTTCCGCCGACTGGGCGAATCCAGGCTCGCCGCTTTCCTCGAGAACGAAGGTTGCACCGGTCTCAGGAGAGGTGAACTCGATCACGAAATCGCCGGAGCCGGGCCTGCCGCTGGCGCGGTGGAGGCCGGGGGCGAGCAGCTTGCGGGTGCCGCAGTCGAGGAACCGGTCGGTGCGCGGCGAGGCCGGCGAGGTAACGTCACTTTCGTCTCGCGGACAGCCGCCGGCATGACTGGACCAGCTGCTCCGATCGACCCCGCCGGGAACCGCCGGCCCCGGCAAGCCCGCCTCGGCCGCGAACGACCACCCAGGCTGGAGCGCGTCGGGCACGGCGAGGATCGAGGGCAAGCCGAAACCCGCATCGGGCGTGTCCGCCAGCGCGTGAATGCCGGTGAGTTGCGCCTCCTCGATGTCACGCCGGCGTTGGATGGTGTCGCCGAGGGCGGCGGTGTCGCACGATGCGAGCACCGGGTCGAGGAACAGCTCGGCATCGAACCGGGCGAGGCCGTCGCGGGCCAGCGCGGGCCGGTCGGAGGCGACCGCGGCGCGGGCTGGACCGAATTCGCCGGTCAAGCCGAGCGGCAGCCAGCTTGACCCAGGCGCGGCACGGTCCTCGGCGACAAGGCAAAGCGGTGCCCGCGCCACCGGCAGCTGCGACGCCCTCGCGTAATAAGCATCGTCGTCCAATGTCTCATCGCCCGCCTGGCCTGGTTGCGGCGCGGCGAAAGTCATGCGTGACCCGTCGCGGGTCGCCGCCAGTTCCAGCGTTACCGTGCGCGCCCAGAACGCGCCGGTCGGCAGGCTCGATGCGACCTCCTGCCAGGCCGGACCCTCCGCAGCGTTGTCGGTAGCCCGGTCGACCAGCATCCACACCGTTTCGCCTTGTGCGGCGAAGCGCAGCCAGTCCCCGGCGGCAACGGTCTTCGCGGCGCCGGCGCTCAATTCGATCCGGCTCTCCTCGCCGGCGTGGAACGTCGCGTCGAAATCGGTTTCGAGGCCCGGGATGCGCACATGGCCCGCGGCCGCATCAAGGGCGTTCGGTGCGGCAGTCCGCAGGAAGCTTGCGCACCACGACGCGAGCAGGTCGCCGCCCTCGCGGCGGGTGACCCTGGCGAAGCTGCGCACGGAACCTTGCCGCGAGACCAGTTCGATCAGCGCATCGGGGACCAGACCGCCGGGATCGGCAAAGCGGAAGCCGTCGGGACCGGCGGTGGCGCCGTCAACGCGCAGCGCCGTCGTCTGGAGCCGCGCCGAGAGCCGCAGTGCATCCGACCAGCTCCCGACGCTCGACGCCTGCAGCCGCGCGGCCTGGACCCGGCTTGGCCCGCCACCTGGCCCCGATCCCCCCCAAAGCACGCCCCCGACGGGAAGCAGATTGGCTTCGGCAACATCCCCCGGCCGGCCCGCCCGCCCGCCGGCCGCTGCCCAGGCGCGCTCGGTCTCGGCGGTTCGCGCCAGCCGGACCACCCAGCAGCGCCGTCCTCCATTGCCGAAGAACGCGCGCACCGTTGCCGGCAGAGCCGCCCGCGCCCAGCCGCCGCCGTCCGGGCGCCGCGCGAGGATCGTATCGCCGCCAAAGCACGCCTCGTATGCAGCAACGCTGTCCACCGCGATCGCCCGGTTGCACGGCCCGCGCTCGGCAAATCCGGCGAAAGCCGCGATATCCATCGGCGGCAGCGCGTTGCGCCACACCGGCGGCAGCGGCTCGACGACGATCCCGGGAAGGCGGCGGCGCGGCTTCACGGTGCTACTCCATCTCCAGCCGCTCGTAGGCGAGCACCATTTCTTCCATCGCCACGTCGGTGCCCTTGGCATTGAGCGGGCCGCTGGTGTGCTTGATCATTCGAGCGCGCAGCAGCTTCCACGTCTGGACGACCTTGGTGTGATCCTCGTTCTGCAACTGGACCGTGACCGTGCGCAGCGAGTTCTGATCGCCGTTGCGGATCTGGTGCAGCCAATCGTAGAGGTTGAGCGAGCCGATCACGCCGCGCTTCAGGGTCACGTCGGTCGATTTGTTCATGCCGGTGATCTTCATCACCGAGTTTTCGCGGCTGTTGCCGGTTCGGTATTCCGAGACGGTTACTTCCATCCCGATCCCGCTGATTTCCTGAAAGCCGGCGTCGGGGCCTTCGGTGTTGCCATCGCCGAGATCGACCAGGAAGTTGAACTGGACGTAAGGGCGGTCGCGTTTTTCCGGCATGATCTATCCCCTCAAGCCTTGCGGTCGGCCGTCCACTGGCCGATGCGGAAGATGACGAATTCGGCGGGACGCAGCGCGGCGACACCCACCTGACAAACCAGCCGGCCGTTATCGAGGTCGTTCTGAGTCATGGTCGAGCGGTCGCATTTGACGAAATAGCTCTTCTCGGGCTTGTCGCCGAGCAGCGCGCCGTTCTGCCATTCGTTGAGCAGGAAGTCCTCGATCGTGCGGCGGACATTCGCCCACAGCCGGTCACCGTTCGGCTCGAACACCGCCCATTGCGTGCCCTTGTCGATCGACCTCTCAAGATAGGCGAAATATCGCCTCAGATTGACGTATTTCCATTCGGGGTCCGAGCTGATCGTGCGGGCGCCCCACAGCCGCATTCCCCGACCTTCGAAATAGCGGAAGCAGTTGATCCCTTCGGGATTGAGCACTTCCTGCTGGCCCTTGTTGAGCAGCTTCTCGAAGCCGATCGCCAGCCGGACGACCTCGTTGGCCGGCGCCTTGTAGACCGCGCGCTCGACATCGTTGCGGGCATAGATCCCGGCCACGAACCCGGACGGCGGGTAGTGGTTCTCCAGGTTGGTCACCGGATCGATGATCTTGACCCAGGGATAGTAGAGCGCGGCGTGGCTGCTATCGAGCTTGCCCCGGTAATCGCGCACCTCGGCGATCGAGTGCCTGGGCATGCTGTCGAGCACCGCGATCCGGTAGCGCATCCGTTCGGCGTGGCCGATCAGCATCCCGGCGATCGCCCGGGCCTCGTCGACGCTGGTCCGCGCGGTATGGCCCGGCCCCGCGACGATCGAGATGTCCTCGATCCCCTCGAAAGCGCGCAGACCCGTGCTGCGGTTCGTGGCCGGGTCTTCCTCGCCCTCGTAGCTGAACGGACCCGGCATCGCCCCGTCGCTACCGCCGGTGAGGAAATACGCCGCATCGAGCACCGGCGCGTCGGGATCGCGCGGGGTGCCATCCTCGTTCTTGCCCGCCAGCGTCTTCAGGGTGAAGCGCTGGTCGACGAGCGCGGAGACCAGGAACAGATTGGCGAACTCGAGCCCGTCGAGCGGTCCGCTCGCAGCGGCGGTGGCTGCGGCGGTGGCATTCTCGGCGACGGTCTTGGCCGAATCGCGCGCCGCGATCGCCGCGTCCTTCGCGGCGGCCGCAGCATCGGACAGCCCCTGCTTAGTATCGAAATCCGCCTTCTTCGTATCGGCATCGGCTCGCGCCGCCGCTGCGGCGGCCTGTTTGCCGGCGTCCCCGGTGTTGGCGGCGGCGTCGGCTGCGGCAGCGGTTGCCGCGGCCTCGGCGGTATCGAACGCCGTCTTGGCGGTGGTGGCATCGTTCTTGGTCTGGGTCGCCTTGGCGGTGGCGGTTGTCGCCTTGGTCTTCTTGTCGTTGGAATCGGCGGTGGCCAGGGCGCTCGCGGCGTTGGCTTCGGCAACGCTCATCTGGGCAATGACAATCGGCACCGACCGCGCGCGCGACAGGCTCGGCTGCTCGTCGGCGAAATAGGCGAACAGCGAATCCGGCTGGCCGGCGACCGCGTGCCGCGCATCGAGCGCAAGGTTGGCGGCGGCGAAGAACGGCAGCCCCGCGTCGTCCGGATCGACCAGCACGGTAGCGGTGAGCGTCCGCACCGAAAGTCCGGCCTGCGCGGCCACGTCCTGCAGCTCGAAGGCGACATGAGCGGCCCCGGCCTTGCCGTTGTCGAAGGTCCACAGGTCCTTCTTCTCGTCGCGCGTCAGGAGATAGGGGCCATCGTCCGCCGCCGTGGCGAGGCCGGTGACGGCGACGACATCGCGATCGAAGCTCGAACCCAGTCGCGCCCTGCCGGCGCTGACCGAGAAGCGGTTCTGGCTAAGAAACATGCGCAGGACGACCGCACCGGCGCCGGCACGCCCTGGGAAGCGCGCCCGGATCGATACGTTCGCGGGCGGGTAGGGGGCCGTCACCCGCGCCGATGCCGCAGCGCGCTTGGTGGCGCGGGCGGCATCGTCGTCCGCCGCGAGGTATCCGTAATCGAATGTGCGGGCGATGTAGCAACGCTTGCCGCCCTCCTCGAAGAAGGCCCGCACCGCGTTCCACATGTAGTTGTCGATCTCGGCGCCGTTCCACACCAGCCGGGCAGCGCCGCCGTGGACGCGCTCGAATTCGACCAGCGAGGTGAGGATATCGGGTTCGAGGTCGATCGGACCGTAGCGGGTGGGGCCGACGAAACCGGTTGTCGTCGTGCTGACGCCCTCGATCGACTTGGCGCGATACGAGACCTCTTCGACGTAGACGCCCGGAGCCAGATATTCCGGCATTTCACTTCTCCTTCAGGGTCAGGGCGATTTCAGGAAGAGGCTGGACGACGGCTTTCCCGCCGAGATTTCGGTCCGGAGCACCAGGGTGCGGCCGAGCACGAGTTGCTGGTCGGGCAATGGCGCCTGAGCACCGACGATGGTCGCTAGCGCGCGCAGCGGCGGGCTGTCGAGCTGCGCCAGGATGCTTTGCAACTCGGGAACTCCTCCCGCAGCAAGGCCGACCGCGAGTTCGCCGCAGTGGACCTGCACGCTGACGCTCCAGGCGATCAGGGGGCGGCCCTGCGCGGCCTCGGCGGGGGTCTGGTCGGGCAGGGCTGGGTAGGGGAACGCGACCACCAGCCTACCTTCGCCGTCGGCAACGCCCAATCCGATGGTGGTGCCGCCGAGGCCGACTGTGGCCACCGCCCAGCCCGCGTTGCGCAACGCCCCGCCGGTCTCGCGGATGGCGAGCTGGGCGCGCACGTCGGCCAGGCCCGGCTCGGGCTTCCACCCCGGACCGGGGAACAGCGGCAGGTAATCGGGGATCGTCGCGGGGTCGGCGCCGGGCAGGAGGATCGGCCGCGCCTGGCCGCGGCGCGCGTCGGTCCAGCCACTCCAGCCAGCCCAGCGGACCGCACCCCGGAACGGTAGCGCGGCGGAGAGCCGCAGCGGCAGGAACCGTCCCCAGGCGTCATCGACGGCAAAGCGATAGGGTGTTGCCGATGCGCCCCACGTCGTCGCATCGTTGGCGACGCGCGCGCCCGTTCCGGGCAGCACATGCGCCACCCAGACGCCCGAGGGCACTCTCCCCAGCCGGACCGGCTTTCGCATCCCGGCGACAGGAGAGGCGTCGATCTCCAGCCCCGCGTCGACCAGCCGGCGGTCGGCCGCGCTGCGCAGCCGGATCGCCGCGGGAAGCGGCAGGGTCACGGTATCGTGGGCCGCCGCCAGCTTCATGGGACGGCGCTTCCGACCACGAACTCGCGCTCGACCACGGCGGGCGCCTCGACCAGCTCGTCGGCGCTGTCGAGCAACACCATCCTCACCAGATAGTTGACCGCCAGGGGATGCTTCTTGAGCCGGTCCCACAGCGACAGATAGTCCGGCACCGGCAGCGGATCGCAAACCAGGTCCAGTTCCTCGGTGTCGGCGAAGACGTCGTCTTCTTTCAGATACTGGTTGAGCTGCGCCGCCTTGAGTGGTCCGGCGTCAGCCAGCGCCCGCATCGTCCAGCCGAGGATGCGATGCTGGACCTCCGCGCTCGCGGCGAAAGGGATGAGAAGGATCGAAAGGTCGATCGGGATGGAGGACTTGAAGCGGCGTCCGAACAGGTCGGTACGGGGCGGCAGCATCCGGCGTTGCTGGTTGATCGTCACCCGCCACAGCAGGATAGCGATCCCGGCCGGCCCGCTGGCGCTGAGCGTTTCGATGTCCTTGGGCTGGATGCGGCGGATATCGAGCGATCCGCTGAAGCCCTCCTCGTCACGCGGATAGCGTTCGTCGAGGAGCCCCTCGATGGCGGCCAGCGCCGCCGCGATCGCGCGGTAGTGCGCCATCAGCCAGCGTCCGAAGGGATGCCGGCGGCGGCGCGGATCGCTTCGGCCAGCGTCTGGCGCGGCTCGCGACCGATCCGCTGGCGATGCGCGTTGAGCCGCACGACTGCGGCATCGAGCCCGTTGGCGGCAATCGCGACGACGCCCAGGCCGACCGGCACGCCCGCCGCTACGGCAATCGGCAGGATCGACTTCATCGAGTCTTCGCTGACGATATGCACATCGGTGGGATGAGGCGCATTTCCGACAGCCACCATCTGCCTGGCGGCGGGTGCCACTTCGAACTGCGGATTGCCAGTCAGGATGCCTTCCACAAGCGAGCGGAGCAGTGGCGGCATTTCGCCGATCGTGACGCGGATCGCGGCCATGTGCCCTCCCTCGCTTGCAGGGGGGTAGCATCTGCCTGGCGACGAACGCCCGCCATGGACCGGCCGGCGAAAAATCGGCCCGGACCCACGCCCGGCCCGCGGTCTGGGCCGACAATGGCGAAGAGGCCCCCAATGCGTTGGGTAGCACACCGCGGCGCTCGTTCTTCCGGCCCCAGCCCGTGGATGATTGTTTCGTACCCGGGCCATTCGGCCCGGACCGCTGGCGAAAATGGGCGGAGCCTGTCGTTGACCGGCCTATTGTTCTGGCGAATCAATTTGATCGCTGTTAATTACCGCCGGTTCGGGAGGGGTCCTCACCAAGCACTCTTGGCCTGCCCGGGTCGCAAGTGATTCGTCGCAACGCCGCGTCATGCATGGATAAATGCATCGCGGTGAGGAGAGACGCATGAACCTTGTCGCGAAATCCGCGTCGAACGAGCGCCGTCCCACGGCGCTGATCGTCAGCGAGGTGATGCTCTTTCGCGAAGGCCTGTGCGCCGGCCTGATGCGGATCGGCTCGCTTCAGGTCGTCGCCACCGCCGCACCCGACCAGGCCCAGGAAATCTTGAGCCGCGAGCCCGTCGATGTCGTGATCCTCGACGCGTCCCGCCAGCGGTCGCTGGTCCACGCCGCGGAGTTGCAGGCGGTCTGGCCCAGTCTGAAGGTCGTCGCATTCGGAGTTTGCAGCCACCAGGATCTGCTGGCCGGCGCCGAGTACGGCATTTGCGCCTTTGTCGGCGAGGATGGTGAAATCGCCGACATCAACGAGGCAGCACTGATGGCATTACGCGGGGAAAGCTATTGCTCGCCGCAAGCCACCGCCCGGCTCATCGGCCACATTGCGTCGCTGGCCAGGAGTGTCGCACGCCCGTTCGAAGTTCGGCTGACCGGCCGGGAGCGGGAGGTGGCGACGATGGCCGGCCAGGGACTGTCCAACAAGCAGATCGCCCAGCAGTTGCGGATCAGCCCGGCGACGGTCAAGAACCACGTTCACAACATCCTGGAGAAGTCCAACCTACCCAGCCGCAGCGCGATCGGCCGGCGGCTGGAGCAGGCGCCGCTGCAAGCCGTGGGTTAGCCTCATCGTGAGGCTCCCAGCGTCACCGGCCCGATCAGGCCGGATCGGCGCAGCGGTGCGTCGGGTTTGTAGGGCTGCAGGCCGGTCCAGGTTACCGCGACGGCCCCCGGCTGGGCGTCTCCGATCAGCCGATTGACCCACAGGTTGGCGACCCTGACTTCCAGCCGATTGCTGCCGGGCTTCGCCACCTTGCCGATGTCGACCCGGTACGGGGCGTGCCAAGCAGTTCCGGCCAGCATGCCGTTGACCCGCACTTCCGCGACCTCGCGCGCTTCGCCCAAGTCTAGCCACAGCGGCTGGCCAGTCCGCCATGCGCGCGGGACGGCGAAGGTCTTGCTGTAGGTGGCCACGCCCGAGAAATATTTGATCCCGGCCTCGGGGCGCTCGTCCAACGGGGTCAGGCTGGCGAAACTGGCGCTGGCCGGCGCACCGCGGCCCGGTTGGAAGGCGACGGTCCATGGCCCTTCGAGCCGGGCGAGTTCAGTCGGCGCCGCCGGCCGCCCGACCGTCAGCCCGCCGGCCGCAGCCGGCTTGCGGAACACGACGTGGACGGACTCCTCGGGCGCCAGTGCCAGCGGCACGAGGGTCTCGCCGTTCTCGATCCGGTAGCTGACCGGCTCGGATTCGCCGGTATCGGCATGCCAGAGTTCGGCTGCCTTGCCGGCAATCCGGAACCGCGCCTCGATCATTTCGGCGCGGTCCTTGCGGTTGGACAGGAAGTAGCTGTCGCCATCGCTCAGCTTGCGGTGAACGAACAGGATTTCGCTGTCGGCCTGCCCGCCAGTGAAGTGGAAGTCCGGTGTCAGGCCGATGGCGCCTAGCGCGCCCTCGACGTCGGTCGAGGCGATGACGCGGCCCTTGCCGACCACCGCCTGCTCGCCGCCGGCCCAGAGCTTCGCCACCAGGCTCGACCACTCGGCCGCATTGCCGCCGAGACCCGGATCGCCTTCGGGCCTTGGTCCAATCACCGTTGCCCCGGCCTCGACGAGCGCGGCGAGCCTGCGCAACATCGGCAGAGTCATCTGCCGCGACTGGCCGCCGAGGTAGAGCGCGCGGTAACGGGCGCCGCCGGTGGCGACCAGATCAGGCCCATCGTTGGTCAGGGCCCCCGCCAGCACATCGGCGTTGACGAAGTCATAGGCATAGCGCCTGGGCGCGTCGGCGATCGGGTGCTCGCCGTATAAGCCGGTGATCGGCGCCTCCTCGCCGTAGAAATAGGCGATGTCGGCAACATTGCGGCCCTGCTGCAGCATCAGCGAATTGCGCGCCATGTAGTCGATCCAGGGCTTGGCCATCTCGGCCCAGCTCTCCTGGCGGTTGAAGTACTGGCCGATCCCGCCGAGCGACAGGCCGGGCAGCTTGTCGTCGACCGGCGCGTGGACCGAGGTGTGGATCACCGGGCGGTTGACCCCGAGCGCGAACTCCAGGTCGATGATCCGCTTGAGGTCGGAGGGCGCCCAGCCCCATGGCGGTCCGGTAGCGGTGAGCGACTCGGCGGCAACCAGGTTCTGGCCGTAGATATGCGCGACGGAGGCGGCGCCCTTGATGTCGGCGAGCAGGGTGACGCGCGGGCCCTTGTCGCGCGCATAGGTCCACATGGCGGCCATCGGCACATCGGTGTAGCGGCGCATCGCCATGTCGTCGCCGATCACCGGGCGCTGGTCCTCCAGCGCCTCGCCATAGACCTTGAGGCCGTTCTCATGCGCGACGGCGGCGACGGTGCCGTAGTGCTCGGACGCCATCAGATCGGCCAGGGTCCGGCGGTAGTCGTAGAGAAACGCGTCGCTCTGCCGGCGCGAGCCGATGATCGTGCCGGTCAGCGCCGGCAGCCACGGCGTCGGATCGTAGCCGCGCAGGCGCCGGAACTGCGCGATCATCCGCGGCGTCCAGTTGGCCGCGCCGATCTCGGTGCTATCGGTCAGTAACGCCCGCACGCCGCGCGCGCCAATCAGCCCGCCCGACGCATCCCGGTACATGCCGAGGTAATGCTCGATGTAGCGGCGCACCGCCGGCCCGTCGAATTTGTCGACCTCGAGCCCGGTCGCCTCGGGCGGCGCGGGATGGTTGACCGTGCCGAGCAGCGAATAGCCGAGGCGCAGCACCTTCCAGCGCCCAGCAGGCGGAGTCCAGTCGAGCGTGCCGTTGGCGCGGAGCCGGGCGGTCAGGTCGATCACCTGCGTTGGGGAGATTCCGGGCGCGTCGGGGACGCCCTGGCTGAGCGCGAAGTAATCGGGCACCAGCGCAAAGCCAGCCTTGGCCTCGGCCCGGTCGATGCGGTCGGCGCTCGACAGCCGGAAGTCGGCAATACCCAGCGGCTCCGCAAACAGGCTCGCGGGGTCAGCCAGGCCTATCTGGCTGAGGCTGACCCCATACTGCGCCAGGATATCGCGCACGTTAACGCGGGGTGCGAGCACCACGCGGAAGCGGCGCGCGGTGACCGGCGCGAAGGCGACGGTGGCGGGAATGTCGCCCAGCGGCATCTCGGCAATCGGGTGCCAACCCGCGCCATCGACGCTCGCTTCCAGGCGCGGCTCGAACAGCGGGCCGATAAAAGGCAGCACCGCCTTCGGCGCGAACAGCCGCGCCGAGCGGACGGTCTGCGGCTGCGCATACACGAACACGATCGTCCGCGGCGCCTCGGCGCTGCCTCCAGCGGCGACTTCGAACTCGCTGCCGAGATCGTCGTCTGACAGCGCTGCCGCATCGATCATGTGGCCGTTGCCGTCGCGTATCGTCGGAACCATGGCGGGCGGCGCTGAGAAGGGGTACGCCAGCACCGCCACATCGGAGTAGTGGACGGGAACTTGCCTCTCGGGCGTTCCCGCTCCCAGGCTTCCCATCGACACCTTCTTCGCGATTGTCTTGTACGGCCCGGTGACGGACGGCGGCGCAGCCAGCCTGCCGACGAAGCGCTTGCCGCCGACGACGGCCGTCTCGCTCCACACCAGCTTCTTCAAGCCGTCCTGCGGCTGCACCCATGGCCCGCCGGTTTCCGACCAGCCCGGCGAGGCTGCGATCGCCAGTTCCAGCCCGAGCCGGTCGGCCTCGCTGGCGGCGAAGCGAAATGCGTCCTTCCACTCGGGGGTCATATAGACCAGCCGCTTGTCGACAATCCGCGGGGTCTTCATGTTGGCGTCGAAGTTCTGCATGCCGCCGATGCCGACCCGCTTCATCCAGGCGAGGTCCTTGGCGATGCCGTCCTTGCTGATGTTGCCGTTCATCCAATGCCACCAGACGCGCGGGCGTGCGCTCTGAGGCGGGTCACGGAACTGATCCTCGAGCGAGCGATCGCCGCCCGGAGCTTCGGCAAGGGCCATGCTGGCGACCGAGGCACCGGCAAGCGCGATCGTCAGCGCTAGCTTTCTGGCCAACATAACCTCTCTCCTTCGGTCGAACCGGTCAGGCGGCATCTGCCCGCATTGCCGGGAATATCCAAGGGCTTCTGTCTGCTCGGGCATTGTCGGAAAGCCGTTGAGTGCGGCTCGCTTGCGCAGGAAAGCGACGGCGCGGCGCGCACTTGCTGGATCGTTGACTTGTTCGGATTACGAACTATTCTCGCTGCAACGGAACCGCCTGCCGATTCAACGGGAAGGCCGAGTCGCGAGGATGGACGGGATGCAACTGAGACATCTGGCCAAGCTTGCGCTCGCGGTCTGTTCGGCTTCAAGCGCCGTCGTCCACGCGCAGCCGGCGGATATGGCGATCCAGGCCGCCACCACCGACAAGTTCCCGCCCGGCATCACGCTGCATGATACGCCTTCCGGCACCGTCTATGCCGATGCCAGGGGGCGCGTGCTCTATGGAATGGACATGCGGATTCTGCTGAGGTCGGGCCCGGACGCGGCGCAATATTGCGGGGCCGACTGCGCGAGAACCTGGGAGCCGCTGCTCGCTCCCCAAGGCAGCGAGCCGAACATCATGTTTCCGCGCCGCTATGGCGGCGGCCGGGAGGACCCTCCCAGCTTCGGGCCCGGCACCGAGGCGGCGGGCAAGCCGAAACCGATGCTCTACTCGCAAAAAACCGCGCCGGACTGGACGATCATCGCCGGCGCGCAAGGGCCGCAGTGGGTCTATAAGGGGTGGCACATGGTGTTCACCCGGCGGGACGATACGCGCGGATCGACCGAATGGGATGGTGCCGAGAACCGGACCTGGAACACGCTGAAATATCTGCCGCCAGCACCCAAGCTGGCGGCGCCCGTCGGGGTTCAGCCGCTCGCCGTGTCTGCTACGTATGTGCTGGCTCAACAGGACGGCCGGGTGCTGTTCACCGGAGCTTGCGCGGCCGATTGCGCAAGCTGGGAGCCTTTCGGCGCCGGAATGGCGTCGAAGGAAATTGGCCAGTGGGCGGTACGCAAGACCGGCGACGCGCCGCAGTGGACGTTTCGAGGCGAGCCGGTGTTCGTCGCCGCGCAAGACGAACCTACCGCCGTGCCGTCCTCGGGCAAAGTGTTGCGGCCTTGAGACGGATTGCATGAGAGGATGCTCGGAGTGGAAGAACCAGGCGAGGACGGGATAAGCGCGAGCGGTCGCAGGCGGCGAATTGCGAAGCCGCTTGCGCTTGTCGCGGCGGCGATCGGCCTGGCGGTGTTGAGCCAGGCCGAAATCAGCTGGCTGCCGTTCGCAACGCCGGCGATCTCGCAGCCATCGCCCCAGCGCAAGATTCCCGCGCCGCCTCCTGGCGGAACGATGGGCTTCGTCGTCACCGAGTTCGTATCGCCGATAGTGCCCGGCCAGGACGCGTGCCCGCACGGCACCGCACCGCGCCTGCGCGAACTTTACCTGCGAAGCCTGCCCGAGGCGGAGCAGGCCCGTCTGCGCCTCAAGGAAAACGAGCTGGAACTCACCAAGGGCTGGCACGGCTACGCCTTCGACGGCAAAGGCGCCAACGTCTGCTCGCAGCCCGACATGTTCAATCGATCACCCTTTCCGGCGGTGGAAAGTCGCAACGGCATGGGCCTCGATCTCGATGGCGGCGCGACCGACGCCGACACCTGCGCCCATGACAATTTCCAGAGTCCGGCGGGCGAGCGGGGCATCGACAACCAGGAATATCGCGCATTGGGCTGCACGCTCGAATGGCGCGGCGCCGATGGCAACGGCGGCGACACCCTGAGGGGTATGAAGCAGTTTTTCGTCTCCGGCGAGTGGACCCAGGTGCTCCTGCTCAAGGGCGTGGACAGCCTCACGCGCGATGACGATGTCGAGGTGATATACGCCAACACCCCCGATCGGCCGGTGATCGATACCAAGGACAATTGGCTGCCAGGAACGAGCTTCACCATCAGCGACACCGGCGCGCGGCATCGCAACGTGCTGCACGGGCGCATCGTCGATGGCGTGCTGACCACCGACCCGGCCGATATCAGGCTGGCCCAGACCTGGGGGCAGGGTGTTCCCCGTGACATCCGCGGCGCGCGTTCGACGTATGATTACCAGAAGGGCCGGTTGCGGCTGGAATTCCAGCCGGACGGGGGATTGCGTGGTTACATCGGCGGTTACCGCGATGTCTATAACGTGATTATCAGCACGATGCTTGGGGGCGAAGGCTCGGCGCTCTCCGCAGGCATCGATTGCTCCGCCACGCTGGCGACGCTCAAGAAATACGCCGATGGCATTCGGGACCCAAAAAGCGGAAAATGCACTGCTGTGTCGAGCGCGATGCGGATGACCGCCATACCCGCCTTCGTTACCGACATTCCGGCTGCCACGAGGAGCGCGCTGCGATGAGCTCGACTAGCCGCCTTTCTCGCTGGATGCTGGGGGTCGCGGGCGCCGCCGCCGTGCTTTCGATCACCGCCGCGAGCCTTGCCGGCAGCGCCGGGGCCGAGCCGGGCACCGCAGCAGCGACCGCCGCATCCGGCCAGATCGTGGGCATGCGGCGCCTGAGCGAAACGCAGTACCGCAACACCATCGCCGACATATTCGGGCCCGACATCGTCGTCGCCGGGCGCTTCGAGCCGATCGTCCGCCCCGCGCATGAGCTGATCGCCAGCGGTGCCAGAGAGGCGGCGATCTCGCCGTCGGGATTGGAACAGTTCGACGCCATGGCGCGTAATATCGCCGGACAGGTGTTCGACGAGCGGCACCGTGGCCAGTTCGTACCCTGCGCGCCGAAGGCCCCCGCCAAGGCCGATCCTTCCTGCGCACAGGCGGCGCTGGCGCCCTTGGGCCGCTATCTGTTCCGCCGTCCGCTGAGCTTGACCGAGCAGGCCAGCTATGTGCGGATGGCCGGTACAGCGGCGGAGGCGACGGGATCGTTCTACTCGGGGCTGGAACTCGCGCTCGGGGCGATGCTGGTTTCGCCCAAGTTCCTTTATATCCTCGAGACCGCCCAGCCCGGACTCGCGCAGGCCGGCAGCCCGGTGCTCGACGACTACTCGCGTGCGGCGCGGCTCAGTTTCACGTTGTGGAATTCGACGCCCAATGAGATGCTGCTCGACGCCGCCGCCAAGGGAAAGCTGTCGGACCCGGCGCAGCTGACCGCTATCGCCCAGCGGATGGTCGCCTCGCCCCGCTTCGAACAGGGCGTTCGCGCCTTCTTCGTCGACATGCTGCTGCTGGAACGCTTCGACGCGCTGTCGAAGGATCCGATCATCTTCCCTTACTATAGCACGCAGGTCGCCGCCGCGATGCCGGAACAGATGCTGCGGACGGTGGTCGATCACCTTGTCACCCGCAACGGCGACTACCGCCAGCTGTTCACCACCAACCACACCTTCATGACGCGCGCGCTCGGCGGCCTCTACCAGGTGCAGGTGAGCAAGCCGCGAGGGTGGGAGCCGCATGAGTTCGCGCCGGGTGATGACCGGGCGGGGCTGCTCGGGCAGGCCGGGTTCCTGGCGATCTATTCGCAATCGGGCCGCAGTTCGCCGACGCTGCGGGGTAGGGCGGTGCGCGAGGTGCTGATGTGCCAGCAGGTTCCCGACCCGCCCGGCAACGTCAATTTCACCGCCGTCCAGGACACCAGGAACACGGCGGTGCCGACCGCGCGGATCCGGCTGAACGCGCATGTGACCGATGAGAATTGCGCGGGCTGTCACAAGCTGACCGATCCGGTCGGGCTCAGCCTTGAGCGGTTCGACGGCATCGGTGCGTTTCGCACGAAAGAGAACGGTGCAGAGATCGACCCGTCGGGCGAACTCGATTCGGTCAAGTTCACCGGGGCGGCAGGGCTCGGCAAGACGCTTGCCGAGAGTCCGGATACGACCCTCTGCGTGGCCTCGCGCGCGCTCGAATATGCACGCGGTGTGCCGAGTGATGAGGACGGCAATCTGGTGGAAGCGCTGGAAAAACAGTTCGCCACCGACGGGTACAGCATCCGTTCGCTGTTCCTCAAAGTCGCGACGATGCCTGAAAGCTATCAGGTCAAGGTCCATAAGCTTGATGCTGGCACCCGTGTCAGTCTTTTGACGAATTAACCGAAAGGAATACGATATGGGCTTCGATCTTTCGCGCCGGGGCGCTCTCAAGGGCGTACTCAACGGCGCCGCGATCGCGGTCGGCGTGCCGCTGCTCGACGTGTTCCTCGATGGCAACGGCCAGGCGATGGCCGCCACCGGGGCGGCGGTGCCGGTGCGCTTCGGAACCTGGTTCTGGGGCCTGGGCGTCAACCCGACCCGCTGGTTTCCCTCGCAGGCCGGAGCCGATTACGAGCTGAAGCCGGAACTCGCCCCGATTCGAGACTTTCAGAAGAAGATCAACGTCCTCGGCAACTTCAACGTGCTGCTCGATGGCGCGCCGAACCTGCCGCATACTTCGGGCGGCCCGGCGATCCGCACCGGCCGGGCGATCACCGTCGATCGCGGCCTTCCGGGCGAATCCTTCGACGTGACGATCAGCGACCGGATCGGCGCGCGCTCGCGGTTCCGCAGTCTGGAAGTATCTGCAATCGGCGATGCAAGGAATTCGCTGTCGGGCCGGGGCGGCGGCAACCTCAATCCATCCGAGGCGACCCCCACCGGGCTGTACCAGCGGATATTCGGCCTCGGCTTCAAGGACCCGAACAGCGCGAGCTTCACGCCCGATCCGCAGGCGATGGCGCGGCGTTCGGTGCTGTCCGCCGTCACCGAGCAGCGTCAGGCGCTCCAGGCATCGGTGGGTGCGGCCGACCGGCAGAAGCTCGATCAATATTACACCTCGATCCGGCAGCTGGAGAACCAGCTCGACGTCGAACTGACCAGGCCCGAGCCGCTCCAGGCATGCGTCGTGCCGGGCAAGGGTCCGGCCGACCTGGCGGTGAACGGCGAGATCGAGACGGTGGTGCTGAACCACCAGCTGATGACCGACCTGCTGGTGATGGCCTTGGCGTGCGACCAGACGCGGGTGTTCAACATGATGTTCAACAATGGCGCATCCTCGTTGACCCGCATCGGCAGCACGGTCACCCACCATCAGCTGACGCATGAGGAGGTGTTGGACAACAAGCTCGGCTATCAGCCGCAGGCCACCTATTTCCTCACCAAGATCATGGAAGCCTGGGTCTATTTCATCGGCGCGCTTGACAAGGTGAAGGAGGGCGATCGGACGCTGCTCGACAACACGCTGGTGTTCGCGCATTCCGAGACCGAGTTCGCCAAGTTCCACTCGATTGACAACATCCCGATGATGACCGCCGGCAGCGGCGGAGGGCGGATCAAGACCGGACTCTATGTCGATGGCCAGGGCACGCCGGTCAGCCGGGTCGGTCTGACCCTGCAGCAGGCCATGGGGGTGCCGGTCGACCGGTGGGGGACCAAGAGCATGGAAACGAACAAGGCAATCGGGGAACTGGTCGCGTGAGGCGGCTCGTTCTCATTGCGCTCGCCGTGGCCCTGCCGTTGGCGGCTGCCGCGCCCGTCGCGGCGCAGCCGGCGGCGCCGGCTCCGTCCGCGGCGGTGCCTTCGCAAAGCGGGCTCATGGGCCCGGTGCTGTACGTCAGCGATGTGGCGAAATCGGTCGGGTTCTACGAGGCGCTCGGCATGAAGGTGGCGATGCGGATGGGCCCGCCGCAGCATCTGGAGACGATGCTGGCCTTCGACGGCGATCCGCTCGGCTCCGGTTTGATCCTGCTTTCGGACGGTACCGCCACGGTCCCGGCCAGGATCGAGCACGGTCACGGCTATGAACGCACGGTCATGCGCATCGCCAGGCTGGCGGAGATATCCGCCCGGCTTCAGGCAGCCGGCTTTACGGTGAGCCCGATTCGGGACGTCGCGATGGGCTACAGGATGATGCTCGCCACCGATCCTGATGGCTACAAGCTGGAACTGGTCGAGCGCGGCGCTCATCCGGGCAAGGCGCCACAATGAACGATGCTCGCCGACGTTTCCTCGCGCTCGCGGGAATTACGCCCTTGCTGGTCCTCGGCGCGACGCGGGCGGGCGCTGCCGACCCCGCCGCCTGCTACGATCCCAACACCCTGCCGCTGAGCCAGAGGTCGCGGCGGCGCAGCCTCGGCTATGTCGACGCCTCCAGTGAACCGGCCAGGCATTGCAGCCTGTGCAGCTTCTTTACCGGCACCGCCGCCGGCTGCGGATCCTGCCAGATGCTCGGCGGCGGTCCGGTGAACGCGGGCGGGTTGTGCCGATCGTTTGCGCCGAAGGCCCAATGAGCGGAGCCGCCGCCGCCTCCGTCTGGGACGCGCCGACCCGCCTTTTCCACTGGCTCCTCGCCGGCCTGTTCGCCTTCTCCTGGTGGAGTGCTGAAACCGGGCAGATGGAATGGCACCAGCGGTCGGGACTGGCGATCTTTCTGCTGCTGACGTTCCGCCTGCTCTGGGGAATGGTCGGCAGCAGCACGTCGCGGTTCAGCAACTTTCTGCGCGGTCCACGCGGGGTCGCGGCGTATCTGCGCGGCGAGGAACCTCCGCTGCCCGGCCACAATCCGCTCGGTGGTTGGAGCGTCATCGCCATGCTGACGCTGCTCTGCCTGCAAGTCGGGACCGGGCTGCTCGCGGTCGATGTCGACGGTATTGAGTCCGGTCCGCTGTCCTATCTGGTCAGCTTCGATCAGGGCCGCAGCGCCGCGGGCATTCATCATCTCAGCTTCAACCTGCTGCTCGCCCTGATCGGCCTCCACATCCTGACGATCGCCTTTTATCTGATCGTACGCCGGCGCAACCTCGTCGGACGCATGCTGACCGGACGGGACCACACCCTGCCGGCCGAGGTCGAGCCGATGGTCCGCGGCAAATGGTGGGCGCTGGCCGGGGTGCTCACGGTCGCGTTCCTGTTGAGCTGGTGGGTATCCAGGGGCGCGCCGCTATAATCTTTCCCTTTAGCCCTGCTCCTCTGCAATGATGCGCCGTCAGCGAGAGTTCATCACCAAACTGGCTAAGAACCGGCGCGGCCCAATGTATCAAGGAGAGAGCAGAACATGCATCGTTTGCTGAATTGGCGCTCGGTCGCGATCGCGACCTGCGCGCTTGTCGCCACCCCGCTACTGGCCACACCGGTAAACGACGTTCGCACTCGGGTGGCTGGCCTGCGTGAACTGGGCGCCGCCTTCAAGGCGGTCAACGACGGACTGCGTTCCCCGGAGCCGCAGACGATCCTGATCCAGCAGTCGGCACGGCAGATCCGCAACGCCGCGTCGCAGATGCCCAATTGGTTCCCGCCGGGCAGTGGTCCTCAGCCCGGGGTGAAGACTTCGGCCAAGCCGGAGATCTGGACGCAGGCGCCCAGGTTCCAGGCGGCGCAGAACGCATTTATCGCCGAAGCTAACCGGTTCCAGGCAACCGCGAACGGCGGCAACCTCGCCGCGATGCGCGCCGGGGCGAAAAGCCTGGGTGGCACATGCAAGGGATGTCACGACAGCTTCAGGGTTCCGAGCACTTGAGCTAACACGGGACCCGTGCCTTCGCCTGCAGATTTTTCCCGGATGATTGCCGCCTGCCGGCCCACCAAGCGATTGGCCGCGACCTGGCATGCCGGGGCATGAGACCAAGGCGGCAAGGTTCGAAAGCCGCCGATAAGGGCGGCCTCTCGCTGTCGTGGGCCGAGATAGGCAGGTTCGCCGAGGCGATTCACAATGCGCGCGAAGAACTGCTCACCCCAGCTCAGGAGATTTCCGAGAGGTTTTCGTTGGGTCCGCGCGGCATCTGGATCATCGGATTGGTCGCGACCGGTCGCATCCGCACCCCGTCCGACGTGGCCAAGCTCTACCGGATCGGGCGAAGCATGGTCACCGAGCAGATTGGCCTGTTGATCCAGCAGGGCCTGATCGTCAGTGAGCAGAGCAAGGACGATCGGCGAAAGAAGGACATCAGTCTCACTGAGCTGGGATGGTCGGTCAACCGGCAACTGGGCGATGCATTCACGGCGAAGTTGCAGCAAAGGCTTGGTGGTTATACTGCAAAAGAGATCAATTTTTGTATCGATCTCCTTTTCGCTCTCGCCGGAGACAGGTCGTTAGACGTTTGAGCGGATCTGGCCGCTAGGCGATCTAATCCACGCCGGGCCGTTCTGACACCGGCGGGTGGTAGGGGAGCTGGACGTAGGGAACCACGTGCCAGACTCCGCCGATCCCGTCGCCCGTGGCAACCTCCGGCGTATCGTGAAAACGGGTGTAAAGCGGCTTGCCCTTGAGCGCCCATTGCCTGGTGCCGTCGCTTCGCACGACCACCGACCAATAGCCAGTTGAAACGGCGTCGGCCGGAGCTGGAACCGGGGGCCAGGTCGACGAACACCCCAGATTGCACAACGACCTGCCCTTGGGATCGCGATCGTTGTAATAGAGGCGCTCGCCGGTCGGAAAGCGGCGAAACACCCAGCCTTGCTCCTCCTTGATGAATGCCACTTCAGCCGGATGTGACGACTTGTCGCGCGTGGCCGGTGGATCGGCGCGAGCCTGCGCGGGGATGGCAAGCGACAGCCCGAGCGAAACCGCCGCGGTCATCCTTCGAAGGTGCATGTTCCGTCTCCCTATGTACCGAACGAGCTCAATGAGCGCACGTTCCCGGTCCGCCGACTCGTTTGCTTCGCCGTTGAAGCCACCAAGCGCTTGCCGACCGGTCAGGCAAGCGCCGCGAGGATGCCGCCCGCGAAGTTTCGCAAGCGCCGCTGGACTCGCTTCATCCGTCAGGCCAACTGGCGTCATGGCGGACAGCTGCCTAGGCTGCTTCGCAGACCAATGCAGAGTCGAAAGGGGAAGGGCGTGAGTAGGAGGATCTCCTCGGAGGCGGTTGGACGTGATCCTGATCGGCAACCAGGTGCCGCAACCCGACTTAATCGGGATCGATGTCGAGACGGGTGGGCCGCCCCGACTGAGGCGCGGCTGTGATCGCTGTCGACCGGCGCGGGGCGATGGCTGTCCTGGCGGCCTCGCTGGCGAGCGGGTTGGCGGGCTGCGCCACCACTGGCGCCCGAATGCCGGGAAAGGCGCGCCTCGGCCTTGCCGATATCACGGTGATGCGGGAGCTGAACCTGGACTACGCCGGCACGCTGCGACAGGCGGCGGAGCTGGGTTACACCACCATGGGCTTTCGCCTGCATGGCTATGGCGGGCAGGAGGCGGGCGAGCCGGCGCCGCCCGAAAAGGCGCGGCTGGTGCGCGAAGCGGGGCTTGAGGTCGGGGTGGTGCGCCTCGGCGTGCGCAACGTCGATTATGACCGCGAGCTCGACCAGGCCGCGCAGACCGGCGCGAAGATCGTTGCCATGACCACGGCGCCGCCGTTCATAGCCGGGCCCAGGCTCTACGAGACCACCCGCGCCGCGTTCGACGCCTGGCTGCCCCAGCTCGCGGCGATCGGCGAGAAGGCCAGGTCGCGGGGCCTCGTTCTTGCCTACCACAACCATTGGTACGATCTGACGCCGCTGGGCGGCGAGGCGCCGCTCGATCTGATCGCCCGCCAGATCGCGCCAGAGATCGTGGCGTTCGAAGTGGATCTCGCCTGGACGTGGTACGCCGGGGTCGCGCCGCTCGATCTGCTGAAGCGGCTCGGTCCGCGCGTGGTGTCGATGCACTTCAAGGACATCGACCGCAGCCATGGAACCTCGATCACCGACCAGGCGGTAGCGCCGGGCCAAGGCGAGATGAATTATCCGGCGCTGCTGCCGCACATCCGCCAGCTGACGTCGGCGATCGGCTACGTCGAAGTCGACAAGCCCGATGACGGCCTCTCCGCCGCCGCAGCAGGAATGCGGGTCTTTCGCCAGGCAATGGGGTAAGGGAATGAAGCGAATTGTCCGCACGATCCCGGCGCTGCGCTGGTGGATCATCGGCCTGGTCACGCTGGGCACGGTCCTCAATTACCTCGCCCGCTCGACGCTCTCGGTCGCCGCGCCAACGCTGCAGGCCGAGTTCTCGATGTCGACCGAGGAGTACAGTTGGGTCATCCTCGCCTTCCAGGCCACCTACACGATCATGCAGACGGTGGCGGGCGGCGTGCTCGATGCGCTCGGCACAAGGCTCGGGTTCTTCCTGTTCGCGATCGGCTGGGCGCTGGCCAACATGGCGCACGCCTTCGCGACGGGCTGGCCGAGCCTGGCGTTGTTTCGCGGTCTGCTCGGCGCCGCCGAGGCGGCGGCTATCCCCGCCGGCGCCAAGACCGTGTCCGAGTGGTTCCCCCCTCGTGAGCGGCCGCTGGCGACCAGCGCTTTCCAGATGGGTACCAGCGTCGGCAACATGATCGCGCCGCCGCTGGTGGCTTTCTGCATCCTGTGGTGGGGCTGGCAATCGGCCTTCCTGGTCACCGGCGCGCTGAGCATAATCTGGGCGCTGATGTGGTGGTTCGGCTATCGCACCCCGTCCGAGCACCGCCGCCTCGCCGCCGAAGAGCGGCAAATGATCCAGGCCGGGCTCGCCGAGAACACCGACGTTGGCACCAGGCCGGCGACGCGCAAGGCGGTGCTGCAATCGCGCAGCTTCTGGGCGATCGCGGTGCCGCGCTTCTTGGCCGAGCCGGCTTGGCAGACATTCAACTTCTTCATCCCGCTCTACCTCGTCGCGGTGTGGAAGCTGGATCTCAAGAGCATCGCGCTGTGGGCGTGGATGCCGTTCCTTGCCGCCGACTTCGGCTCGCTCGCCGCCGGCCTGCTGCCGCCGTGGCTGATGAAGCGCGGCGTGCCGCTGGTCGCTTCGCGCAAGGTGACGATGACGTTGGGGGCGCTGTGCATGATCGGCCCGGCCTGCATCGGTTTGGCCGGCTCTCCGGGGGTCGCGATCGCGCTGTTCTGCGTCGGCGGCTTCGCCCACCAGATGCTCAACGGCGCGCTGGTGACGCTGTGCTCGGACGTGTTCGACACCAAGACCGTTGGCACCGCCACCGGGATGGCCGGTTCGGCGGCGTGGATCGGGGGGATGCTGTTCACCTTCGCCATTGGCAAGAGCGCCGACACCTACGGCTATGACCCTCTGTTCATCGCCCTCGCCGGGCTCGACCTCGTCGCCGCCGCGGTGCTGTGGACGCTGCTCAGGCGTCGCGGGGGGGAATCGCCCCGGGCCGCATGATCGTCCAGCCGGCGAGCGCGTGTCCCGCTCTGGCCGCTTCGGTGACGTCCGCGCCAGAGAGTCGCGCGCCGAGGTAGCCGGCGTTGAAGGCGTCGCCAGCACCGCTGGTGTCCACCGGCGCCAACGTCCGTTCCGGGGCGACGGTGGTGCCGTCGGGGAGGCGGCATCCCTCCGCGCCGAGCTTGACCAGGGTTTCGCCGCAGCCAAGCCCGATCCAGTGGGCGGCGACGCTGTCCGCATCTGCTTCACCGGAGAGTGCGGTCTCGTCCTCCAGGGTCGGCAGGCCGATGTCGGAGGCGGCGATCGCGGCATCGCGCGCGGCGCGGGCCTCGGCGACGCTCGGCCACAGCGCCGGTCGGTAATTGCCGTCAAAGGCGACCCTGCCGCCGCCGGCGCGGACCGCCGCCGCCAGCGCCAGCAGCCGCCCGCGCCCCTCGGGCGGCAGGATGGCAAGGGTAATCAGCGAGAACGCCAGCAGTTCGGCGCCGGCAGCCTTGCGAAACGCGTTGTCACTGTCAGGAAGTGCGAACATTTCCCGCGCGGCGCTGGTCTCGCGCCAGTAGCTGAAGCTGCGCTCGCCCGAATCGTCGGTGACGATCGCGTAGAGGCCCGGCCGCCGGCTGGGGTGGGCCAGCACCAGCGAGGTATCGATCCCCTCGTCGCGCCATCCCTGCTTCAGCTGCTCGCTGAACGGGTCGGTGCCGAGCGCTGTCAGATAGCCGACGTCATGGCCGGCACGGGCGAGGTGGATCGCGGTGTTGAGGCTATCGCCGCCATGGCCGAGCTGCCACTGCCCGGCCTGTCGCGACAGCTCGAGCATGCCTTCACCGCAACTGACGATGCGGGCCAATCACCAGTTCCACATCGTGCCGTCCTCCAGCCGGGCAACCGGCAGGTAGGCGGGCTTGTACGGATATTTGGCGGCGAGCGTCTCGTCGATATCGACGCCGTGGCCGGGAGTTTCGCCGCAGATAAGGTAGCCGTCCTCGAAGACATAGTCGTGCGGGAACACGCCGTCGGTCTCCTCGGTGTGGCGCATATATTCCTGGATGCCGAAGTTGGGGACCCAGGTGTCGAAGTGCAGCGCGGTGCCCATCGTCACCGGCGACAGGTCGGTGGCGCCGTGGCAGCCGGTGCGAACTTGATATAGGCTGGCGAAATCCGCCATCCGCCGCAGATGCGTGACCCCGCCGGCGCCGACGATCGTGGCGCGGATGTAGTCGATAAGCTGGTTCTGGATGAGGTCCTTGGCGTCCCAGATGGTGTTGAAGATCTCGCCAACGGCCAGCGGCGTGACCGTGTGCTGGCGGATCAGCTTGAATGCCTCCTGGTTTTCGGCCGGGGTCACGTCCTCCAGCCAGAACAGCTGGTAGGGCTCGAGCATCTTGCCGAGGTTCGCGGCCTCCTGCGGCGTGTAGCGGTGGTGGCCGTCGTGGAGCAGATGGTGGTCGAAGCCGAAGGTCGACCGCAGTTTCTCGAACAGCTTCGGCACGTAGTTCAAGGATTTGCGCGTGTCCCAGCCGGTGACGCTGGGCAGTGCCGCGTCGGCTGGCTCATAATACAGCTTGCCGCGCCCGACTCCGTAGGCATCCTTGACGCCGGGCACGCCGGTCTGCGCGCGGATCGCCTTGTAACCGAGGTCGATATAGTGGGCGACCGCCTCAACCGTGCCGTCGATGTCATCGCCGTTGGCGTGGCCATAGACCATCACCCGATCGCGGCTGCGGCCGCCGAGCAGCTGGTAGAGCGGCATCCCGGCCATCTTCGCCTTGATGTCCCACAAGGCCACATCGACGGCGGCGATCGCCCGCATCGTCACCGGGCCGCGCCGCCAGTAGGCGCCGCGGTAGAGGTACTGCCAGATGTCCTCGATCCGGCGCGGGTCCATGCCGATCAGGCAGGGCACGACGTGATCTGCGAGGTAAGACACGACCGACAGCTCGCGGCCGTTGAGGGTAGCATCGCCAATGCCGTATACGCCCTGGTCAGTCTCGATCTTGAGCGTGACGAAATTGCGCCCCGGACAGGTGACGATAACCTTGGCTGCCGTTATCTTCATGCGTTCACCTCCCCGATGTCGCAGACGCGGCGTTGACTTGGCCGGGCAGTTCTGGCCTGTCAAGGCGATGCGCGGCGGATTCGCCGGCCAAACAAACGCAAGGGGTGGGTGATGCCGAGGCCGCTGAATCTGCATCCCGATCGCTTGCTGCCGGCCGAGCCCGGTACGCGCAAGCTTGCCCGCGAGCTGTACCGGTCCGTTGCTGGCCTGCCGATCGTCAGCCCGCACGGCCACACCGATCCTGCCTGGTTTGACCGCAACGAGCCGTTCGGCAACGCCACCGAGCTGCTGCTGATCCCCGATCACTATGTGTTCCGCATGCTCTATTCGCAGGGCGTGCCGCTCGAAGCGCTGGGGATCGGCGGCTCCCGTGCGGACCCGCGCGAGGCGTGGCGGCTGTTCGCCGAGCGATTTCGTCTGTTCCGAGGCACGCCATCGCGGATGTGGCTCGACTGGGTGTTCGGCGAGGCATTCGGGATCAAGGTGCAACTGGAGGGCGAGACCTCGGACCTGTACTACGACACCATCACCAGCGCGCTCGCAACGGACGCTTTCCGGCCCCGCGCGCTGTTCGATCGCTTCGGCATCGAGGCGATCGCTACAACCGAGAACCCGCTCGACACGCTGACGCATCATCGCGCGATCCGCGACGAGAACCGGCGGCTCGGCGGCTGGCAGGGCCGGGTGATCACCGCCTATCGCCCCGATCCGGTGATCGACCCCGAGTTCGAAGGCTTCCAGGCGAACCTCGATGCGCTGTCCGAGCTGACCGGCGAGGATGCGCGCAGCTGGCACGGCTACCTCGCGGCGCACCGCCAGCGCCGCGCCTTCTTCGCCGAGATGGGTGCGACTTCGACCGACCACGGCCATCCGACCGCGCAGACCGAGGATTTGTCCGCGACCGATGCGGAGGCGCTGTTCAGCCGGGTAACCTCCGGCGATGTTTCAGCGCGGGATGCCGAGCAGTTCCGCGCCCAGATGCTGACCGAGATGGCGGCGATGGCCTGCGACGATGGGTTGGTCATGCAGCTCCACCCCGGCGTGTTCCGCAACCACAACGCCAGCGTGGCCGCCCGATTCGGCCGCGACAAGGGCGCCGACATCCCCGTTCGCACCGAATACGTCCACGCGCTCAAACCGCTGCTCGGCCGCTTCGGCAACGCGCCCGGCTTTTCGCTGATCCTCTTCACCCTGGACGAGAGCGTCTATTCGCGCGAACTGGCGCCGCTCGCCGGGCACTACCCGTGCCTGAAGCTCGGCCCGGCGTGGTGGTTCCACGACAGCCCCGAAGGCATGCGCCGGTTCCGCCGGGCGACGACGGAGACGGCCGGTTTCTACAACACTGTCGGCTTCAACGACGACACCCGCGCCTTCCTCTCGATCCCAGCGCGCCACGATGTCGCCCGGCGGATCGACTGCGGTTTCCTCGCCGAGCTGGTCGTCGAGCACCGCCTCGAGGATTGGGAGGCTGCCGAGCTGGCGCAGGACCTGACCTACAATCTGGTCAAGCAGGCGTACCGGCTATGAGGCTGGCGGCGGCGACCCTCGACCGCGCGGCCCCCGGGGCCGAGCGTTTCGGTTACGACCGCGCGGCGCAGGCCATCGGCATTGTCCACATCGGCATCGGTGCGTTCCACCGCGCGCATCAGGCCTGGTACACCGACCGGGCAATGGACGCTGGCGACCGCGACTGGGCGATCGCGGGGGTGTCGCTACGCTCGGCCACGGTGGCCGGCCAGCTCAACCCGCAGGACGGGCTCTATACCGTGGCGGAGCGCTCGGCCGATACCACCCGGCTGCGGGTGGTCGGCGCGGTGCGCGAGGTCGTCGTCGCCACGCCCGGGGACGATCGCGCCGCCGGGCTGATCGTCGCGCCCGAAACCCGGATCGTCAGCTTCACGATTACTGAGAAGGGCTATGCCCGCCGCGCCGATGGCTCCCTCGATGGGCAAGCGGCGGACGCAGGCGGGAGCGTCTACCCGCTGCTTCACGCTGGCTTGAAGCGGCGCCGCGACGCGGGCCTGCCGGGGCTGACGCTGCTGAGCTGCGACAACCTTGCCGACAACGGCCGCCAGCTCGAACGCCTGCTGCTCGCCTATCTTGATGTGCACGATGCGGCGCTCGCCGGGTGGGTTGCGGGGGAATGCGCCTTTCCTTCGACGATGGTCGACCGCATCGTCCCGGCGACCACCCCCGCCGATCTCGATGCGGTCGAGCAGCAGCTTGGCCTGCGCGATGAGGGCGCGGTGCTGACCGAGCCGTTCAGCCAGTGGGTCATCGAGGACCGCTTCGCCGGCCGGCGCCCGCGCTGGGATGCGGTGGGGGCGCAGCTCGTCACCGATGTCGTGCCTTACGAGACCGCCAAGCTGCGGATGCTCAACGGCGCTCATTCGGCGCTCGCCTATCTCGGGCTGGAGCGCGGCCACACCTTCGTCCACGAGGCGATTGCGGACCCTGCGCTGCGCGCGCTGGTCGAGCAGCTTATGCGCGGGGAGGCGGCAACCAGCTTCCCGCCGGCGCCGGGCCAGGACCTCGCTGCCTACGCGGAGGCGTTGCTCGCCCGCTTTGCCAATCCGGCGCTGCAGCACCGGCTGGCGCAGATCGCCATGGATGGCAGCCAGAAAATCCCGAACCGCTGGTTGCCGGTGCTGAGCTACCACCGCGAGCGCGGGACACGCTGCCCCGCCATCCTGGCCGCGCTCGGCGCCTGGGTGCGGCATGTGCGCGGGGACCACGGCAAGGTCGACGATCCTCAGGCGACCGCGCTGCAAGCCGCTTGGCTGGGCACCGACATGACCGGCGCGACGCGATCGCTCTTCGCGCCGGGCGGGGCGATGAGCGGCGTCTGGTCGCCAGACGGCGAAGATATCGCTCTGATGCCCGGCAGCCCGGAGAAGCGCCCGCTCAGCGGGTGAAGCCTCCGGCTCGTGCAAGGTCGCGCGGCGACGACGAGCGGCCGACCCATACCGTGTACTGACCCGCCGGCGTCACCCACTTGTTCTCGCCGGTGCTCCACACGCTGAGCGGATGGTTGCTGGCGAGCGGATCGATCGAGACGGTGACGTCCCTCGACGCTCCCGGCGCAAGCTCGACCTTCTGGTAGCCAACCAGCCGCTTGGGCGGCTGCGGCGCGCCGACCGCGCTGCCGCTGACCGGCAGCGACAGATAGACCTGCACGACCTCGGCGCCGGCGCGATTGCCGGTGTTGGTCACCTGCGCCCGCGCCTGCCAGGCGTTGCTTGCGGCGTCGAACGACAGCGCCGGGTTGCTCACCGCGAAGCTGGTGTAGGAAAGCCCGTGGCCGAACGGGAAGGCGACGCAGGGGTTGCGGCCGGCCGCTGACGCGCAATGGCCGCCAGCGTTGGCATCGTACCAGCGATAGCCGATGTTCAGCTTCTCAATATAGGCAACGGTCTGGGTCTTGCCGTCGGCACCCGGAACGCCGGGGAACTGCTCCGCGGTAATACTGTCGAGGAAGCCCCGGCCGGCGTAGGGGATGGTGACCGGCAGCTTGCCCGACGGGTTCTTGCGGCCGAACAGGAGGTCGGCGACGATGTTGCCATCCTCCTGCCCGGGGAACCAGGTTTCGAGGATTGCCGGTCCTTTGGCACCGACCAGCGACGGTTCCATCGCCACGCCGGCGTTGTCCTTGAGCACCAGCGCGGTCTTCCCGGCCATCGGCTGTGCGGTCCGGGAACGGGCCGCCATGATCGCCTTAATCATTGCCACCGTATTGCTGCTTCTGGCGACGGTTGCACGCGAAGCCCCGCCCAGGCTCGCGACCGTGCTCCCGGCGGTGGGTTCAGCCGCCAGGGCGATGACGTCGCCCCGATCGGCGTACCAGTCGAGGCTGCTGCCGGCGGCTGCGCTCGCGGCCAGGCGGTGGCCGTCCTGTGAGGCGAAGGTCGCGCGGTCGGCGCCTTCCTCGGAGACCGTCCCCGCCATGATCACCACCGCGTCGGCCGCGGCCGCTGCTCCGAGCGCCGCCGCGAATGACGCGGGCGCGCCGTCGATCGTCGCGGCGGCATTGGCATCGTCTACCAGGACCAGCCTGACCCTGGCGCTGCCGTTGCCGAGCTGGGTGAGCGCGGATCGCAGTCCTTCAATGGGGCTGACCGTGTAGTTCGGGACGACGTCCGAGCTTCCGCCGCCCGCGCCCATCGGCTTGCCGGTGATCGCACCGCCGGAAACCGCCTGCTGCGCATAGGGCCGCGAGGCCTTGCCGATAAGCGCGATGGTGCGGACGTTTGAGCGAAGCGGCAGCGCGCCGTTGTTCTGCAGCAGAACCGCCCCCTCGGCACCGATCGCCCGCGCCTTCTGTCCGTCCGCCGCGAAGTCGATGGGCGTCTGCACCACCGGCCGATCGAATATCCCCGCCTTGAACATCTGCGTGTAGCGGCGCTCCAGCGCGCGATCGATGTCGGCGACGGTCAGCTCGCCCTTGTCCAGCGCGGCCTGCAGCTTGGCTGGCGCCCAGAACTGGGGAACCGCCATCTCGTGGTCAAGTCCCCCCTTGAGGCTGGCGACCGTGCTCTTCACTGCGAAGAAGTCGGTCTGGACGTAGCCAGTGAAGCCCCACTCGTTGCGCAGCACGTCGGTCAGCAGCTCGCGGTTTTCGCACGACGAGACGCCGTTGACGTAGTTGTAGGCGCACATCACCGAAGCGACCTTGCCGTCCTTCACCGCCATCTCGAACGGCAGCAGGTACAACTCGCGCAGCGCTTGCCGGTCGACGCTTTCCTGAATCGTCTGGCGGTTGGTTTCCTGCTCGTTGGCCGCGTAATGCTTGACCATCGCGATCACGCCGTGGCGCTGCACCGCCTTGATCTCGGCCACCGCCATCGTCCCGCTGAGGTAGGGGTCCTCGCCATAATATTCGAAGTTGCGGCCAAGGATCGGCAGGCGGGCAAGGTTGACGCCAGGCGCCTCGAACACGTGCAGCGCCAGATTGTTCATCTCGGTGGCGATCACCTCGCCAAAACTCGCCGCGACCCGCGGGTCGAACGATGCGGCCGTCGTCAATGCCGAAGGCAGCGCCGTGGCCTTGGCCGAACTGGGATGGGTGTAGGCGACGGTGAACCGTGTTCGACCCGCCTGGACATCGTCGAACACGCTGCGAGACACGCAGTCGTTCTGGCCGACGCCGACCGGACCGTTGCTGATGCGGAACGTCGGGATATTCAGCGCTGCAATCGCGCCGACGTGACGCGCGCCGTAACACTGCGGCAACTCGGCGAGGATCTCGGGCATGCTCCCGGCCAACTGCTGCATCTTCTGCGGCAGGCTCATGGCGGAGATCAGCAGCCTGGCGCGACGGTTGGCGACCGCCTCGCCGGCCAAGTCGCTCGCCGCGGAGCGCTGCTCTCCCTGAATCGCAGGCGCCATCCAGGGGTTCGGGTTGGCGGGTTGCGCGAGGGCCGGGCCGGCCCCGGCCATCAGTGCTCCGCAGGCGAGCATCGCCGCTCGCGTGCGAGTTCCCAACGTCCGCCTTGTCCCATCGCCCCTGATCACATGTTCTCTCCCGCCAGAATGATCGCGCTTTACGACGGTGTCTCGCGGCCGGCTAGTCAGCCAACGAGAACTTGCAATTCCGAGACAGTTTGCTGTTGCCGCCAGAGCTCCCCCTCGTACCTGCCGATTCCGGCTCATGGAAGGGGAAGGGGAGCAGCATCATCGCGAAGCCCTAGGTGCGAATCGCAAACGACGTTAGAAGCGCATCCGGCCGGCATTGGTGAGCTCGCTCAAAACTTCTAGCGCCAGGCAGAAATGGGCTCCGCGAATGCGCCGAGTTGATCCCCGAGTTCTCGATCTCAATCCGGCATTTCTCCTGGAGCATCAAATTGCGCCGCTCAGCGTCCGGGGCCAGACGCTCGAAGTCGGATTGCGCAACATCAACGATGGCGATGCGATAGCCGCGCTACGTTTCGCCACGGGCCTCGAGATCGAAGCCAGGGCGATGACGGAGGCGGAGTGGGTGCAGTGGTCGGCGGCGCTGGCGCGGGCGGTCGAGACCAACTGCGCGGAGGCCGCCCTGGAACTTGGCGAAACCACGGTCCATGTGCGGTCGCCACCGGAGTGTGAAGGATCGTTCTCGGTCACCGACCGCAAAGCCTGGAGCGCCCTTCGCGCGCAACTTGGGAAACGACCGGTCGTCACGCTGACGCTGCGCGAGGAAGCGACCTGGCGGATGGAATTGGCCGAGGTGCCTCGGGACCTCGGCGAGCTTCGTCGCCTGCTCGAAGCGCGGTCCCCGGTCCGGCTCGATCAAATCGCCTGGTCGACGCCCCTCGCAAGCGTCGCAGGATTGCCGGCCACTGTCTATTGCGTGCGCAAGACGTGGCTGCGGGCGCGGCTTGCGACGGTTCGGCGCGAACTTGGGGCCGAGGCGGTGACCATCATCGACGCGGGCGGAAGTCGGTTCGACTTCAAAACCGAGCAACCGCGCCGCAGGGTGGAAACGGTGGCGGCCGTCTGCGGCCTGGCGCTGGCGGTAGGCGCGGTGAGCGCTGGCGGTTGGGGAGGAGTTCAGGGCTTGTCGCGGCATGCGGAGGCACCGGGGCGATCCGCACCACAAGGGGTCGCTGGCGCGGTGTCCTCTCCGGCGCCGCACCCCGCCGCCATCCCCTTGGCGCCGGTGAACAACGGCGCCGAGCATTTCGAACTCGTCGGCATTGTCGGCCGTCTGCCGGTCGATGCGGTCGCGCTGGTGCGGCCCCCCTGGGGAAAAACGGTCACGCTGCGGGTGGGCGACAGCCTGCTTGGATGGACGTTGACGTCGATCTCGGCCGATCGGGTGACCTTGGTCAAGGCGCAGGCGCGGCAGGAACTGGTCATGGAGCGCCCGCCCGCAGGTTGATGTGCCTACAGCCGATGGTCGGGCTCGTATCCCGGGTGGATGACGAGGTGCGGAATGGCGCCGACCAGCAGCGCAACCGCCAGCAGCCAGCTTGTCACCACCCGTGGCGCCACGCCCCAGCCACGGCGGTCGCACCACGCCGCAGGGAGCATCAGCACCATCACTGGGAGCACCGCCAGCATTGTCAGGCCGGTCGCCTCGGTCGCGACCACCAGCCCGGCCCAGAGCCCGGCGTTGGCACCAAGCACCGGCCCCGCCATGCGCTCAGGCCGGGCAATGCGCGGCCAATAGACGCAGGCCGCCGTGGCCACGAGGCTGGCCCAGCAGCCGGCGAAAGCGATCTCGACCTGGACGGCGTGGAACGTGCTCGCACCCAGCGCGGCCAGCGCCGCGATCGCGCCGGAAACGAGGGCGATGTGGCGCGGTAGAAAGGCGAGCGCGAACGCGAGCACCGCGAGCAGCAGCCCCGCGGCGACCGCCGCCCCCCTCATACGGCTGCCGCGGCGGCGAGGAAAAACGCGCCGCTCAGCGCGATGGCGCCGCCGATCGCTCGCAGCACCGGCTCGCCACGCGGCCGGTCGCGGATCATTCCGAGCGCGATGCCGAGGACGTGGAGCATGCCGGTGGCGAGCACGAAGCCGAGGCTGAACAGCACCGGGTTCGCCATCGATGGCAGTTCCAAGCCATGGGCATAGCCATGGAACAGGCCGAACACGCCGACGATGCCCGCCGCCAGCCAGACCGGCGCGCGCCACCGCAGCAGGATCGCCAGGCCGAGCACGAGCACGGACAGCGCTATTCCGTATTCGACGGGCGGGAAGGGCACCCTCGCCATGCCGAGCACGCCGCCCACCGCCATCACCGTCGGGAAGACAACCGGCAGCAGGTAGATCAACGGGCGCCCGAGAAACGCGCCCCACAGCCCCACGGCGACCATCGCCAACAAGTGATCGGGTCCGGACAGTGGATGCAGGAAGCCTCCGGCAACACCAAGCGACAAGGATTTCGCGGTGTGCGCAAACGTGGGCACCGCAGTCGCCATCAGCAGGCCGGGATACGCCGCGAGTCGCAGCTTGCGAATGGATTGCAACCCGGTAAGCCCTTGCATGGGAGCGTCGATCCGGCATGGACGAGCGGGGAGGGGACGGGTCTAGAAAGGGTTCATGGGATGCGCAAGGTTTGGCTCATAGCGCTCGGCGTGATCGCGAGCGTGCCGGCGCTGGCGCATGATTTCTGGATGCAGCCCCGCACCTTCTCGGCGCCTGGCCCGAGCCAGATCCTGATCGCCTTGTTCGTCGGTCACGGGCCGGCGCGCGACCGATGGGGCGTTTCGAACGCCAACGTGCTCCAGTTCAAAACGGCGGGGCCGGACGGGATCGTCGATCGGTCGAGCGATCTCAGGGTCGGCTCGCCCGGCTTCGATGCGATCGTTCCGCTCACAAAGCCAGGCAGCTACGTCTTCTTGCTGCAATCGACGCCGACGCCGAGCAATCTGCCCTTCCTGCGCTTCAACGATTACATCGCTGCCGAGGGCATCACCCCGATCATAGAGCAGCGCAAGCGGCTCGACCAGCAGCAGGCCGATGGCCGTGAGATCTACAGCCGACGAGCCAAGGCAATCGTGCAGATCGGCCCGGTGGACGCCGCATCGATCGCGCGCGTGACCAGGCCCTGGAACCTTGAGCTGGAGATCGTCCCCGGGCGGCATCCGCAAGCGCTCGGCCCGGACGGAATCATGCCGGTGCGGGTGCTGTTCAAGCGACGCCCGCTCCCCGGCGCGCTGGTCAAGATCACCGACCTCGATGCCGATGCCGAGCCGGCGGCGACCCGCCGCACCGACGCGCGTGGCGAGACCGCGCTCAGGATCCCGCACCCGGGCAAGTGGCAGATGAATGTCGTCTGGTCGGTGCCGCTGCATGGCGATCCGCGCGCCGACTTCCAGACCATTTTCTCCAGCCTGACCTTCGCGGTCCCAGCTCAGTAGATTCCGTCGATCTCGCTGGGCAGACGGGCCCTGGGCGGTTCCAGCAACAGGCTCGGCTCGTCCCGCAAACCCGCCTCGGCGTTGCGCACGCGATCGAACTTGACTGCGGATGCCGCGGCTACCGACGCCGAATTGCGTAGGATCGTCGGCTTGAGAAATACGAACAGCGTCCGCCGGGTTTTGGATTCGCGGCGGCTTTTGAACAGTTCGCCGACGACGGGAATGTCGCCGAGCACCGGAACCTGACTTCTGACCCGTGTCTGATCGTCGCTGATCAGTCCGCCGAGCACGATCGTCTGGCCATCGTCGGCGAGCACCGTCGTCTGGATCGAGCGGCGGTTGGTGACGATGTCGGCGGCACCGGCGACGGCGCCGACCAGCGACGAGACCTCCTGATTCACCTCCAGCCGGATGGTATCGCCTTCGTGGACGCGCGGAACCACCCGCAGGGTGATGCCGACATCGGCGCGCTCGATCGTGGTGAAGGGCGTCGTCGTGTTCCCGTCGGTCGCATAACTGCCGGTACGGAACGGCACGTTCTGACCGACCACGATTTCCGCGGGCTCATTGTCCAGCGTCGTGATGCTCGGCGTGGATAGCAGGTTCGCGCGGGTGGACTGGCCGAGCGCCTGGATGAGGATACGAAAATCTCCCCTCGACCCAAAATCGCCGGTAATTCCGTCTGCCGCCGTCGTCAGCGCCGCCGGCGATCCCACTAGCGCGAGCACCTGGCGCAGCGACAACCCGAGATTGCTGAACGACGTTCCGGCGGAGTTGGTAACCCCGTCGGCTGCGGCGCCGAGCCCGAGTTGGATGCCGAGCTGCTCGGCCCGGTCGCCGGTAATCTCGACGATCGCCGCCTCGATCATCACCTGCGGCCGTCGGACGTCGAGTTCGCTGATCAGCGGTGCGATCGCGGCGACAGCGGCTGGCGCACCGCGCACCACGATCGCGTTGAGTTCCGGCGCGGGCTGCACCGCCAGTTCGGGCGTGGCAAACCCGCTTGCGGAGCCGCCGACGCCACCGCTCGAGCCGCCGGTGATCGCCTCGCCAATGGAAGAAGAAGCACCAGCCCCGTCGCCGGCACCAGTGAGCGTCGCCAGCGCGCCGGTGCCCGCATTGATGCCGCGGATCCCCGACGCTCGCGACCCCCGCATGCCTGACAGCCGGCCCAGCGTGCGTGCGACCGGATTGTTCGGCGCGGCCGCCCCTTCGCCGCCCATCAGGCCGCGCAGGATTGTCGTCACCGCCTCGGCGTCGTTGTTGCGCAGGCGAAATACGCGCGTCACCGGGGCGGTTCCGCTCGGCCGATCGAGCGTGCGGGCGATGCCGCGCGCCTCCGCGACCGCGCTCGCGGTCCCCCGGATAACGACGATGTTGCTGCGCTCGTCGGCGATCGCGCGAACGCCGCCCGCGCCACCGCTCGCGCCGTCACCCTCGCCCAGCGCGCCCTCGATCGCACTCGCCACGTCCTTTGCAGCGGCATAGCGCAGCGAGATGGTGGCGGTCCCCGGGCCTCCTCCACCACCGTCAAGCGAGCGCGCCAGGGCGGCGATGCGCGCGACGTTGTCGGCATAATCGGTGACGATGACGGCGGGCGGGCTGGCGATCGGCTCGACGCTGCCGAACGATGCGACGATCGGCTTGAAGATGCGGGCGGCAGCATCGGGCGAGAGGTTTCGCAGCCGGATCGTGCGGGTGACGACGCGGCCGCTGGCGGGTGCGCTCGACGGCTCGCGCGCGGCGTTGGCTTGCGGAATTACCCGCCACGCCCGCCCGTTGCGCACCACCGCGAAGCCCTGGCCGCGCAGCACCGAGACGAACAGCTCCCAAACCCCGGCTGGTGAAAGCGGCGTCGCCGAGGTGACGTTGACCGTGCCCTTGACCGCCGGATCGAGGATGATGGTGCGGCCGGTGAGCCGCGAGACCTGCTGCGACACGTCGGCGATATCGACGTCGCGCATGTTGACGGTGACGTTGGCCGGACCCCCGATCGGCGCCTGGGCATGGACCGGCACAGCCAGCGCGGCCACGGCGGCCAGGACCAGGGGCGTCAAGGTCAGCGGCCAGCGGGAGACTCGGGTCATCGCCACGCCCTTAATGCACCGGCACAGTGAGGGATACCCGCCGTCCTCCGCGCAGGATTTCGAGCCGCGCCGACCCCGCCGCCGTCGCTTGCGCGATCAGGTCGCGCTCATTGGTGCCGGCCGTGACGGGCACGCCGTTCACTCGCTCGATGACGTCACCTGGGCGGACTCCCGCCGCCAGGATCGCGGATCCCGGCGAGGCGCCGACCAGATAGCCGGAGGAAACGGGAACCCGCGCGGTCAACGGTGGGGCGGATATCGCCGTGGCGACGTTGGCGGGGACGTTGCCGCCCTGCATCTGCGCCGGGATCAGCGCACGTACCTCGGCTATGCCGCTTGGAGGTTGCGCCGTGGACACACCGGTGGCGGCGCTTGGGGCCGGGACATTGGCAACTGACCCCGGTGTCGGCGCAACAGGAGTCCCGCCGTCTGGACCGAAGCCGATCGTTCGCGGACCGCTGGGCGTGCGCAGGACGATCTGCTCGGCCTGGATCGCCTCGATCACCCCGCCGCCGACGGCCTGCCCGAGACCATATTGCGTCACCTTGCCGTCGGCGCCGGCGCCGGCGAGCAGCACCGTCGAGGCTTCGACCGGGATCGCCAGGAAGATCGCGCGCAGCCGAACCGCGCCATCGCTTCCGGGCGTCGCCGCCGAAACCGCCGAGCCGAACGGAGCGAGCGCCAGCACCGGCCGGATATCGGCTTGCTGCCCTCCGCCGATGAGAGCGGGGGCGACGGCGGGGGCCACGCCCGAATAGCCGGCGAGCCGCCAGGTCAGGCTGGCGAGCGCCAGCGCCACCGAGGCGATGACCGCGCCGGTGAAGATATCGACGCCGAGCCGCGCCTGGCGGGGGGTCACCGAGTCACCGTGCCGGCATCGACGAAGCCCTGCAGCGTCACCATCGGCGGCCCCGTTCGTCCCGCCGGCGCGACATCGACCGTGGCGACGCGCAGGTCCGAGTCCTCGCTGCGGCGCGACGATATCCGGACTGACCAGCGTGAGCCAAGCATCGTCGTTTCGCTGACGGGCAAGGTGCCGCGCACGCCCAACGCGGCTTCGGCAAGCGCATTTTCGGCAACCCATTGCGCGGCGCTGCGCTGCTCGAGCCCGTGGAGCGCGTCGACATGGGCCTCGATCGCCCGAATGATCCCGACGGCGGCAACGCCCAGGATGACCAGCGCGACCATCGCCTCGATGACCGTGAAGCCCCGTTGCCCCGGCGGCGTGACCGCCCTCACGGCGCGCTCCGCGTCGCCGGTGTGTGGCCGGGCTGCAGCCGCGCGGTGATGCCGTCGAAGGCGATCGCCCAATGGCGGCTCCGGTCGGCGAGCGTCAGGGTAAAGCCGAGTCCGCCCGCGTTGGCGTCCAGCGGAAACAGCGGACGCGCATCGTCGGGGGTGATGGTCATCCCGGCAGGGAGCCGAACCCGCTCGCCAAGGCCGTCGATCCGGCTTGGCCGCCAGCTGCCCTGGCGTGCGTCCCATTCGATGAAACTGTATCCGTCCTTCGCCGGCGCGAACGCTAGGCGGGTGTCCTCGATCATCGAACGATCGGCCGCGAGCTGGAGACGGGAGGCGAGGCGCGCCGCCTCGGCCCGTCCGCTCGTGCCGCTCCCGGCGCCGATCGCCAGCACCGAGAGCCCAGCGGCCACCGCGATGATCGCCAGGACGACAAGCACCTCGATCAGCGTCATCCCCGCCTCGGAGCGCGTCACGACCACGATCCGCGGAGGCTGCGACGCGGGTGGGATCATCGCCCCACGACGGCGATGTCTTGATCCACCCCGTCCCCGCCCGCCCGGCCGTCCTTGCCGAGCGAGAGGATTTCGAATCCTTCCCCATTCTCCGCCGGCGACCGGTAGGTATAAGGCCGTCCCCAGGGATCAATCGGCACCTGTTCCAGATACCCGTTTGGCGACCAGTTGGCCGGCGCCGGTTCGCTGCTCGGCCGCGTCGCCAGCGCCTTCAGGCCTTGCTCGGTGGTCGGATAGTCGCCATTGTCGAGCCGGTACATCTTCAGCGAAGCGGAGATCGTGCGCAGATCGGTACGCGCGACGGTGGCCCGCGCCTGGTCTGGCCGGCCGATGACGTTCGGCACGATAAGATAAGCCATGACCGCGATGATCGCGAGCACCACGAGGATTTCGATCAGCGTCAGGCCGGCTTGTCCGCGGGGAACGGGGGGCCGTGCCGGAATAAGAGAAAAGCGCTTCAGAGTTCGACGCATAGCGCTTAGTAATATGCGTCCCATGGAAAATCTACCGCGACCATCGCCCGTTTTGGTTGACCCTGCGGGCGTGTCGGAGCGCGGTCCTGGCGGAATCTGGTCGCTTGAAAGTGACCGTCTGACCAGTGTCGCGGAGCAGGACAGCGGGTCCGGCGTGGTGCTGGTCCGCAGCGAGCACGTGCTGGTCCTCGCCTTGCCCTTGCCGCCAATGCCCAATGCATCGCGCCGCCGTGCGGCTTTGCCTTTCGCCGTCGAGGATCGGATCGCCGATCCGCTCGATCAAGTGCATGTCGCGCTCGGGCAGGAGATTGCCCCCGGGATCTGGTTGGCCGGTGTCGTCCGGCATGAGCTGATGGCCCAGTGGACGCTGCGCCTGGCCGAGGCCGGGCTCGAGCGTGCCAGCATTGTTCCCGACGCGCTGGCGCTCCCGGTTCCCGGCCAGGAGAGCTGGTCCGTCGATATCGCTGCCGGCCGGGCGATGGTGCGCGCGCCCGACGGCACCGGCTTCGCGATGCCGCTGGGCCTGCTCGAAGCGGCATGGCGCGCTGCCGGCGAGCCGATGTGCATCGCCTATGGCGATCCGCTGCCGCCGCACATGCAAGGGCCGAGCACCGGGTTGGAGATCGCGTCGCTTGCGCAGCGGCTGACGAACCCCGCCCTCGACCTGCGGCAGGGGCTCTACGCGGCGCCGCGCCGTCCTGCCCATCCGCTGTGGCGGCGAGTCGCGATCGTCGCCGCGCTGGGCGCGGCTGCGCATGGCGCGATCGCGATCGCCGATACGCTGGCGCTCGATGGCATCGCCGCGCGCCGCGAGGCCGAGGTGCGGGCGCTGGCTGGTTTGATGCAGCCCGACCTGGTGATCGGCCCGGACCTGAGCGCCGCGCTGACAGACATGACTCCCGATGCGGCGAGCAGCGGGCCAAGCCAATTCCTGTCGCTCCTGTCCCGCACCGGCGCGGCGTTGCAGGGATCGCAAACGCCGATCGGCTGGCGCTCGCTGGCCTTCGATCGCGTCGGTCGCACGCTGACGATAGAGGTCGAAACCAGCGACATTGCGGGGTTGCAGCAGGTCGCCCAGGCTCTGACCAGGGGCGGCCTCACCGCGCAACCCGGCGCGGCCTCAACCGATCAGGATCATGCGGTTGGCACCTTCGTGGTGCGCGCGTCATGATCGCGGCGGCCTGACGATGCGCCCGCTTGATTTCGGCCGTTTCGATCCTCGCCAGCTGCGATGGGCGCAGCTCGATCTGGGGCGTGCCGACCCCTATTGGCAGCAAACCCGCGGCTGGTGGATCGAGCGCTCGGTGCGCGAGCAGCTGTTGCTCGGCCTGCTGAGCGCCGCTGCGATTCTGGCGGCGCTGTTGCTGCTGGTGATCACGCCGCTGCGCGCCGAACGGGCCGAGGCGATGTCGCGGATTCGCAGCGCCGCTCTGATCGAAGCGCGGTTGCGTGCCGGCGGTGCCGATCGGGCGCTTACCGGCAAGGTCCGCCGGGGCTCGGCCTCGGCGATCCTGACCGACAGCGCGGCGGCGGCGCGGTTGACGATCGAGCGGATCGAGCCGGAAGGCGGAAACACCCGCGTCGTGATCAGCCCCGCGCCGTTCGAACAGGTGTTGCGCTGGATCGCCGATCTGGAGGCAACCAGCCGGCTGCGCGTCACCGAGGCGAATTTCGAGCGCAAGGCGCCCGGCATCGTCGCCGCGACGCTGGTGCTGGTGGGGTGATGGCCGAACTGCCGATTCGGGATGAGCTGCTTCTGGACGAAAGCGCGCAACTGCCGCCGGCTCGGGTGCTTCCGCCACCGGCGCGCGCCGAGCTGCCGTACAGTTTCGCGCGCGAGCGCGGCGCGCTGGTGCGCTACGATGGCGATCGCCTCACCTGCGTCCATCGCGCCGACGCTGGCCTGCCGACCCTGCTCGAAGTGCAGCGCCTGTTCGGCGACATCGCCTGGACCCAGGTCGCCGACGACGCCTTCGAAACGATCCTCCAGGCGACCTACCGCGAAAGCGCGGGCATCGCCGCCAATGTCGACACGGGCGCCGTCGATCTCGCCAGCCTGGCCGACAGCGCCGCCGAGGTCGACGATCTGCTCGACAATCGCGATGATTCGCCGGTGGTCCGCCTGATCAACGCGCTGCTGCTTGAAGCCATCAAGGCGCGCGCCTCGGACATCCACGTTGAAACGCTGGAGCGGCGGTTGCTCGTCCGGTTCCGGGTCGACGGCGTGCTGCGCGAGATGATCGAGCCGAAACGCGCTCTTGCGCCGCTGCTGGTCAGCCGGATCAAGGTGATGGCGCGGCTCGACATTGCCGAGAAGCGGGTGCCGCAGGACGGCCGGGTGACCCTGCGCATTGGCGGGCACGAGATCGACGTGCGCGTCTCGACCATCCCCACCCAGCATGGCGAGCGGGTGGTGATGCGTCTGCTCGATCGCGGCGCGGTCCGTCCCGAGCTGGCGAGCTTGGGCCTGAGCGCCCGCGATGCCGAGCTGCTCGCCCGGCTGCTCGATCGGCCCAACGGCATTCTGATCGTCAGCGGCCCGACCGGCTCGGGCAAGACCACCACGCTCTACGCGGCGATCGCCCGCCTGAACGACCGGCGCCGCAACATCATGACGGTCGAGGATCCGATCGAGTACGAGCTTGAGGGCATCGCCCAGACGCAGGTCAATGCGCGCACCGAGATGACCTTCGCGCGGGGCTTGCGTGCGATCCTTCGCCAGGATCCCGACGTCATCATGGTCGGCGAGATTCGCGACCGCGAGACCGCCGAGGTGGCGGTGCAGGCGAGCATGACCGGGCATCTGGTACTCTCGACACTGCACACCAATTCGGCGATTGGCAGCATCACCCGGCTGATCGACATCGGCATCGAGCGCTATCTGCTGGCGCCAATGATCGTCGGGCTGGTGGCGCAGCGGCTGGTGCGGCGGCTGTGTCCGGAGTGCCGTGTCGAAGATCGGGCGACGCCGGGGGACATCGGCCTGCTCGACGGGGCGATGAAGGTCGGCAAGAAGCTGTGGCGCCCGGTCGGCTGCCCGGCGTGTCACGGTGAAGGCTATAGCGGCCGCACCGCCCTCTACGAAGTCGTGCCGGTCGATCGCGAGCTTGAAGCGCTGATCCATGACGGCGCCGCCGAATCGGCGATGGTTGCCGCCGCGCGCCGGCTGAGTCCGTCGCTGCTCGCGGACGGTGTCACCAAGATTCGCGCCGGCGTGACCAGCGTTGCCGAGGTGGCGCGGGTCGTTCGCGAGGCGGACTGACGGTGCCGGCGTTCTCTTACCAGGCGCTCGACACCGCCGGGCAGAAGCAGCGCGGCGTGATCGAGGCCGGCAACGCCGCCGGTGCGCGCCGCGCCCTGCGCCAGCGCTCGCTGCTGCCGATCGCGGTCTCGGTAAGCCATGTGGCGGCCGACGCCGGCGCCGCCGGTTCGCAAACGTCCGACCGTTCTCGCGGTAGATCGGTGTCGAGCCGGGCGCTGTCGACGGCAACCCGCCAGCTCTCGACGTTGGTCGGCGCCGAGGTGCGGATCGAGGAGGCGTTGCGGCTGGTGGCGGCACAGGCCGAATCGCCGGGGCTTTCCGCCGTCCTGCTCGACGTGCGCGGAGCGGTGCTGGAAGGTTCGGGCTTCGCCCGTGCACTGGGCCGGCACGTCCGCGTTTTTCCCGAGTTTTATCGTGCCTCGATCGAGGCCGGCGAGACGTCCGGGCGGCTGACCGAGGTGCTGGCATACCTCGCCAGCTTCGTCGAAGCGCGCCACAGCGCCAGCCAGAAGCTGCGCCTCGCACTGCTGTATCCGGCGCTGCTTGCCTCGGTCTCGGCGCTGATGATGACGCTGATGATGATTTACGTCGTGCCGGACATCGTCCGGGTGTTCGTTTCGCGAGGGGCCGAGCTGCCGCTGCTGACCCGCATGCTGATCGCCATCAGCGCCTTCATCAACGGCTATGGCCTGATGTTTCTCGTCGTCGTGGCGCTCGCGATTCTCTGGGCGCGTCGCGAGCTGGGCAAGCCGGCGCGTCGCGCGGTGTTCGACCGCTTCCTGGCGACTCGCCGGCCGTTCGCGGGGTTCAGCCGCAAGGCCAACGCCGCTCGGTTCGCGTCGACACTGGCGACGCTGGTGCAGAGCCGGGTGCCGCTGCTCGATTCGCTCCGGTCGGCGGCGGCGGTGATTCCCAACCGCCATATCCGCGCACAGGCCGAGGCGGTGGCGGCACGCGTCCGTGAGGGTGATTCGGTGCACCGGGCGATGCAGGGAGCGGACGCCTTTCCCAGCATGCTGGTGGCAATCGTCGCCAGCGGGGAAAGCAGCGGCAAGCTCGGCGATGCGCTGCAACGCGCCGCGGCCGAGCTGGACCGCGAGGTCGAGGCGCAGGTGACAGTGCTGGTGTCGCTGGTCGAGCCGGCGGTGCTGCTGGCGATGGGCGGCCTGGTGTTGCTGATGGTGATGGCGATCCTGATGCCGATCATCGGGCTCAACGATCTGGCGATCACCTGATCGCCGGCGTCGGCTCCGTGCGCCGGGAGCTCATTCGATGGTGGTGTCGT
>JBDSIY010000028.1:0-10013 GCA_039917735.1 Novosphingobium sp. | reverse complement strand
GCCCACCCCCGGCCCCTCCCGCGAGCGGGAGGGGAGAAGAAGCGCCGGCAACATCTTGACGCGGCGCACCCTCTCCCGTAACCGCACTTGCCTGAACACGGCCGCTTTGCGCGGGTTTTGCCGTTCGCCCCATGGTTTTCGAGGTTTCCGATGAAGCGCACCTTCCAGCCCAGCAATCTCGTCCGGGCGCGCCGCCACGGGTTCCGTGCACGCATGTCGACGGTGGGCGGCCGTCACGTCATCCGCGCCCGTCGCGCGCGCGGCCGCAAGAAGCTCTCCGCCTGAACCCTGACAGGCGTGAGGTCGATGCCGGCGCGAGCGGCGGTCCGGCTCCTGAACGGCTTACAGTCATGTCACGGCGCGCGGACTTCCTCGCCGCCAACCGGGGTCTGCGCGTCGCGCGGCCTGGCTTTGTCCTGCTCGCACAAGCCAACGGCGGCGCCGGCCGGCGCTTTGGCATCACCGTCACCAAGAAGATCGGCAACGCCGTGGTGCGCAACCGCATGAAACGCCGCTTCCGGGTGCTGCTGCGCGAGCTGCTGCCGGTGCAGGGGCTGGCGGATACCGACCATGTGCTGATCGGTCGCGACGGCGGCGTCGAGCGCGATTTTGCCACGCTGCGCGAGGAACTGACGGCGGCGCTCGCCCGAATCCGCGCCGGCAAGGGCGATCCGCCGCGCCGTAATCGGGCCGGACGCAAGCCGGCGCAATGAGCCGGCTCCTGATTCTCCTCGCCCGGATTTGGCAGCTCGGCCCGTCGCTGCTGCTGCCACCGACCTGCCGCTACACCCCCTCCTGCTCGCATTACGCAATCGAGGCGTTGGAAAAGCACGGCGCGATTAAGGGTGGCTGGCTGGCGGTGAAGCGGCTAATGCGCTGCCAGCCGTGGGGTGGTCACGGCTACGACCCGGTGCCGTGAGGACGGTTGTGGTTTGCGCATCGCCGATGCGCAAAACCGGAACACACTTTCTCCGCGCGATGCTCTAGGCGAGCCCAGCTTTCATCAGGATCCGGAACAGCCCTCGTGGACAACCAGCGTAATATCATCCTGGCGGTGCTGCTGACCGCGCTCGTGCTGTTCGGCTGGGACGCGGCGATCCGCTACATTTATCCGCACGCAGACGCACCCCGCCCGCAGGCCTCCGCCCCCGCTACCGCGCCCTCGTCTACGAAGCCGACCCGCGAGGGCGGGCTCAGCGATCCGGCGGCGATCGCGCTCGAGGCCAGGGATCTGGCGAGCGAACTCAAGGGACCGGCCCGGGTGCCGGTCGCGGCGCCGGGACTTTCGGGCTCGATCAACCTTACCGGCGCTCTGATCGACGATCTCACCACCAACCGCCACACCGCCACCGTGGATAAGAAGAGCGGTCCGGCCCGCATCTTTTCCCCGCCCGGAACCCCGGCCGAGCACTTCGCGCAACTCGGCTGGGTCGGCAAGCCCGGAGAGAACGCCGCTCTGCCCTCGGCCAGCACGCTGTGGACCGCTCCGGCCGGCGCGCGGCTGACGCCGCAGACGCCGGTAACGCTGAGCTGGACCAGCCCGACCGGGCAGGGCTTCACCATCACCTATACGATCGACCACGACTACATGATCACCGCGCGGCAGTCGGTGGTGAACCGCGGCACGGCGCCGGTGACGGTACGGCCCTTTGCCTTGATCAGCCGGACCCAGCGCACCGCCAGCCTCGACAGCTTCAACGTCCATTCGGGGCCGATCGGCGCATTCGACGGCGCCGTGACCTTCGGCCCCAATTACGACGACGTGACAGAGGGGAGCATTTTCGCCAATCCGGGCAAGACCGAATGGCTTGGCTTCACCGACGTTTACTGGATGTCGGCGCTAATTCCCGACGCGGCCCATGCCACCAGCGACTTTCGCGCGCTCGGAGGGAGCCTCTATCGCGCGGACCTGCTCTATGATCCGACCGCGCTAGCCCCCGGCCAGGCGCTGACCCGCACCACGCGGCTGTTCGCCGGCGCCAAGGAAAGCGCCGTGCTCGACCGCTACGAGGATTCCGGAATCGCCAAGTTCGGGCTGGCGATAGACTGGGGCTGGTTCCGCTGGTTCGCCAAGCCGATCTTCTGGCTGCTGCGGGCGCTGTTCCACACGGTCGGCAACTTCGGCGTCGCCATCATCCTGCTGACCGCGATTGTGCGCGGCATCATGTTCCCGGTGGCGCAGCGCCAGTTCGCCAGCATGGCGGCTATGCGCGCGATCCAGCCCAAAATGAAGGCGGTGCAGGAGCGCTACAAGGACGACAAGGCCAAGCAGCAGCAGGAGATCATGGCGCTCTACAAGGCGGAAGGGGTCAACCCGATCGCCGGCTGCCTGCCGATCTTCCTGCAGATTCCGGTGTTCTTCGCGCTCTACAAGGTGCTGATCCTGTCGATCGAGATGCGCCACCAGCCCTTCGTGCTATGGATCAAGGACCTTTCCGCGCCCGATCCGCTGCATATCCTCAATCTTTTTGGGCTGCTGCCGTTCACCCCACCGAGCTTCCTTGCCATCGGCGTGCTGGCGGTGGTGCTGGGCATCACCATGTGGCTGCAGTTCAAGCTCAACCCGGCTGCGGCCGACCCGATGCAGCAGCAGATGTTCATGATCATGCCCTGGGTGATGATGTTTGTGATGGCGCCCTTCGCGGCGGGTCTGCTGCTCTACTGGATCACCTCGAACCTACTGACGATCGCCCAGCAGAAGTATCTGTACAGCCGGCACCCGCAGCTCAAGGCACAGGCGGCGGCGGTGCCGGCCAAGGGGCGGGCGTGAGCGCGTACCGGTGCGCGGGTGAGTGACGACGACACCGCCGAGCGTGCGCGCAAGCTGTTCTCGGGCCCGGTCGAGTTCCTCAAGAGCGCGCCCACGCTCCATTTCCTGCCCGATGCGGACGTGCCCGAGATCGCGTTTGCCGGCCGTTCCAACGTCGGCAAATCGTCGCTGCTCAACGCGCTGACCGGCCGCAAGTCGATTGCGCGGACCGCGGTGACGCCGGGGCGGACGCAGGAACTGAACTTCTTCGACGTTGGAGGATCGCAGGAAGGAAGTCTGCCCGCCTTCCGCCTCGTCGACATGCCCGGCTACGGCTTCGCCAAGGCGCCGCCGGCGGTGGTCGAGAAGTGGCGCCGGCTGGTCCGCGATTTCCTCCGCGGCCGGTTGGTGCTGAAGCGGGCGCTGCTGCTGGTCGATTCCCGCCACGGCATCAAGCCGGTCGATCTGGAAATGATGGCGATGCTGGACGGCGCCGCGGTCGGTTATCGGATCGTGCTCACCAAGGCGGACAAGATCAAGGCGAGCGAGCTGGAAGCGGTAGTGGCGGCGACCGTAGCCGAGGCAAGGAAGCGGGCGGCGGCGTTCCCGGAGGTGGCGGTGACCTCGGCGGAGACCGGGCTGGGTATCGCCGAACTGCGCGCGGCGGTGCTGGGTGACGCGGAGGGTTGAGCGGGGCGAGTGAAGTCCCTCCCGTTGAGCTTCGCTCGGGTAACCGGTAACCGGTAAACTGATCCCACACCGCCCCGCTCATGTCGGGCGAAGTCGACACACGCAGCACTGAGGGTTGATTGACGGAGGTCGAGGCCTTCTTTGGCGACCGGCGAGAAGTGCAATTCCGTGCGCGGCAGTGGCGTGAACGGGTCTCGACTTCGCTCGAGATGAGCGGGGTTTGGGAGGATATGCCAGCCTTTCCCTGAACGGGGAGTCTTGGACCCTCTCAAACCCCCAGCCACACCCCCATGGGCGCGACCGGCAGCCCCACGTCCTTCAACCCGAGCACCCCCGCCCGAGCCTGCTTGATGTCGCAGGCGGCGCTCACAGCCGGCAGCGCGGTCATCGTGTCCCAATCGTGGTTCTTCCAGTGCTCGGGTGGGGTAAAGCGGATGCGGGTGTCGAGGCTGGGCTCACCCTTGATGGTGATGTGGTACTGGTCCTTGTCGATCTCCCAGCCCTCGGCGAGCTTGTCGGTCAGATACCAGACGACCGTCAGATTGACCCGCGTCTCGCCGCCGATTTTGCCGTTCCAGCCGCCGCGCAGCGCGGCGTTGGTGCCCTTCTCCATCTTGAACCAGCCGAGATCGACAGTTTCGGCTGCGGTCGCATATTCGCAGAAGAACTCGATGTCGTCGAAGCTCAGGGAAAGCGCGTCGCCGACCCGCCGCACCGCATCGCGGAACAGGATCAGCCAGGCGCGGGCGCGCTCCATCAGTTCCGGCGTGGCGCCGCCGGGTTCACCGATGCCGAGGAAGCTCCAGGTCTCGACCGATTCGTAGACCGAGCAATCGGCCGATTCGACGAGGCCCACCCAATCGACTTTGCGGCATACGGCGGTGAGCGCGGCGGTAATCGCATTCACCCAGCCCGGATTGACGCCGCTAACGTAGAAAGAGGAATTGCCCTTGGCGCAGGCCGCCTCCAGCCGGTCCTTCACCTCGCCCTCGACGCCGCCGATGTTGAGAAAAAGGTTGGTGCTGATCACATCCGCGCCCGATTCGAGCAGCCGCGTGGCGTGATCGAGGTTGGCCTCGAACGGCGTGTAGAACACGGTATCCGGGCGCCGCGCGATCAGCGCGTCGATGTCGCTGGTCGCCGCGACGCCGCATTCGGGGCGGCCGCAGAGCGTGCCGGCATCGATCCCTGCCTTGGCCGCCGAATGTGCATAGACGCCCACCAGCTCCATGCGGGGATCGTCCAGCACCGCCCGCAGCGCGAGCTTGCCTACCTTGCCGGTGGTCCAGACGACGGTGCGCAGTTTTTCCATTGATGCCGATCCTCTCCGATCGCCGCTCGGTGTTTGGGGCTCGGGTGCAATTAGGCACATCGCGCGCGCCACGTCACTCCCGATTGGCGCAGGCGATCTCGACAGGCGGACGCGGAGCCTCTACGCCGAGGCCGACGCAATCTGGATGCGCCCATGAAGCTGATCATCGGCAACAAGAACTATTCGTCATGGTCGCTCCGTGGCTGGCTCGCCTGCAAGCAGTCGGGCCTCGCCTTCGAGGAAATCACCATCCCGCTCTACGGCGAGGAGTGGGAGGCGCAAAAGCATCAACACGGCGAGGTCCAGCCATCCGCCGGCAAGGTGCCGATACTCTGGGATGGCGACATCGTCATCTGGGACAGCCTGGCGATCATGGAATTCCTCGCCGACAAGGTCGGGCGCGACCGCTTCTGGCCCAAGCCGGACGATGCCCGCGCGATGGCGCGCTCGATGGTTGCGGAGATGCATTCGAGCTTCCTGGCGTTACGCCGCGAATGCCCGATGAATATCCGCCGCCGCGTCGCCAACATCCGCATCAGCGACGATGCCCGCGCCGACATCATTCGGGTGCTGCAACTCTGGGCGGAAGCGCGGGCGCGCTTCGGCAGGGGCGGACCGTTCCTGTTCGGCACCTTCTGCGCGGCGGACATCTTCTACGCGCCGGTGGTCAGCCGCTTCCTCACCTATGGCGTGCCGGTGCCCGGCTTCGGCCAGGCCTATATGGAAGCGGTGTGGGAGCACGAATGGCTCGGCCAGTGGGTCCGCGCGGCCCAGGCGGAGGAATGGGTCATCGAGCAGGCCGAGGTGCCCGTCGCGGTCTAAGCAGGCCGGGATGACGCCGGCGCCGAGCCATAGTCGCGGCCGTCCTTGGTCGTGTAGCGATCGTCGGCCGTCCACATCAGGTCGATGTCCGGATAACAGCCGCCTTCGTTGCGCCCGGCGCTGATGGCGATGAAGCTGCAGTCCTCGGCACTTTCGTTGATCAGGTGATGGCCGTTTTCGACGCCCTTGGCCCAGGCGCAGGCATCGCCCGGGCGCAGCACGGTCCGGCCGCCGTCTTCGACCAGCACCGCCTCGCCGGTGAGCATCACCAGCAGTTCATCCTCGCCGCGATGCCAGTGGCGTTGCGACGACCATGCGCCGGGCTTTAGCACGACATGGCTCGCGCCAAGTTCGCTGAGCCCGGTGGCGGGAGCCAGCCTGCGATACCACCGCCCGCTGACCGCTTCGTCGAATGGCGAGGGATAGCCGGTGCGGTTGGTCTGAGGAATCGCTTCCACGTCGATTATGGGCATGGTCGGGCTCCGGCTTGTGCGCTTGTCGCTTAGCCCATATGCGAGTGGGCAGCCATGAGCCGCCACGCCTCCACGCGCCAGCCCGCCTGTGAAAGCGTCGCCGACCTTGCCGAGGCGCTGATCGCCTGTCCGAGCGTGACGCCGGCGGCGGGGCTGGTGTTCGATTGCCTGCAAGATCGGCTCGCGCCGCTCGGCTTCGCGGTCCACCGCTTCCGCGCCGGCGAGCCGCCGGACGGGCCGGTGGAGAACCTGTTCGCGGTTCGGCCCGGCCCGGAAGGCGGACGGCACTTTGCCTTTGCCGGACACCTCGACGTGGTGCCGCCCGGCGAGGGCTGGACATCGGCGCCGTTCGCTCCTGAGCGACGCGGAGAATTGCTCTACGGACGCGGCGCCGTCGATATGAAGGGCGCGATAGCGGCGATGGTCGGGGCAGCGCGTGAGATTCCGGCCAAGGCCGGGACGCTGAGCTTCGTCATCACCGGCGACGAAGAGGGGCCGGCCCGATTCGGCACGCGCGCGCTGATCGACCATATGCGGAGCGTTGGTGCGCTTCCCGACCTGTGCCTGGTCGGCGAGCCGACCTCGGCGCGGCGCCTGGGGGATACGGTCAAGATTGGACGGCGCGGCTCGGTCAACATCTTCCTTGAGGTCGAGGGGCGCGAGGGCCACGTCGCCTATCCGCATCTCGCCGACAATCCCGCACCACGGATGGTGGCGCTGCTCGCCGAACTCGACGCGCTGGTGCTCGATGCGGGGACCGAATGGTTCCAGCCCTCGAACATCGAGATCACCGATATCGGCATCGGAAATCCCGCGCACAACGTCATTCCGGCGAAGGCGTGGGCCCGAATCTCGATCCGCTTCAACGACCTGCACAGCGGCGATGGCCTCGCCGCGCGCGTCGCCAAGATTGCTTCGCGGCACGGCGGCAGCGCGCGCGCAGTGGTCTCGGGCGAGGCTTTCCTGACGCAGCCAGGCGCCTTCTCCGCGATGGTTGCGGCGGCGGTGGCGGAGGAGACCGGCATCGTCGCGGAGCTTTCGACCACCGGCGGCACCTCCGACGCGCGGTTCCTCCGCAGCCTGTGCCCCGTCATCGAGTTCGGCCTGTGCAACGCGACGATGCACAAGCGCGACGAGGCGGTGGCGGTGGCCGACCTGGAAGTGCTTGCCCGCATCTACCGCCGCATCGCGTTGGCTGGGCTGGCGTGAGCGGGTTGTGGGGCGGGTGCGGGCGCGGGGACTTCCGTGTCCCAGGGGTCGAACCATGAACCGCCTCACCCGCTATATCGTCATCGGCATGGTGCTCGGCCTAGTGGTCGGCGCGCTGCTCAACTGGGCATTCGCGCCGGGCGATCCCGCGCTCGCCGCCTGGGCCGATTACCTCAAGCTGCTTCCCGATATCTTCCTCCGGCTGATCAAGATGATCATCGCGCCGCTGGTGCTGGCGACGATCGTCAGCGGCATCGCCGGGATGGGAGACAGCGCCGCGCTCGGGCGGATCGGCGGCAAGGCGCTCGGCTGGTTTGTCACCGCCAGCCTCGTCTCGCTGTCGCTCGGCCTGCTGCTCGTGAATCTGCTCAGGCCCGGCGCGGGGCTGGCGCTGAAAGCGGGCGAGACGGCCGATCTGGCGACCAAGGACCTGTCATTCCGTCATTTCGTGCAAGAGATCTTCCCGACCAGCGCCTTCGAGGCGATGGCCGGCAACAACATTCTGCAGATCCTGGTGTTTTCCGTTTTCGCCGGGATTGCCCTGTCTGCCCTCGGCGAAAAGGGCGCGCCGCTGGTGCGCGCCACCGAGGCCTTGGCCGAGCTGATGCTCAAGGTCACCGATTACGTGATGCGCTTCGCCCCCTTCGCGGTGTTCGGCGCGCTGGCCTCGGTGATCGCCACCAAGGGGTTGGGGATCGTGATCAGCTACGGTGTGCTGATCGGCGAGTTCTACCTTGGCCTGCTGCTGCTCTGGACGCTGCTTCTGGCCGCCGGTGCGCTGTTCCTGGGCCGCCGCATCTTAACCCTGATCCGCTATATCCGCGAGCCGGTGCTGCTGACCTTTTCGACCGCGTCTTCGGAGGCCGGGCTGCCCAAGCTATTCGAGCAGCTCGACCGCTTCGGCGTACCGCGCCGCGTCTCGGGTTTCGTCCTGCCGCTGGGCTACAGCTTCAACCTCGACGGCTCGATGATGTATATGAGCTTCGCGACGATCTTCATCGCGCAAGCCTATGGCATCACCGTGCCTTTGGGGACGCAGCTGCTGATGCTGCTGACGCTGATGGTGAGCTCCAAGGGGATCGCTGGCGTGCCGCGCGCCAGCCTGGTGGTCATCGCGGCGACGCTCACCCAGTTCGGCCTGCCGGTGGAGGGCATCGCGCTGCTGCTGGGCGTCGACACCTTCCTCGATATGGGGCGCTCGGCGACGAACGTCGTGGGCAATGCCGTGGCGACCTCGGTTATCACCCGCTCCGAAGGGATGCTGCAGCCGCCGCTTGATCCCGACGACGACGGCGAATGGGCGCCCACGCGCAGTTCCGCGCATGGCCGACGCGGGCTGAACCTCGATCCAGAGCAATTCCCCGACTGATGCGCGATCCTCGCGCGAAATCGACTGCGCGCCTACCGGCTCAACTCGACCCGCACGAACTGGCTCAATCCGCAGCCGGGGCCGCGCTCGATCCGACCGCCATAGTCGTGCAGCACGTGGATGATGTCGGTGCTGCACAGCTGGCTCAGCGATGTCTCGTAGCTGAACTTGTTCTCCGACCGGAGCCCAGGGCACGGCACAGCGAGCGACACCCGCCACGCCTTTAGCCGCCCGCGCATGAAGTCGATCGTGCTGTCATCACGGATACGGCTCTCGTGCAGTTGGTTGATCGGAACGCAATTCTGCGGTTCGCCGACCACCCGCGCCTCGACAATGCCGGCGACATTGTGCGGGCCGGGGCCGCCTTCCATGCAGCCGGCGAGGCCGAGCGGCAGCAGCGCCAGCGTCGAGAATTTTGACCATGTCATCAGCGTTCTCTCCTGCTTGACCGCCTCTTGTCCGCGCCCTTGTGTCGGAAACGAAGCTAAGCCGTCTTGGCTCCGAGGGCCAACAGCTTCGGCTTGAACGCGCAGAGGTCGATCACCGGGCAGCGCCAGCATTCGGGCCGGCGCGCCTTGCAGACGTAGCGGCCGTGGAGGATCAGCCAGTGATGCGCGCCGAGGCGGAACGGCGACGGCACTTTTCGCTCGAGTCCCAGCTCGACCGCCAGCGGGGTCTTGCCTTTCGCCAGCCCGGTGCGGTTGCAGACGCGAAAAATGTGGGTGTCGACCGCGAATGTTTCGGCGCCATAGGCGGTGTTCATCACGACGTTGGCGGTCTTGCGGCCGACGCCCGGAAGCGCGGTGAGGGTGTCGCGGGTGGACGGCACCGCGCCGCCGTGATCGCGCAGCAGCGCCTCGGACAAGGCGATGACGTTCTTCGCCTTCGTGTTGAACAGCCCGATAGATTTGATGTGCTGCTTCAGCCGCTCCTCGCCGAGCGCGACCATCTGCTCGGGCGTCTGCACCTCGGCGAATAGCCGGCGCGTCGCCTTGTTGACCCCGGTATCCGTGGCCTGAGCCGAAAGCACTACGGCGACGAGCAGCTGATACGTGTTGCCCGATTCGAGCTCGGTTTGAGGGGACGGGTTGAGTTCGCAGAGCCGGCGGAAGAACTCGAAAATCTCCGCTTTCTTCAAAGCCCGAGCACCTGCGGCATGGTGTAGCGTCCGGCGGGCTTGCCGATCAGCCAGCACGCCGCCTTGATCGCGCCCGACGCGAAGATCGCACGGCTTTCAGCGAGGTGGGAGAAGCTCAGCCGCTCGTCCGGCCCGAGGAACAGCACCGCATGGTCGCCGGCAACGGTCCCGCCGCGCAAGGACGCGAAGCCGATCGCGCCCTCGCGGCGGGCGCCGGTGATGCCGTCGCGGCCGCGCTCGCTGCTGTCGGC
>JBDSIY010000027.1:0-2691 GCA_039917735.1 Novosphingobium sp. | reverse complement strand
GAATGCCTGCGCTGCTCGCTGGCGTATCACCGGCCGCCGCAGCTCTGGCGCAAGACCGGCGCGCTCGACCGCCAGCTGGACAAGATGGACCTGATCGTCGCCAAAAGCGAGTTCAGCCGCGCCAAGCACCACGAATTCGGGCTCCGGCAGGAAATGACGGTGCTGCCCTATTTCCTGCCAGACCTCGATCACCAGGCGACACCGCCCTACGCCGGCCATGCGCGCCCGTATTTCCTGTTCGTCGGCCGGCTGGAGAAGATCAAGGGTCTGCAGGACGTGTTTCCGGTGATGGATCGCATCGAGGGTGCTGACCTGCTGATCCTCGGCGACGGCGATTATGCCGGCGAACTCCGGGGCCTGGCGGCGGGCAACCCGCGCATCCGTTTCCTAGGCCGGCTCTCGCCCGACGAACTCGCCGCCTATTACCGCGGCGCACTGGCGCTGATCGTTCCCTCGATCTGCTACGAGACCTTCGGCATCATCCTGATCGAGAGCTTCCGGCTCGGCACGCCGGTGATCGCGCGGCGGCTCGGACCGTTTCCGGAAATCGTCGAGACCGCGAAGGGCGGGGTGCTGTTCGGTGACGAGGACGAACTTCTCGCGGCGATGCAGCTGCTGCTAAGGGGCGGGGACCAGCGGGAGAAGCTGTCACTCGCCGCCCGCGCTGCCTTCGAAGCGCATTGGCGCGAGGACCGGGTGATGGCCCGCTGGGGCGAGGCGCTGGCGCGGGCCGCCGAAGCGGCAGGGCGGCACGCGCTGGCCCGGGACCTTGCCGCCGGCAGCTTCGAGCGCGGCGCGGTGCACGCCTGACCGTGCCGCCGCGGGGCAGATCGAAAACGGCAAAGCTTGAGCCATACCGATTCCGGCGATAATCTGCCGCGACGGGGTCCAAATGATGTCATCAGCAATCAAGCGCCACAACGCCCGTCTGACGAGGCCTTCCGGCAAGGTGATGATGCTCGCCCACGGGTTCGGCTGTGACCAGAACATGTGGCGATTCGTTGCGCCGGCCTTCGCCGATGAATACCGGTTGTTGCTGTTCGATCACATCGGCGCCGGCGGTTCGGACCTTTCCGCCTATGATCCCAGGCGGCACGCTTCGCTCGTCGGCTATGCCGAGGATGTGGTTGCGCTGGCCCGCGAGGCTGGCGTGTGCGGGGGCGTTTTCGTCGGCCATTCGGTCAGCGCGATGATCGGCATCCTCGCCGCGCGACAGGCGCCCGAGCTGTTCGAGGCGCTGGTGCTGGTCTGCCCGTCGCCGCGTTACATCGACGACACTGACTATATCGGCGGTTTCGCGCCCGAGCAGATCGAGGAACTGCTCGAATTCCTTGACAGCAACCACCTCGGCTGGTCGCACGCAATGGCGCCGGCGATCATGGGCAACGCCGACCGCCCGGAACTGGCCGAGGAGCTGACCGAGAGCTTCTGCCGCGCCGATCCCGAGATCACCAAGCGCTGGGCGCGCGCCACCTTCCTCGCCGACAACCGCAGCGATCTGGGGCCGCTCGACGCCCGCGCCCTGATCCTGCAGTGTCGCGACGATGTGATCGCGCCGATCTGTGTCGGCGAATATGTCCATGCCGCGCTTCCCGGGAGCGAGCTGGTGATCATGGAGGCGACCGGCCACTGCCCCAACCTCAGCGCGCCCGACGAAACGATCGCCGCCATCAAGGCGTTCCTGTGACGCAGGGCAGTTCGCCAGAGTCGACTGGGCAGGAACTGGGCGCGGACGAACTCGAAGATCTGTTTGAACATGCCCCCTGCGGTTATATCTGCGCCGACCCGCGTGGCAGGGTTGTGCGCGCGAACCAGACGCTCGCGGATTGGCTGGGCAGGGACTCGGCTGAGTTGACGGGCACGCCGTTTTCGGAACTGCTCAGCATCGGCAGCCGGCTGTATTACGAGACTCATTTCGCGCCGATGTTGCGAATGAGCGGCGCAATCAACGAAGTCGCCCTCGATCTGGCGCTGGGCAGGCGCGGGCGGCTGCCGGTGATCGTCAACGCCGTGGAGCGCCGCGACGCGGACGGGACGACGCAAGCGGTTCGAATCGTCCTGTTCGCTGCCCGGGAACGCCGCCGCTATGAGCGCAATCTGCTCAACGCCAAGGCGACGGCGGAAGAGGCGGTTGCCGCGGAACGCGCGACCTCCGAGGTCCGCGAGCAGCTGATCGCCATCCTCGGCCATGATTTGCGCAACCCCGTGGCCGCGATCAGCGGCGGCCTGCGCATGCTGAAGCGGGAACCCTTGAGCGAGCGCGCCCTCAAGGTGGTCGGGTTGATGGAGGGCAGCACCGTGCGGGTGTCCGTGCTGATCAGCAATGTGCTCGACTTCGCGCGTCAGCGGCTGGGGGGCAGCCTCGCGCTCAAACTCGAACAGGGCCGGCCGCTCGCGCCGGTGATCGAGCAGGTGGTTTCCGAGCTGCGGCTGGTCGCGCCGGAGCGGGAAATCGTTTGCGAGATCGATCTGCCCGATTCGCTCGCGGTCGATCACGGCAGGCTGGGCCAACTCGTATCCAACCTCCTCAGCAATGCGCTGACCCATGGCGCGCCCGACCAGTCGGTGCAGTTGGCGGCGCGCTGCGATGAAGGAATGTTCGAGCTATCGGTGGCGAACGGCGGCGAGCCGATCGGCGATGACACGCTCGCCAATCTGTTCCGGCCATTCTACCGCGGCAACCCCGCCGAA
>JBDSIY010000026.1:0-16437 GCA_039917735.1 Novosphingobium sp. | reverse complement strand
GAGTGGTGTCGGTCCACATCGTCGAACTCCGGAAGTTTGTTGCAAAACCCCAGAATCAACGATCAGGCACAGCGTCAAGCTAACCCGCTGATACCACTCAACTTAATTTCGGATCAGGCTCTAAGACTGAATGGACGAGAGAGCAGCTTGAGGCATCGCGGAAGCAAAAAATACACACGGACGAAGACGGTGTTGATTGGATTTGGATGCCAGGAGGCCGGGGTAACTCAAAAAGCCGCCTCAAGCGCGTTGACGAGATACTATCCGGCGGGAAGGCTATGTCGGATGTTTGGCAGATGCCGATTATCTCGTCGTCATCCAAAGAGCGACTTGGATATCCCTACTCAAAAGCCTCTCGCGCTCCTTGAGCGGATTATTTCCTGCGCATCGAAAGAAGGCGATGTTGTTCTAGACCCGTTCTGCGGCTGCGGAACAGCCGTTCACGCGGCCCAGCGGCTTGGCCGCATATGGATTGGTATCGATGTTACTCACCTTGCCATTTCGCTGATCGAGAGCCGCCTGGTTAGCGCGTTTCCGGACGTGAATTACGATCTGATCGGTACGCCGAAGGACTTGGCTGGCGCCCGCGCGCTGGGCGCGAGAAACAAGCACCAGTTCGAGTTGTGGGCGCTTTCGCTTGTAAAGGCCCAGCCTGGCAACGACCGGAAGAAGGGCGCAGATCACGGCATTGATGGAATCATTTGGCTGCGCGTAGGCCAGCGGGAGCGGGCGCGCGTCATTGTGTCCGTGAAAGGCGGTTTCAGTGTCAGTGTGCCGATGGTCCGCGATCTGGTCGGTGTCTTAGAGCGCGAGAAGGCGGCGATAGGCCTGTTCGTCACACTGCACCCGCCAACCGGCCCGATGAAGGCGGAAGCGGCCAAGGCTGGCTTTTACCAGTGGGAAGGCGAGCGCTATCCGCGCGTCCAGATTCTCACCGTCGAGGAGTTGTTAAATGGGAAGCGGCCCGACTTGCCGCTGATCGACCACGCCGCAAGCGTCAAACAGGCCCCGATTGACCGAGCGCCAGTGACGCAGCACACGCTGTTGTAGGGTGAAAAAATGGGGCCGCCGAAGCGGCCCCAGGTGTTGGTGCTAGTGCCCTTGCGGGCGGCTCAAGCCGCTGGATTAGCGGCGGCGGTGGTGGGGACGAACGCGAACGATGCGCCCCGGAAAACGACGGTAATGACCGCGAACGTGGACCATGACCTATCTCCGGTTGCCCCCGGCGGGGAAATATGCGAAACGGAACCTCTGACAGCGACCGTTTCCGAGGGGTACGTCCCCGCCGGGAGTAGGTTACGGGATGGGCCACCCTCGGGTGGCCCTTCTCGGTTTAGCGGCTCTCGTTACCGCAGTCCGTTAGCTATCAGATCAGCACCTCCTTAGGAATCAGCGGATTCGTCCGCCCGAGTCCTCTACCTCAATCAGCGGCGTGCGACAAGCGGGTTGTGTGCCTATCAACAGTGTGTCATCCTCTTTGTCGAAGGAGCACTCCAATGGACGATGCAAAGATCGCCGACCTGCGCATCAAGCGCGATGTCATCAAGGCCGAATTGTCCCAGATTGAGGGCGTTTTGGCCGACTATGAACGCGTGGCTGCTCGGATTAACGCGTTGCTTTCAGCCAGTGCGGAGGGGGCGATAACGCACGACACCGCCCCTGTAGCCGCCGAGACGCAGCCCTCGCCTGTGGATAACTCAGAGACGGTTCGCCGTCGTCGGGGACCCAAGGGTTCCTCGCCCGAGGCCATCGCCGATGCCGCTACGGCCATCATCAAACAGCACGGAAGGCCAATGACGCGTTTTGCACTCATTGAGCCGCTAGAGGCCCAAGGGTTCAAGATCGGCGGGTTTGACAAGCCTCGCAACCTCGGCACGATCCTTTGGCGGTCGGGCCGGTTCGAGAACACCGGAGAGGGCTACTGGCCCAAGCGAGAGCCAGATGACGCGCGGCCAGTGCAGACCCTTGGGACGGGGTTTGGAGAGGCTGTGCCATTTGCGGCGACGCTTAGCCGCGCTTAGCGCGGCGCGCAGCCCTGTCCTTTTCGAACGCGTCCTTGAACGCGACCGGGTCCGTGGCGAACAGCATTCCTGCTAGCGCCTTGAAACGTGACAGTGACTTGGCGCTTGGCTCGGTGTCCGCGTCCTTGCCGGGGCTTTCAGGCGGCGCTGGCGATGGCTCCATTACCGATCAACTCCCGATATGTGAGCTTGCGCCCGATGATGCCACCAAGGGCGGTAGCGAAGCGGTCGCTGTCGCCGCCTTTGCGCTCATTGAAGCGGAACGCTTGTTCATCGATGTAGCGGCCAAGGTGGAACGGCTCGACGCTGATATAGGTGCCCTTGATTGAGCGCTTGAGCAGCGACCAAAAATTCTCGACGCCGTTTGTGTGGACCCGGCCGCGCACATACTCAACGGCGTGATCAACGGTGGCGTGAACGAAATCCTTGCCGAGCCCGCGATACGCGGCCCAGCCATCGGTATAGACCGCCGACTGCGCTTCCACGTTGTCGCGGATTTCCGCTTGAAGCGTCTTGCTGTCAGGGCTTTCGATCACCTTGGCGCGCACGGTGCTGGCACGACCGTCTGTGCCGCGCTGGATAATTCCCATGACGACTGCCTTGCCAGCGCCGCCCGTGCCGAGAACGGCGCGTTCGCGCTTATGCGCGTGCATGTTCTTGGCGAGGCCGCCGACGTAGGTTTCATCTGCCTCAACCTCGCCATCCATCTTCTCGATAGTGCCGAGCTTCATGGCGAGGCGAATGCGGTGGTTCATGTGCCAGGCCGACTTTTGCGTGATGCCGAGCGCGCGGGCCATCTCGTAGCTGCTGATCCCGTTCTTGCAGTTGGCGACCATCCAAATGGCAACGAACCATTTGTCGAGCGGGAGGGCGCTGTCCTCAAAGATCGTGCCGACCTTGGCGGAGAACTGCTTACGCGCGTGCTTTTCCTTGCACTCCCAAATGCGGCGCGTGGCGATGAACCGCACGTCCGTCCGGCCGCAAGTCGGGCAGTGGACGCCGCCCGGCCAACGCAGTTCGATCATGTGCTTGAGCGCTACGTCAGGGTCCGCGAAGTAGCGGACGGCTTCCATGAGAGTGCGGGGTTCCTGTGCCATGCACCCCTGATAGCGCCCTCATTCCACTGCGTCAAGTATATTATTGCCCATATTTTCATTGAAATCCTGCTAGGCGAAACGCCCGGACTTTGCATGTCGAACAGCAGGAAGCTGATCCCGTGGTACTTGTCCGTCTTGTCCGTTCGCACAAGGCAGACGATCCATCCCGCCTTGTCGGCGTAATTGGTCCAAATCTTGCGGCCGTTGACGAGCCAATGATACCCCCGATCCTCGCCGAACGTTTGCAAACCGACGAGGTCAGACCCAGCTCCAGGCTCGCAGTAGCCCTTGCACCAGCGAATCTCGCCGGGCGCGATGGTGGGCAAGTAGTGCCGCTTCTGTTCCTCGGTGCCAAACTTCAGCAAGGCCGGACAGAGCATCCAGATTCCGAAGCTGGAAAGCAGCGGCCGCGCGCCGATGCGCGCCATCTCCGCGCGCCAGACCTTGGCTTCCTCAGGGCTCATGCCGGCGCCGCCGTGCTCCGTCGGCCAGTCGGGCACCGTGAAATCCCGCTCGGCGCAGCGCTGCAGCAACAACCGCTGCACCTCATTCTTAAACGTGAACTTACGGCCGCCCCAGCAGGCATCCGAGTTATCGAGCACCGACTCGCGCATCTCGGGCGGGCAGTTTAGCTCCAGCCAGGCGCGGATCTTCTCTCGAGCGCCTGCAAGGTCGGGCATGGTGCTCTCGCAAGTGTCGTAATTGCCCAACCGCGCCCGTGATCAGAATGCGTCGGCTTCAAGCAGCATCGTCGAGCGCTTGCCGGCCTTGATCGCCAGCAACAGCGCCGAGCATTGCGGCAGGATGCGGTCGAACAAGAAAGACGCGGTGGCGAGCTTGGCCTGGTAAAAGGCGCGTTCCGAACTCCCTTCATCGAGCCGCGCCTGAGCGATGCGGGCTGCCTTCAGGAAGGTGCAGGCCATGCCAACGATGCCCAACAGCCTCAGGTATTCGGTTGCCGCCGCGCCCGCTTCCTCGGGGTCCGCGAGCGCACGACGAGCGATCGTGGCCGTCGCCAGCTGAAGCGCGCCCAGTGCCTGCCCGAGCGCCGCAGTGAACCCCGCAAGCTGCGGGTTGCTGTCGGCGCAGGTCTCCTCGCAAGCCTTGGAGACGGCATGGAAGAACGGACGCAGCGTCCGCCCCATCCGCGCCGGCAGCTTGCGGCCGACGAGGTCGAGCGCCTGGATGCCGTTGGTTCCCTCGTAGATCTGGGTGATGCGGGCGTCGCGGACGAACTGCTCGACGCCATGCTCGCGGATATAGCCGTGGCCGCCGTAGACCTGGACCGCCAGGTTGGCGGCTTCGGAACCGAGGTCGGTAAACAGCGCCTTGACCACCGGCGTCAACATCGCGACGAAGTCGGCGGCGCGGGCGCGGGCTTCGGGTTCGCTCTCGCGCTTCTCGGCATCGAGCGCGCGCGACACCCACTGGCCGAGCGCACGGCAGCCTTCGGTATAGCACCGGGCGGTCATCAGCATTCGCCGGACGTCGGGATGGACGATGATCGGATCGGCGGGCAGGTCCGGCCGTTTCGCGCCGGTGAGCGCCCGTCCCTGCAGCCGCTCACGCGCGTAGGCCACCGCCGACTGATAGGCGATCTCGCCCACTCCAAGGCCCTGGACGCCGACCCCGACCCGCTCCGCGTTCATCATCGTGAACATTGCCACAAGGCCCTTGTTGGGCTCGCCCACCAGCCAACCCCGCGCCTGGTCGAACACCATCTGGCAGGTGGCCGAAGCCTTCATGCCCATCTTGTGCTCGATGCCGGCTACGGACACGCCGTTGCGCGGGCCAACGGCGCCGCCTTCGCCCGGCAGAAACTTCGGCACGAGGAACAGGCTGATGCCCTTTACGCCAGCCGGCGCGTCGGCCAGTCGCGCGAGTACGAGGTGGACGACGTTCTCGGTGAGGTCGTGGTCACCGGCGGATATGAAGATCTTTTCGCCCGAGATCCGGTAGCTGCCATCGTCGCTCGCCGTCGCCTTGGTGCGCAGCAGCCCCAGGTCGGTGCCGCAATGCGCCTCGGTCAGACACATCGTCCCGGACCACTCGCCGCTGACCATCTTCGGCAGGTAGCTGCGCTTGAGATCCTCGGAGGCGTAGCCTGCGATCGCCGTCACCGCGCCGCCGGTCAGCCCGGGATAGAGGCTGAACGAGAGGTTGGCCGCGCTGATCATTTCCTCGATCAGCATGGTAACGGCGGCCGGCAAGCCCTGCCCGCCCCACTGCGGATCGGCTGCCATCGCGGTCCAGCCGCCCCGGCAGAAGGACTGGTAGGCCTGTTTGAAGCCCTTCGGCGTGCGAACCACGCCGTTTTCGAACGTGCAACCTTCGCTGTCGCCGCTGGCGTTGAGCGGCAGCAGCACCTCTTGGGCGAGCCGCGCCGCCTCCTCGAGCACGGCGTCGAGCAGGTCAGGGGTGAACTCGGCCAAAGCCTCGATGCCGCCGAAGTCACCGCCGTCGAACAGCTCGTGGAGGACGAAACGCATGTCGCGCAAGGGCGCATTGTAAACTTGCATGATTGCTTTCCCCGATCAGTTCCGCAGCGGCTTGCCCGTCTCGAGCATGTGTTCGATCCTGGCCTGGCTGCGCTCATCCTTCACGCTGGCGGCGAGGGCTTTGCGCTCGAGCAGAAGCAGTTGGTCCTCCGTGACAATGTCGACCAGGTCGGCGTCGCCCCCGGTCAGCACTTCAGCCAGCCGCCCGCCGACCACCTCGTCGTAGGCGGTGGCGAGGCCCCTGGCGCGCGCCTCGCGGACGACAACGGCGATGGCGGCGCGTCCGCTTTCGCCAGGCAGGCGGAAGGTCGGCCTGTCGGGAGGCCGGTACGCCACGGCCAGCGCGAGCGCTTTCGCCTTGACGTCGGTCAGCAACCGGTCGCGGTTCATGGTGATGCCGTCCGAAGCGCTCAGGAACAGCAACTCGCGCGCTTCCGCCGCCGACTTCGACACCCGCGCGGTCGAGATCAGCTCGAAGCTCTTGGCGACCGGGGGCATCGGTCCCTTCGGCATGCCCGGTGACCTGGCATAGCGGTCGAGCATCTCGCCGGTGCCGCCCCAGCCCGGTATGATGCCGACACCGCATTCGACCAACCCGATGTAGCTTTCGGCATGCGCCTGGATTGCGTCGGCATGGAGCAGAATCTCGCAGCCCCCACCCAGCGCCAGGCCAGCGGGCGCGGCGACCACCGGGAACGGCGCGTATTTCAATGCCTTGAACGCCTGCTGCCCTGCTGCGGTCAGCTTTTCGATCTCGGACCAGGCGGCGATGTTGATCGCGAACATGGCAAGTCCGAGATTGGCGCCGGCCGAGAAGTTCGCGCCCTCGTTATAGATCACCAGCGCCTTGTAGCCGGACTCGACAAGCGGGATCGCCTGCTGGATCAGCGTGAGCACGTCCTCGTCGAGCGCGTTCATCTTGCCGGTGAACTCGAGGCACACGACACCGTCGCCAACGTCCCACAGCGCCGCGGAGGCGTTCTTGCCGATCGGCTCGCTCGCCAGCTTGACGTCCGCGAGCAGCAGAACACCATCGGGACGCACCACATCCCGGTACGAGCCGTCCGCCGCCAGAAACTGGCGCCGGCCGTTCTCGACCCGGTAGAACGAACGGTCTCTGGCGAGGGCGACGATCGCGGGGATCTCTACGCCTTCCGCCTCCAGTCGTGCGGCGAAGCGGCCGGGACCAAAGCGGTCGATCAGTTCGAACGGACCCCACGTCCAATTGTAGCCGAGCTTCATCGCGTCATCGATCGCCACGACATCGTCGGCCGCCTCGCCGACCAGTCCGGCGGCATAGGCCAGCACGTCGCGCAGGATCGTCCAGGCGTAGCGGCCGACCTCGCCCGGCGCGTCGACCAGCGCGTTGAGGTCCTTCTCCGCCAGGGCAGGGAGCGGCGCGGGCACGCACTCGGGCCGGTATTCGCCGGTGGCGAGATCGATCGTCAGCTTGACCCGTTCGCCGCCCGGAGTTTTGTCCAGGCGATAGAACCCGCCCTTGCCCTTGCGGCCGGTGAACCCCTCGGCGATCATCCGATCGACCAGCGGCAGCGGCCGCACGGTCTTGAAGAAGGCGTCTCCGGCAGGAAGTGTCGCCGCCAGGCTTTGGCTGACCAGCGGCATCAGATCGACGCCGACGAGGTCGATCAGCCCGAATATGCCGGTCTTCGGCACCCCCATCGGCTTGCCGCCGATCTGGTCGGCGCGCTCGATCGTCAGCCCTTGATCGATCGCGGCGTTGATGGCCGACGCCAGCCAGTAGTTGCCGATGCGGTTGGCGATGAACCCGGGCGTATCCCTGGCGGCGACCACCCGCTTGCCGAGCGCCCGGTCGACGAAGTCTTCGACCCCGGCGGCGACCTCGGGAGCGGTGTCGGACCCGCGGACGATCTCGATTAAGCGCATGTAGCGCGGCGGGTTGAAGAAGTGCGTGATCAGGAAGTCGCGCTTGAAGGCGTCCGATCGGTTCTGCACGAGCTTGCCGAGCGGAATCGTTGAGGTGTTTGAAGAAACCGCCGTCCCCGGCCGCTTGAACTGCTCCAGCCGGGCATAGAGCGCCTGCTTGATGTCGAGCCGCTCGAGCACCGCCTCGACGATCCAGTCGCATTCGGTGACGCGATCGAGGTGGTCCTCGATGTTGCCGGTCTCGATCAGCCTTGCCGCCGCCGTGCTCATGAGAGGCGCTGGCTCGGTCTTCAGCATCTTCGCCACGGCGCCCTTGGCGATGGCGTCACGGTCCGCTCCTTCCCGGGGAACGATGTCGAGCAGCAGCACCGGTGTGCCGGCATTGGTGACCTGCGCGGCGATCGCGGCGCCCATCGTCCCGGCGCCGATCACGCAAACCTTGCGGATGTTGCTCGCCATGGTCAGATTCGCTCCAGCACGGTGGCGATGCCCTGCCCGCCGCCGATGCATTGCGTCGCGAGGGCATACCGCCCGCCTTCGCGCTTGAGCAGCGCCGCCGCCTTGCCGACGATCCGCGCGCCGGTGGCGCCAAGCGGGTGGCCAAGGGCGATCGCCCCGCCGTCAAGATTGATCGTCCCTTCCCTCAGGCCCAGGTCACGGATGCAGGCGATGGCCTGGCTGGCGAAGGCCTCGTTGATTTCTACCACGTCCACGTCCCCGGCGCGGATGCCTGCCCGTTCCAGCGCCTTGGTCGAAGCGCCGATCGGCCCCAGGCCCATCGTCTCGGGCTCGCAGCCGGAAATCGCCACGGACCTGATCCGTGCCAGCGGTTGCAGCCCGTGCCGCTCGGCGAACGCTGCCGACGTCACCAGCACCGCCGAAGCGCCATCGGTCAGCGGCGAGGAGGTTCCGGCGGTAACGCTCCCGCTCTGGCTGAAGGCCGGCTTCAACCCGGCAAGCGCCTCGGCGCTGGTCTCCGGACGGATCGCACCGTCACGGCTCACCGGGCCGGCCTTGGTCACGATCGGCACGATTTCGTCCGCCAGCTTGCCTGCCGCCTCGGCCGCCGCGGCCTTGCGATGGCTTTCGACGGCAAAGGCCTCCTGCTCCAGGCGGGTGATCTGGTACTTGGAGGCCACGTTCTCGGCGGTTTCGCCCATGCCCATGTAGGCTGCGGTCTTTTGCGCAAGCTCTGGGTTGGGCAGCGGGTTGAACCCCGACATCGGCACCCGGCTCATCGATTCGAGCCCCGCGCAAATGAACGCCTCCCCCGCGCCGATGGCGATCTGGCCCATAGCGATGTGGATCGCGCTCATCGACGAGCCGCAGAACCGGTTCACCGTCATCCCGCCGACCGACAACGGCAGGTCGGCAAGCAAGCCGACCATCCGGGCGACGTTGAGCCCCTGCTCCCCCTCCGGAAAGGCGCAACCAAGGATGATGTCCTCGATCTGGGCGGGATCGACCCCGGTCCTGTCCAGCAGCCCCCGAATGACCTGGGCCGCCAGATCGTCAGGCCGCACACGCGCCAATTGGCCTTTGCCCGCAAGCTGGAACGGGGAGCGGACATAGCCCGCGATTACGACGTTGCTCATCTGGTTGGTCTCCCCGGCTGATCGAAGCGATGACGTATGAAAGAATAAATTGACGAATACGTTAGCACTGCCGATTAGCGCATGGTCGATCATCACGCAACCGGGTAGACGTAAAATCATGGAACGACGGCAGGAACGCGGCGACGCTGAAACATTGCACGGCATTCAGGACGTTGCCGATCGGCTCGGCATCACGCCGCGAACGCTCAGGTTCTACGAAGACAGGCACCTGATCGAACCGACCCGGGTGGGGAGTTCCCGCATATACACCCGCCGGGACATAGGCCGGATGCAGTTAATCCTGCGCGGGAAGCAACTCGGATTTTCGCTTCGCGAGATTAAGGAGTTCCTTGATCTCTACGATGCCGATCCGCAGCATCTCGAACAAATGCGCCACCTCGCCGCGCGCTGCCGCGAGCGTATCGCCAACCTGGAACTTCAGCACGCCGCCCTGAAGCAGACGCTTTCCGAGCTGAAATCGATCGAGAAATCCGCCCTTCAGAGGGTCGCGGAAGTTGAAACGGACCGGAAGGGTGGTGAAGCGCGCCGCAGCAGCCGCTGAACGCGGAGCCCTCCACAATTCATCGCGGCCGCCCCGGCAAGCGTCGGGATTTCGGCGGACGACGAGCCGATGTCGGTCGGCGATGGGGTGCTAGAGCGTCGTGAGTTGACGGATTTCGGCGCGCGGCGACGGCATTCTAGTCATTCGACGGGCCTACGATCGTCGAGCAGGTCGTCGGCAGATCCTGCCGCGCGCTCGTCGCGCACCAACTGCTCGACATGGCCCTCGGGCGCGGTGTCCTGGCCGGAGGGAGGTGCCGCCGGCCCGCGCACAGTGGTCTGGCGCCGCTCGGCTTCCCGCGGTTGCATTTCCGCCAGCGGCAACGGCGCGCCCTGGTCGAAGCGCAGCCGATAGATCGGCTCGGGCAGCGCGAAGCCAGCGCTTTCCAGCGCGGTCTTCGCCGCCTGGATCGCAAGGCTGCGCCCCTTGAGGAAATCCGTGTGCGTCTGGTCCACCCACCCGAAGAATCGCAGCAGGATGTTAGAATCGCCGACCTCCTGAATGATCGCCGTCGCCTGTGGCGTATCGAGGACGAAAGGCAGGGCATTCACTGCCCCCAGCCCGACCGCCATGCCCTGGACGGGATCGTCGTCGGCATCGACGCCAAGATCGAAGGCAAAGCGCCGTTCGGAATTGCGCGTTAGATTGAGGATCACGGCCTTGAAGACGGTGGAGTTCGGGATCCGCAAATGATTGCCGTCGAGCGTCATCAGGATCGTCGCGCGCGAGGTCAGCCGCACGACGCGGCCCTCCTGGCCTTCGATCACGACATGATCGTTGGCGCGAAATGGCTGGCGCAGGCTCAGCATCAGGCTCGAGACATAATTGTCGATCGTGTCACGCACCGCGAAGCCCAGCGCGATACCCACGACTCCGGCGCCGCCGAGCACCGCGCCGAGTAGCGCGGTGGCGCCAAGGATCTCAAGCGCCGCCACGATCCCGATCAACACGAACACAAACCGTATCGAGGTCGCTACCAGCTCTGCGAGGAAGGCGTTAGGCGCCACCGATTGCCAGAAGCGTTTGCGCGCCGCGATAAAATAGCCGAACAGGCCGATCATCAGCGCGACCGCAGCCGCCACGCCTACAAGCGGGAGGGCTCGGAGCATCGCACGCGCATCGTTGCCCAGATTGCCGAGCGCGGGCGCCAGATTCGTATCAACGGCGAGATCGCGGGTCAGGCGGTTCTCGACCGTCACCACGCCCGCAACGCGTGCTGCAATCGTCGCCGCGCGGTCAACATCGTTCGCCGCGGGCACCGATCCCTGCAGAGTAACGACGCCCGCCGATGCCTGGACCTCGACAGTGCGCAGTGCCGGAATCTGCCCGAAGATGGAGCGGATCCTCCCCGCAATTTGGGCATCTTCGCTGGGATTTACCTGCCGTTCAATGGCGGCAGCATGGAGATCTTGCGGCGGTGTGCCGTCCTGCGCCGAAGCGGGTCCGGACGCGAAGATCACCAGGAGGAAGCTCAAGTGCAGAAGCCGTTTCGCCGCGCGGTTCATGTCAGCGCCCACAGCGCAACGATCAGGCACACCGCGCCCGCGCTGATCGCGGTCGCCATGATCTTGAGGTTAATGCCGCCCAACTCCTTCACCTGATGCGCGGTCAGACGCCGATACAATGTTCGTGCGCGTCGCTCGGCGGCGACGATGATGAAGATTGCCAGCGATATGAAAGCGGTCGCGATCGCCTTTGGAACCCATGTCGGTTCGACCATCTTGAATAGCGCATGGAACCCGAGCCCGATGCCGATGGCAGCCATCGCGGTCCGCGCCCATCCGCTGAAGGTGCGCTCGCTGGCCAGCAGCGTGCGGTCCTCCGCAAGGTCCGTACGTTCCTCGGCAAGTTCATTCCGGTCGGTGGTGGAAATGGCGCTAGCGCACCGCGGGCGCTTCGTTGGAAACGATCGCGTCGCGCTGCTCCTGGGTCATGGCCGCGACATTGCGGTTCGCGGCATCGATCGCATTCGCACGCTGTTTCCCGGTGGCGCGCACTTCGGCAGCGCGACTGTCAAGGGCGTCGGCGCTGTTCTCCAGCGCATCGGCTCGTTTGTCCGCCGCCGATTCCACCCGGTCAGCCAGCTTGTCGGATGGCGACTTGTTGCACGCGGAGAGCGAAACGACGCAAAGCGCCAAGGAAATGACGATGGCCTTATTCATTGAAAGCTCCATGTTAGCATCGAACGCGAGGCGGTCATGTGTTCATCAAGCGAAGCGCACATCGGTTTGTTCCATCGCCGAGCCCGTCCAGGCTCTAGGCGGGCTGCGGAAATACGGTGCGTGCGCCCGCCTTGTCGCGGGATATGACACTCAACGTCCCGTCGGTTTCGAGCACGACCGCGGCGATGTCGGCAAAGTCGCCGAGGCCGGACTTGCGCACCGCGGCCTCCAATTCGCGCCGTGACATGCGTTCGTCCCGCAGCGCCCGAGCATCGATGACGCCGTCGATCAGCAAGAGGCGTGGCTCCGATTTGACCAGCTTCTCGATGAACGGAACCTGTTGGCTCAGCCGCGCGATGACGAACTGGAGCGCGATCAGGAGCGCGAAGCCGAGCACGCCCTCGGCCAGAAGCACGTCCTTCGATAGAAGGACTGTCGCCATCGTCGATCCCAGCGCGACCGTGACGATGAAATCGAACGCGTTCATGCTGGCGAGCGTGCGCTTACCGCTGACGCGCAGCATCATCACGAGCACCGCATAAGCGAGCGTTCCAACTACGAGCACGCGGAGCAGACCGAAGGCATCGTCGTAAAACATCGTACGGCTCCTTCAGCGGGGTCGGCCAGACTCACCGGGTCCGGCGAGGCCTCCAATTTTGCATTGGAGAGCCGCGAATGCCTCAAGATCGGGGGTGAACGTCATTGTCTCGTCGCAACGCATCCGCGCTTCGGCTTCGCAATACGCGCCGTTCGCCGGGAGTTTCCGATCTCGCGATCAATCGCTGGAGCCGGGACCGCGCCGTTGACCGATTCTCCGCCGTCGCGCGGGGCGGGACAAAGGACCAAAGCGTCACAAAAGTTCGATGAGCACCCTTGGCGGATCGGCAGTTTATAGAACGCGCTCAAGTTTACATGGGGTTAAAGCCGATCTCGTTCGGTTTTCCGGATGACGCCGCAGCCATTCGCCGGCTATCGCGGCCGGACGCCCTTCATTCAGCGCTTTTCGTCCCCCTTATGGACACGGGTGACCCCGGCCTTGCCATCGATGAGGTGCTCCTCCTCCGCCTGCGTGGCGATATCGCGTTGCAAGGTTCCTCCGGAGCGCCCGCCTTGCGACGGCGTATCGAGCGCATCCCCGATCATCTCGCTGTCGTCATGGCGACGCGCGTCTTTTGCTCTGGTATTTTGATCGGACATTTCAATTTGCCCAGCAGTGAGAGGATTCTGCTTAGACGCGTCGTCCGGTCACGAACTGATAGATGACGACAATGACGGCCGCGACCAGCAGAATATGGATCAGGCCACCGGCGACGTGGAATACCGCAAAGCCGAGCAGCCAGAGAACGAACAGGATAATGGCTATGGTCCAAATCATGTGGTTCACTCCTGTGGGGTCGGATGGTCCTTGGCTAACGGTCGTAAATGGTTTCTCGTTCCCCTCGCCGGGAAATTATTCCTCGATTCAAAGGGAACGTCAGATCGATGGGAACGTCGGGGCCGGCAAACCCGACTGAATCCCCTGCATATTTTCCGTGTCGTATACTGACAATTTTTGCTCCCGAAAGTTCATTGGATATCGGAACATTCGCTCGCGATCCCATTTATCCAGTCTAGCGCTCGTTTTGGCCATTCAACCGAGAGGGATGCGGGTGAAGATCGGCTCGACCATCCAGACAAAGGGTGCGTTCCTTCCAGCATCCGTTGCAATCGTCGCTTGCGCGCTTGTGCTGTCGAGCTGCTCCGATAAGCAAGCCTCTTCGCCGGCGCCTAATGCCTCGGTAAGGCGCGATTTCGGACATGGCACCTTCAATCCGGCGCCAAACTCCGCTCCCGGCGACTGGACCAGTCAGGCACGCGATTATGCCAACAGCCGATACAGCAGTCTCGACCAGATCAACACCACCAACGTCTCGCAGCTCAAGACCATCTGGACATTTTCCGATGGCGCGCAATACGGACATGAAGGCGCTCCGCTGGTCGTCGGCAGCACGATGTATACCGTCTCGCCCTTCCCAAATCGCGCCTATGCGCTCGATCTTACCAAGCCGGGCGCACCTGCCAAATGGCAATTCGATCCCAACCCCGCGCCAATGGCGATCGGCAAGGCTTGCTGTGATGCGGTGCTGCGTGGCTGGGCGATCGGCGACGGCAAGCTGATCTACAATCTGCTCGACGCGCACACGGTCGCGGTCGATCTCAAGACCGGCAAGGAAGTCTGGCGGACGGCGATGGCCGACGTCTCCAGGGGCGTGACGATGACGATGTCGGCGTTCGTTGTGGGCGGCAAGGTCTATGTCGGCAATTCGGGCGGCGAGATGGGGGTATCGGGCTGGATCTCGGCGCTCGACATCCACAGCGGCAAGCAGTTGTGGCGCGCCTATTCGACCGGATCCGACAAGGACGCGCTGATCGGCCCGCGGTTCAAACCGCTCTATCCGCAATATCGGGGCAAGGACCTGGGACTGACGAGCTGGCCCGCCGGCATGGCGCCGCAGGGCACGGGCGCGGTGTGGGGGTTCATCAGCTACGACCCCGATCTGAACCTGATTTATTACGGTACCTCGAACCCCGGGCCCCGCGTCCCCGCGCAGCGACCGGGTGACAATCTGTGGACGAGCTCGGTGTTCGCGCGCGATGCCGATACCGGCGAGGCAGTCTGGGCCTATCAGTTCACCCCGCACGACCAGTGGGACTATGACGGCGTCAACGAGATGATGCTGCTCGACCTGCCGATCGGCGGCAGGATGCGCAAGACGATCGTCCACTTTGATCGCAATACTTACGCCTATGTGCTCGACCGGCAGACCGGCGAAGTGCTGAAAGCCGACAATTTCGCGCCGCAGAACTGGTCGGCCGGGTTCGACTGGAAGACGATGCGGCCCAAGATCAATCCGGTCAAGGAGCCCAAGGTCGGCGGCAAGGTCGAGCATATTTGCCCGCCCGACATCGGCCAGAAGGATTGGGAGCCGCCCTCGTTCAGCCCGCGCACCGGACTGATCTATGTCGGTATCTTCAACATCTGCATGGACCTGACCGACCACAAGGTCAGCTATATCGCCGGCACCCCCTATGACGGGATGGAGATGACTCGCCACTCGGTCGACGGCAAGGACGGCGACTGGGGTGCGTTCCTCGCCTGGGATCCTGTGGCGGGCAAGGCGGCGTGGCGCATCCCCGAGACGTTCATGGTGATGTCGGGCACGATCGTCACTGCGGGCGACGTGGTTTTCTACGGAACCACCGATGGCTGGTTCAAGGCACTCAACGCACGCAACGGGAAGCTCTTGTGGCAGCAGAAGCTGTCTTCGGGCGTGATCGGCCAGCCAATCACCTACCTGGGACCCGATGGGCGGCAATACGTCGCGGTGGCGAGTGGTGTTGGCGGCGCGGCGATGGTCCAGAAGGGGCGACCCGGCATGCCCGCACGCGGTTCCACGCTCTATGTGTTTTCCATTGACGGCGCAGGCGTCACGGCCGCGACCGGCGTGGCTGCGCCTCCCACCGGTGCGAGCAGGTGACATGAAGACGCCCGCAGTCGTTGCAATCGCACTGACCGCCGGGGCGCTCGGCGCAAGCGCCTCGGGCTGGGTGGTCTCGCACGAGCGATCCGCACCGCGCGACGGTGTTGTTTCCACCAATACGGGCTACCAGGGCCCTGCCTCGGTCGCGCTCGGCGATATTGCCGGCGGCGCGGTGCCGACAGGTGCGATCGACCTGCCCAATCCGTACGGCGATTCCTCCGCCGCTGTCGCCGATGGCAAGCGCCTTTTCACCGCAATGAACTGCGCCGGGTGTCACGGCTATTCCGGTGGGGGTGGTATGGGACCGCCGCTCAACGATCATTATTGGCGCTATGGCGGCGCGCCGGCGCAGATCTATAAGTCTATCTACGAGGGGCGCCCGAAAGGGATGCCTGCCTGGGGCCACGCACTGCCCGCCGATCAGCTATGGAAACTCACCGCCTTCGTCAGTTCGCTCGGCGGCGGAGTAGAACCGCAAGATGCTGTGGCTGCGCTGCGCGGTGATGGAACTGGGGCCGCGAAGGAGGGGATCACCATACCCGGAGAAGCGGCGCGTGCCGCCAACGACGAATGATCCGCGGGCGTGGCCTTTTCGCGGTCGTGGCCCTGATCTCGCTGGTCCTGTCTGGCTGCCACAGCGCACCGCTGAGCTACATGACGGGAAGTGGCAGCGCGAGCGGCGATACGCTGCAGTCGATTGCCTGGGGATTTTCGGCGATCGCGGTGATCGTCACGCTGATTATCGCCGCAATGATCGGTCTTGCCATACGCGTTTCGCTGCGCCGCGCGCGCCAGTCGCCCGGGGATATCGTGTCGCGTGCGGGCGACGGGCTCTCGTTCATCTACTGGGGCGTTGGCCTGTCGATGCCGGTACTGGTGGCGATGGCCGTGTGGAATTTCGTCGCCACGCGCGTGATCGCCGGACCGGGTGTCCCGACGCGAATGACTGTTGAGATCACCGGCCACCGTTGGTGGTGGGAGATCCGCTACCGCGACGCCGACCACCCCGATCACGTCGTCACCACCGCCAACCAGTTGGTCATTCCCACCGGCGTGCCGGTGCGGATCGAGCTGAC
>JBDSIY010000025.1:0-21465 GCA_039917735.1 Novosphingobium sp. | reverse complement strand
CGGGGCGCGAGCAGATGGCCGCGCGGCCGGCCGGCGAGCAGCGCGCGCGCCTCGTGGTAATGGCGGTGCGCAATCGCGGCGACCCACCGCGCCGTCCCATCGATGCGGGGGTCCGCGACCACTAACGACGGCTCGGTCAAGGCAATGCCGGCGCCGGTGATCGCCTCGGTGGGAAGATAGACACGTCCGATCGCCGCATCCTCATCGATGTCGCGCAGGATGTTGGTGAGCTGCAGCGCCCGGCCGAGGTGATGGGCGAGCGCGATACCCGGCGCCTCGTCCATCCCGAACACGCGCACCGACAGCCGGCCAACCGCCGAGGCGACCCGGTCGCAATAGAGGTCCAACTCGGCCAACGTCGGCCAACGGATGTCGCGGGCGACATCCATCGCCATGCCGTCGATCACCGCCTCGAAATCCTCCCGACGCAGCGCAAAGCGCCGCACCGCCTCGGCGACCAGCGAGGCCTGGCCGGGATCGCGACCGGCATAGAGCGCATCGAGATCGCGGCGCCATCGGTCGAGCGCCGCCGCCCGGTCGGCCCGGGCGCCCTGTCCGTCGTCGGCGATATCGTCGACCAGCCGGCAGAAACCATAGATCGCATACATCGCCTCGCGCTCTGCGCGCGGCAGCACGCGCATGCCGGCGTAGAACGAGCTGCCGGAAAGCTGCTGACGCAACGCAGCCGCGCCGGACACTTCGGCCGTCGCCGTGCTCATCGCCGCCGCATCAGCACCGGCAGCGCCGCGCGGGCGGCGACCAGCGCGGCTTCGGCTTTGCCGTGATGGACGCGCTGGCTTAGCGGATCGAAGCGTTCGAGCCTCCCGACCAGGCTAACCGCTAGCGCATGGATCGCGGCGACTTCGGCGGCGAGCCGACGGTCGCGGATCATCGCCGCGAATCCGGTGGAGCGGTCGAGCAGCTCTCGCGTCCGTCCTGCAAGCGCGACGATCGCGGCGCGCAGCCCCGGGCTGGCGCGATCGCCTTCCAGTTCCTGCACTGTCGCGCCGTGTGCAGCCAGGGTGTCAGCGGGCAAATAGACGCGGTTCAACGCGCGAAAATCCTTGCCGCAGTCCTGCAGGTGGTTGACGATTTGCAGCGCCGCGCACAGCGCGTCGGACGCGGGCCATGTCCGCCGATCCTCAGCATGCACGTCGAGGACGTAGCGCCCGACCGGCATCGCCGAGACCCGGCAATAGTCGATCAGCATGTCCCAGTCGGCATAGCGGTTGACTGAGACATCGCGCTCGAAGGCATCGAGCAGCTGCTGCGCGTGGCAAGGATCGAGTCTCCGCTCCGCCATTATAGTCCGCAGCGCCAGCGCCTCGCGCGCGCCGCTCGGGCTGCCGGCGAGGCCGGCGCGTATCTGACCCAGCAGGGCGAGCCTTTCGGCGGGCGCCGCGCTGGGGTGATCGGCGATGTCGTCAGCCGCGCGGGCGAAGCGGTAAAAGGCCATGACCGGCGCGCGATACTCCGGGCGGAGCAGCAGGCTCGCCACCGGGAAATTCTCGTCACGATGGGTCTTGCCTGATGCCAACGCGCCGGGCTGGGCGAGCGGGGCTGCTTCAACGACCGGCTGCGTCATCGCGTTGGCGCCTGGGCCCGCCCCTTCCACATTCCGCCGCGTCCCCGATGGTGCTGCCAGGCCGATAGCAAGGTGCAGCCAGCGTAGAAAGCGGCTATTCCCGGCAGCGCCACGCCCCACAGCGGCGATCGCCGATAAAAGCGCAGCATCGGCTGGAAAGCGAGCGCCATCAGCGCCCAGGCGGCAAGCCCGGCCGGTCGCGCCGCGCCTTCCCCAAACAGCGCGAAGACCGGCGGGACGCCATAGATGAGAGCCAGCCCAAGCACGGTGCCCAACAGCACAAAGGGCCGGTAGCCGAGCTGGGCATAGGCCGATCGTGAGATCATTGCCGCGATCGTGCCCGCCGTGTCATAAGCGCGGATGCTGCGCGATCGGTCGGTGAGGCCAAGCCAGACCCGCCCCTGTTGCTTGAGCGCCGCACCAAGCGCGCAATCGTCGATCAGCGCGGTGCGGATCGCGGCGATCCCGCCCGCCGCTTCCAGCGCATCGCGCCGCACCAGCATGCAGCCACCGGCCGCTGCGCCGAGTCCAGTCGGGCGGTTCACACGGCCGAAGGGGAACAGCATCTGGAAGAAAAATACAAAAGCGGGGATGAGCGCACGTTCTGCGATCCTCTCGCAGCGCAGTTTCGCCATCAACGACACGAGCACCAGACCCTCGCCCTCGGCGCGCGCGACCAGGCTGCGCAGCGTATCGGGCGCGTGGGCGATATCGGCGTCGGTGAGCCACAGGTAGCGCGGCTCCGCGCCTGCGGTCTCAACGCCCTGCGCCACTGCCCACAGCTTGCCGGTCCAGCCGGACGGGAGCGGACGGCCCGCCACGATCTCCAGCCGCTGTGCCTTAGTGAGTCGCCGCGCGATTGCCGCGGTGCCGTCACTGCTGCCATCGTCGACCAACAGCACCCGGAAGGCGCCCGGGTAATGCTGCGCGAGCAGGCTGCCGATTGATTCGGCGATCACCTCGGCCTCGTCGCGCGCGGGGACGACTGCGACCACGGACGGCCAGGCGGGGGGAGCGGCGGGCTGTTCGCGTGTGTCGCGCTCGCGCGCCAGCCAGAACCCTCCCCGTGCTACGATCAGCCCGGTCCACACCGCGAGCGAGGCCACGCCGAGCAGATCGGCGATCACGCGATCATCCCGGCGGCGCGGAACCAGCCGAGCGCGTCGGCCACCGCCTCCCGCCAGGGCCGGGCCTTATAGCCCAGCTCGGCCCGCGCCTTCGCAGAGGTGAAATACATGTGATGCGCGGCCATTCTCAGCGAATCGACGGTGAGGAACGGCTCCCTGCCGGTTATGCGCGCGATGAGTTCATTGGCGTGTGCCAGCGGGAACAGCGCCCGGCGCGGCAACGCGATCGTCGGCGCGCGTCGGCCGAGTTGCGCGGCAATTTCGCCGAGCAGCGCGCCGAGCGTCACGTCCTCACCGCCGAGGATGTAGCGCTCGCCGATGCGGCCACGTTCCATCGCCAGCAGATGGCCCGCCGCCACGTCATCGACGTGGACGAGGTTGAGGCCGCTGTCGAGAAAGGCCGGCATGCGGCCGTTCGCCGCCTCGACGATGATCCGCCCGGTCGGCGTCGGCTTGACGTCGCCGGGGCCGATCGGCGTGGAGGGATTGACGATCACCACCGGCAGGCCCTCGCGCGCCATCGCCTCGACCAGACGCTCGGCCTCGACCTTGCTGCGTTTGTAGGCGCCCACCGCCTCGTCCGGCGTGGCGGCCCGAGTCTCGTCTGCGGGCGCGGCTGGATCGGGCTTCAGCGTGGCGACGCTGCTGGTGTAGACGATCCGCCCGACGCCGGCAGTTCGCGCCGCCTCCATCACCACGCGTGTGCTGGCAAGGTTGTTGCGGACGATGTCCTCCGGATCGGGCGCCCAGATCCGGTAGTCGGCCGCGACGTGGAACAGCTCGCCAACCCCGGCCATCGCCCGGGCCATCGCCTCCGGATCGCGCGCGTCCCCTTCGACGAGCGTTCCCGGGAAGTCTGTCAGATTGGCGCGCGGACTGGTCGCGCGGACCAGCCCGCGCAGTTCGCGCCCTCGCGAGGCAAGCACCCGCGCCACGGCGGCGCCGACGAAACCGGACACGCCGGTGACGAGCACGATGTCCGAACCCTCGCTCACGGGGGTGCGCTCTACACAGGAGCGGCGGCGCGCGATAGGGAGCGGTGATGGCCCTCACCCATCTCATTTTGAACGGTTTGGGCTGGCTGCTGGTGGCGATGGCCGCAGCAGGATCGCTCTACACGCTCGCGGCCGCCGTGGTGGCAGCGCGCTACCTGGCCAACCGCGCAGCGCCATCTCGCCGCAGCGAGGCGGTGACACTGCTCAAACCGCTTCATGGCGCCGAGCCGCGCCTGTTCGAGAACCTGTCCAGCTTCCTGGCGCTCGACCACGACGGTCCCCTCCAGTTGCTGCTCGGCCTCGGACGCGCTGACGATCCGGCTTTGGCAACGATTGAACGACTGCGCGCCGCTTATCCTTCGGCACGGATCGAGCTGATCGTGAACGCGACGCCGCACGGCGCCAACGGCAAGATCGCCAACTTGATCAACATGACGCCCCACGCCGCGCACCCGCTGCTGGTGGTCAGCGACAGCGATATCGCCGTCGCGCCCGACTACCTGTCGCGCGTCCTCGCCGCGCTTGATCCGCCGAATGTAGGGGCCGTCACCTGCGCCTATCGGGGGCGCGGCGACGCCGGATTCTGGTCGCGGCTGGGCGCGGCGGGGCTCGACTGGCAGCTGCTGCCGGGCGTTCTGTTCGGCGTCCGCACGGGCCTGGCCACCCCCTGCATGGGCTCGACAATCGCCCTCCATGCCGAGACGCTGGCCGCGATTGGCGGCTTTCCAGTCTTCGCCGACGTGCTCGCGGACGATTACGCTATCGGCGCCGCGATCAGGGCACGCGGGCTGAAGGTGGCGGTGCCGCCGACGCTGGTCGCCCACGGCTGCGACGATGCGAGCTTCGCCGCGCTGTGGCGGCACGAGCTGCGCTGGGGCGCGACAATCCTGGGCGTCGCGCCGCTGGGCTACATCGGCCAGGTGATCGCCATGCCGCTGCCGCTGGCGCTGCTCGCCGCGCCACTCCTCCCACGCGCGGCGTTGGCGATGGTGGTGGCGGCATTAGCAGCGCGCCTGATCCTTGCCACGTCGATCGGCGGCATCGCTCGCTCGCATCCGCTGCCGCTGTGGATGCTGCCGCTGCGCGATCTTCTGACCTTCGCCGCCTTCCTCGCGAGCTTTTTCGCGCGATCGGTTGCATGGCGGGACAGTGGCCTTGTATTACGCAAAGATGGCCTGATCGCTTCCGGCCCGGAGAATTCTCGATGACCCTGCGCGCGCTGTTCCTTCAGGCCCCTTCTTTCGACGGCTACGACGGCGGCGCCGGCGCGCGATATCAGATGAAGCGCGAGGTGCGATCGTTCTGGTATCCAACCTGGCTGGCGCAGCCGGCGGCGCTGGTTCCGGGATCGCGGCTGATCGACGCGCCGGCGCACGACCAGTCCTGGGACGATATCAAGCATGAGGTGGACGACAAGGAGCTGGTCGTCCTCCACACTTCGACGCCGAGCTTCCGCCAGGACATCCACACCGCCGAGCTGATCCGCGAGCGCAACCCCAAGGCGCTGATCGGGCTCATCGGCGCAAAAGTCGCGGTCGAGCCGGAGGCGTCGCTCGCGGCCTCCAGCGCCGTGGATTTCGTCTGCCGCAACGAGTTCGACTTCACCATTCTCGACATCGCCAACCGTATGCCGCTTGCCGAGGTCGACGGGATCAGCTGGCGCGGGCCAGATGGCGCCATCGTACACAACCGCGACCGCGCGGTCATCGAGAACATGGACGCGCTGCCCTTCGTCTCGCCGATCTACCAGCGCGACCTGACGATCGAGAAGTATTTCGGCGGCTATCTGCTCCACCCTTACGTGTCGTTCTACACCGGGCGCGGCTGCAAGAGCCGTTGCACCTTCTGCCTGTGGCCGCAGACGGTGGGAGGGCACAATTACCGTACCCGCTCGATCGGGCATGTCATCGAGGAGGTGAAATACGTCCAGCGCGAGATGCCGCAGGTGAAGGAGATCTTCTTCGATGACGACACGCTGACCGACAACCGCCCGCGCGTCGAGGAACTGGCGCGCGAACTCGGCAAGCTCGGCGTGACCTGGTCGTGCAACGCCAAGGCCAATGTGCCTTACGACACGCTCAAGGTGATGAAGGAGGGCGGCTGCCGGCTGCTGCTGGTCGGCTATGAAAGCGGCAATCAGCAGATCCTGCACAACATCAAAAAAGGGCTGCGCACCGATGTCGCGCGCCAGTTCACCCGTGACTGCCACGCGCTCGGCATCGTCATCCACGGCACCTTCATCCTCGGCCTGCCCGGCGAGACCGAGGAGACCATCGAGGAGACGATTAACTACGCCAAGGAAATCGACCCGCACACCATCCAGGTGTCGCTGGCCGCGCCCTATCCGGGGACTTTCCTCTACAAGCAGGCAACGGAGAACGGCTGGTTCGACGGCACCGACCATTTGCTCACCGACGGCGGCAACCAGATTGCCCAACTCTCCTACCCGCATCTGCCGGCGAGCGTGATCTTCGACAAAGTCGAGGAATTCTACAAACGCTTCTACTTCCGCCCCTCGAAGATCGGCTCGATTGTCTGGGAGATGCTGCGCGACTGGGACATGCTCAAGCGGCGGCTGCGCGAAGGCGTGGAGTTCTTCGACTTCCTGAGGCGGCGGAAGGTGGGGGCTTGAGTTGATTTCAAGCCCACTCACCCTTCAGGGGGAGAGGGCTTTGCCCAATCGCCGTTTGATCATCACCGCCGACGATTTCGGCGCTTCGCTCGCAGTGAACGGAGCGGTCGAGCAGGCGCACCACCACGGCCTCCTCACCTCCGCGAGCTTAATGGTTACTGGCGCGGCGGTCGATGATGCGGTGGCACGCGCCCGGGAGATGCCGGGGCTCGGCGTCGGCCTGCATCTGGTGCTGGTCGAAGGGCGGCCGGCGCTGCCGCCCGAGCAGGTGCCCGATCTGGTCGACACCGCAGGCAACTTCCACGCGAACATGCTCCGCGCCGCGCTGGCCATGGCCTTCCTTCCCCGCGTCCGCCGCCAGCTCTACGCCGAGGTCGAGGCGCAGTTCGCGGCCTTCTCCGCGACAGGTCTGCCGCTCGATCACGTCAACGCGCACAAGCATTTCCACCTCCACCCGGTGATCGCCTCGGCGATGCTTGCCGCCGGCCAGCGGCACGGCATGAAGGCCGCGCGGGTGCCGATCGAGCCGCGCCGCGTGCTCGCAGCGATCGAGCCTAACGATCCGCCGCGCCGCGATCCCGCCGCCGGGCCCTGGTCGCGGCTGCTGCGCCGTCGGTTGCGCCGCGCGGGCATCGCCGTACCCGACCAGGTGTTCGGGCTCGCCTGGAGCGGGAGGATGGATGCGCGGCGGCTGCGCGCGTTGATTGACGCGCTGCCCGCCGGCGTCAGCGAAATCTACCTTCACCCCGCCACCCGCGACGATTGGCCCGGCCACGCGCCCGGTTACGCCTACCGCGAAGAGCTTGCGGCGCTCACCAATCCAGCGGTAATCGCGGCCTGCGATGCACGCGCCAAGCTGGTCCGCTTCGCCGACCTCGTTTGAGCCAAGGGAACAACGACCTGAACAATCTTGCGCGATTGGGCATCCTGCTCGCCACCCTCCTTGGGCTTGGGGCCGCGATCTGGGCCTTCCAGTCGATCGGCTTCGGCGAGGTGCTGGCCGCATCGGCTAGGCTGGGCGCGCTCGGCTTCGCGGGGTTCTGCCTCTACACTGGCGGCATCTTCGTGCTCCTTGGCGGCGCCTGGCTGGTCGCCGCGCCGCCCGAGCCGGCAAGCCGGCTGGGGTTGTTTATCTGGGCGAGGATGCTGCGCGAGGCGGTGGCCGACCTGCTGCCGTTTTCGCAACTGGGCGGCATTGTCGTCGGCACCCGCGCGCTGACCGCCGCCAGGGTGCCGCCGGCGCGAGCCTACGCGTCGCTGATCGTCGATTTGACCACGGAGATGGCAGCTCAACTGGTGTTCACCCTGTTCGGACTGGCGTTGATGGCGACGCTGCTGTTCGATGGTGGACACGCCTCCAAGCTTCGCCCGCTGATCCTGGGCGGAACCGCCGCGATGATCGCGATGGCGATGCTGTTCTTCTTTGCGCAACGCCCGGCGCTGCGGATGGCGGAACGGATCGCGCGCCACCTCGTGCCGCGCTCCGAGGCGGCGATCAAGGGGCTCGGCGAGGTACTCCGTCAGACCTATGCGCGGCCGGTGCGGGTCGCGGCGGCTTTCGCCCTCAATCTCGCCGGCTGGGTTGCCAGCGGGTTCGCCGCCTGGATCGTGCTGCACCTGATGGGCGCCGATATTGGCGTGTGGTCGGTGCTATCGCTCGAAAGCCTGATCTTCACGTTGCGCAGCGTCGCCTTCGCCATCCCGGGGGCGATCGGCGTGCAGGAGGCGGCCTATGCGCTCGCCGCGCCGCTGTTCGGCCTGCCGCCCGAACTCGCGCTGGCGCTCTCGCTGGTCAAGCGTGCGCGGGAGATCGTCATCGGTCTGGGCACCCTGCTCGTCTGGCAGGCGAGCGAAGCGCGCGCCGTCTTCGCCGGCGCGCGCAAGCGCTGATCAGCGCACGACGGCGCGGGTGTAGAGGTGCCACGTGGCGTAGCCAAGCACCGGCAGCACTACCGCTAGCCCAATGAAAGCCGGGATGGCCCCGAGCGCCAGCAACGCGACGACGATCAGCCCCCAGATGGCGATCGTCATCGGGCTGCGGCGCGCGACGCGGACCGATGTGCGCATTGCCACGTCCCAGCCAACCCGCGGCTTGTCCACCACCATCGGGAAGGACACGACGGAAATCGCCAGCACCACGATCGCAAAGCTCAACCCGACCAGATTGCCGAAGACGATCAGCATCCAGCCTTCCGGCGTCATCAGCACCGCCTGCAGAAACGCACCGATACTAGTCGGAAAATCTGGACCCATCGTGTTGGCATAGACCAGCCACGCTACCGCGATCCACACCGCGAAGAACAGGGCGATGATGCTGGTGAGCGCCAGGATCGAGAGCCCGGCGGGGCCACGCATCACGTCGAGGAAATGCCGCCAGCTGGCATCCAGCCCGAGTTCGCGGCGCCGCGCCATTTCGTAAAAGCCGCTCGCGGCGGCAGGTCCGAAAAGCACAAGTCCAGCGGCGAGCGGGAAGATCAGCGGCACGATCGCCACTTGCGTCACGTACATGCCGGCGAGGATCACCACGAGCGGATAGAACAGGCCGACGAAGATCAAATCGCCGCGCTTGTTCAGGAAATCGGCCCAACCCTGCCCCAGAGCCACGCGCAGATCATGCAGGTCGATCGCGCGGATCTCGACCTCTTCGGTGCCGAAAGGAGTCTCGATAGATTGGGCGATGGCCATGGTGCTCTCCTCTGGATCGGAGCCATGGCGAGCGTCTTCGCGCCGTTCGTGTCGGGACGATGCCCTAACCGGTCGAGAGCCGCGCTCGAAATATCGATGGCGCGGTCGGGCACCATTCCGGCATGAGCGTTGCACTCATGGCAGGTGATGCATGGATACCGCCTTCAGACCGACCAATGCAAGCCTATGGATGGCCGAAATCCTCCGATTTCCAAGTCCTGAGGACTGCCCTAACCTGCGCAGACGTTGACGGGAGCATTTAGCCATGGATGCGCGGCTGCAGGAGCTTTGGGATCATCACGAGATCCGGCAGCTCCTCGCCACCTATTGCCACGGCTGCGATCGAGGCGACGAGGTGCTGATGGCAGGCACCTATGCGCAGGAGAGCTGGGACGATCACGGACCGCGCAAGATGCCGGGTGATCGCTTCGCGTTCGAGACCGTCGCCGAAAGTATCGAGACCGCGCGTGTCGTCAGCCATTTGCTCGGCCAGTCGCTGATCGCGTTGCGCGGCGACGAGGCCGGCGCCGAAACCTATTTCATCGCCACCGTGGTCTACCCGGCGCGCGCGCCCGGCGGGACCGAGATGCTGAACCAGCTTGGCGGCCGCTATGTCGACACGCTGGTGCGCGAGGGCGGCGGGTGGCTGATCAAGACTCGCGTCTGCATCCGCGAATGGTCGATCTCGCACCCGGTCGAGCGCGACTGGCTGGCCGGCAAAGGCTTTGTCGAGACAATGCGGGGCCAAGCGGATATTTCGAACGAGGCGCTTGGCCTGACGCTCACCGGCTCGTTGTTCCCGGCCCTAAGCGCCGCCCGCTAACCCCGGTCGTGCCCCTTGGTCACATCAGCAACTCGAACCCGTGGATCGCCACGCCCATCAATCCGCCGACGATCGTGCCGTTGATCCGGATGAACTGGAGATCGCGGCCGACGGCGCTCTCGATGCGGTCGGTGACTGTTGCCGCATCCCAGCGCTTCACCGTTTCCGACACGATCCGCACGATCTCGTCGCCATAGCGCGAGGCGACGCCGACGATCGTGCGCCGAGCGAAGCGATTGAGCTGCGCCTGCAGCCGCGGATCGTCGCGGAGCGCCTGGCCGAGCTCGGCGAGTGCGCCGCCAAGCTGCCCCGCCAATGTCGATCCGGGATCGCGCGCCGCGTCGATGAGCGCGTTGCGGACGCGCTCCCAGACGCCGTGCCACCATATCGCCAGCACCGGATTGGCCAGGATGTCGTTCTTCATCGCCTCGATCTTGGCACGCAGCGCGGGATCGTGAACGAGATCGTGGGCGACCTTCGCCAGCCCCTCCTCAAGCTTGCCGCGCAGCGGGTGATCCCGATCGACGAGCACCTGGGCGAGCAGCTTGTAAATGCCGTCCAGCACCGAGGTGGCCACCCGCGAATCCAATCCTGTCCAGCGCAGCAGCGTGTTGGCGCGCTGGCGGATCATATCGTAGACCAGCCCTTCGTTGTCCTCGATCGTGAAGCCGGCCCAGCGCACCAGGCTGTCGACCACCGGCAGGTGGCGGCGGTCGGCGATCGCGGCGGAAAGCAGCTGACCGATCAGCGGTGAGACTTCGAGCTTGGCGAGCTGGTGGACCAGCCCCGCCTTGACCTGGGTGCCGAGCCGCTCCGGATCGAGGGATTCCATGACCTCGGCGAGCAGGTTGGCGGCGCCTTCACCAAAGCGGGCATCGCTGCTGCCCCTCGAGCCGGTAAGGTATTCACCGGCCGCCCCGGCAAGGTTGAAAGAGATCATCCGCCGCGCCACCACCGTCGGCGTCAGGAAATTGTCCCTGAGGAACACCGCCATCGTATCGGCGATGCGGTTCTTGTTCTCGGGAATGATCGCCGTATGCGGAATTGGCAGGCCGAGCGGGCGGCGGAACAGCGCGGTCACCGCGAACCAGTCGGCAAGCCCGCCGACCATCGCCGCTTCCGTGAAGGCAATCGCGAAGCCCCAGGCCGGATGGCTGCCGCGAAGCCCGCGGAGCAGCACGAAGATGATCGCCATGACCAGCAGCAGCCCGGTTGCGATCAACCGCATCCGCCGCCCGCGGTCTATCGCCGCCGTTGCTAATCCGCCATCGTTATCCCCGCCTGGCATGGCTGGACTATTCGGCCGGGAGCGCGCCCTCGCCGCTGCCCCGCTCTCCTCGCTCATTGCCATCCATAGCATCGGCGGCGATGCCGTGTTCGGGCTCGTAGGTGAGCAGCGAACGCCGCAACTTCGGTCCGATCCGTTTCTCGACGCCATCCGCCAGGCTGAACGCGGCCGGGACGATCAACAGCGTCAGTGCCGTCGACATGATTAACCCGCCGATCACCACCGTGCCCATCGGCGCGCGCCAGGCGCTGTCGCCGCCAATCGCAAGCGCGGTAGGGACCATGCCGGCGGTCATCGCCACCGTCGTCATCACGATCGGCTGGGCGCGCTTGTGTCCTGCTTCCATGATCGCATCGAATTTGCGCGACCCCGACGCCATCTCCTCAATCGCGAAGTCGATCAGCAGGATCGAGTTCTTGGCGACGATCCCGAACAGCATCAGCAGGCCGATGAACACCGGCATCGACAGCGGCTGGCCGGTAAAGACCATCGCGATCAGCCCGCCCAGCGGGGCCAGGAACAGCGAACCCATGTTGACCAATGGTGAGATGATGCGGTGATACAGCAGCACCAGCACCGAGAAGACGAGCAAAATCCCCGAGGGGAGCGCGATGGCAAGGCTGCTCACCATTTCCTGCTGCCAGCGGTCCTGGCCAAACGGTGCGTTGCTGATGCCGGCCGGCAGTTGCGTCATGACCGGCAGCTTGTCGATCGCCGCGGTCGCCTCGCTCTTGACCACTCCGGGAGCGAGATCGGCGCCGACAAAGACGCGGCGCTCCTGATTGTAGCGCTGGATCGCGGTCGGTCCGGACCCGAAGCTTAACTCGGCGATCCGCGACAACGGCACCGATCCGCCGCTGGAGGTGGGCACCGGCAGGTTGGCGATATTGGCAAGATCCCGCCTCGCTGTTTCCGGCAACCGGACGCGGATCGGCACCTGCCGGTCGGACAGCGAGAACTTCGCGGTGTTCTGATCGATTTCGCCGATCGTGGCGATGCGGATCGCCTGGCTGAGGGCCGAGGTCGAGACGCCAAGTTGGGCGGCCAGGTCGAGCCGCGGCTTGATGACGATCTCGGGCCGCCGCATGTCGGCGCTGACGCGCGGCGCCACCACCTCCTTGAGTCCCTTCATCTGCTCGAGCAGCTTCGCCGCCGTCTGGTCGAGCAGCGCCGCGTTCGATCCAGCGAGCATAACCGTCACCGGCCGGCCCGTGCCGCTGCCGCCGCTGCTTTCGCGCATCGTCTGGAAGCTCACTCGGGCGTCCGGTATGGATTGCAGTAGAGGCGTGAGATCGTTCTCGAACTGCTGGCTGGTGCGCGCTCGGTCCTTCCTGAGCATGACCATCAGGCGGGCGTCGCTCTCGTTGATCTGCTCCAGGATATCCCGCGTTTCGGGTTGCGGCGCGATCAGCTTGGCGACCTGATCGGCAATCGCCTCGGTCTGGCGCAGCGTCGTGCCGGGGACCTGCTCGATCTTGATCTGGCTGAAGTCCTGGTCGGAGGTCGGGAAGAACTCCGCCGGCCTCGTGGCGAACAACAACACCGTCAGCGCCAGCGCCCCCACGCCGACCAGCATCATCCAAATGCGGTGATCGCGCAGGCGAGCGAGAAGCCGATGCCTCACTCCCAGCCTGGCGTCCGGCCCTTGATGGGCGTCACGATAGGCGGCGGCATCGTTGGTATCGAGCGACCAGTGGAGGACGCGCAGGTAACGGTCCATCATCGCGCCGCCGGCGTGCTCCTTGACGCCGTGTGGCATGAGGAAATAGGCAGCCAGCATTGGCGTGATCGTCCGGGCCACGGCAAGGCTCACCAGCACCGCGACGACGACGGTCAGGCCGAAGTTCTTGAAGAACTCGCCCGAGACGCCCGGCATCAGTCCGACCGGCAGAAAAACCGCGACGATCGAAAGGCTGGTCGCAACCACCGCGAGTCCGATCTCGTCGGCCGCGTCGATCGACGCCTGATAGGCAGTCTTGCCCATCCGCATGTGGCGGACGATGTTCTCGATCTCGACGATAGCGTCATCGACCAGCACGCCAGCCACCAGGCCGAGCGCCAGCAGCGACAGCTGATTCAGCGAGAAACCCATCAGGTCGATGAACCAGAAGGTCGGGATCGCCGACAGCGGAATGGCGATCGCCGCGATCATCGTCGCGCGCCAGTCCCGCAGGAAGAAGAACACGACGATCACCGCGAGCAGCGCGCCCTCGACCATCGAGGCCATCGAGCTTTCGTACTGATCCTTGGTATAGGTGACCGAGGTGAACATCTGGGTGAAGTGGACGCCCGGGTAATCCTTCTCGAGCTGGGTCAACTCCTTCACGGCCCCGTCGAACACGGTGACGTCCGAGGCGCCGCGCGCGCGCGCGATCGAGAAGGTCGCGACGGGCTTGCCGTTGAACTTGGCCAGCGAGGTGATTTCGCCATAGCTGTCGGTCACCCCGGCGATGTCGGCGAGCTTTACCGAGCGGCCCGATCCGAGCGGGATGTCGGTCTGGGAAAGCGCGAAGGCGTCCTTGGCGTTGCCCAGCACGCGCACCGATTGGCGGGTGCCGCCAACCTCCGCCTTGCCGCCGGCGGCGTTGACGTTGAGCTGGCGCAGCGCGCTGTTCACCTGGCCGGCGGTGACGCCAAGCGCCTGCATCCGCGCCGGATCGAGCGTGACCAGGATCTCGCGGTTGACGCCGCCGATCCGCTGGACCGAGGCCATTCCCTCGATGCCCAGCAGCCGCTTGGCGACGGTGTCGTCAATGAACCACGAGAGCTGCTCAAGGGTCATGTCGTCGACTTCGACGGCGAAATAGGCGATCGGCTGCGAGGAGGTCGACGCCTTGACGATCCGGGGCTCGAGGATACCGTCGGGAAGCTCACTGCGGATCTGGTCGACCGCGTTCTTGACCTCGTTGACCGCAGCATTGACGTCTTCGCCGATGGCGAATTCGACTAGGGTCTGGCTGTTGCCTTCCGACGCGGTCGAGCTGATCGTCTCGACGCCGCTGATCGAGCGGACCGACGCCTCGATCCGCTGGGTTATCTGGGTCTCGATCTCGGTCGGCGCCGCGCCCGGCTGGCTGATCGAAACGATTACCAGCGGGAATTCGATGTCAGGCTCGTTCTGAACGTCCATCCGCATGAAGCTGACGATACCGATCAGCATCAGCGCCGCGAACAGCACGATCGGAACCACCGGATTGCGGATCGACCAGGCGGAAATGTTGCGGAAGTTCATCTTGCCGACGCCGCCTTTACCGGCGAACCGTTCTGGGCTTGACGGTCTCACCCTCGGCGAGGAAAGCGCCGGCGCGCAGCACCACCCGCTCGCTTCCGCTGAGGCCGCGGATGACGGCAATGCCGTCGGAGCCAAGCGCTCCGGTCCCGATATCGCGCCTGACGACCTTGTTGTCGCCGTTCACGACATAGACGTAGCTGCCCTTGGTGTCGGACAGTACCGCCGATTCCGGCAGCAGCGGCGCAACGACCGAACCGGCGTCGATCCGGGCTGAAGCGAATCCGCCGGGCCGCAGTTCGGGCGAGTAGGACAGCGCGATCCGCGCGACGCCGAGGCGTGACTGCGGGTCGATCACCGGTGAAATTTGCCAGACCTGGCCGTCGAAGGAACGGGGCGAGCCCACAGGCGTGACCGCGGCGGCGACGCCGGGTGAAATCTTCGCCAGATCATCCTCACTGAGCTTCGCCAGCATCTCGATCTGGCCATCCCTGGCAATCTTGAACAAGACCGTGCTGCCGCCGCTCACCACCTGGCCAGGCTCGACGTGGCGCTCAAGCACGAGGCCGGCGGCGGGAGCGACGATGCTGAGCCGCCGATTGCGCGCCCGCGCCTCCGATAGCTGCGCCCTGGCGACGTTGACCCGGGCGTTGGCGGCATCGCGCGTCGCGGTCAGCCGATCGACATCCGCGGTAGAGATGAAGCCACGTGAAACCAGCTTGAGCGCTCGTTCGAGATTGGCCTGCGCCAGCCTGGCATCGGCATCGGCAACCCTGATCTGCGCCCCCAGCGCGGCGGCCTGCTGGGTCTGCACGGAACTGTCGACCACGGCCAGCGCCTGACCGGCCCTGACCCATTGGCCCGGCTCCACCAGCACACTGATCACCGCCCCGCCTTCGCCGACCGAACCGACCGGCATCTCGCGGCGAGCGGCCAGGGTCCCGGTGGCGCTGATCGCTCCAGCGATGCTGGCCCGGCCCGGAGTGATGACAGTGACCACCGGCGCCTGCGCGGCGCCCGATCCGGCAAGTGCCTTGTCACCCCCACGGTGCATGACGAACCAGACCGCGATCAGGGCAACGAGAACGACAGCGGCGATGATCCACAGCCGGCGGCGGCTGCGTCGATCATCTTCGTCGTTTTCGGTCAAAGGATCGAGCACGATCTCGCGCTCCCCTCCCACCGGACTGATCTTGGCGTCGTAATTCATCGCTATCCTTGCCGAACCCGCCCTGGACGGGCCGGGCGCTGAGCCCGGTCCGTCGGTGGACCATTCGGCCCGCTGCCATACAAGTGCGGGCGGACGGTGGCAATGTGCGGATGCACAAGCGCCGCCTCACCCGGCAAGTCGACGACGGGCGAGGCGGCATGGTCGCTAGATCAGCGGATACGGCCGCGCTGGACGAGGTTGACGATCGCCAGCAGGATCAGCGCCCCGAGGAAGGAGGTCAACAATGTCCGCCAGTCGAACGCATCGCCCCTCAGGTGTCCGCCGCCGATCAACCCGCCGAGCAGGAAGCGGCCCAGAATGGAACCGATGCAGCCGACGACGATGTTCATGAGAATGCCCATCGAGCCATCGCGGCCCATGACCATGCTGGCGAGCCAGCCCATGATACCGCCCATGATAATTGCGATAATGAAAACCATGTCTGTCCCCTATCCTGCAATGTCTCGCCTGGTCGGGACTGTCCCGCCGCGACGAGCTTAATACAGTCCGGCGCTGGAAATCGCTGCCAAACTCCGCAAGAAAACCGGGGGAAGGAAAATTGTTCCAGTGGAACGATATCAGGTTCTCGCCGGATCAGTATCTTTGACGGCGCTCGTAGAGATCGCGGTAATGCTGGATGCGGGTGACCCTGAGGCCCTGCATCCCCGAGCGATCGACCGCCCGCTGCCACGAGGCGAACTCCTCCAGCGTCAGCCGATAGTGCGCGCAAGCCTCTTCGATCGTCAGCAGGCCGCCGTTGACCGCCGCTACCACCTCCGCTTTGCGGCGTACGACCCAGCGCGTGGTCTCGGGCGACGGCAGGGCATCGAGCGTGAGCGGCTCGCCAAGTGGCCCGATGACCTGCGTGGGCCGAAATTGCTGGTTTTCGATCATGTGGATCCCCAGACGGCTAAACCCCGCAGCCATCGACACACCCTCTCTGCCGCTTCGCGTATTTCCATCGGCTGAAACATCAACCTTAACGGCGCCCCAACCTTTTGTGGACCATGGAGCGTGGTATTCATGCGCCGCGCCATATGACCCGCGCGTCAAGAAGCGGTAAACGGCAGCCGGGACAGGATCGCCGCCCCATAGCGCAAGGGGCTGTCTTGCGCCGCACGCCGACGCTATGACGAGCCATGCCTGCCCCCGCCTCCCCCGCCGACGTCCGCTTCGGGTTTGACGCCGCCGCCTTGTTCCAGCTTGCCGCGCCGCTCGCCACCCGGCGGATCGTCGTCGCCATGTCCGGCGGCGTCGACAGCTCGGTAGTGGCGGCGTTGGCGGCTGCCAGCGGCGCCAAGGTGATCGGCATCACCCTGCAGCTTTACGATCACGGCGCCGCGAGCGGCCGCAAGGGCGCCTGCTGCGCCGGCGACGACATCCGCGACGCACGCGCGGTCGCCGACCGGCTGGGCATCGCCCATTATGTCATCGATCATGAGACCGGCTTCCGCAAGGAGGTGATCGACCGCTTTGCCGAGGACTACCTCGCCGGGCGCACCCCGGTCCCCTGCATCCGCTGCAACATGGGACCCAAGTTCACCGACCTGCTGGCGATGGCGCGCGAACTCGGCGCCGATTGCCTCGCCACCGGCCATTATGTCCGCCGCGTCGCGGGCCACTTCGGCCCGGAGTTGCACCGCGCCGTCGATCCGGCGCGCGACCAGAGCTATTTCCTGTTCGCGACCACCGCGGCCCAGCTCGATTTCCTGCGCTTTCCGCTGGGGGGGCTGGCGAAGGGCGAGGTTCGCCGAATCGCCGCCGAGGCGGGGCTCAAGGTGGCGGCCAAGCCCGACAGCCAGGACATCTGCTTCGTTCCCGATCGCGATTATGCGCGGGTCGTGCGGGCCGTTCGTCCCGAAGGCGACGCTCCCGGCGACATCGTCGAGGCGGCGAGCGGCGCGGTGCTCGGGCGCCATGCCGGTATCATCGGCTACACGGTCGGCCAGCGGCGCGGGCTGATGATCGGCGGCCAGCCCGAGCCGCTCTATGTGACGCGGATCGATGCGGCGAGCCGGCGGGTATTCGTCGGCCCCAAGCGCGCGCTCGCGGTGACCGCGGCGCGGCTTGGCGAAACCAGCCGCGTCGGCCCGCTTCCGGATCTGCCGCTCGCCGCCAAGGTCCGCTCGTTGGCCAAGCCCGTACCCGTCATGCTCGAAGGTCCGCTAGGTGACAGCGCTTCGGCACTGATTCGCTTTGCCGAACCCGAATACGGCGTCGCGCCGGGCCAGGCAGCAGTGCTCTATGCGGGCGACCGGATCGTCGGCGGCGGCTGGATCGAGACGACCGAAGCCGCCGCCTGATTGTTCCAGGGATCGAGCTGGCAGCCGCTCTCGCCGCGCCAGCGGGCGGTCTGCGTCGCGAACGGCGGTACGCGCGCGGTGACGGACCTCGCGCCCTCATCCTCGCTCAGCGCCACCAATCGATGGCCGCGCTCCACATCAGCGCGGCAAAGCGCCGGCGATTGCCCCGCGACATAGCGGCACGAGCAGGCAAGACGCGCCTCATAGGCCGCCGCCATGATCGCGCGGGCTTTCAGCGGCTGCCACAACCACGCCGTGAGCGCGGCTGCCAGCGCCAGCAGCACCATCAGGATGCGCGGGAGCGACCAGCGCCTGCCGGGATCCTGGCCCGGAATACTGCCTCGTGCCTCGGCCGTTGCCATCTCGCCCCACCCTGCGCATCAGGCGCGCCATGCCGACCCGCCGCCGCCGCTCGCTTATCCTGTTGCTGCTCGCCTTGCCAAGCCTGGCAGGCTGCGGCGAGCAAGCGCGCCAGCCGCCGGCAGCGCCGCCCGCAGGAGCGGTGATTGCCGCCAGCACGGGTGTTCCGCAGACGCGCCTCGCCGAGGAGGTTGGGGCGCTGTTCGCAGACCCGGCAGCGGGAGAGACGCGCACCCTGCTGGTGCTTCGTGACGGGGCGACGGTCGCGGAGGCCTACGCGCCGGGCTTCGGGCCAAAAACGCGCCAGATCGGCTGGTCGCTGTCAAAATGCGTGACCGCGGTGATGATCGGCATGCTCGTCGCCGACGGCCGGCTGCGGCTCGACGAGACCGCGCCGGTGCCAGCATGGCAGCGTCCCGGCGATCCGCGCGGCGCGGTGACGGTGCGGATGCTGCTGCAGATGCGCTCCGGCCTCGAACATCGCGAAGGCTTCGTTCCCGCCACCGACACCATGCGCCAGCTGTTCCTTGACGGACGCGACGACATGGCGGGGTTTGCCGAGGCCAAACCGCTTGCCGATCCTCCCGGCCTTGTTTTCCAATATTCGACGGCATCGTCGATCATTCTCTCCGACCTGGCGGCGCGGGTGCTGGCGGCCCGCGACGATCCCGAATCCCGCCGCCGCGCCGTGCTCGATTACCTGCGATCGCGCTTGCTCGATCCGGCGGGAATGGCGGGAATGGTTCCGGAGTTCGACCGGCGCGGGACGATGATCGGCGGGGCGATGATCTGGGGCACGGCGCGTGATTGGGGCCGGCTAGGTGAATTCTTGCGCCGGCGTGGTTCGGCCGGTGGCGCGCAGCTCGTGCCGAGCGGGTGGATCGACTTCATGCTCGCACCCTCCCCCGCCAATGCCGCCTATGGCGGCCAAATCTGGCTCAACCGGGCGGCGCGGGAACAGGGGGAGATGCTGTTCGCCGGCAAGGCGCCACGCGATCTGTTCGCCTGCGTCGGCGCCTTCGGCCAATATTTGATCGTCTCACCCTCTCAGCGACTGACGATCGTGCGACTGGGCCGCAGCGATACCCGCGCCAAGCAAAGGGTGCTGCGCGACCACCTGCAGCGGATCATCACGCTATTCCCCAAACCCCGGGGTTAGCGTGCGATCATCACCCCCGGTTGGCGCGCTGACAACTTCGCCAGAACGTCCAGAGAATCGCCGGCGCGGCGATGATCGGGTGGCGCTCGCGCCACGGGGTGAGCGGAACGCGCACGCCACTGTGGCGCTCGATCTTCCACGCCGCGTAGCGCGCCGCGCCGTCGAAGGTAAACGCCGCCCTGAGCAGCCGGGCGAGGTTGAGCGGCTTGCCGCCGCGCTGCCGCAGCCGCCAACGGCGCAGCAGCGCGGCGCGCGGCGCCCGGTCCAGCAGCGGCTGCAGCATGGTCCCCTCGCGCTCGCAAGCGATCCCCGCTTCGGCCCATGCCAGCGGCAGCAACCCGTCGAAATGGGCGCGGTTGGCGTCGAGGATCGTCGCCTCGCGACCGCCGCGCTCGACCCGCAGTTCCGCTCGATAGGTGGCACGAAACAGGGCCGCCCAGTAATCCGCCTCGACGCCTCGATCCGGCCCCAGCACCGCGGCCAGCCGGGCCGCCGTGATCGTCGCCGCGCTCAGCGCCGCGACCACCTCTCGCTCGGCAGCGAGGTCGCGTGCCCACGCCAGCGCGCTCGGCTGGACGAAGCGCGCCCAGATCGTCGTGTCGAGCAGACGTCCGCTTGCGGCCTGCGCGAATTTTGCTAGCGTCATCGTCGCGACCTTGGCACGCAGCGGGACGCCGTCGGCTGAGAATTCGTGAAAGCTCACGCGCGGCCAGAGCACTCGCTCGGGCGGACCAGGCAGCAGTACGTAGAAATCGAGCACGCCGTCGAGCGATCCCGAACGCAGGTTCGATCCGTAAAACAGCACCGCGATGGCATCGCTGGTCTCGGCCAGGCTTCGCGCCAGATCGCGCACCGGCGGCGGCACCAGAACCGCTATGCCCGCCGCGATCCGCTGCGCCAGCCCTGCGGTCATGGGACGATGAAGCGCAGCTCGGGGCCTTGCCGCAGCCGGATCGAGTCCGCCGGAAAGCCCTCTCCGTCAAGGACGAACCTGTCCTCAAGCTCCAGCGAGAATGCCGTGGAGCTGCCACGGTGAACGCCGAGCCGGGCGAACAGAGGCCAGTCCGCACCCGCGAGAATCGCCGGCACCAGCGCCATGGTGCGGCGCAGCGGTGCGTCGAACACCAGGTAGCGGATATCGCTTTCAGAGGCCCGGAATGGCCGGATGCGCAGCGGAAACGTCCGCAACGTCGAGAACAGCGCGAGGTATCGCAGGTCGGCGGATCCCTTGCCGCTATGGGGCAGCTCCACGCTGCCGGGCTGCGCTTTGAGCCGCATCGCCGCGGTCCGGCGCCACGGACCCGAGCCCAACCCGAACAGCGCCTGGCCAATACCGAGCGCGGTGGCGACGCCAATCGCGAATCCCTGGAACGCGCCTAGCCGATGGGCGGTCTGTCCACTGGCGATCGCGGCGTTGAAGGCGCCGGTGCCGAAGATGAAGCCCCACACCTCGGTGCCGCCGTCGCGCTCCACGACCAGCGGCCGCCGCCCTACCTCGCCCTTGGCCGACTTGGCCACCGCCAGCGCGGCATCGAGCGTCCAGTCGTCGGGCACGCCCAGGTCGAGCGCCAGCGCGTTGGTCTTGCCCTTGGGGAGCACCGCCAGGATCGGCCAGCGCGTCCCGAATACCGACGCGCCGCAGGTCAGCACGTCGCGGATGGTGCCGTCGCCGCCATCGATGATGAGGATGTCGAGGCCCTCGGCGGCGAAAGCCCTCAAGGCCGGTTCCAGTTCCGCCCGCGTGCGCGGCTCCGCCAACCGCACCTCTGGCGAAGGCATCGGAACGGGAGCGCACCGCTTGTTGCGATGGCTTCGCGGGTTGCGCAGCACGCCGATCCTGGGCATCGAGCGGGCAGGTCCTGGCGAGCCGCTGATTGCGCCGGCAAGGTCCGGTCCGCCCTCGGCCGACATCGGGCGCGATGCACGCGGGTTGAATTCCATCGCAAGGCTTTAGCGGCCGCAACGGGTGCGAGGCCAGCCTTTTCGCCCGCTAGCCCCCGGCGCGGCGCGCCACGTCGCGCCTCACCAAGCCCATCAGGATCAGCCCGAGCAGCACCGCCTGGACCAGC
>JBDSIY010000024.1:0-31627 GCA_039917735.1 Novosphingobium sp. | reverse complement strand
TGGTGCCGACCAGGATCGGCACTCGGGCGGCCGAGGCGGCGTCCAGATTGGCCTCCAGCGCGGCGGGGGAAGAGAAATCGACGAGCACGTCGCTCGCGCGGGCAAGTGCCTCGGCGTCGCCGCCCTGATCGATGCCGCCAGCGGGCGTCTCCCCGGCAGCGTGAAGCGCGGCGGCAATCGCCTGACCCATACGTCCCGCGCTGCCGATAATACCGATTCCTGCCACCTGCCCACCCTCGAACGTCACCCTGAACTTGTTTCAGGGTCGATCGTGCCTCAAGCACCGAGCTGCGTTTGGGGCACTATGGGTGCTGAAACAAGTTCAGCATGACGACTTGGCGAGGCCATGAGCGAGATCCGCAACATCGTCATCCTCACCGGCGCCGGGGTCAGTGCCGAGAGCGGCATCGATACCTTCCGCAGTGCGGGCGGGTTGTGGGAACAGCACCGCGTCGAAGACGTCGCCACGCCCGAGGCGTTCGCCCGCGATCCCGAGCTGGTGCTGCGGTTCTACGACATGCGCCGCGCCGCGATCCAGACCAAGCAGCCCAATGCCGCGCATCACGCGCTCGCGCGGCTCGATGCGGAGTGGCCCGGCGATTTGCTGATCGTCACTCAGAACGTCGATAACCTGCACGAGCGGGCGGGCGCCCACCGCGTCTTGCACATGCATGGCGAGCATCTGAACGCCTGGTGCCGCGCCTGCGATAGCCGGACCCGCTGGACTGGCCCACTGATCGACCGGCCTGCCTGCCCGAAATGCGGCGCGGCGGCGCTTCGGCCCGATGTCGTTTGGTTCGGCGAGATGCCCTATCGGATGGACGAAATTTATGCCGCGCTGCGCCAGGCCGATCTGTTCGTCTCGATCGGCACTTCCGGCGCGGTTTACCCCGCGGCGGGGTTCGTCCGCGAGGCTCGGGGCTTTGGCGCGCGGACCCTGGAACTCAACCTCGAACCCTCGCAGGGCTCGCACTGGTTCGACGAGGCGCGGCACGGGCCGGCGGGCGAACAGGTCCCGAGCTGGGTGGAGGAAGTGCTGGGCGAGGGTGGCGTGAAGCGTTGAGGATCGGGTCGGTAAACACGAAAGCGGGCCGCGTGCCGGTGTGGCGCGCGACCCGATCCCGATGTCAGCCATGTGATTGCTGTCAGCCGAGAGTTGCGGCGAACAACAGGGTCTGCGCCGCGGCGGCGCCGGCGATGCCGAGTACGGTAACGATGATGCGGTTCATGGTTCAAGCTCCTGCGTGGATCGACCCGCGACAAGGCTGCGGGCGGTTTCCTGTTAGAGACTAACTAAGGTGGGTTAGTAATTATCGCAAGCGCACAGATAACAATGTTACTTGCAGTCTTTGCAAGTGCGAAACTTCGCCTGCTGGGAACCATTCTGCTCGCGGCTCATCTGGACAGCGCCAAGCCCCGCGCTTACCTCGGCAGCCATGAGCACACAGAGCCCGGAAAGCGTCCTGATTATCGACTTCGGCAGCCAGGTGACGCAGCTGATCGCCCGGCGGGTTCGTGAGGCAGGGGTCTATTCCGAGATCGCTCCGTTCGGCACCTCGGCTGCGGCGTTCGCCCGGCTCCAGCCCGGCGGGGTAATCCTGTCCGGCTCGCCGGCCTCGGTGCTCGACGAGGACGGCCCGCGCATCCCCGAAGCGATCCTTGCCAGCGGCACGCCGATGCTCGGCATCTGCTATGGCCAGCAGGCCCTGATGCACCAGCTCGGCGGCAGTGTGAACGCGGGCGACAGCGGCGAGTTCGGCCGCGCCTTCATCGAGATTTCCGAAAGCTGCACCTTGTTCGACGGGTTTTGGACCGAGGGCGAGCGCCACCAGGTGTGGATGAGCCACGGCGACCGGGTTACCCACCTCGCCCCCGGCTTCCGCCCGGTCGCCGCCAGCCCGGGCGCTCCCTTCGCGGTAATCGCCGACGATGCGCGGCGCATCTACGCGATGCAGTTCCACCCCGAGGTCGTCCACACCCCCGATGGCGCCAAGCTGTTGAAGAACTTCGTCCGCCACGTCTGCGGCCTTTCCGGCGACTGGACCATGGCCGAATTCCGCAAGGCCAAAATCGCCGAGATCCGCGAGCAGGTCGGCGGCGGACGGGTGATCTGCGGCCTCTCGGGCGGCGTCGACTCCGCCGTTGCAGCAGTGCTGATTCACGAAGCCATCGGCGAACAGCTGACCTGCGTCTTCGTCGATCACGGGCTGCTGCGCGACGGCGAGGCGGCGCAGGTGGTCTCGCTGTTCCGCGGCGCCTACAATATCCCGCTGGTCCACGTTGAAGCCTCGACGCTGTTCATCAAGGGGCTGGAGGGCGTCACCGATCCCGAGGCCAAGCGCAAGTTCATCGGCAAGACCTTCATCGACGTCTTCGAGGACGAAGCGCGCAAGATCGGCGGCGCCGAGTTCCTGGCGCAGGGCACGCTCTATCCCGATGTGATCGAGAGCGTCTCCTTCACCGGCGGGCCTTCGGTGACGATCAAGAGCCACCACAACGTCGGGGGACTGCCCGAACGGATGGACATGAAGCTGGTCGAGCCTCTGCGCGAACTGTTCAAGGACGAGGTGCGCGAACTCGGCCGCGAGCTCGGCCTGCCGGACGTGTTCGTCGGCCGCCACCCCTTCCCCGGCCCCGGCCTCGCCATCCGTATCCCCGGCGAGGTGACGCGCGAGCGCTGCGACATCCTGCGCAAGGCCGACGCGATCTACCTCGAGGAAATCCGCAACGCCGGGCTCTACGATGCGATCTGGCAGGCCTTCGCGGTGCTGCTGCCGGTCAGGACGGTCGGCGTGATGGGCGACAGCCGCACCTACGACAACGTCTGCGCGCTGCGGGCGGTAACCTCGACCGACGGCATGACCGCCGACATCTACCCCTTTGACGCCACCTTCCTCGCGCGCGTCGCCACCCGCATCGTCAACGAGGTCCGCGGCATCAACCGTGTCGTTTACGACTATACGTCGAAGCCGCCCGGCACGATCGAGTGGGAATGAGCGGCGGCTGCCCACGGCGAGGGAGTCGAACGCTGCGTGGCTTGCGCCCCGCCCCGCGCGCCGCCAAGAGATTGTCGGCATGAAGCGACGGGAGAACGACCGATGGACCTCGAGATTGCAATTTTGGAAGCCAAAGATGGCGACGCGGCCGGGCTGGTCAGGGCGATGAACGATGCCGGCAGCGCCCATCTGCTGTCCGCTCCGGGCTGCAGGTCGGTCAAGGTGCTGCCCGGCGTCGAGAACCCGGGGAACGTACTGATCATGGTCGAATGGGACTCGGTCGAAGCCCATGGCGAGGCAAAAAACTCCGACGGTTTCCGCAAATTCGTCCAGACGGCATCTCCCTGGTTCGGAACCGGCGGCTCCATGCAGCACTTCAAGCTTAGCTGATCGGCGGTCCCGCGCAGCGTTCCGGTCCAGTTGTTCCGCACTGCCGCATCGCTGATGCGGAATAGCGGTTCCCACTTCTGGCCGCGATGCCCTATGCGCTCGGGTAATTGCTCAAAAATACCGGAGTCCCTTCATGCAGATTAACAATTCGCTTGCCGCCGTGGTTACAGGCGGCGCCTCCGGCCTTGGCCGCGCATCGGCCCGCGCGCTGGCCGACGCCGGCGTCAAGGTCGCTATATTCGACATCGCCGAGGAGGCGGGCCAGGCTTATGCGGCGGAGATCGGCGGCACCTTCTGCAACGTCGATATCATGAGCGAGGACAGCGTCCTCGCCGGCTTCGACAAGGCGCGCGCCGCGCACGGGCAGGAGCGGGTGCTGGTCCACTGCGCCGTCGTAGCTGGCGGCGGCAAGACGGTGGGCTTCGACAAAGCCTCCGGCAGCCATAAGCGCGCATCGACCCAGGGCTTCGAAAAGTCGATGATTGGCATCGCCGTGGCCAGCTATCGGATGGCTTCGATCGCGGCGCTCGGCATGGCTGGCGCAGAACCGCTGAACGACGATGGCGAGCGCGGCTCGATCATCCTAACCTCGTCCGCCGCCTCGCAGGAGGGACAGATCGGCCAGGTCGCCTATGCCAGCGGTAAGGGCGCGGTCAATTCGATGGTGCTGCCGATGGCGCGCGACCTGATGGAATTCGGCATACGCGTCAACGCCATCCTGCCCGGCACCTTCGCGACGCCGCCGATGCTCGCGGTCAAGGACCATGCGCCGGACGTGTTTGCCGGGCTTGAGGCCGCCGTGCCGTTCCCCCGCCGCCTCGGAAAGCCCGAGGAGTACGCCAGCCTGGTCCTCGAACTGGTGCGTAACTCCTATTTCAACGGCCAGCTGATCCGCCTCGACGGTGGCATCCGCATGCCGCCGAAGTAGCGACTCACGTCACCGAAAAGCCGCCGTCGACGCAGAGCACCTGATTGGTGACCAGGCGGGCGGCCGGCGTCGCGAAGAACAGCACCGCCGCGCCGATGTCGCGCGGCGCGCACATGCCGAGCGGCGGGCGGCGGTTGCCCGGCCCGAGCGGCGGCGGGCCCTCGGCGCCGATCGCGCCGGGCGTGCCGACGCCGCCGGGCAGCACGGTGTTGACGGTGATGCCGTGCCCGGCCAGCTCGAAGGCGCTGGCAGTGGTCAGCGCCGCGAGCGCGCCCTTGGAGGCCATGTAGGCGGCAAGGCCCTGGACGAACTGGCCGGCAAGGCTCGACGAGGCGCAGTTGACGATGCGCCCGCCCTGCCCCGCCGCGACCATCGCCCGGCCGATCTCGCGGATCATGAGGAACGGCCCGAGCGCGTTGACGTCGCTCAACCGCCGCCAATGCCCGACCGTCGCGTCGAGCAGCAGCTCGCGATGCTGGAGCCCGGCGTTGTTGACCAGCAGCCAGGGCGTGCCGTGCTCCGCGACGATCCCGGCGCAGCCGCGCGCCACCGAAGCTTCGTCGGCAACATCGATCGCCGCCGCACTGGCGACGTGACCGGCCGCGACCAGCGCATCGGCCTGGCGCGTGGCGGCGGCGCTGTCGCGATCGGCGATGATCACCGTCGCGCCCGCCTCGGCCAGCACCTCGCAGATGCCGACGCCGATGCCGCTGGCGCCGCCGGTGACCACCGCGACCCTCCCATCGAGGCTGAAGGCCCCGCTCACAGCGCCGCGAACACCGTGCGGGCGATGGCGATCCACAGCGCGAGAACGAACAGCACCCCGACCACGAAGGCGCCGCCGCGGTGCGCCGGGTTGTTGTAGCTCAGGTGGATCAGGCTCTGGACGATCCGCGCGACGACATAGGCCCAGGCGAACACCAGCGTCCACTTGCCGACCGCGCCGAGGACGAAGGCGGTGATGCAGCCGGCGTAGAACAGCGTCGGCAGCTCGAACAGATTGTCCCAATGCCGCGCCCCGACCCGGGCCGCCTCGGGCTCGGGCGAACCGGTGTAGGCGCGATAATATGTCGGATCCTGCCCCCCCTTCATCGCCCCCGCCCGCCCCGCCGCCATCCGCACGAAGGCCAGGAAGGTCAGCGCGACGACGACCAGCATCGGCAGGAAGATCTGGGCCTGGTGGAGAATGGGCATGATTCGTGTTCCTTCAGGCGATGCGAGGGCGGGTGTTCAACTTCGGGCGGGTGAGGGTGAACAGGTTGACACAAGTGACAGGGTACAAGGAACATGTGTCACCTTGCGCCAACGTGTCACTTTGCGCCGGGTACCCTGCCGCGCGCGCTGGGGTGAGGAGACTTGCGGGAGCGCGACAGATCATCGTCGCTGTGTGCCACGATCGGGCGAAGTAGGAAACCGCTTACCCACGCCCCCCATGTCCCGTCGCCCCTGCGCAGGCAGGGGCCCATCCGACCTCACCCGCTCGCAAACCGGTGCATCGATGAGGAAAGCTTATCTAGGCCCCTGCCTTCGCAGGGGCGACGCTATTAGGCGGGGCGGATGAAGGGCGGCTGGGTTTATATCATGACGAATGCCCCGCACGGCACGCTCTACATCGGCGTCACCGCCAATTTGCCCGCCCGGATCACCCAGCACCGCGAAGGCAACGGAAGCGAGTTCTGCCGCCAATACGGCCTCACCCGCCTGGCCTACGCCGAGCGCCACGACGACATCCGCGATGCAATCGCCCGCGAGAAGGCGATGAAGAAGTGGAAACGCCAATGGAAGCTGCGCCTGATCCGCCAGCAGAACCCCGACTGGCGCGACCTCTACGAAGACATCCAGACCGCGCTCTGACCCCAGCCACCCGACCGCCCCCGCCCCTCGCCCCACAAAACCCCGTCGCCCCTGCGAAGGCAGGGGCCCATCCACCCTCACCCACTCACGAAACGGTGCATCGACGGGGAGAGCTTAGCTGGGCCCCTGCCTGCGCAGAGGTGACGGTGGTTTTGTTGTGTCAGGATGACCCCCCACCCGGCAGACAGCAGCCAATCTTGCGTTTCGCTCCGACGGATGCGGTACTCGAGGCAAGACCGCAAGCGCATGTTAGCACCGTGCCAAGCGGATGCGAACTGGACGCCAGTGACGCGCGGTATTAGAATGCTCGCCGTGGATCATGAGAGATCGCTGTTCGGCTCATTCGACCCTGCCGCTGAAGCGGCTGCTGATGCGCGCGCCGAGGCCGACGTCGGCGAGGGTCGAGTCGTCAGCCACGCAGCGGTGAAGCGCTGGATAGCGTCGTGGGGCACCGATACGCCGCTGCCGAGACCCAAGGCCGGCGATTGACTTGGGCAGGATCGTCTGGGCCGAGGAAGCGATCGAGCATCTCGAAGCGATCGTAGCATATATCTCAACGTTCAATCCGGCAGCGGCGGTCAGGCTCGGCGAACGGCTGATCGCGGTGGCCGACAGCTTGGACGAATTTTCCGAACGCGGCCGACCCGTCGGCGGGGGCAAGCGCGAGATGACGACAGTCTGGCCTTATGTGCTGCGCTATCGGGTGGAAGGCGACGCGGTGATCATCCTGCGCATCCGGCATGGCTCACGCGATGACGAGCCGAGCGAAAGCGAATAGTGCGGGCTTGCCGGGGCATGTTTGACATTGCCATGATCGTGCCGAACCGCCGCTGACGCTGGCCACCCGACCGCCTCGGCAGGAGCGACGAACGGAGTTTTGTTGTGTCAGTATAACCACCAACCCCGCGCGGACTATTCAAAAACGCGAGGATTTTCTCGAGCTTTTCTACCCGGAACATAGCCAGTCGCTCGCGCTATTCGCCCTAAAACGCCCTTAATTGTAATGTCAAGCAAACTGCCATTGTTGTAATCCGCAGGACATACATAATTAGCGCGATCTTCAGCGATCAGCTTGTATACTTTTTTCTGGTGAGGGCCACGAAACTCGGCCTCATCAAAGACGGCTATTGCGGTGCCGCCCTGATATTTAATCATTTTCATTGTTGGAATGTCCGTACCTCCATCCCCTAAGAAAATCATACGCTCGAACGGAAGTGGACGCTCCTGCATGGGAATGTATGAATTGACAGATGCATCGTCCCAATTATTATCAATTCCTTTATTTATTCTAAAAAGATATTGCGTTTTTGTCGTGTAATTTATTGCGACCGCCGGCCATTTAGGCGTATCTCCGGTATAAGCATACCTCGAAGCGAAAATATGTTTGAAATTCTCGCTGATAGAGCTACCTTCAATCATCTCCCGAAGTCCAGAGCTGATTATGTAATGTTCGATATCCAAGCTACGATTTGCGCCAAATGCATTTATGCGGTCAAACCATTCATCGACTCCACCAAAGAGCGGGAGCTCACTTCCATGTCTACGGAGCGACGACGCAGAAACCACCCCAGGGTTTGCTTCTAGAAGATAGTGCATGTAAGCGAGTATCTCGTCACCATCGACATCTCGATTGCGCTTTTTTACTTCGTTCCAGAACCCGCTCCCATCATCAAAGCCCAACGCGGGAATGAGCGTATGCTGTTGCATGTTTCCTGGCGACAGAGTGCCATCGAAATCGTAGATCAGCGCTACGCGATACATCGCTTCACTCCGCCGCAATCCCAGCCGCCTGTAACATATCGTCTACCCCGCCGTCGCCGCCCGCGCCGTCATTCGCCCTCGCCTCGCGCCTTCCGTCGAAGCTCGCCCACACGTCCTGCCAGTTGCCCCGTGTCGCCGCCTTCGAATACTCGGTCGCGCGCGTCTCGAAGACATTCGCGTGGTCCACCCAGCTGAGCTGCGGCGTCGGCCAGAGGAGCGGGTGGTTCTCGATCATGCCGATCTCTCTCAAGCTGTCGCCTTCCGCCGCAGCGTCATATCGCCGCGCCCCGACAGCAGACCGGCGACGGAAATGTCCTCGTCGATCTCGTCCCAACCTAACCCAGCCCGGCTCAGTTCGACTTTGCGCGCGCTGCGCCGGCGTCGCGTGAAGCAGGCGCGGAAACCATGCGAGCGGCACGCCGAGTGTGCGGCCGTCGGCGAGGTCGACCACGAAGCTGTGCTCGTCAAAGCGGACGGCCAGCGGTTTGGGCGAGATCGCTTGCGGGTCAGGCAAAGAAGTCATCCCACATTCTCTCGACCTCCTACTCCGCCGCGGTGCCCATCGGTCGGGCCGTCAGCTCAAGCCCGAGTTGCTTCAGCGTGCCGATCACGGCGTCCAGCCCGATCTGCGCCGAAAGCGCTGGCGTCGAAGGCATGCCGCGGCTGCGGGCGATGTCGTTGAGCGCGGCGGCGATCAGCTCCGCGTCGCCGTCTTCGAACACGGCGTCGAGATAGGCCAGCACCGCTTCGGTGCTGTCGAGATGATCGGCGGCGTCCCAGCGTGTGGTTTCCAGCCCCATCGAATTACTCCAACTGCGCCGCAAGAGAGCGGTCACGGACAATATCGGCGCTTTGGCGCGATTTGTCACCGCCCGCGAGCAAGATCACCACGGCTGCCGCGTGGCGGGTGAGATAGATACGGTACCCGGGACCGCAATCGATCCTCAGTTCGCTGATCCCGCCGCCGAGCGCCTTCGCGTCGCCGAAGTGCCCCAACGAAAGCCGCCGCAGCCGCGCGTCGATGCGGGCGCGGCCACGAACATCCTTCAATCCCGCGAAGCATCGGCCATAGTCGGCCGTCTCGCGGATTTCGATCGGATCGGCCAATTCCTACTCCGCCGCAATCCCCGCCGCCTTGAACATATCCTCCACACCGCCGTCGCCGCCCGCGCCCTCATCCTCCGCGCCATCGTTCGCCCTCGCCTTGCGCCTGCCGTCGAAGCTGGTCCACACGTCCTGCCAGTTCCCCCGCGTCGCGCCCTTCGAATACTCCGTCGCCCTCGTCTCGAAGAAGTTCGCGTGCTCCACGCCGTTCAGCAACGGCGAAAGCCACGGCAGCGGGTGGTCTTCGATCATGTAGATTTCGGGCAGGCCGAGCTGGCCGAGGCGCCAGTCGGCGATGAAGCGGATGTAGCGCTTGATCTCCTTGGCGCTCATCCCCGGCACCGGGCCCATCTCGAAGGCGAGGTCGATGAAGGCGTCTTCGAGCCGCACCGTCTTCTGGCAGCAGTCGATGATGTCCTCGCGCACCGCCTTGGTCAGGCACTGCCGCTCCTGGACGAAGGCGTGGAACAGGCGGGTGATGCCCTCGCAATGCAGGCTTTCGTCGCGCACGCTCCAGCTGACGATCTGGCCCATGCCCTTCATCTTGTTGAAGCGCGGGAAGTTCATCAGCATCGCGAAGCTGGCGAACAACTGCAGCCCCTCGGTAAAGCCGCCGAACATGGCGAGGGTGCGGGCGATGTCCTGATCGGAGTCGACGCCGAAGTTCTGCAGGTAATCGTGCTTGTCGCGCATTTCCTGATATTCGAGGAACATGCCATATTCGCTCTCGGGCATGCCGATGGTGTCGAGCAGGTGCGAATAGGCGGCGATGTGGACCGTCTCCATGTTGGAAAAGGCGGCGAGCATCATCTTGATCTCGGTGGGCTTGAACACCCGCGCGTATTTATCGTGGTAGCAATCCTGCACCTCGATATCGGCCTGGGTGAAGAAGCGGAATATCTGGGTGAGCAGATTGCGCTCGTGCTCGCTGATCTTCTGCGCCCAATCGCGGCAATCCTCGCCGAGCGGCACCTCCTCGGGCATCCAGTGGATCTGTTGCTGGCGCTTCCAGAACTCATAGGCCCACGGATATTCGAACGGCTTGTAGGTGTTGCGGGCTTCGAGGAGTGGCATCGGAGTCGGCCTTTCGCGTGCGGCCAGCCAAGATAGTGCCGCGCGCGCCGCGATGCGAGTTCGGTGGCGGCGTAATCCCCATCCGTGAGCGCGACCGAGGCGGAACCGGCGGGCGGCGGCGCGGTTGAGTCGAAGAAGGAGAGCGATCATGCCCGACAGGGATTACGCACCCAAGGATTCGCGCGACGTTACAAGCCAGCAGAACACGCCGGGCGAACCCACCGGCTGGCGCGACAAGGAGGCGATGGTCGCGCATGAGCGGGCGAATGACGGCCCCTTGCGGGCCGACGAGCAGCCGCCCGCCGGGGTACGGCAGGCTCACCCGTTCACTGCGGAGGAGGCCGCCCGCGGCTTTGCCGACCGCATCCGCGAGGGCATGGAGGTGATCAGCAACGAGGGATCGCACATCGGCACCGTGGCGGGAATCGAGGGCGACGAGATCGTGCTCACCCGCGAAGCGTCTTCACGCGAGGGCCGCGAATTCGTGCCGCTGAGCCTGATCGACGCGATCGACGGCAACCGCGTCATCACCCGCGGACGCGGCGACAATTCATTCGGCGAAGAGGCAATTCACTGAGCGAGGGTTGACCGCGGACCAACCCGACAGCGCGCGCGGCTGGAATGGATCCGGAATCCAGCACTCGAGCCTCGGTACGTTCCTCGACCTCGCTCGACAACAGTAGAGGTCGAGGCACGTACCCAGCGGCCGCCGGGGCTCCCGCCCCCGGTTACCAGAACCAGCGGGGCGCGGCGGAGCGGCGACGGCGGTCGCGCCACATGCGCAGATACATCCAGGCGCCGGAGACGGCGAAGAACAGCAGCGCGCAGGATGAAGCGAGGGAGAGGTACTTTCCCACCTTGCCGAAGGTGTAGCCGGAGTGAAGCTGTCTTAGGGCATCGAACAGCGCCAGTTTCTCTTCCTTGGCCCGGCAGATCAACGTCGGCGGACAGACGAAGCCCGCCGGCACCCCGGGCAGCGAAGCCACGGGGGCCTCGGGCGCGACCCCGACCGCCCGTTCAATCAGCGGCGCCAGATGCATGGCGAGGCCGGTCCCGGCGATCCACAACAGCAAGGGGGCAAAGAACACGGCTAGCCAGCGATGGTATCGGCGCATTGAACAGGGCTCCTTTGCTGGAAATCTGAGGGGCTTTCATGAAAGGCCCCGCAGGATCGCTCCGGCGGGGCCCTTCTTTTGCTGTGTTGAGCAGGGTGCGCTTAGGTCTCGTCGCTCAGCTGCAGATAGTCGCCGGCATCGGCGTCGGTGCCGTGGGTCTCGCCCTCGAAGGCGGCGAGCGGGTCGATGACCCCCGCCGCTTCGGGACCCTGCGCCAGCTCGGCGGCGTGCTCCTCGGCCGCCGATTGCGGCGCGATCAGCGCCTCTTGCAGCTTGCGGTACTGCGCGCGCAGCGCCGCGTCACGGCTGGTGGCGGCGACCCGCATTCGGTTCATGCCGGCGCCGGTGCCTGCCGGGATCAGCCGGCCGACGATGACGTTCTCCTTCAACCCGATCAGCGAATCGCGCTTGCCCTCGACGGCCGCCTGGGTGAGCACCCGGGTGGTCTCCTGGAACGACGCGGCCGAGATGAACGAGCGCGTCTGCAGCGAGGCCTTGGTGATGCCGAGCAGCACCGGCTTGCCCACGGCGGGCTTCTGCTTCTTCTCGAGCTTGGCGTTGTACTCGTTCATTTCCTCATAATCGAGCTGCTCGCCCGCCAGCAGCGTGGTGTCGCCGCCGTCGGTGATCTCGACCTTCTGCAGCATCTGGCGGACGATCACCTCGATGTGCTTGTCGTTGATCTTCACGCCCTGCAGCCGGTAGACCTCCTGGATCTCGGAGACGAGGTACTCGGCCAGCGCCTCGACGCCCATGACTTCGAGGATGTCGTGCGGGTCGGGCGAGCCTGAGATCAGATTGTCGCCCTTCTTGACCCAGTCGCCTTCCTGGACGTCGATCACCTTCGACTTGGGGATCAGGTACTCGACCGGATCGCCCTCCTCGGGGACGATCGCGATCTTGCGCTTGGCCTTGTAGTCGCGGACGAATTCGATCCGGCCGCTGGTCTTGGCGATGATCGCGTTGTCCTTCGGCTTGCGCGCCTCGAACAGCTCGGCGACGCGCGGCAGACCGCCGGTGATGTCGCGAGTCTTGGCGGCCTCGCGGCTGGCCCGGGCGAGGATGTCACCCGCTTCGACCGTCTGGCCGTCCTCGACCGAGAGCGTCGTGCCCGGCGCCAGCATGTAGCGCGCGGCTTCGGTGCCGGCAGCGTCATCGCTGGCTCCCAGCAGCGTCATCCGCGGACGCAGATCGTCCTTCTTGGCGCGCCCGGTCGAGCGGTTCTCGGTGACGACGCGGCTGGTCATGCCGGTGGCGTCATCGGTCAGCTCGGTCATCGTGCGGCCGTCGAGCAGGTCGAGGTATTTCACGACGCCGCTGGTCTCGGTGATGATCGGCAGCGTGAACGGATCCCATTCGGCGAGGCGATCGCCCTCGTTCACCGAGCCGCCATCCTCGTGCAGCAGCACCGTGCCATAGGGCACGCGGTGGATCGCCCGCTCGCGGCCGTCGGGATCGACCACGACGATCTCGCCGTTGCGCGCGAGGCTGAGGCGCCGCTTGCGCTTGTCGACGATGGTCGGGATGTCACGATAGTGGACGGTGCCGTCGGAAATCGCCTCGAGGTGCGAAGTCTCGTTCACCTGCGCGGCGCCGCCGATATGGAAGGTCCGCATCGTCAGCTGGGTGCCGGGCTCGCCGATCGACTGCGCGGCGATGACGCCCACCGCCTCGCCGATGTTGACCGGCGTGCCGCGGGCGAGATCGCGCCCGTAGCACTTGGCGCAGACGCCCTGCTCGGCCGCGCAGACCAGTGGCGAGCGGATGCGCGCCGACTGGACCCCGGCCTCCTCGATCCGCTTGACCGCCGGCTCGTCGAGCAAGGTGCCGTTGGCGGTCAGCAGGATGCCGTCCTTGTCGGTCACGTCCTCGGCGAGGGTGCGGCCGAGGATGCGTTCGGCCAGGCTGGCAATGGTCGCGCCACCCTGGATGATCGCGCGCATTTCCAGCGCCCGCTCGGTACCGCAATCCTCGACGACGACGACGCAATCCTGCGACACGTCGACCAGGCGCCGGGTCAGATAGCCCGAGTTCGCCGTCTTCAACGCGGTGTCGGCGAGGCCCTTGCGCGCCCCGTGGGTCGAGTTGAAGTATTCGAGGACGGTCAGCCCCTCCTTGAAGTTCGAGATGATCGGCGTCTCGATGATCTCGCCCGAAGGCTTGGCCATCAGCCCGCGCATCCCGGCGAGCTGCTTCATCTGCGCCGGCGAACCGCGCGCGCCCGAATGGCTCATCATGTAGATCGAGTTGACTTGCCGCTCGCGGCCGTTCTCGTCCTTGGGGCTGGCGCGGATCTCGTCCATCATCGCGTTCGCCACCTGATCGCCGCAGCGGCTCCAGGCGTCGATCACCTTGTTGTACTTCTCCTGCTGGGTGATCAGCCCGTCCTGGTACTGCTGCTCGTAATCGGCAACCAGCGCCTTCGATTCCTCGACCAGCGTCACCTTCGAATCGGGGATGATCATGTCATCCTTGCCGAAGGAGATTCCCGCCTTGAAGGCGTTGCGGAAGCCGAGGCTCATGATCGCGTCGGCGAACAGCACCGTGTCCTTCTGGCCGGTGTGGCGATAGACCTGATCGATGACGTCGCCGATCTCCTTCTTGGTGAGAAGGCGGTTGACGATCTCGAAGGGCACCTTGTGGCTCTTGGGCAGGCACTCGCCGATCAGCATGCGGCCGGGCGTGGTCTCGAAGCGCTTCAAATACTCCTTGCCGGCCACGTCGGTCTGCGGGACGCGGGCGATGATCTTGCTGTGCAGCGTCACCGCCTTGTGCTCGATCGCCTGGTGGACCTCGGCCATGTCGGCGAGCATCATGCCCTCGCCGGGCTCGCCCGCGCGATCCATCGACAGATAATAGAGCCCCAGCACCATGTCCTGCGAGGGCACGATGATCGGCTTGCCGTTGGCGGGCGAGAGGATGTTGTTGGTGCTCATCATCAGCACGCGGGCTTCCAGTTGCGCCTCGAGGCTCAGCGGCACGTGGACGGCCATCTGGTCGCCGTCGAAGTCGGCGTTGAACGCCGAGCAGACCAGCGGATGCAGCTGAATCGCCTTGCCCTCGATCAGCACCGGTTCGAACGCCTGGATGCCGAGACGGTGGAGCGTCGGGGCGCGGTTCAGCAGCACCGGATGCTCGCGGATCACCTCGTCGAGGATGTCCCAGACCTCCTTGCGCTCCTTTTCGACCCACTTCTTGGCCTGCTTCAAGGTCATCGACAGACCCTTGGCGTCGAGCCGGGCGTAGATGAACGGCTTGAACAGTTCGAGCGCCATCTTCTTCGGCAACCCGCACTGGTGCAGCTTCAGCTCCGGCCCGGTGACGATCACCGAACGTCCCGAATAATCGACGCGCTTGCCGAGCAGGTTCTGGCGGAAGCGGCCCTGCTTGCCTTTAAGCATGTCGGACAGCGACTTCAGCGGTCGCTTGTTGGCGCCGGTGATGATCCTTCCGCGGCGGCCGTTGTCGAACAGGGCGTCGACCGCCTCCTGCAGCATCCGCTTCTCGTTGCGGACGATGATGTCGGGCGCGCGCAGCTCGATCAGCCGCTTCAAGCGGTTGTTGCGGTTGATGACGCGGCGGTAGAGGTCGTTGAGGTCCGACGTGGCGAAGCGGCCGCCGTCGAGCGGCACCAGCGGGCGCAGATCGGGCGGGATCACGGGGACGACATCGAGGATCATCCATTCGGGGCGGTTGCCCGAATCGATGAAGCTTTCGACGACCTTGAGCCGCTTGATGATCTTCTTGGGCTTGAGTTCGGACTTGGTGGTGCGCAGCTCCTCCAGCAGGTCGGCGCGCTCCTGCACCAGGTCGAGGCTCATCAGCATGTGCTTGACCGCCTCGGCGCCGATGCCGGCGGAGAAGGCGTCCTCGCCATACTCGTCCTGCGCGTCGAGCAGCTCGTCCTCGGTGAGCAGCTGGTAGGTTTCGAGCGGGGTCAGGCCCGGCTCGATGACGACATAGCTCTCGAAATAAAGGATGCGCTCAAGCTGCTTGAGCTGGATGTCGAGCAGCAGGCCGATGCGGCTGGGCAGCGACTTCAGGAACCAGATATGCGCGACCGGCGCGGCCAGCTCGATGTGGCCCATCCGCTCGCGGCGGACCTTGGTGACGGTCACCTCGACGCCGCACTTCTCGCAGACGATGCCCTTGTACTTCATCCGCTTGTACTTGCCGCACAGGCACTCGTAGTCCTTCACCGGACCGAAGATGCGGGCGCAGAACAGCCCGTCGCGCTCCGGCTTGAAGGTGCGGTAGTTGATCGTCTCCGGCTTCTTGATCTCGCCGAACGACCAGCTGCGGATGCGCTCGGGGGACGCCAGACCGATCTGGATCTGGTCGAAGGTCTCGGGCTTCGCGACCTGGTTGGTGAATTTGGTCAGCTCGTTCATCTGTCTTACTCCTGAGCCCCGCAGGGCCGGTGCAATCGTAATCGTAGCCGTCATGCTGAAGTCGTTTCAGCATCCAGTTCTCCCCATAAACCTCAGGCTCGCGGGGATGGATGGACCCTGAAACAAGTTCAGGGTGACGATGGCCGCATCGGGATCTGCTATTCCGCCGCCAGCCGCGTCGCGTTGATCGCCTCGTCATCGTCCTCGTCGTGGTCGATGATCGAGTTCAGCTCGACGTTGAGGCCGAGGCTGCGCATTTCCTTGACGAGCACGTTGAAGCTCTCGGGGATGCCGGCCTCGAAGGTGTCGTCACCCTTGACGATCGCCTCATAGACCTTGGTGCGGCCGATCACGTCGTCGGACTTCACCGTCAACATCTCCTGCAGCGTGTAGGCGGCGCCGAAAGCCTGCAGCGCCCAGACCTCCATTTCGCCGAAGCGCTGGCCGCCGAACTGCGCCTTGCCGCCCAGCGGCTGCTGGGTGACGAGACTGTACGGGCCGATCGAACGAGCGTGGATCTTGTCATCGACCAAATGGTGGAGCTTGAGCATGTAGATGTAGCCCACCGTCACCTTGCGGTCGAAGGCATCGCCGGTGCGCCCGTCGTAGAGCGTGACCTGGCCCGAAGGGTCGTATCCGGCCTTCTCCAGCATCGCCGTGACGTCCGATTCATGCGCGCCGTCGAACACCGGGGTGCCCATCGGCACGCCGGTCTTGAGGTTCTCGGCGAGTTCGACGATCTCCTGCGACGAGCGCGCGTCGATCTGCGCGTGGTAGTTCTCGCCGTAGATGTCCTTCAGGCGTTCGATCACCGCCGTCGGCGGTGGCGCCACCTTCGGATCGGGATTGGCATGGCGCCAATCTTCGAGCGCCGCGGTAATCTGCTGGCCGAGCCCGCGCGCCGCCCAGCCGAGGTGAGTCTCGAAGATCTGGCCGACGTTCATGCGGCTGGGCACGCCGAGCGGGTTGAGCACGACGTCCACCGGCGTCCCGTCGGCGAGGAACGGCATGTCCTCGGCCGGCAGGATGCGGCTGATCACGCCCTTGTTGCCGTGGCGGCCGGCCATCTTGTCGCCCGGCTGCAGCTTGCGCTTCACCGCCACGAACACCTTGACCATCTTGAGCACGCCCGGCGCCAGCTCGTCGCCGCGTTCCAGCTTCTCCTTGCGATCCTCGAACTTCTCCTGGATCGCCCGCGCGGTCTCGTCATACTGCGTCTTGACCTGCTCGAAGCGGGTTTGCGCGGCATCGTCGGCGAGGGTGAACTTCCACCATTCGTGCTTTTCGACCTCGGCGAGCACCTCGGCGGTGATCTCCGTGCCCTTGCGGATGCCCTTGGGGGCCGAGGCGGCGACCTGGCCTACCAGCATTTCGCGAAGGCGATTGTAGGTAGCGCGGTTGAGGATGCCGCGCTCGTCCTCGCGATCCTTGGCGAGGCGTTCGATTTCCTCGTTCTGGATGGCGCGGGTACGGTCGTCGATCTCGATGCCATGGCGGTTGAACACCCGCACCTCGACGATCGTGCCGGAAACGCCCGGCGGCAGCTTGAGCGAGGTGTCGCGCACGTCGCTGGCCTTCTCGCCGAAGATCGCCCGCAGCAGCTTCTCTTCCGGGGTCATCGGCGATTCGCCCTTGGGGGTGATCTTGCCGACCAGGATATCGCCCGGATGGACCTCGGCGCCGATGTAGACGATGCCCGCCTCGTCGAGGTTGCGCAGCGCTTCCTCGCCGACATTGGGGATGTCGCGGGTGATGTCTTCCGGCCCGAGCTTGGTGTCGCGGGCCATGACCTCGAATTCCTCGATGTGGATCGAGGTGAAGACGTCGTCCTTGACGATCCGCTCCGAGATCAGGATCGAATCCTCGTAGTTGTAGCCGTTCCAGGGCATGAAGGCGACGAGGCTGTTGCGGCCCAGCGCCAGCTCGCCGAGATCGGTCGAGGGGCCGTCGGCGATGATGTCGCCGGCCTCGACCACCTCGCCCACCTTCACCAGCGGGCGCTGGTTGATGCAGGTGTTCTGGTTCGATCGCTGGAACTTCTGCAGCGTGTAGATATCGACGCCGGACTTGCCCGCCTCGATCTCGCCGGCGGCGCGGATGACGATACGCGCCGCGTCGACCTGGTCGATCACGCCCGAGCGCAGTGCAGCGATCGCCGCGCCGGAATCGCGCGCAACGGTCTCCTCCATGCCGGTGCCAACGAACGGCGCCTCGGCCTTCAACAGCGGCACCGCCTGGCGCTGCATGTTCGAGCCCATCAGCGCGCGGTTGGCGTCATCGTTTTCGAGGAACGGGATCAGCGAGGCAGCGACCGAAACCAGCTGCTTGGGGCTGACGTCCATCAGCGTCACATGCTCGCGCGGGGCGAGCACGAATTCGCCGCTCTCGCGCGCCGAGACCAGTTCCTCCTGGAAGGTGTTGTCCGGGTTGAGCTCGGCCGAAGCCTGCGCGACGGTGTGCTTCTGCTCCTCCATCGCCGACAGATAGACGACATCGCCGGTCACCTTGCCGTCGATGATTTTGCGATACGGCGTCTCGATGAAGCCGTATTTGTTGACGCGGGCGAAGGTCGAGAGCGAGTTGATCAGCCCGATGTTCGGGCCTTCCGGCGTTTCGATCGGACAGATCCGGCCGTAGTGGGTGGGATGAACGTCGCGCACCTCGAAGCCGGCGCGCTCGCGGGTGAGGCCGCCTGGCCCGAGCGCCGAGACGCGGCGCTTGTGGGTCACTTCCGACAGCGGGTTGGTCTGGTCCATGAACTGCGACAGCTGCGACGAGCCAAAGAACTCGCGCACCGCGGCGACCGCCGGCTTGGCATTGATGAGATCGTTGGGCATGACGGTGGAGACATCGACCGAGCTCATCCGCTCCTTCACCGCGCGCTCCATGCGCAGCAGGCCGACGCGGTACTGGTTCTCGAGCAGTTCGCCGACCGAGCGGACGCGGCGATTGCCGAGATTGTCGATATCGTCAATCTCGCCCTTGCCGTCCTTGAGGTTGACCAGCTCCTTGACCACGGCGAGGATATCCTCGGTGCGCAGCGTGGTGATGGTGTCCTCGGCATCGAGGCTGAGCCGCATGTTGAGCTTGACCCGGCCGACGGCGGAGAGGTCGTAGCGGTCAGCGTCGAAGAACAGCCCCTGAAACAGCGCCTCGGCGGTTTCCTTGGTCGGCGGCTCGCCGGGGCGCATCACCTTATAGATCGCCTCGAGCCCCATCTCGCGGTTCTCGGCCTTGTCGGCCTGGAGGGTGTTGCGGATCCACGGGCCGGTGTTGACGTCGTCGATGTCGAGCAGGTCGATCTGGTCGATCCCCGCCTTGTCGAGCGCGTCGAGGTTCTCGGGGCTGACCTCGTCGCCGCCCTCGATATGGATACGACCGGTCGACTCGTCGATCAGGTCGCGCGCCGAATAGCGGCCGAAGATCTCCTCGGTCGGGATCAGCAGTTCGGTGAGCCCGTCTTTCTGCGCCTTGTTGGCGGCGCGCGGCGATATCTTCTGGCCGGCGGGGAAGATTACCTCGCCGGAGTGGGCGTTGACGATGTCGAACGTCGGCTTGGTGCCGCGCCACTGCTCGGGAAGATACGGCAGCCGCCAGCCGCCGCCGTTCTCGCTGGTGCCGCGCTTCCAGGTGACGGTCTCGTAGAAATGGTCGAGGATCTGCTCGTCGGTCATCCCCTGCTGAACGATATCCTGGATCTTGGCGGAGAATTCGACGCCCTCGCCCACGCCCTTGATGTTCGCACTGCGTTGCAGCGAGCTCGTCGGGTCCTTGATCTTGAGCAGCGAGCCGTCGAAGCTCTCGACGGTCACCGGCACGCGGTGGCCATCGATCATAATCTGCTGGCCGGGGGCAATCTTGCCGCTCACATCGTTCACCCGCAGCGTCGCGGAGCCGAGCCCGTAAAGCAGCGAGGTCACCGGCAGCTTGCGCTTGCGATCGATGCGGACGTTGACGATGTCCTTGGCGTCGAACTCGAAATCGAGCCACGAGCCGCGATACGGAATGACCCGCGCGGCGAACAGAAACTTGCCCGAGGAATGGGTCTTGCCGCGATCGTGATCGAACAGCACGCCCGGCGAGCGGTGCATCTGGCTGACGATGACGCGCTCGGTGCCGTTGATGATGAAGGTGCCGTTCTCGGTCATGAGCGGCATGTCGCCCATGTAGACGTCCTGCTCCTTGATATCGAGCACGGAGCGGGTCTCGGTCTCAGAATCGACCTCGAACACGATCAGTCGCAGCGTCACCTTCATCGGCGCCGCATAGGTGATGCCGCGCTGGCGGCACTCGGTGGTGTCGTACTTGGGGTCCTCGAGCTCGTAGTGGACGAAATCGAGTTCGCTGGTGCCGGCGAAATCCCGGATCGGGAACACCGAGCGCAGCGTCTTTTCCAGACCCGAGACATAGCCGGTCGCCGAATTTGAGCGCAGGAACTGCTCATAGCTTTCGCGCTGGACCTCGATCAGATTCGGCATCTTCACCACTTCGTGGATGTTGCCGAAGATCTTGCGGATGCGCTTCTTCGCCGACGAGCGGGTAACGCCGGCGGTCCCGCCGTTGGCGGCGATCGGGTTGGTAGCCATGGAAGGTGCTGCCTTTTCACTGCATCCACCGGCCCGGTCGGGCGGCGGGTCAAATCTGCCACGCGCGGCGGTGGCTACCACAGACGACGAAGGGCCGCGTGGCGCGAGCGGCTTCGAAAAGAAGCACCCACGGCCTGCGGCCCTCGCGTCAGATGGAAACCCGGGCGCCTCCTTCGTGGACCCCTCCCCGCGCATGGAAAGGCCTTGCTCGAAGCGCCGAGCGAGACGGGGATATAGGCAGGGGCGGGGAGGTTGTCAAAGGGCGTTGTATCGGGGAATGTTCGTCTGAACTGATCGCCGCGCCTCCCCAATCCGCGTCCTGGTGCGGCACGGCGCCCCGCCACGAACGGGAACTCCATCCGGCCTAAAGCGTTTGCAGAACGCGCCGCAGCTACTATAATGTAGCGGATCTCATGTCGCCTAAAACTGGAATTCCCATGCCGTCGCGGATCAGTAACAGATATCTCGATCTGCTGGGTTCGATCTATATCTACAACGAGCATCGCGGTTACACTGCTATCGACCGTGTTCTGGAGGCGGTTCGGGCGCGTTCTCCCGAAAATCTTGCCCTGATTTCGGCGATTGAAAATCATCGCGCCGACGAGCGCAAACATTATCTGATGTTCCGCCGCTGGTTCGGCCGCCGCGGGGTCATGCCGCTGGCGGTGGGCAAGGCGTTCGGTCACATCGATCGCTTCGTCGGGATCATGTTCAAGACCCCGATATCGCGGATGGATACCCAGGCGATCATCGACCACGACGCGCTGTTCGCGCGGCTTTGCCGGGTAATTTCGCTGACCGAACAGCGCGGCCATCGCCAGATCGAGACCCTGCTGCGGAACCGCTTTGTCCAGCAGGACCCGGTGCTGATGCGCATCTTCGAGATCATCCGGAAAGATGAGCCGAGCCACTGGGCCCCGTACGACGAATGGCTCGCCGCTTATGGGCAACCCCGCCCGAGGTGGTGGGAGCGGGCCGTGGACGGGTTCATTCATGCCGAGCTGCTGTTTGTGAAGCTGCCCCTGCTCTTCCTCAATCCGTTCGTGAAGCGACGGCTGGACTGGCCCGACGCGGAACAGGAAAACGGCACGGCGCATACGCCCCGGCTCATCGGGTTGCCGTCCTGAGCATGACCATTCACCAGCCGGGTGCGAGCCGCTTGACAGCGTCTGATCGTCACCCGAGCAGGCTCGTCGAGCGCATCCTGTCGTTTAGGGTCGGCGCGATGTTGGCCCGCAACACGGTTGTCAGCTGCTTCACCTTCCTCTTCGGCCTTGGCCTGCTGTGGCTGCTGGTCAATCGGGCGTCGATGAATCCGGTTATTGCATCGGGGATCGGCTTCGTCCTTGCCAACTCTTTGCACTATGTGCTCGGCAGGTCGTGGATCTTCCGGGGCTCGCCCCGCGGCGTGAAGTCCGGCTATGCGCTGTTTCTGGCCAACGCCGGTATCGGGCTTGCGCTGACGATGGGGCTCTATGCGGCGATGCTCCATTTCACCAACAGCGGCTATCTGGTTGCCCGCGTGATCGTTTCGCTGGTCGCCGGGCTGATCGTGTTCCTGCTGAACGCGGTGCTGAACTTCCAGCAGGTCTGATCGTGCGGATCGCGCTTTTTTCGGGCAATTACAATTATCTGCGCGAGGGGGCCAACCAGGCGCTGAATGTCCTGGTCCGGTATCTGGAAGCCAGCGCCGGCTGTGAGGTGCGCGTCTATTCACCGGTGACCGATACCCCGGCGTTCGAGCCCGCCGGGACCCTGGTTCCGGTGCCGTCGGTCGCTCTGCCGGTGCGCGGCGAGTTTCGTCTGGCGCTTCGCCTGCCCGCGCAAATCCGCGACGACATTGCGCGATTCAGGCCTCAGATCGTGCATGTCTCGACCCCGGACATCCTCGGGACGCGGGCGCAGACCTTCGCCAGGCAGCTCGGCGTCCCGATCGTCGCGAGCATGCACACGCTGTTCGAAACCTATCTCGACTATTATCGCATCGGCTGGGCGAGGCCGCTGGTGGAAGCGCATCTGCGGCGGTTCTATCGCCGCGCCGACCACGTCCTGGCGCCGACCCCAGACCTGGTCGAGACGCTCAGGCGGATGCGCGGCGATGGCGCCGCCAGCGTCTGGAGCCGGGGCATCGATCGGAACCTGTTCAATCCGGCCAGGCGCGACACCGTCTGGCGCGCCGCGCAGGGCATCGCCCCCGACGAGGTGATCGTCCTGTTTTTCGGGCGGGTGGTGCTGGAGAAGGGTGTCGAGATCTTCGTTTCGGTCGTCCGCGCGCTGCAGCAGCGAGGCCTGCCGGTTCGCGCGCTGGTTATCGGCGCCGGACCCGCCGAGGACCGGTTCAAGGACCTCCCCGGCACCATCCGCACCGGACATCTCGAGGGGCCCGCGCTCGCCCGCGCGGTGGCCAGTGCCGACCTGCTGCTGAGCCCGAGCACCACGGAAACATTCGGCAACATCATGCTGGAGGCGATGGCGAGCGGCCTGCCGGTGGTCAGCGCCGACACCGCCAGCGCCCGCGGCATGCTGTCCGGAAGCACCGCCGGGATCCTATGTTCGCCGCTCGATGTCCAGGCCTATGCCGATGCCATCGCCGGTCTCTTCGGGTCCGTGGAGCGGCGCAATGCGATGGGAGCGGCGGCGATGGATGCCAGCATGGCCTATTCGTGGGATGAAGCCTCGCAAAGCGTCGAGCGGATATACCGATCGCTGGTATCGGGTGAGCAAGCGCGGCCCTGATCGGATCGCGCTAGCCGGCCATCCCTCTTCCGGGTCCAAACTTCATGCCCGCATCCTCATGCGGCCGGACATAGACGCGCTGGATGCTGGGAAACTCGCCTTGCAGGTCGCGCTCGATTTCATCGATGATACGTTCGACGTCGCCGGCGGTCAGCCGGTTGTCGAAGTCGACATTCAGCGCGACGACGATCTGGCTTGGCGCGTTGTGCAGGGTCATGATCTCGCCGACCCCGGTCACGCCATCGCGGGCCGCCAGCCGGCGAACGCCGCTGATCAGTTCCGGGTCGACCGCCTCGCCGATCAGCAATCCCTTGGCCTCGCGCGCCAGGAAGATCGCGACGACGGCAAGCAGCAGGCCGATCAGGACCGAGGCGATGCCGTCAAACCGCGGATCCCCGGTCAGCTGCGAGATACTAAGGCCCACCCCGGCGATGACGATGCCCGACATCGCCGCGCCGTTTTCCAGCAAGACGATGACGGTGGTGGCGTCCTTGGTCGAGGTGAGCGCCAGCCACCACGACTTGCCGTTTCGCGCGGTATCGAACTGCCGGAAGGCGGCGAGCGTCGAGCCACCCTCGAGCACGAATGCGATCACCAGCACGGCGTAGCCGATCAGCGGTGAGACGGCGGGTTCGGGCGCGAGGAAATGAACGACGCCTTCATAAATCGATACGCCGGCGCCGAGCGCGAAAACGAGCAAGGCAACGACGAAGCTCCAGAAGTACAACTCGCGCCCATAGCCGGCAGGGTGCAGTTTATCGGCGGGCTTCGCGGCGCGCTTTTGTCCGTACATCAACAGGAGCTGGTTGGTGCTATCGACCAGGCTGTGCACCCCCTCGGTCAACATTGCCGACGAGCCGGTGATCGCCGCCGCAACGAATTTGGCGATCGCGATCCCGACGTTCGCCGCGAGCGCGATCAGCAAGACTTTGGTGTTTTCCGATTTCATCGATACGCCATAGGGCCGGGAACACACACACTGCATGTCCTTTCGCGTCGATGGATATCGCGCCGTGTTCCACTTGTCACAGGGCGTGGTTTGCGAGCGGCGGAGTGGCAGCCTGCCGCCTCGCCGATGCTCGATAACGTAAATATCGTTTTTCGATAATTCTGCTTGACCTCCCCGCGACTTGGACGTATTGAATTTCGATATCAACCGTATCGGAGTTCGATCAATGACCACTTCCATCCGCGCCGCCGCTTTCGTCCTCACGCTCGCGGTCGGCAATTTGCTGTGGGCGGCGACGCTCGCGCCGGCCTTCGCCTGACACCCCCTTTTCCGCACACACAAGGCACAAGCCCCATGAGCCCAGTCCTCTACCGAGCCGCAGCGGTCGCGCTCTCGCTCAACCTCGCCCAAATCCTCTGGCTGGCTACGGCCGCGCCCGGCGTGATCTGATAGCCGAAGCTTTCCCCGGTCCACGGAGACTCGCATGTCCGTCCACCGCCACGATCCGCTGCTAACCTCGGCGCGGCTGCTGATCAGCCTGATCATGATCATCGTCACGCTGGGCGGCGTCGGCGCGACGCTGGGCTCGCTGGCGACGCTGGTGTTCCACTCGCAGGCATCGGCCTTCCTCGCGAGCCATGTCGACCGGCCGGTGGATATCGCGATCGTCATGGCATGCGCGGCGGTCCTAGCCATCGTCGCGGCGATGGCGGCGATCGCCTGGACTTTCCTGCGTGAGCTGCGCCGGATTATCGACAGCGTCGGTCAAGGCGATCCGTTCGCCCCAGCAAACTCGCTGCGGCTGGCGCGGATGGGCTGGCTGACGGTGGCCGTCGAGGCGATCTCGATCCCCGCCGGCATCGTCGGCGGCTGGCTGACGACCGCGCTCGGCCAGACACGGGTCGACTTCGGCGTTTCGCTGAGCGGCGTTCTGCTGGCGTTGATCCTGTTCATCCTCGCCCGCGTGTTCCGCCAAGGGGCGGCCATGCGCGAAGAGCTGGATGGAACCGTGTGATGCCGGTCACCGTCAAGCTCGACGAGTTGCTATATCAGCGCCGGATGACGCTGACCGAGCTCGCCGAGAAGGTGGACATCACCCTCGCCAACCTCTCGATCCTCAAGACCGGCAAGGCCAAGGCGATCCGGTTCTCGACGCTGGAGGCGATCTGCCGCGAACTCGGCTGCCAGCCGGGGGAACTGCTGGGGTATGAGGAGGAATAGCCGGTCCGGGATTGACTCTTCCCCGCGCGTTCGGCAATGGCCAGACCCGAACGACGAGCCTCGGCTCGCCGATCGACCGTCCGAGACAGCCGGTGCTTCCAGCGGAAGCTTAATTTCCAGCCTAGGCGGGGACAGAGAATTCAGGCCGGCCCCCATGCCGGCCTTCCGGCGTTTCGCGCGCCCTCCTTCCCCTTCGCACGGACTCGCGCGGCGCGCTTCGGCGCGGCGCAAGACGCAGCCGGCCGCAAGGGTTCGCCCGAGCGGCCAATGAAGGAGTAAGGCATGGATCGTACGCAGAAAGCGGACGCGGTCGCGAGCCTCAACGCGACATTCGGCGAGGTCGGCGTGGTGGTGATCACCCGCAACCTTGGCATGTCGGTGGCGCAGTCCACCGCCCTGCGCATCCGGGTGCGCGACGCGGGCGCGTCCTACAAGGTCGCCAAGAACAGCCTCGCCAAGCTGGCGATCGTCGATACGCAGTACGCGACGCTCGACGAATTGTTCACCGGGCCGACGGCAATCGCGACCTCGGTGGATCCGATCGCCGCCGCCAAGGCGGTGGTCGATTTCGCCAAGACCAACAACCGGATCGAGATCGTCGGCGGCGCTATGGGCGCGCAGGTGCTCAACGCCGAGGGCATCAAGGCGCTCGCCTCGATGCCGTCGCTCGACGAGCTGCGCGCCAAGGTCATCGGCCTCATCCAGGCGCCGGCAACGAAACTCGCCCAGCTCACCACCGCTCCGGCGGCGAAGCTGGCGCGCGTATTCGCCGCCTATGCCGAGAAAGAAGCCGCTTAAATCCAATCGTTTACCGGGCCTCGGCCCGCACCCAACCATCAGGAGTGAAATACCATGGCCGATATCGCAAAGCTCGTTGAAGATCTTTCCAAGCTGACCGTCCTCGAGGCGGCCGACCTCGCCAAGGCGCTCGAAGAGGCGTGGGGCGTCTCCGCCGCCGCCGCGGTTGCCGTGGCCGCTCCGGGCGGTGGTGGCGAAGCCGCCGCGCCGGTCGAGGAGCAGACCGAGTTCGACGTCATCCTCACCGGCGACGGCGGCAAGAAGATCCAGGTCATCAAGGAAGTCCGCGCCATCACCCAGCTCGGCCTGACCGAGGCCAAGACGTTGGTCGAGAGCGCCCCGAAGGCGATCAAGGAAGGCATCAAGAAGGCCGAGGCCGACGAGATCAAGGCCAAGATCGAGGCCGCTGGCGGCACCGTCGAGATCAAGTGAATTGAGGCCTCGGGCGCGAGCAATAGCGCCCGAGGCTCTTGCGTCATACCGGGCTCAACCCCCGGAGGACGCTTGCCGGCATGGTGCGGGATCCCGGGTCAAGGCCAGGCATGACGAGGGAAATAGGCAGGGGCGATGCGCGGGCGCGCGTCGCCCCTATTCCTCGCGCCTGATGCGGGCTAGCCTCTCCGCCTAAATCGGGAGAGGGGCCATGCTTCGCGCGCTGATCGTCGGCCTACTCCTGCTGTTCGCGGCTCCCGGTACAACCCATGCGCAAAGCGCCGGCGCGCTGGTCAGCGCGGAGCCGGCGAGCGACGCACCCTCGGGCATGCGCGCCTGGCGCATCCGCTATATCACCAGCGACGGCGACGGCCGGCCGATCGCGGTGACAGGGATCGTCGTGGCGCCGCCCGGCGGCGGCGCAGACCGCCCGGTGATCGCCTGGACTCACGGCACCTGGGGCGTGGTCGAAGGCTGCGGCCCTTCGCTCAGCGCGGACTTCTGGACCGCGACCCCGGCGCTCGCCGAGATGGTCGGACGCGGCTATGTCGTCGTCGCGCCGGACTATCCGGGGCTCGCCTCCGCCATGCCGCACCCTTTCCTCGTCGGAGTGGACACCGCGCGCTCGGTGCTGGACGCGATGCGCGCGGCGCGGAGTATCCCCGGGGCCGGGGCCGGCGCGCGTTTCGCGGTGTGGGGCGAATCGCAGGGTGGCCACGCCGCGTTGTGGACCGCGAGCCAAGCGCGCCGCTACGCACCCGAGCTGACGTTGGCCGGCACCGCCGCCGCTGCACCGCCGACCGACTTGCCGGACAACCTGCGCCTGGGCAGTGACGCCAATCTGCGCGCGATGATGTCCGCCTTCGTCGCCTACAGCTGGTCGCAGCGCTATGGCGCTCCACTCGCCACGCTGTTCAGCCGCGTCAACCAGGGCGTGGTGACGCGGCTGGCGCGCAACAACTGCATCACGCTGGGCGCCAACCCGCGCCTGGGCACCATGCTGGGCGTGGTAGCGGTGCGAAATGCGCTCAAGGCGAAAGACATGACGCGGACCCAGCCCTGGGCGCGGCTCGCGAGCCTCAACAGCGTCGAGGCGCGAAGCGTGCCCGGCCCATTGCTGATTGCTCAGGCCGTCACCGACCCGCTGGTCGCCTCACAGGTAACGCGCGCCTTCGGTCGACGCGCCTGCGCGGCGGGCACGCGGCTGCGCTATATCAGCCTCCCCGGCGGCGACCACGCCCACAGCGCCCGCGACAGCGCCACCGCCACGCTGGACTGGATCGACGCGCGGTTCGCGGGAAGGCCGGCGCCGAGCGATTGCGGGCGGTTTTGATCCGGTTCGGGCAAGTATAATATATTAGTCCTCAATTCGCTTGACCGATCGAGCGGCTCGCGAAGGGCTTCAGGAAAGCGGAGAGGGGATAACGATGAACGCGCGCATGATTCTGAGCACTTGCATGCTGATTACGGCAGGCACTCTAGCAACAGCAGCGGCAGCGGGCCCGGATCGTCAACGGGTTGAAGTTGCCGCTCTGCCGAAGATTGCCGAGGTCGATCCGCGGTTCCAGTCCTACAACATTGAGATGGCCGAGATCGTCGGTGGCCGGTTCTGGGCGCCTTATCCGAAGCCGGGCGCAAGCGCCGTGCCCGAAAACACGCAAGGTAGTGGCGGCCTCAATCTTGCCAGCAACCTGTTCCGGCAGCGTCCTCCCGCCGACCTGACCAATCCTCGATTGCTGAACATGGCGAAGGGGCTCGGGCCGGTTTACATCCGCGTGAGCGGATCGTGGGCAAATGCCATCTTCTTTCAAGACGACGACTTGCCCAAGCTCGCCGCACCGCCGAAAGGCTTTGCGAACGTCCTTACCCGCCGACAATGGGCGGGCGTGGTCGCCTTTGCCAATGCCGTGGACGGACGGCTGACGACCTCGTTCGCGGTCAGCGACGGAGCTCGGGACAGCTCCGGGGCTTGGTCTCCAGTAGAAGCGCGAAAGCTGCTTCGTTACACACGCGAGATCGGAGGCCAGGTTCACTCTGCAGAATTGATCAACGAGCCCAATCTCGGGGCCGTCTCGGGATTGCCTGCCGGATACAATGCCGCGAATTTCGCCCGCGATCTCGCCATCTTTCGGGGCTTCATTACGAGGGAGGCGCCGTCCCTCAAGATCGTAGGCCCCGGATCGAGCGGCGAAGAAGACGGCAAAGGGCCGTTTCCCGACAACATTGCCAGTGAAGCCATGCTCGGCACCCAGCCCGCGGCCAAGTTGGATATCTTTTCCTATCACTTCTACGGCGCGCGGTCCCAGCGCTGCCAGAAGATGTCGCCAGGGACCGGCATTGCGCCTGAGAATGCGCTGAGTGAGGATTGGCTCAGTCGCACGGACCGGGCGTTGGCCTTCTACAAGCGGCTGCACGACCGCTACGCCCCCGAAATCCCGATCTGGCTCAACGAGACGGCGCAGACATCCTGCGGCGGCGACAAATGGGCGAGCAGTTTCTTGGACAGCTTCAGGTATGTCGATCAAATGGGCCGGTTGGCCAAGCAGGGCGTTTCGGCAGTGTTTCACAACACGCTGGCTGCGAGCGATTACGGACTCATCGACGAGGCGACGATGACGCCCCGCCCCAACTATTGGGCAGCGCTGCTGTGGGCCCGGTTGATGGGCCCCGTGGTCCTCGATGCCGGGCCCCAGCAAACCGGCCTTCACGTTTACGCGCATTGCCTGCGTGGCGGGCGTGGCGGAGGAGTGGCGCTGGCGGCGATCAATCTCAGCCAGACCGCCACCACAACTCTTTCGTTGCCATCGCGGGTGCACCGCTACACGCTTTCCGCCGATGACCTGAAAGCCGAAACCGTGCGATTGAACGGATCGGCACTGGCGCTCGACGGCGACCGCCTTCCCGCGATGCGACCCACGGCGTCGCGAGCAGGGGAGGTGACGCTCCCTTCCGCGAGCATCACCTTCTTGGCTATGCCTTCGGCGGGCAACAAGTCGTGTCGCTGAATTGGCGGCACCTGGCCCAAAGTCCACGTGCCTGATTCGAAGTGGATCACCGACCGGCAGCGTCCCAACCAATCCCCGCCGTCCGCGTTCGATGACACGAGGGTACCAGCGTGTGATTACCACTAGATCCAACCTTCAGCGCAGGCGCCTCGTTCACCTACCGGATGCCGCTCTAAAGACCGCCAGCTGCGCGTCGAAAGCGCGCTGGTAGGCGGGCCGCGCTTCACCTCGGGCGAGGTAGGCGGTGAGGTTCGGGTATTCGTCTAGCAGGCCCGAGCTCTTCAGCCGGAGCAGCACCATCGCCATCAGCAGGTCGCCGGCGCTGAAACCGCCGTCGAGCCATTCGGCCTCGCCGAGACGGCGGGAGAGGCCGCCGATCCGGTTGCGGATGCGATCCACGAGGACGGGCAGGCGCTCCAAGAACCACGGCTTGTCGCGCTCAACAAGCATGGCCATTTCGCGCTCGATGATCGGCGGTTCCACTGTGTTGAGCGCCGCGAACATCCAGGCGATCGCCCGCGCCCGGGCATTCGCGTCATCGGGCAGCAGGCCGGCGTGGCACCGGGCGATATGGAGGATGATCGCGCCCGATTCGAACAGGGCGAGATCGCCTTCCTCAAACGTCGGAATTTGCCCGAATGGTTGGAGCGCCCGATGCGCGGGCTGCTTCATCTCCTCGAACGAGACCAGCCGTACCGCGTAAGGCTGGCCCACCTCTGCAAGCGCCCACCGCACCCGCATGTCGCGTGCGAGCCCCCGGCCGCGATCGGGCGAGCTTTCGAAGGCCGTGATGGTGGGGGTCATGGCAAGCCTCCGCAAAGTCGATGGCATCCACCCATCTTACCGCATCCGCAAGCCGCTGTTCCCCTCCTCAAGCCGCACCCGCAGCGTGTTCTGGACATAGGCAGTGGCGACGTACTGGCCGACCAGCATCGGGAATTCGATCAGCTGCGCCTCGTCCCAGCTCTCCGCGAGCGTGTTCCAGGTGTCATCGCTGAGCGCGTGGTCGGCGAGCAATTCCTCGACGCCGCGCAGGATCGCCGCTTCGTGGGCGGTCCAGCCGGGGGCGGAGGAGCCCCGCGTCACGCGTTCGATCGATGCCGTATCGATACCATAGCGTCTGGCGATGACGACGTGCTGGCCGAATTCGTAGGGCGCCTGGGCCAGCCAGCCGATGCGCAGCACAGCGAGTTCGCGCTCGCGGACGGGGATGCGGCCGCCAAACAGCGTCGTGCCCATGTCCATCTGGCTGCGGAACAGCTCGGGATGGCGGATCATCGTCCGCATATATTCAGGAACGATCACCGCCGGACCCGCGCCGGCCCCGGCACGGACTCGATCGACGACCGCACGCGAGGAAGCGTCGATCTCATCGTCACGAACCGGCTCGATCCGGGGACCCTCGCCGATGACATGCGCCTCGCGCGCGGCGATACCGACCTCAATGCTGCCGGTCTGGGGTGTGTTTCCCATGCGCTCGCTCTCCCGGTTCAAAGGCCTGCAACTGCGGGGATTGATTGGTTGCGGGGGTAGGATTTGAACCTACGACCTTCAGGTTATGAGCCTGACGAGCTACCGGGCTGCTCCACCCCGCGTCACCAATGTCGCAGTCGCGCCTGGCGACCGGTAAAGCGGCTTACGCCGATACGGCGCGCGGGCGCTTTTTCCGCTGTGCGATTCCGGGAACCGTGGCTCCAGAAACGCGAAGAAGGCCACGATGGGCCTTCGAGCGCGAGTACACCGCCCGTTAAGGCGGCGACCCGGATGTGAATGGGCTCTCAAGGATTTCCGCGACCCGCCGACTACAATGCCTGGCGACGACCTACTCTTCCGACGCTTGAGCGGCAGTACCATCGGCGCTGCCAGGTTTCACGGCCGAGTTCGAGATGGGATCGGGTGGGGCACTGGCGCTATGGTCACCAAGCAATGGAGACGGCGGGTCGCGGGTTTTAATCGATGCGTTCAGATGGTTTGAGACTGGCCTGTATCGTCCGCCCTCAGCGACAGGAGTGAACCATTGGCTCACCAGAGCTGTCATTGATGGTGGAATTCTCAAGCATGAACTTAGTTATTAGGACCGGTTAGCTCCATGCGTTACCGCACTTCCACACCCGGCCTATCAACGTGATGGTCTATCACGACTCAATGATACCTTATCTCGAGGGAGGCTTCCCGCTTAGATGCTTTCAGCGGTTATCCCGTCCATGCATAGCTACCCTGCTGCGCGGCTGGCGCCACGACAGGTACACCAGAGGCATGTTCACCCCGGTCCTCTCGTACTAGGGGC
>JBDSIY010000023.1:0-14186 GCA_039917735.1 Novosphingobium sp. | reverse complement strand
GAGCGGGTGGAGTCGTTTCTAAACTGGTTTCTGAGAAACCGGATCAACCCGTTTAATTCTCGCTTCAAAACGGGAGGATCGGGGGTTGGGTCATCGCGCTGTAGCCGCGCGGATCGGGAACGTTTATGCCGCAAGCCGACGGGGAGCGATGCCGGAGGCACGGCGATGTGCGACGAACTCACACAAGGCCATGAGAACGAGCAGCGGGCGCCGGGCGTTGTCAGCCGGCGGGAATTCACCGCGCTGGGCGCCGGCGCCGCGACGGTCGCGCTCTCCGGCTGCTCGGGCATGACGCGGGTCCGCCAGAACGCTCGCGAACTGGCCGAGCGGACCGTGCAGGTGACGACCGCGGACGGCATCGCCGACGGCTTCTTCGTCCATCCAGCCAAAGGCTCCTTCCCCGGAGTGCTGATGTGGCCGGATGTTGGGGGCCTGCGCGAGAGCTTCCGGATCATGGCGCGGCAGCTTGCCGACAGCGGCTTCGCGGTGCTGGCGGTCAACCAGTATTACCGCGCCGCGCGGGCGCCGGTGCTCACCAGCTTCGCCGAATGGCGCACGCCCTCCGGGCAGGAGCGGTTGCGGCCGATGATCGCTGCAGTAACTTCAGCGGCGACGATCCGCGACGCCCTTGCCTTCACCGCCTTCCTCGACGGCCAGCCGGCGGTCGACACGTCGCGCCGGATCGGCACCTGCGGCTATTGCATGGGCGGGCCGGCCGCTGTCCGCACCGCCGCCGCCGGGCCCACGCGCGTGGGCGCGGCGGCCTCGTTCCACGGCGCCAACCTCGTCTCCGACGATCCCGACAGCCCGGTAAACCTGATCGCACGGACCCAGGCCGCGTTCCTCTTTGCCATCGCTCGCAACGATGACGCGCGCCAGCCCGAGGCCAAGTCTGAACTCAAGGCCGCCTGCGACGCCGCCCGCCTTCCCGCCGAGGTCGAGGTGTACCCGGCCGACCACGGCTGGTGCGTTCCCGACAACCCCTCCTACGATCCCAACGCCGCCGACAAGGCCTGGCAGCGGATGGAGGCACTGCTCGCCAGGCTGTGAGGCGGATTCGCTTGTGCGCTACCCGCGCCTCGTTAGGATCGGCACCGGAGGATAATTCCCGATGAGTGGTTTTCTGTTTGCCCTCGTGCTGCTGGTGTTCGTGTTCCTGCTGATGGGGGTGCGCGTCGTCCGCCAGGGGCATGTCTATACGATCGAGCGGCTCGGCAAGTTCACGCTCGCCGCCGCCCCTGGCCTGCACGTCCTGATCCCCTTCGTCGATCGCGTCGGCCACAAGGTCAACATGATGGAGCAGGTGCTCGACATCCCGGGGCAGGAGATCATCACCCGCGACAACGCCATGGTTGGGGTCGACGCCATCGTCTTCTTCCAGGTGCTCGACGCCGGCAAGGCCGCCTATGAAGTCTCCAGCCTCTATGTCGCGATCATGCAGCTGACGACGACCAATCTGCGCACAGTGATGGGCTCGATGGACCTCGACGAAACGCTGTCGAAGCGCGACGAGATCAACGCCAAGCTTCTGCTGGTGATCGATCACGCGACCGCGCCTTGGGGAGTCAAGATTACCCGCATCGAGATCAAGGACATCCGCCCGCCCCTCGATATCTCCAACGCCATGGCGCGGCAGATGAAGGCGGAGCGCGAGAAGCGCGCCCAAATTCTTGAGGCGGAGGGATCGCGTGCGTCGGAGATCCTGCGCGCCGAGGGCCAGAAGCAGGCGCAGATCCTCGAGGCGGAGGGCCGGCGTGAAGCCGCCTTCCGCGACGCCGAGGCCCGAGAGCGCTCGGCCGAGGCGGAGGCGAAGGCGACCGAGGTGGTCTCGGCGGCGATCGCCAGTTCGGGCACGCAGGCACTCAACTATTTCATCGCCCAGAAATACACCGAGGCAATCGCCGGCTTCGCCACTTCGCCCAACGCCAAGACGATCCTGTTCCCGGTCGAGGCGACCCAGCTGATCGGCTCGCTCGGCGGCATCGGCGCGCTGGTGAAGGATCTGGCCGGTCCGCCGGACGCGCGCGGCTAACCGCATGGACGGCCTCGCCACGCTCGATCCGCACTGGACCTGGCTGGCGCTGGGCCTGCTGCTCGCAGCGGCCGAGATCGCCGTCCCAGGCGTGTTCCTTATCTGGATGGCCGGCGCGGCGCTGATCACCGGCATCGTCGCCTGGCTCATACCGATCCCGCTGGCGGGGCAGGTGGTGCTGTTCGCGGTGCTGGCGATCGTCTTCGTATACGCCGGCCGGCGCTGGCTGCGCGCCAACCCGATCGTCTCCGCCGATCCGATGATGAACGATCGCGGCGCCCGGCTGATCGGTGAGACGGTGGTGGTGACGCAGGCGATCGAGGGCGGCGCCGGCCGCGTCCACCAGGGTGACAGTGAGTGGCTCGCCAAGGGTCCCGACGCTCCCGCCGGTACGCGGATGCGGGTGGCGGGGCACGACGGCGTGGTGCTGGTGGTCGAGCACTTGCCGTAGGGGTGCAGCGGGCGTGCGCAGAAACGCGATTTCGGATCGCGGCGATGGCGCACCAACTTCCCGCCCCAGCCTGTCTCGCAAGTGGAAGGCGCAGGCCGGCCCCCAAGCGCGAATGCAACCATCATCCAGCGTACGTCCACGCGGTTGAAGTCGCGAGCGTAAGCGGTTAGCGCGGCGCTTCCTCTTCGTCGATAGATCGATACCCGTGTCCGAAGCCGTCCTGTCCGAACCCTCCGCCCCGTCCGCCGTCCCCCTCACCCGCCCTTTCCGCGAGGTGTTCGCGGGCGTGGAGGAGCGCGCGCGGGCCGTCTGGGAGGCTGAGCAGGTCGATCGCTGCGACCTGGATACCCCCAACCCGCGCCGGCGCTATGTGCTGGGGATGTTCCCCTACCCTTCGGGCAACGCGCATATGGGGCATGTGCGGGTCTACGCGATCTCGGACGCGGTGGCGCGGCTGTCGCGGTTTCGCGGGTACGAGGTGCTGCATCCGCTCGGCTGGGACGCTTTCGGGCTGCCGGCCGAGAACGCCGCGATCCAGAACGGCGTCGATCCCGCCGCCTGGACCGCCGAGAACATCGCCAAGATGAAGGACGGGCAGTTCAGCCGGCTCGGCCTGTCGTTCGACCTGCGGCAGGAGATCAACTCCGCCTCGCCTGAATATTACCAATGGACGCAGGCGCTGTTCCAGCTGCTGTACGACCACGGGCTGGTCTATCGCGCCGATGGCTGGGTCAATTGGGACCCGGTCGATCAGACCGTGCTCGCCAATGAGCAGGTGATCGATGGGCGCGGCTGGCGTTCGGGCGCGCCGGTCGAGCGGCGGCAGTTGCCGCAATGGTACATCCGCATCACCGCGTTTGCACAGGCGCTGTGGGACGGGCTGGAGACGCTGCGCGGCCAATGGTCGGACGAGGCGATTGCCGTCCAGAAGGGCTGGATCGGCCGCAGCGAGGGGGTCGAGATCGACTTTCCCATTGTCGGTGACGATGGCTGCGCAATCAAATGCTACACCACCCGCGCCGATACGCTGTTCGGCGTCACCTCGGTCACACTCGCGCCCGAGCATCCGCTGGTGGCGGAGCTTGCCGCGCCCGGGCAGGCCGAAGCCGTCGCCGCCTATGTCGCCGCCGCCACCGGCCGCAGCGAGATCGAGCGTGAGACCGCCGAGCGGACCGGCGTGTCGCTGGGCCGTATTGCTCGTAATCCGGTGACGGGCGAGGAAGTGCCGATCCTGGTCAGCGAATATGTGCTCGGCGGCTATGGCACCGGCGCGATCATGAACGTGCCCGCGCATGACGCGCGCGACTTTGACTTCGCCCGCCGCAACGGCCTGCCCATCCGCCAGGTGATCCTGCCCGCGCCCGATGCGGCGCCGGAGGAACTCGACGAGGCCTATACCGAGCCCGGCTGGATGACCGGCTCGGGCGAATTCGACGGGCTGCGCAGCGACGAGGCGAGGCAGGCGATCATCGATGCGCTGGTGGCGCGCGGCATCGGCACGCGGCGGGTCAACTTCCGGCTGCGCGACTGGCTGATCTCGCGGCAGCGGTACTGGGGCACGCCGATCCCGATGGTCCATTCGGACGCGCACGGTTGGGCCAAGGCGCCCGAACTGCCGGTGATGCTCCCCGCCGGTGCCGATTTCAGCAAGGGTTCCGGCCAGGCGATGGCCAGCGTGCCCGGCTTCGTCGAGACGGTCTGGCCCGGGACCGACGAGCCGGCGCGGCGCGAGACCGATACTATGGACACCTTCATGTGCTCGTCGTGGTACGCTTGGCGCTTCCTCGATGCCGCCAACACCGCCGAGCCCTGGGCGACCCAGCGCGCCGAGAAGTGGATGCCGATCGACTATTACGTCGGCGGGTTGGAGCACGCCTCGCAGCACCTGATCTATTTCCGCTTCTTCAGCCACTTCCTCCACTCGATCGGCCGCACTCCGGAACCCGAGCCGGTTCGCCACTTCCTCGACAATGGGCTGGTCAAGCTCGGCGGCGAGAAGATGTCGAAGTCGAAGGGCAACGTCGTCGTCCCGACCGAGGCGGTCGACCGCTATGGCGCCGACGCGCTGCGGCTCTACATCCTCGCCGACACGCCGCTGCGTCGCGATATTGACTGGAACGATGCCGGGATCGAAGGCAAGCAACGCTTCCTCGGCCAGATCTGGAGCCTGTGCGTGTCGCTGGCCGACGCGACGGAGCTTGCCGGCCAGATGGCGGCGAACACGCCCCGCGAACGTGCGGCGATGCGCCAGCTGGCGCGGCTGGCGGTGGAGGTCGCCGCCGACATCGAGGAGCGGCGCGGCTTCCACAACGCCGTGGCGCGGCTTCACTCGTTCGTCGGGGAACTGCGTCCGTTGATACTGGAAGCGGATGCCGGCGAGAGGCCGCTGCTCCGTGAGGTGATGCGCGAGTTCACCAAGGTGCTCGGCGTATTCGCGCCGCATATCGCCGAAATGCTGTGGCGCGAAGCGTTCGGGGGGACGGAGAGCCTGTTTCGGCAACCCTGGCCTGAGCTGGACGCTAAGTGGCTCGCCGCCGACGAACTGACCTATTCGATCCAGGTCAACGGCAAGCTGCGCGGCACCGTCACGGTTACAGCCGATAGCGGCGAGGAAGCGGTGGTTGCAGCGGCGAAGGCGAGCGACAACGTCAGCGCCTTCCTCGGCGACAAGGTGCTGAGGCGAGTGGTGTTCGTGCCCGGCAGGCTGGTGAATTTCGTCGTTTAAGCGCAGCGGGACGAAGCCTTGCTTGGCAAAGCCCGACATCTTTCGCGTAAATACCCGTCATGCTGAACTTGCTTCAGCATCCATCGCGCCTCATGGCACCGCACGGTGCGGGTGGAGAAATGGACCCTGAAACAAGTTCAGGGTGACGATGAGGGTGGCTGAGCAGCATTTTGCCCGAGGGACTGGCCCACCCGCCCCTCCCGTCGGAACCGCCACCGCCAGATCAGCGCGGGCAGCAGCAGCAGCGTCAGCGCCAGCGAGCTGACCAACCCGCCCAGGATCACCACCGCCATTGGCCCCTGCACCTCGCGGCCCGCCTGGCCGTTTTCCACCGCCAGCGGGGCCAGCGCGAGGGCGGTGACGCTGGCGGTCAGCAGGATCGGAGTCACCCGCTCGCGCACCGCGCGCAGCAGCGTCGCCAGCGACCACGGCGCGCCTTCCTCGGTCACCAGATGGTCGACATGCGACACCAGCAGGATCGAGTTGCGCGCCGAAATGCCGAACAGGGTGATGAAGCCCACCAGCGCGCCGAGCGAAACCACGCCACCGGTCAGGATCACCGCCAGCACGCCCCCGGCCATGGCAAGCGGCAGGCCGGCAAGGATCAGCAGCGCCGGTCGCATCCCGCCGAACGCCAAAACCAGCAGCGCCACCATGCCGATGGCGGTCAGCGCGACATGGCCGGCGAGCTGGCGGGAGGCCGCAGCCTGGCCCTCCGCCGCTCCGGCCCAGGAGAGGGACACGCCGGGCGGTAGTTTCACATCGCGAGCTATCCGCGCCTTGGCCTCGTTGACGAAGCTGGTGACGTCGCCGGACGACACGTTTGCCGTGACAACCTGGCGGCGCTGCCCGGCCTCATGCGCGATCGACTCTCGCGACGAACCCAGCGAGATCGTAGCGATCTCCGATAGCCGCACGGCGCTGCCACCGGCGCCACGCACAAGAATGTCGCCGAGCGCCTCCGGATCGCGGCGCAGTTCGGGCGGGAGCGTTACCGCCACGTTGATCGAGCGATCGGCTAGCCCGATCTGGCCGGCGGGTATGCCCGCGAAACCGGCGCGGATGGCGTCCCCGGCGTCCGCGGCGCTGACCCCGTGCAGCGCCATCCGCGGCGGATCGAGCGTCACTCCCAGCACCGGTGTTCCCGGACCCGTGGGGGCCTGCACGTCGGCGGCGCCGGGGAGCTGCCGCAACACGCCCGCGACCTGCGCGCCGACGCGGTCGAGCACGTCGAAATCGGCGCCGAAGACGCTGATCGCAACCTGCGCGGTCTCACCGGACAGCGATTCGCTGATGCGGTCGCCCAGAAAAGTGGTCGCCTCGCTCTGGATCGCTGGCGTCGCGGCGAGCACCGCACGGATGCGATCGAGAGCTGCGTCCTCGCCAGAGCCGCCGACATCCTTGAGGCGGAGATGGAATTCGCCAAGGTTGGGCGGCCAGGTGTCCTCGCCGGCAGCAGCCCGGCCCATCTGCTCCTCGACGGTCAGCACCTGGGGGATGGCAAGCAGCTCCCGCGACAGCCGGGCGCCGGTCTGGCGCATCCAGTCGAACGAGGCGCCGGGCGGTCCCTTGACCTGCAGGACGTAGTGGCGCTCGCGGAAGGTGGGCAGCAATTCGGAGCCAAGCCCGAGCGTCATCAGCAGCCCGACGATGCCGATCGCCGCCACCACCCCGGCGGCGATGTCCGGGCGTCGGGAAATACGGGCGACGAAGCCCTCGTGCCAGTGCTTGAAGCGCTCGATAAATCCCGGCTCGGGCGCGGGCTCATGCTTGCCGAGCAGCAGCAGCGCCAATGCCGGCGTGACCGTCATCGCCACGAGCAGCGAGGCCAGCACGGCGAGCACGAAGGAGAGCCCGAGCGGGGCGAAGAACGCGCCCTGCAAGCCGGTCAGCAGGATCACCGGCAGCATCGTCAGTACCAGCACCAGCGTCGCGTAAACCACCGGGGCGCGCACCTCGACCGAGGCGTCCTGGATGATGGCTTGGCGGTCGGCGCCGCTGGGCGCACTCCGTAGCCGCCGGACGATGTTCTCGATATCGACGATGGCGTCGTCGATTACCACGCCGAGCGCCACTGCCAGGCCGCCCAGCGTCATCGTGTTGATCGACTGGCCGGCGAGGTTGAGAACAATCAGCGCCGCGAGCAGCGACAGGGGGATCGATACGAAAGCGATTGCCGCCACGCGCGGCCGGCGAAACACCAGCAGCAGCACCAGTCCGATCATCACCGCTCCGGCGAGCAGATCACGCAGAATGCCGCCGAGCGCGTTTTCGATGAAGTTCGCCGGGCGGTGGAGCGCCGGATAGAGCTTGACCCCGCTCGCCGCCAAGGCCGGCTTCAGCTCGTCCAGCGCCCGTTCGAGCGCGCGGGTGGCGTCGAGGGTGTTGGCGCCGTATTGGCTCGACAGCGTGAGCAGCACGCCGGGGCGGCCCATGATCAGCGCATCGCCAAAACGCGGCGCGGCGGCGTCTACGACCGTGGCGACATCGCCAACCCTCACGCTCCCGCTGGACCCGCTGGAGACGATGGCAACGGCAATGGCCGCCGCGTTGGTCGCGCTAGGCCCGGGATCGAGCAGAATTCGCTGGTTGGGGGTGTCGGCAAAACCGCCGCCGTTTACACTCACCGCACGGCCGACAGCGGTGGCCAGGTCGTTCAGCGTCAGCCCGCGCGCTAGCAGCGCTTCGGGCCGCGCCCGCACCTCGATCCGCCGCTCCTCACCGCCGAAGACATTGGCGCGCGCGACCCCGCGCGCGGCGAGCAGGCGCGGCCGCACCGTCCATTCCACCAGGTCGCGCAGCTGCATCGGGCTCAGCCGGTCGCTGGTGAAGCCGACCTTGAGCAGGTCCATCGTCGAGGACACCAGCGGAGTGATGCGCGGCGGCTGGACATTCGTGGGGAGCCCCGGCGCGGCATCCGCCAGCGCTTCGGCGACCTGCTGGCGCGCGCGGTAGGGATCACTGCCCTCGCGGAAGGTGACGTTGATCACCGACAGGCCCTGGATGGTTTCCGAGCGCACGCTCTCGACGCCGTTGGCGCCGTTGATCACCGCTTCCAGCGGGCGGGTGACGAGCAGCTCGACCTGTTGCGGGGTGAAGCCTGGAGCCTCGGTCTGGACGCTGGCCTGCGGCGGGACGAAATCGGGGAACACGTCGAACGGCGCGTCCCGCAGCGTCACCAGGCCATAGGCAAGCAGCAGCACCGAGCCGAGCACGACCAGCCAGGCGTGGCGCAGCGACTGGCGGACGATTGCCGTCAGCACGCGCTATTCTGCCTCCGCCGGGGCCGCGTGCTCGAGCCCGAGCAGCGTTCCGGCGCCCGACACGACGATACGGTCGCCGGGCTTGAGCGCGCCGGCCGGGACGAACCATCCGCCGTCACTCACCGCGCCGCCCTCCAGCGGCACCCGGATGAAGCCGTCCTTGCCGGTCGCCCGATAGGCAAACAGCCCGCCGTCCGCGCGTACAATCGCCTCGCGCGGGACGAGCACGCCGGATCGCACCGCCCCGGTTCCCGCCCGCGCGGGGAGCACGCGGCCGACCTGTGCCTGCGCGGCGGCGCGGCCGCGAAGCAGCGCGAGAACGCCGGCGGTCTGCAATTGGGCGTCGCCCGCCGCCGCCGGGCCGAGCACGGCGACGCGCGCGGCGCTGGCGCCCTCGCCTACTTCGACGGCGGCGCCTGCGAACAGCGGCGTCGCCGGGATATCGATGCGCAGCAGCACCGCCTGACCGGCCGCCGCTTCCCGCACCAGCCCTGGCATCGCCGCGCAGCCGAGCCGAGAAAGCCCGGCCCCGAACTCGAGCGACACCCGCTGGCAGGCCAGCGTCAGCTTGGCGCGATCGGTGGCACCCTGCGCGCGCGACGCCTCGACCTCGCGGCGCGAGGCGCTGTCGTCAGCGGCGGACAAGCGTTCGAGCCGGTGTTGCTCGCGGGTCGAGGCGTCGGCGGCGGCCTGGGCGGTGAGGATGTCGGAGGCGATCGCGGCGAGCGGCGCCAGGTCGAGCGCGCGAGCATAGCCGATGCTCGCACCCTGTTGCGCGGCGGTGACGAGTGCGATGGTGCGGATGCCGGCTTGCTTCACAGCCTCGGCTTCGAGGTGGACCGCGCCGTCGGCAGCTTCCGGAGCCTCGGCGGCGGCTGGCTCTGCTCCGGCCGGTTCGGCGGCGTGGGGCGCGAGCAGATACATGGCGAGCGCGCCCACCAAAGCCCCGCCGGCTGCCAGGGCTCCTCCCGTGACCGGCTTCATCGAAGGTCTCCCAGCTTTTCCGGATTCCTGAGCCGCTCCGGTGCGATCGCCAGCTCGGGGCCTTCGAGCGGGCGGCGCATGGCTTCCTCCAGCGCCGCATCGGCCTGACGGATGCGGACCAGCGCGTCAACCGCCGCCAGCCGCGCCTCCAGCGCGGTGATTTTCGCCGCCGCCCAGTTCGCCCGGTCGATCGCGCCCTCGCGCAGCTGCGCATCGGCGCGGGCACCGCCCGACAACGCCGGCGGAAGTTCGGCGCGACGCTGCCGCTCGTAGGACGCGGCCGAGGCACGGCGCTCGGCCAGCGCGGCTTCGATGGCGTTGTCCGCGCCCGCCAGCGCCGTCTCGATTGCCGCGCCCGCCTGCTGGCGCCGGGCGACGGCCAGCGCGATGGCGCTGCGGTTGAGATCGAGCGGCGGCAGCGTCAGCGCCACCGACAGCGGCAGCTTTACCAGCCCGCGCTCCCAGGTATAGCCGGGGGCAATGGCGATCCCCGGATACTGGCCCGCGAGCGCAAGACGCAAGTCCGCCTCTGACTGATCGTAGGCGGTGAGCAAGCGCAGCACGTCGGCACGCCCGGCGGCCGCGCGCACCCGGTCCGCTGCGCCGATGTTCGGCCTCGCTTCGGACGGAGCGGCGAAATCCGGCCACAATAATCCGATGCGATCGAGCGCGGCGGCGGGCAGACCAAGCGTCCCAGCGATGGCGATACGCGCCCGCGCCTGGGTGGCGCGCGCCTCCTCCAGCATCCGGGCGGACTGGGCGCGCTGCGCCTGAAACGGATAGACGGTGATGCCGGCGGTTTCGCCCTCCGCCCGGCGCCGTTCGAGCGCGGCGAGCTGGCGGTCGCGCAGCGCCAGCAGTTCGGTGAGCAAAGGGATGCGAGCGGCAGCCGCGAAATAGTCGATCAGGGCCCGGCGCTGCGCGGTCCGCTCGCTCCAGACGGTCTCGGCATAGGCGTATCGCGCCGCCAGCACCGCCAGCCGGGCGCGGTCGATCGGGACCGAGCGCCGCGCACCGCGATCCAGCGGCACCTCGATCGCGCCGCCCAGCAGCCACGGCGAGCTGGTCGCCGGGTCGTTGGCGTATTCGCCGGTAAGCGTCAGCGTCATCGGTCTGAGCTGAGCCGCAGCACGCTGTTCCCGCCACGCGGTTTCGATCGCGGCGCGCGCTTCGGCGATCCTGGGGTCGTAGATCAACAGCGCGGCGAACAGTTCGAGGCGATCGAGCCCGGCGGCTGCGGTGTCCACCCCGGGCGCGAGACGCCCAGCCTCGCTCGCCACGGCGGCCGGATCGAGCGAGACGGCGCCGCGCGCCGTCGCCCTGGCGGCAAGATCGACCGGCACCGGAGCGACATGGACGCAGCCGCCCAATGCGAGCGCCCAACCCGCGACGATGCAACCGGAGCGTTTGCGCGGCATCATGGCCCCGAGATGCGTGCGGCGAGCGAATGAAGTACCGACGCGAGTTCGGCCATCTGGAACGGCTTGCTCAGCGTCGCGGTCTCGCCGTGACCCTCGGCTTCTGGCCCTCCGCCGCTCACGATCGCGAACGGGCGTCCCTGCCGTGCCAGCAGCTCGGCGAGCGGGGTCGCCCGGACCCCGTTGAGGTTGAAGTCGACCAGCGCGACGTCGAATCCGCCGGCCTCCGCGCCGACCCGCGCTTCATCAATGGAGGAGAACGGGCCGACGATCGTGCAACCGAGCTCGCCCAGCATGTCTTCGAGGAGGATGCCGATCAGAATCTCGTCTTCGGCGACGAGCACGCGCAGCCCGGCGAGTGCGGCAGGACCGGGCGAATTGTCCAGTGTTCCAGCTCCCTGCCGCAAATCCAGCGCGCCGTGTCGCCGCAGTTGCCTGGAAAGGCAAGAGGGGGATGCCCCGCGCGGGGCGATCGCCTGTCTGCAAACCCCTTTCCTTCGTCACCCTGATCTCGTTTCAGCGTCCATACATCCTCTCGCCCCGTAAGGCGCCCGAGGCACGATGGCGCCCGAAACGAATTCAGCATGACGATGCAAGTGAGGCACTCGTGAAATGCGATTCCGCTGGCCCAGGTCGGCCCCCGCGCGGGCTGGACAGGCTTTCGCAAAGCGACTTATGTGATTGAAACGGCTGGAGGGAAAACCATGGTGGCCCAAGATGAAGCGAGCTCGGCAAGCACCGGCATCGCGGGGCTCGACGATGTGCTCGCGGGCGGTTTCGAGCGTGGCCGGCTGTTCCTGATCGAAGGCAGTCCCGGCACCGGCAAGACCACGATCGCCACCCAGTTCCTCATCGAAGGTGCGAAGGAGGGCGAACGCGTTCTTTACATTACCTTGTCGGAGACAGAGGACGAGCTGCGTGCCAGCGCCGAATCGCACGGATGGAAGCTGGACGGGGTCGATATTCACGAACTCCTGCCGCCGGAAAATCTGCTGAACGAGGAGCAGCAACAGAGCCTGCTCTACTCGTCCGACCTTGAGCTGGGCGAAACCACGCGACGCATCTTCGACGTGTTCGACCGGGTACAGCCCAGCCGGGTGGTGCTCGACAGCCTGTCGGAAATCCGGCTGCTGGCGCAAAGTTCGCTTCGGTATCGTCGGCAGGTTCTGGCGCTCAAGCATTACTTCGCGCAGCGGCGGGTGACGGTGCTGTTTCTCGACGACCTGACCACCGGCGCGGACGACAACACCGTTCAAAGCATCTCTCACGGCGTCATCCGTCTGGAGGAACTCGCTGCCGCCTACGGACCGGATCGGCGCCGCCTGCGGATCCTGAAGTACCGGGGCCGCCGCTACCGAGGCGGCTTTCACGATTTCAAGATCAAGACCGGCGGCGTGCGCCTTTTTCCCCGGCTGGTTTCCGCCGAACACAAGCGCGGCTTCAATCGCGATGTGCTGAAATCGCACTCGCCTGAACTGAACGCACTGCTCGGCGGCGGCATCGAACGGGGATCGAGCGTGCTGCTGCTCGGCGCGGCCGGAACCGGCAAGTCGCTGTTGACTCTCACCTTCCTCGCCAACGCGGTCGAGCGCGGCGAACGCGCCGCGATGTTCCTCTTCGAGGAGGAAAAGGCGCTGCTGATCGATCGCACCCGGCAGGTGGGGATCGATCTAGGCCCGATGATCGACAGCGGAGCGATCGTGATGATGCAAGTTGACGCGGCCGAGCTGACCCCCGGTGAATTTTCCGAACGGGTGCGGCATTGCGTGCAGGAACACGGCGCCCGGACGATCATAGTCGACAGCCTGAACGGCTATCTGGCAGCAATGCCCGGGGAAAGCGCGCCCGTTCTCCATATCCATGAACTGCTACAATATCTAAACCGGCAGGGCGCGACGACCTTCCTGACCGTTGCCCAGCATGGGCTGGTGGGCACGATGAAGTCTCCGGTGGACGCCACCTATCTTGCCGACACCGTCATCCTGCTGCGCTATTTCGAAGCCAAGGGGCGGGTGCGCCGGGCGATCTCGGTGGTCAAGAAGCGGATGGGCGCCCACGAGGACACGATCCGAGAGTACAGGATCGACCATCGCGGCATTGTGCTCGGCGAGCCGCTGATGGGCTTTCAAGGTGTGTTGAGCGGGGTGCCTGTGCTGGTGGGTGAAGATGTCGAACTGCTCGGGCCGGCGCGTGAGTGATTGGACGGCCTCTGAGTGCGCGCTGCTGCTGGTTCCGCACGGCCGCGATACGACGGTCGCCACCCGAATGCTGGCCGAAGCGTCGATCGATGCGAAGGCTTGCGCCAATATCGAGTGCGTCGTCACCGAGCTGGACACGGGCGCCGGCTTCGTGCTCGTCAGCGAAGAGGCGTTGACGACTGCCGATGCCAGCCCCCTGGCGCTTTGGCTGGTCGATCAGGAGGAATGGTCGGACCTGCCCTTCATCCTGCTGACCACGAAGGGCGGAGGGCTGGAGCGCAACCCCGCTGCATCACGCTACATCAACCTGCTCGGCAACGTCACCTTCCTGGAGCGGCCGTTCCATCCCACCACGCTCGTCAGCCTGGCACATGCCGCGCTGCGCGGGCGCCGCCGCCAATATGAGGCGCGGGCGCGGCTCGAGGAGTTGCGCCAGTTCGCCGCCACGCTGGAGGATCGCGTCTGTACCGCCACCGCCGAGCGCGAATCCGCGCTGGAGCGGTTGCACGAAGCGCAGAAGCTGGAGATGCTGGGCCAGCTGACCGGCGGAGTCGCGCATGATTTCAACAATCTGCTGACGCCGATCATGGGCGTGCTCGATCGCCTCAACCGGCGCGGCGGCGAGGATGAGCGTTCCACCCGCCTCATCGCCGGCGCGCTAGAATCGGCGGAACGCGCGAAGACGCTGGTGCAGCGGCTGCTGGGCTTTGCCCGGCGGCAGGCGCTGCAGACGCGGCCGGTTGATCTGGCCGAGCTGCTCGAAGGCATGCGCGATTTGATTGCCAGCTCCGTCGGCGCGACCGTGGAGCTGCGGATGAATTGCGAGGAGGGTCTGCCGGCGGCGCTGATCGATCCGCATCAGCTCGAACTCGCGTTGCTCAACCTGTGCGTCAACGCCCGCGACGCCATGCCGATTAGCGGACGGATCCGGATTCGTGCCGCCAATCGACCGGGAGGAAGCGGCGCCGCCGACGCGGTCGACCTCATGGTCTGCGACGAAGGCACCGGTATCGCTGCCGAGATTGCCGCGCGCGTGTTCGAACCCTTTTTCACGACCAAGGAAATCGGCCACGGCTCGGGCCTCGGCTTGGCTCAGGTCCATGGCTTCGCGACCC
>JBDSIY010000022.1:0-21589 GCA_039917735.1 Novosphingobium sp. | reverse complement strand
CGCCTCGAAATGCGCGATCAGTCCTTCCAGCTCCGCCTGGGGGGCAGGCGGCAGCAGCTCTTCGGCAGGGGGCTGCGCCAGCATCAGCGGCTTCGACCATTCATAAGCGCACAGGATCACCGCCTGCGCGAGGTTGAGCGAGGCAAAGGCGGGATTGATCGGCACGGTAACGATGGCGCGGGCGAGCGCCACCTCTTCGGTCTCCAACCCTGATCGCTCTGGACCGAAAACGATGGCCGAACGGCCCGGCTGGCGGTGAATGTCGACGGCGGCCTGTTCCGGGGTGAGCACCGGCTTGGTGACGCCGCGCTTGCGGACGGTGGTCGCGTAGACATGCGCGCAATCGGCGACCGCCCCGGCGAGCGTCTCGAACACCGCCGCCTGCTGCAACACCACGTCCGCCCCCGCTGCCGCTGGCCCGGCGGAAGGGTTCGGCCAACCGTCACGCGGGGCGACCAGCCGCAGCTCGCTCAGACCGAAATTGAGCATCGCCCGCGCCGCCTTGCCGATGTTCTCGCCAAGCTGGGGACGGACGAGGACGATGGCGGGTGGCTGCATGTCTTGCGAAATTTCCGCGCGGCTTTGGCCTGCTCCGCCAAGCACCGTTTGCTTTGCGGGCCTTTCGCTCAGGGCCGAACGCGCTTGTAGACCATATAGCCGGCGCCGGCGACGAGACCCATCGGCCAGGTCACGATCGGCAACAGCGCGCCGGCTACCGCACCCAGCGCCGCCGCGGTCAGCACCGGCTTGGTCGAGGGATGTTCCATTCCCTGCCGGGCCATGCCGGTCAGTTCCTTGCCGATGTCGCCGATCAGCTCGTCGTTGTTTCCCGGCATAGTCAATTCCTCAAGGCTGGCCGTCAGTAGCTCAGCCCCTGATAAATGGGGAAGCGGGCGCAGAGTTCCTCGACCCGCGCGCTCACGCGCTGCTCGGCCTGGGCGTCGCCCGCCTCGCCGTTGGTCCGGAGGCCGTCGATGACCTCGGCGATCAACTGGCCGATTGCGCGAAATTCGGCGGGGCCGAAGCCGCGCGTCGTGCCGGCCGGCGAGCCGAGGCGAATACCCGAGGTGACGAAGGGCTTTTCCGGATCGTTCGGGATCGCGTTCTTGTTGCAGGTGATCGAAGCGCGATCGAGCGCCTTTTCGGCGTGCTTGCCCTTGGCGTTGTAGGGCCGAAGATCGACCAGCATCAGATGGTTGTCGGTGCCGCCGGAGACGATGTCGAGCCCCTGTTCCTGCAGCGAGGCGGAGAGCGCCTTGGCGTTCTCGACCACCGCGCTGGCATAGGCCTTGAACTCGGGCGTCATCGCCTCGGCGAAGGCGACGGCCTTGGCGGCGATGATATGCATCAGTGGCCCGCCCTGCATGCCGGGGAAGATCGCGCTGTTGAGCTTTTTTGCGATGGCCTCGTCGTTGGAGAGGATGATGCCCGAGCGCGGCCCGCGCAGCGATTTGTGCGTGGTCGTCGTGGTGACATGCGCATGCGGCACCGGCGACGGGTGGACGCCCCCAGCGACAAGCCCCGAGAAATGCGACATGTCGGCGAGCAGATAGGCGCCGACCTCGTCGGCGATCTCGCGGAAGCGGGCGAAATCCCAGAAGCGCGAATAGGCGGTGCCGCCGCAGATGATCAGCTTGGGCCGGTTCTCGCGGGCGATGCGGGCAACCTCGTCCATGTCGATGCGGTGATCGTCGGGGCGCACGCCATAGGGGATCGGGCGGAACCACTTGCCGCTCATGTTAACCGGCGAGCCGTGGGTGAGGTGTCCGCCGGCGGCGAGGTCGAGCCCCATGAAGCTGTCACCCGGTTGGAGCAGTGCCAGGAACACTGCCTGGTTCATCTGGCTGCCCGAGTTGGGCTGGACGTTGGCGTATTGGGCGCCGAACAGCCGCTTGGCCCGTTCGATCGCCAGCGTCTCGATCTCGTCGACATATTCGCAGCCGCCGTAATAGCGTTTGCCCGGATATCCCTCGGCATATTTGTTGGTGAGGATCGAGCCTGCTGCCTCGAGCACGGCGCGGCTGCAGATGTTTTCCGACGCGATCAGCTCGATCTTGTCGCGCTGGCGCTCGAGCTCCTTGTTGATCCAGCCGGCGATCTCGGGATCAGTCTCGGCGAGGCTTCGGGTGAAGAAGCCGTCGGGGCGTGTGTCGAAAATTGGAGCGGCGTTGCTGGTCATGCGGGCTGCCTGTGGATCGCGGGAGAGGAAAGCTTGGCGACGCGGGCGCTGTGGCGCCCACCGGCGAAGGGGGTGGCGAGGAACGCCTCGATGCAGGCTTTCGCCATGTCGAGTCCTGTAAGCCGGGCGCCGAGGGCGATGACGTTGGCGTCATTGTGTTCGCGTGCCAGCTGGGCCGAAAGCGGCTCGGAAACCAGTGCGCAGCGCGCGGCGGAATTGCGGTTGACGGCGATTGAAATGCCGATGCCCGAGCCGCACAGCGCGACGCCGAACTCGGCCGTGCCCGAGGCGATCGCCTCGGCAAGCCTGTAGCCAAAGTCCGGATAGTCGACCCGATCGGCGTTCGCGGGGCCGAGGTCGGCGACGGTATGGCCCAGCGCGCCGAGCCATGCAGCCAGCTCGCGCTTCATCGCGAACCCGGCGTGATCAGAAGCGATGGCTATGCGCATGAGTTCGCGGCGGCTCTTCAGTTTGCGATTGTGGAATGCCGAAGCCATAGGCGCTGACGGCCGCGGAAGCCACCCGCAATTGGGCGCGGGCTGAGCGAGCCAGGGAAGATTTGGCCCTCGCTGGGCTGAACCGTCGCTACGCGCGCAACAACCTTGCTTCGTGCCGCCGCCGCAATGCCGCACCACTGGCACCGATGCCGAGAATCATCAGCGTCCACACGGCCGGCTCCGGCACCGCGCCGTATGACAGCACATAGCGGCCGTCGGTCGGCGTTGAGAAATCGATCTGATAGCTGCAGCAGATTTCGGATTGATTGAACGCCACCCTGATACCTCCGCCGACGATCGGGCCTGAGATGAAGGGATTGACAGTCAATGTGGTGACGTACCGCGTCGGCGTCAGCACGGTCAGTTGGCCGCCGCTGATGGTGTCGTCGCCGCCGCAATAGACGACCCCAGATCCGTCCATGAAGTCGCAAAATTCATTGTAGACGATCGTCTTGAAGAAATCGCCGGAGACAAAGCTTGGCACGCTCGTCAGGTCGAGCGCGAAACGATAGGTTCCCGGCCCGAGATTCACGTTCCCGAAGAGCGCCGTGTCCTGCCCTGCGGTGTAGTTGCCGCTGGTGATAATTGTTGCGGCGTTGCCCGGAACGGCTGCCGTGGTCAGGACGAGGGCGGTGACGCCAGCGAGCAGTTGACGCAAGGGTCTGTTCCTTCTCAATCCCGCACGGCATGTTCCCCTGCCCAGGGCCGTGTGTCAAGCGATTGGCCTCGCGCGGCAGGACCGGATGCTACTTGGGTTCGGGGGCTGTCACAGCCGGTGAATTTCGCTAGGGACGACCGTCCGACGCGGGAGCTTGAATGTGATCCAATCCCTGCTCATCGCCAATCGCGGCGAGATTGCCTGCCGTATCATCCGCACCGCGCGGCGGCTCGGCATCCGCACCGTCGCCGTCTATTCGGATGCCGACGCGATGGCGCTGCATGTGCGCGAGGCGGATCAGGCCGTGCATATCGGGCCGTCGCCGGTGCGCGAAAGCTATCTGGTCGGCCCGCGGATCATCGCCGCCGCGAAGCAGACGGGCGCCGAGGCGATCCATCCCGGCTATGGCTTTCTGTCGGAGAACGCCGCGTTCGCGCAAGACGTGATCGACGCCGGGCTGATCTGGGTCGGGCCGAACCCCTCCTCTATCACCGCGATGGGGCTGAAGGATGCGGCCAAGCAGTTGATGGCCGATGCGGGCGTGCCGGTGACGCCCGGCTATCTGGGCGAGCGGCAGGAGCCGGAACTGCTCGCCGACGAGGCGTCGGCGATCGGCTATCCGGTGCTAATCAAGGCGGTAGCCGGCGGCGGCGGCAAAGGCATGCGGCTGGTTGACGACCCCGAGGACTTCGCCGACGCGCTCGCCTCGTGCCAGCGGGAGGCCGCGTCATCGTTCGGCAACGACCATGTGCTGATCGAGAAATATATCCAGCGCCCGCGCCATATCGAGGTGCAGGTGTTCGGCGACAAGCACGGCACCATCGTCCATCTCTTCGAGCGCGACTGCTCGCTGCAGCGCCGCCACCAGAAGGTGATCGAAGAGGCGCCGGCGCCCGGGATGGACGAGGCCACCCGCGCCCAGTTGTGCGCGGCGGCGGTGCGCGCGGCGAAGGCGGTCGATTACGTCGGCGCCGGCACGATCGAGTTCATCGCCGACGCCAGCGAGGGCCTTCGCGCCGACCGCATCTGGTTCATGGAGATGAACACCCGGCTGCAGGTCGAGCATCCGGTGACCGAGGAGATCACCGGGGTTGACCTGGTCGAATGGCAGCTGCGGGTTGCCAGCGGTGAGCCGTTGCCCAAGCGGCAGGACGAGCTGAGCATCGAGGGCTGGGCCATGGAGGCACGGCTCTATGCCGAGGACCCGGCCAAGGGCTTCCTGCCGAGCATCGGCACTCTGGAACTGTTACGCTTCGGCGAGGCCCCCGATGCTCCCGGCGCTGGCCGCATCGACACCGGCGTCTATCAGGGAGCCGAGGTCTCGCCGTTCTACGATCCAATGATCGCCAAGGTCATCGCCAAGGGCAATACGCGCGGGCAGGCGATGGAACGGCTCGGGGCGATGCTGGAAGACACGGCGGTGTGGCCGGTGCGGACCAACGCCTCCTTCCTGGTCAAGGCGCTGCGCCATCCGGAGTTCGCCGCCGGCGAGGTCGATACCGGGTTGATCGGGCGCGACGGCGAGGCGATGGCGGAGCCGCCGGTGCCATCGCCGGAAGTGCTCTCGAAGGCTGCCGCGCGCCTCGTCACCTGGCGCGACCAGGCCGGATTCCGGCTTAACGCCCCGGCGCGGACCTCCGCGCATTTCCTGCTCGACGGCGAAACCATCGCGGTGGCGTTAAACGAACCGGGGGCCGGCGAGGCCAGCGCGGCTCCGCTGGCCTCGATGCTCGTCGCCGAGCAGGGGCAGGCGTGGCGGCTCGCGCCGTGGCGGCGTGACGGCGAGGCTGGGCATCATGGCGGATCGGGGGCGATCCTCGCGCCGATGCCGGGCAAGGTGATCGCGGTCGAGGTTGCGGCGGGTGAGCGCGTTGCCAAGGGCCAAAAGCTGCTGACCCTCGAAGCAATGAAGATGGAACACACGCTGACCGCGCCCTTCGACGGCGTGGTGGCAGAGCTCAACACCGCTCCAGGCGCGCAGGTACAGGTCGAAGCGCTGCTGGCGCGGATCGAAGCCGAGGAGGTTTGATGCCGGGACGTTTCTACGACGAATGGACGCAGGGCGAGCGGATCACCCACCAGCCCAGCCGCACCGTCACCGAGACCGACAATCTGCTGTTCTCGGCGATGACCCATAACATGCAGCCGCTGCACCTCGACGCCGAGACCGCGAAGGCCTCGGAGTTCGGGCAGATCCTCGTCAACAGCACCTTCACCTTCGCGCTGGCGGTGGGACTTTCGATCGCGGACACGACGGTCGGCACGCTCGTCGCCAACCTGGGATTCGACAAGGTGGTGACGCCCAAGCCCACCTTCATCGGCGACACGCTGACCTGCCACAGCGAGGTGGTCGAGCTGCGCGAATCGAAATCGCGGCCGGGCGCCGGGATCGTCACGTTCAAGCACGAACTGACCAATCAGCGCGGCGAAGTGGTGCTCTCCTGCCTGCGCACGGCGCTGCTCAAGAAGCGGGGGACTGGCTAGGGGAGCGGCCGCGCGCGGGTCATGCACCCAGCTGCCGGGAAAGGCTCGCGGCGGCGCCGACCAGCGCTTCCTCCAGCGGGGGTAGCCGCTCGCCGCGCAAGGTGGCGCCGATGCCGATGGCGACGAGCGCGTGGCTTGGCCGGCCGCGCGCTTTCCAGACCGGCGCCGAGACCACGGTGACGCCGGTGAGGTAATGACCGGCGTCGAGCGCGAACCCGCTCCGCCGCGTTTCGGCGATCTGCGCCAGCCAGGCCGGGAAGGTCGGCGGATCGTCCCAGCGCAGCCGCTCGAACCGGGCGCGCAGCTCCCCATCCGGATAGTCGCCGAAGGCGGCGATGACGCGGCCGGTAGCGCTGATCAGCGCGGGAAAGCGGCTGCCGATCTGGGTGCTGAGCTGGAAGTTCTGGCTCGATTGCGACAGCGCGACGACGACGATGCGGTCCAGCCCGAAGATCTGCACGCCGAGCATGGTGAGGCCGAAGCTCTGCGCGAGCCGATCGAGCACCGGCTGCGCGTGATCGGTGAAACGGTCGCGGCGCAGCCATTGCCGCGCCAGCGTCAGCACCCCTGCATCGAGCGCATAGCGCTTGTTGTCGGCATCGAAGGCGACCAGCCCCTCCTCGGTCAGCGCGCGCAACACATAGAGGCAGGTGCTCGGCACCAGGCCAAGTTCACGCGCGATCGCCTGCACGCCGAGCGGCGTCTCGCTGCGCCCCAGCAGCCGCAGGACGGCAGCGGCGCGTGCGATCGCCGGGGCCTTGCTGTCCTTTATGGACTGGGTGAGGGCGTGGTCGGTCATTCAATATAATGAATACTATTCTGTATTTGCAATGGCAAGCGGGATGTGCGATTGGCGTTGCAACGCGCTGGGACGGTGATTCCCGGCCGATGAGAAACGGATGGGAACGGTTCACACCGATGGCCAAGCTGACCGATTACACCCTCTATGCGGATGCCCAGGCGCATGCCTCGTCCGCCGGGTTGTGGGAGCTGTTCGACGGGACGCGCGAGCACCTTAATATCGCCCATGAGTGCATCACGCGCCACGCCGATGGCTCCGGCCGGGCTGCCGTCCGCATTGCCCATTCCGATGGTGGCGATGAGATCCTGAGCTTCGACACGATCTCGCAGAATGCCGCGCGGTTCGCCCATTGGCTCGACGGCGAGGGGATCAAGCCCGGCGAGCGCATCGCCTTCATGCTCGAACCGTCGCTGCCGTTCTACGTCTGCCTGTTCGGGGCGATGCAGACCGGCGCGATCAGCGTGCCGTTGTTCACCCTGTTCGGACCGGACGCGCTGCGACTGCGGATCGGCGACTGCAACCCGACGATCCTGATCACCAACGCCGAGAAGGCGGAACTGGCGCGCACCGTCTGCGGCGAGAGCGGCGCGCGGGTGTTCGTCGCGGACGAGGGCCTGCTCGACACCATCGCGCACTTTCCGGCGCGCTATACGCCCAACACGCGGGCCGACGACCTCGCCGTCTTCCAATACACCTCGGGCACCACGCGCGAGCTTCCCGAGGCGGTCAAGCACTCGCACCGGACGCTGGTGACGCTGATGTTCGCCGCCCTCTACGGCACCGGCATTCGCCCGGGCGACGAGTTCTTCTGCCCGTCCTCGCCGGCCTGGGGTCACGGCTTATGGCACGGCACGCTGGCGCCCTTGGCGATGGGCGTCACCACCGGCACCTTCGCCGGCCGCTTCGATCCGGTGCGGCTGATGAAGGCGCTCGACGAGTACCGCATCACCAATATGAGCGCGGCCGCCACGCATTACCGGATGATGAAGAACTCCGGAAAAGGCGGGGACTTCGAGTTCCACTTCAAGAAGCTCAGCTACACTGGCGAGCCGATCGACCCGTCCACCCTCGAATGGATCGACGAATATTTCAAGGTTCCGGCATGCTCGATGTACGGCACGACCGAGATCGGAGTGGTGTTGGTCAATTATCCGGGCGCCGAGGATTTCGTGGTCAAGCCGGGCTCGCTCGGCAAGGCGGTGCCGGGGCAGAAGCTTGAGGTGCAGCGGCCCGACGGCACCGCAACCGCGCCCGGCGAAATCGGCGAGCTGATGCTCTGGCGCCCAAAAAAGGGCGAAGACTCCGGCTGGCTCTCGACCAAGGATCGCGCGCGGATCGACGAGGACGGCTATTTCTACCACTGCGGCCGCGCCGACGACGTCATCATCTCGGCGGGCTGGACGATGAGCGCCGTCGAGATCGAGAACACGATGCTCAAGCACGCGAACGTGCTCGAATGCGCGGTGATCGGTGTCGCCGATGAACAACGCGGCCAGGTGGTCAAGGCCTTCGTCATCGCCAACCGCGCCGGCAGCGACGATTTTATCCGCGAACTACAGGATTTTACGCGCGAACGACTTGCGCAGCACGAGTTTCCCCGGCTTGTCGAATTCGTGAGCGAGCTTCCCAAGACCCCGGCAGGCAAGGTCCATCGCAAAGTGCTTCGCGACCGTGAGGCAGCGAAGCTTGCCGAAACGGTCAGTTGACACTCAAATTTTAGGAGAACCCGCAATGGCGACCATAGCAGAAGAAAAGCCGACCCACCGCTTCCCGAAGATCACCGAGCAAGGGCTTGCCGCCCTGCGCGAGCGGATCGGTGTCAAGATCGAGAACACCGTCGAGCCGTGGAACTACGAAGCATCGCGCGACGCGATCCGCCACTACGCGCACGGCATCGGTGACGATAACCCGCTGTGGTGCGACCCCGACTATGCGGCGAAGACCCAGTACGGCACGATCGTTGCGCTCCCGAGCTTCCTGTTCTCGACCAACCGGCTGATCTCCGGCTATTCGGGCGGGCTTTCGGGGGTCCACGCGATGTGGGCCGGCGCCGACTGGACCTGGCACAAGCCGGTGCTGCGCAACGACGTGATCAGCAGCGAGGCGCATCTGAAGGATCTGGTCGAGCACCAGACCAAGTTCGCCGGCCGCTCGTTCCAGCAGATCTACCATGTCGACTTCTTCAACCAGCACGGCGACATGGTCGCCGAGGCCGACAGTTGGGTGTTCCGCACCGACCGTGACGAGGCCCGCGAGCGCGGCACCAAATACACCGAGGCGCGCGGCCGGGTAGAGCCGTTCACCGACGAGCAGCTCGCCGGGTTCTCCGAGCTCTATGCGAACGAGGAAATCCGCGGCGCCACCCCCCGCTATTGGGAGGACGTCAACGTCGGCGACGAGCTGCCGCGGATGATCAAGGGGCCGATGACGGTCACCGGCTTCATCGGCTATGCGCAGGGCTGGGGCGGGCTTTACATCCGCGCCAACAAGCTCGCGTGGAAGATGCAGCAGGCCCACCCCGGCCTAGGCATCAAGAACCGCTTCAACGTGCCGGACTGCCCGGAGCGGGTCCACTGGGACGAGGAGTTCGCGCTCGAGGTCGGCGCCCCCGGCGCCTACGACTACGGTCCGGAGCGCTGCTCGTGGCTGACCCATCACGTCACCAACTGGATCGGCGACGCCGGCTTCCTCCACAAGTCGAACTGCCAGATCCGCCGTCACAATCCCGACGGAGACGTGATCTTCATCGATGGCAAGATCACCCGCAAGTATGAGGAAAACGGCAAGAAGTACGTCGAGATCGAGCAGCAGGCGAAGACCCATCGCGACGAGCTCTCGGCCTTCGGCACCTCGGTCGCCGAATTGCCCACCAAGGGCTGACGACTGCCGCCGGAGCCGGTCCGCCGGCACCCGGTAAACGATATGGCCCGGGCCTTCCCGCAAGGCCCGGGCCTTGCCGTATGACGGCCGGAGTTGCAGTACCGTCCGGCATCGGATCAGCGCTGACCGAAGGGGAGAGACAATGGACACCGTGCGGCCGGACGCACCGCGCTTCGAGGCAAACGGCGAGACGCACGTTCCTGCCTTCGTGCTCCCCGCGTCGAGCCTGCTGAGTCCCGAAGCTGCGGCGTTTCAGCGGATGCGCGCGGCCGCCCCGACATTTGACCCGGTCGGGCAAGACCCCGACATTGCCGTGCGCCGCCGCCAGATCGGCGAGTGGACGGCGCCGGCGCTCGTGAAGTTGCGCGAGGGCTTTCCCGTCACGATCGTCGAGCAGACGATCGGCGGGATCGGGGTGCTGGACGTGACCCCCGCCGATGGCCGGCATGATCCGGACCGCGTGCTCATCAACCTGCACGGTGGAGCGTTTTCCGTTGGCTGGAGCGGCGTCGCGCTGATGGAATCGATCCCGCTCGCGGTGCTGGGCGGGTACCGCGTTGTCACTGTCGATTACCGCATGGCCCCGGAGCATCGGCACCCGGCCGGGGTCGAGGACGTCGCGGCCGTCTATGCCGCGTTGCTCAAAGACTACGCGCCGGGCCGGATCGGAATCTATGGCGGCTCGGCCGGCGGCGTGCTTACCGCGCAGGCGGCGGCGTGGTTGCCGGCGAATGGCCTGCCCCAGGCCGGCGCGGTCGGGATCTTCGGCGCGGGTGGCGTGCCGTTCAGCGCGGGCGAGTCGGCGTATTTCTCCGGCTACATCGACGGATCGTTCCCGCCGCCGCCGTCCGACGGTTCGGCCGGCATCGACATCACGCGCGGGTACTTCGAAGGGATCGATGCGCGCGACGCCAGCGCCTGGCCCGCTTATCACCCCGAGGTGGTCGCGAAATTCCCGCCGACCCTGATCATCACCGGAACCCGCGCGTTGGACCTCAGTCCGGCGATCTACACCAACTCGCAGCTGCTCAAGGCCGGGGTGGAATCGACGCTGATCGTCGGCGAGGGAATGGGGCACTGCTATTACCTCAACATCGCCCTTCCCGAGTCCCGCGACGCCAACAACGCGATGGTCGCCTTTTTTCGCAAGAACCTGCGATGAGCGCGCCGGAGTCTGAAACGCCATCCGCCGACTGGCCCGGCCCGCTGGCAGGCATCCGCGTGCTCGATTTCACCCGCGTGCTGGCCGGGCCGGCGGCGTCGCTGGCGCTGGCGGACCTGGGCGCGGAGGTCATCAAGATCGAGCCTCCCGCCGGCGACGAAACTCGCACCTTTCCGCCGTTCCGCGACGGCGAGAGCCACTATTACATCGCCATCAATCGCGGCAAGAAAAGCGTCGTCCTCGATCTGAAAAATCCCGAGGGCCTGGCGCTCGCGCGTGATCTCGCGGCAAAATGCGATGTCGTCATCGAGAACTACCGGCCCGGAGTAATGGACCGGCTCGGCCTCGGCTACGAGGTGCTTTCCGGCATCAATCCCGGGCTGATCTATTGCGCGATCTCCGGCTACGGCATGACCGGTCCGCTGAAGGACCAGCCGAGCTTTGACATCGTCCTCCAGGCGATGAGTGGCGCGTTGTCGGTCAACGGCGAGCCGGGCGCGCTGCCGACCAAGCTCGGCATCCCGCTCGGCGATCTGGTCGGCGGGATCAACGGTCCGATCGGCATCCTCGCCGCGCTGCACGAGCGGCACGCGACCGGGCGCGGCCGGCTGATCGACATCAGCCTGATGGACGGGCTGATCGGCCAGCTCGGCTACATCGCCCAACTCGCCTTCTTCAGCGGCGAGGATCCGAAGCCGCAGGGCTCGCAGCACGCCAATCTCGTGCCCTACGGCATCTTCCCGGCCAAGGACGGTTCCTTCGTCATCGCGTGCCTGACCAACTCCTTCTGGGGCCGGATCTGCACCGCGCTGGAGTTGCCCGTCGATGCCAGCGATCCACGCTACGACACGCTGCAGAAGCGCCGCGACGCGCGGGCCGAGGTCAACGCGATGATCTCGGCGGTCACCGCCCGGCACACGGTCGAGGAGCTGGTCGCGCTCTGCACCGAGCACCAGGTGCCGCATGCGCCGATCCTGGGGGTGATCGAAGCGCTGTCGCAGCCGCAGGCGGTGGAGCGTGGGATGGTGGTTCAGGCCGAGCACGCGACGCTGGGGCCAATCCCGATCGTCAACCGCTCGATCCGCTATGTCGATGCCGAGCAACCGCCGCCAGCGGCGCCGCCGGTGCTTGGCCAGCATACCGAGGCGATCCTGCGCGATGTTCTGGGGCTGGAAGCGGGCCGGATCGAGGAACTTCGCGCGCGCGGGGTAGTGGCGTAGGATTTGGGGCTGGCGCGCACGCGCGCCTCCCGCCTGCCGGATTACACGAAGGATCGAAGGAATGACCGAACTGCGTTTCGACAACCGCGTCGCCGTGATCACCGGCGGGGGCAGGGGCCTCGGCCGCTCCTATGCGCTGCTGCTTGCAGGCCGAGGCGCGCGGATCGTGGTCAACGATCCCGGCGCGGCGATGCAGGGCGAGGGACTGGACGAGGGTCCGGCGGAGCAGGTCGTCGCCGAAATCCGGGCGGCCGGCGGCGAAGCGGTCGCCTGCACCGCGTCGGTGGCGACCCCGGAGGGTGCGCGGGAAATCCTTGCTACCGCCATCGACGTGTTCGGCAGCGCCGACATCCTGATCCACAGCGCCGGCAACGTGCGCCGGGGCGCGCTCAAGGAGCTGAGCTACGACGATTTCAACGCCGTGCTCGATGTTCACCTGCGCGGCGCCTACAATATGGTGCGTGAAGCCTTCCCGCTGATGGCGGCGCGCGGCTATGGGCGGATCGTGCTCACCGGCTCGATCAACGGGCTTTACGGCAAGGCGCTCAACGCCAATTACGCGCTGTCGAAGTCGGGCATGATCGGCCTGTCGCACACGGCCGCGCTGGAAGGCGCCCCCGAGGGCATCAGAAGCAACCTCATCGTTCCGGCCGCCGTCACCCGCATGTCCGACGGCATCGACACCAGCCAGTTCCCGCCGATGGAGCCGGAAATGGTCGCGCCGATCGTCGCCTACCTTTGTCACGAAAGCTGCGACGTCTCGGGCGAGATCTACGTGGCGATGGGCGGCAGGATCGGCCGCGCCTTCATCGCCGAAACGCCGGGACTCTATGATCCGGCGTGGTCGATCGAGAAGGTCGCCGAGCAAATCGGCGCCATCCGCGACGCTTCGGCGCCGGTGAGCTTCCCGCCACTGCCGGACGGCCAGCTCGAACATCTGCTCTATGGCTTCAAGATAGCGCGCGAGGGCGGCGCTTGAACTGCCGTCGCGAATTTTGGATTGAGCTGAGCGGTTATTGGAGCCGCGCGAGGCCGGTCGAGAGCTCCGCGCCCTTCGCCAGCCGCAGCCGGCCGCAATTGCGCACCTGCTCGATCGTGCGGTCGAGCGCGAGTTCGCCAGCGCTGCCGTTCAGCCGGGGGCTTAAGTCGCGTGCGAATTCGTCGGCCTTTTCGGTCGAGCAAAAGCTGCGCAGCATTGCCGGCAGCCGCGCGAAGAAGATGCCGCTGCTCCCCGCCGCCAGCGCATCGAGGTGCTGGCGCAGCCAGGCATAGCCATAATCGCGGCTGCCGCTGGCGAGGATGATGTCGCGCAGCAGATCGCGCTTCTCGCTCTGGCGCAGCCGCGCGTCGCTGAGCGCCAGCAGCCACGCCGCGATCGCCGCTGATCCGCTCTGGCCCAACGCGGCGAGCGCGGGCGGCCGGAACCCCGGGTCCTCGGAAGCCAGCGCCCGCTCAAGCAGCAGCTTCGCGCCGCGCAGGCGCTTGTCCGCAAGATAGGCAGCGAAGCCATCGCGGAAGAAGCCCGGGTCGAGCGCGCTGACCTCGCCGGCGAGATAGTCGGCGGTTGCCCGGGTCAGCTTGCCACGGACGAGGCTCGCGCGGTTCGATGCCCGCACCCAGCCGACGATCTGGATGCGGTGCTGCGACTTCCCCGCGTCCTCGGCAGCATAGGCGCCCGCGCGCGGATCGAACCCGTATTCGCGCAGCAGCGGCGCATAGAGCTTGCCAAGATAGCGCTGCCAGCCGGCGCGGCCGGCCGCGTCGGCGAGCCCGTCGTTGACCAGATCGGCGAGATCATTGGTGGCTGCGTCGGCGGCATAACTATCGGGATGGCGGGCCAGCCGCCGCGCCAGTTCGCCCAGCTGCGCCACGTCGGAACGTCCGGCGCGGAGGCTGGCCGCCAGCGAATCGGCGACCGCCTGCGCCTCGCCACCGTCGAGCGTATCGGCCGCTGCCACCAGCGCATCCCAGCCGGCGCGCGGCAGTTCAAACCGGTAATAGCCAGTGCCGTGGGCGTTGGGGATGAGCGGACCCGAGCCGCCGATGGCCAAATCGGTACTGTCCTCGGTGAGCAGCCGGCAGCTCGGCGCGCCGTCGCGCCGCACGCACAACGGCACGCCCCAATGCTGGGCGGGGGCGGCTTCGCCAAAGGCGACGTAGCGGCTTTGCGATACGCGCCAACCGCTCCCTGCCGGGCTGAAGCTGAGCAGCGGCACCCCCTGCTGGTCGGTGAAGCTGCGCATTGCCGGAACGATGCGCGGGTCGCCCGCCGCCTCCGCCAGCGCCGCGAAGAAGTCTGTGCTGGTGGCATTACCATAGCGATGCGCGGCCAGGTAGCGGCGCACGCCCGTGCGGAACCGGTCCTCGCCCATGAAGCCGGCGATCATCGCGACGACGTGGCCGCCCTTGCCATAGGTGATACTGTCGAAGGCGGCGTCGATCTGCGAATTGGTCTCGATCTTCTGGCGGATCGGCCGTCCGGCGAGCAGCGCGTCGGTCGTCATGGCCTCGAAGCCCTCCGCCAGCGCGCCGGCGCGGATGTTGAGGTCGGGCCGCCACGCCTCGCCGATGCGATAGCCCATCCAGTTGGCGAAGCTTTCGTTCAGCCAGATATCGTCCCACCACATCGGCGTGACGAGATCGCCGAACCACTGATGCGAAAGCTCATGCGCGACGACCATGCCGAACAGCCGCTTGCGGGCGGTGGAGGCCTCGGGCGGGAGCGCGACGATCGAATCGGCGTAAAGGTCGGCGCCGGCGTTCTCCATCGCCCCGCCCATCACCGAGGTAATTTGATCCAGCTTAGGGTAGGGGAAGGAATCGCCGAAATACGCCTCGAGCAATGCCAGGATCGGCTTGGAGTTCTCGAGCGCGAAGGTGAGCCGGCCGGCATTCGGCCGGGTCGAGACGATGCGCAACGGCAGCGGCTGGACGCGCTGCGGCGTGGGCGGCGCCGCGCCATCGGCGGTGGCAAAGGGTCCGACCATCATCGCCACCAGATAGGTCGGCAGCGGCAGCGTCGGCGCAAAGCGATGGACCTCGCTGCCGCCCTCGCGCTTATGCGACTGCTCGGGCGCGTTGCTTACGGCGACCAGACCCGGCGGGGTGCGCAGCGTGACGGTGAACGGCGTCTTGAACGAGAGCTGGTCGAAACTGGGGAAGGCCGCCCGGGCGTCGATGGATTCGAATTGGCTCCAGCTATACCAGGCGCCGTCGACCTTGACCCGGAACATGCCCGACGGGCTGTCGCCGAAGGCCGCGTCGTAATCGAACGTCAGTGTTGCCGGGCCGGCGGGCAGCGGATGATTGAAGTCCAGCCGGACGACGCCGGTGTCGTCCACCTGCGTCCAGTGGCCGGGGAATCGGCGACCGGCGATGGTCGCCGCCGCCTGGTGCATCGCGAGGTCGCGGCCGTGGAGGTAGATGTGGCTCGCTCCCGCCGCCTTCACCGTCACGTCAATCTCGACCTGGCCGGAGAAGCGTTCCTGCGCGGGGTCCACGGTGAGGTCGAGGCGGTATGCTCGGGGTTGGACGGCGTCGCCGAGGCGGCCGCGCGGGATCGGGTCGGGCTGCGTGATCGAGGCGGGCGAGGGCTGCGCCAGCGCAGCGGCGGGCAGGGCGAGCAAGCAGGCTGCCAAACCCACCGCGATTCCGGTTCCGGTCGCGCCGCGAGTACCCTCCCCCTTGCGGGGGAGGAAGGGCGGGGCTGCGCCATCGCCCGCGTGGATGCGAGGCTTCGCCTGTTTCCCCCAACCCCTGCCCCTCCCCGACGGGGAGGGGAGATCGAAAGTTCCCGGCTCCCGCCTTCGCGAGATAAGGAACCGCCGCTCGCTCAGCGTAGCAGCCCGCCTAGCAAACCTCGCGCAAATCGGCCGAGCGTGGCGCCGCCGATCGCAGTGCCGAGCGACCCCGCCGCCGCGCTCGCCGCCGAGGCAAGCGGTGAACTGCCCGACTTGCGACCGCTCATGCTGCGCGCGACCATCGTTCCGGCCGAGGCGGCGGCGGCGCCGAATGCGGCCTTGCCGGCCTTCTCCCACATGGTCGGGGTCGCGCGCGGCTGCGCGCGCTGCGCCGCGACGCCCTTCGTCTCGACGACCTGCGCGGCGTTCGCCGCATCGGCACTCTTCTGCGCCAGCACCTCAGCAGCCGATTCGCGATTCACCGCCGTGTCGTATTTGCCGTCGAACGGGCTGATCGACTGGACGATCGCGCGTTCCTTGTCGGTCACCGGCCCGACCCGAGAGCGCGGCGGCGCGATCAGCGTGCGCTGCACGACTGAGGGGCTGCCGTCCTCCTGCAGCATCGAGACCAGCGCCTCGCCGACCTTCAGCTCGGTGATCGCCTTCCCGACATCGAGATCGGGATTGATCCGGAAGGTCTCCGCCGCCGCCTTGATCGCCCTCTGATCGCGCGGGGTGAAGGCGCGCAGCGCGTGCTGGACGCGGTTGCCGAGCTGGCCGGCGATCTTCTCCGGGATGTCGATCGGGTTCTGCGAGATGAAGTAGACGCCGACGCCTTTGGAACGAACCAGACGCACCACCTGCTCGACCTTGTCGAACAGCGCCGCCGGGGCATCGTCGAACAGCAGATGGGCCTCGTCGAAGAAGAACACCAGGTTCGGTTTGTCGGGATCGCCGACCTCGGGGAGCGCCTCGAACAGTTCCGAAAGCAGCCACAGCAGGAAGGTGGCATAGAGCTTGGGGCTCTGCATGAGTCTGTCGGCGGCGAGGATGTTGATGTAACCCCGGCCCTGGTCGTCCGACTTGATCAGATCGTTGATCTCGAAGGCGGGCTCGCCGAAGAAGCGGTCCGCGCCCTGGCTCTCGAAGGCGAGCAGCTGCCGCTGGATGGTGCCGACGCTGGCCTTGGAGACGTTGCCGTATTTGCTCGCCAGTTCGCCCGCATGCTCGGCGCAATGCATCAGCACCGCCTGCAGGTCGGCGAGGTCGAGCAGCAGCAGCGCGTTGTCGTCGGCGTGGCGGAAGGCGATGTTGAGCACGCCTTCCTGGGTCTCGTTCAGACCCATCAGCCGGGCCAGCAGCAGCGGCCCCATCTCCGAGATGGTGGTGCGGATCGGGTGGCCCTTCTCGCCGTAGAGGTCCCAAAGCACCGCCGGGTTGTCGCGATAGGCGTAGTCGGTGATGCCGAGGTCCTTGGCGCGCTGTTCGAAGGCGGCGGCGTTCTTCGCCTGGGCGCTGCCGCTCATGGCGATGCCGGACAGATCGCCCTTCACGTCGGCGAGGAACACCGGCACGCCATCGGCGGAGAACTGCTCGGCGATGGTCTGCAGCGTCACTGTCTTGCCCGTGCCGGTCGCGCCCGCCACCAGACCGTGACGGTTGGCGCGGCCGAGCCGCAATACCTGCTTTTCGCCGTTGGCGCCCAAGCCTATGAGGATATCGTCCAACCGCCAGCCCTCCCGAATGCAATCGTCGCCCTAGTACGCGCGGGGCGAGGGCGCGAGGGGGATTGTGAAGCAGCGGGCGAGATGGGCCAGCGTCAGCCGAGCGCTTCCGCCGGCATGCCGATCGCTCTACAAGCCCCGCAGCATGCCGTTCCCGTTCATCCTGCTTGACGACGCCCGCGCCGAAGGCGCGAGCGATGCGCGGCTCTATCGTAACCCCATCGAGATTGTCGTCGCCCGCCGCCCCGGGGAGGTGGAGCCGGCGCTCGCGCGGATCGAGCAGCTGCACCGCCAGGGCCATCATCTCGCCGGCACTCTCGCCTATGAGGCCGGGCTGGTGCTCGAACCGCGCCTGGAGGGGCTTGCGACGGCGCGGGCGGGCGCGGCGGGACCGCTGGTCTGGTTCGGTGCCTTCGCGGGCTACCAGAGCATCCCTGCGCCGAACGTGCCGGCGTGGCTCGCGGGTGAGGCAGCCTCATCCGCCGCCGCCATCGGCCCGCTCGATCCCCAGCTCTCGCCGGGGGACTACGCGGCCGCTTTCGCGACGCTTCAGGCGGCGATCCGCGACGGCGACATCTATCAGGCCAACCTCACCTTTCCCCTCGCCGGCAGCTGGCGGGGCGATCCGCTGGCGCTTTATGCCGCGGTGCGTCCGGCGGCGGGCGCGGGCTATGGCGGCATCGTCCACGACGGCGTTCACTGGCTGTTGAGCTTTTCGCCCGAACTGTTCTTCGCGCTCAAAGGCAGCGCGGCGATGGCGAGGCCGATGAAGGGCACCCGCCCGCGCGGGCACGGCGAAGCCGAGGACGCTGCCCTTGCCGAGGAACTGGCGGGTTCTGTCAAGGACCGCGCCGAGAACCTGATGATCGTCGACCTGCTGCGCAACGATTTCTCGCGCGTGGCCGAGCCGGGCAGCGTGCGGGTCGAAAGCGCCTTCGCGATCGAGAGCTACCCGACCGTGCACCAGATGGTCTCGACGGTGCGCGCGCGGCTGCGGCCCGGGCTCGGCGCCATCGACTGCCTGCGGGCGCTGTTTCCCTGCGGATCGATCACGGGTGCTCCGAAAATCCGCGCGATGGAGTTGATCGCCGAGGTGGAGCCCGATGCGCGCGGCGCCTATTGCGGCACGATCGGCCGGATCGACCCCCCGGACACCGGTACAGATGGAACTGGAGACGCCGCCTTCAATGTGGCAATCCGGACGCTGCGGCTTGTCCCCGGCGAGAACGGCGGGGGCAGGGCGATCCTGGGAGTGGGATCGGCGATCGTCGCCGATTCCGACGCGCCAAGCGAATGGCGCGAATGCCTGGTAAAGGGGGGCTTCGTGCGGGAATCGAACGTGCCGGGCGCCGCCGCCCGGTTCGACCTGATCGAGACGATGGCTTTCACCCCCGGCCCGGGAATTGCGCTGCTCGACCTCCATCTGGATCGCGCCGAGGCCAGCGCCAAAGCACTTGGCTTTGGTTTTGATCGCGAGGTGGTCGCCATGGCGATCGAGGCATTCTGCCGCGATACCCGAGCGCCGGCAAAACTGCGGCTCGTGCTCGCGCGCAGCGGCGCCTATTCGCTGGAATTGGCAGCCATGCCGCCGCCGCTAGCCGATCCGGCGTTTTGCGCACTCTTGCCGCTGCCAGTCGACGCGGGCGACTGGCGGTTGCGGCACAAGACCTCCGACCGGGTCTTTTACGCGGACGCGCTCGCCCTAGCGCGAGGAGCTGGCGCCGCCGAGGCGCTGTTCGTGCGCGATGACGGACTGATCACGGAGGGCAGCTTTACCAGCATCTTCGTCGAACGCGAGGGGCACCTGCTGACGCCCCCGGCCCGCCTGGGACTGCTGCCGGGCGTACTGCGGCGCGCGCTGCTCGACGCCGGCCGCACGGTGGAGGAGGAGCTGACCATCGACGATCTCATCGAGGGCTTCCTCATCGGTAATGCCCTGCGCGGGTTGATGCGCGCGCAGCTGGCGCCGTGACGCATATCTCCGCCGCGCTGGCCCGCATCGCGCCCTCGCAGACCACGGCGATGACCGATCGCGCGACGATGCTGCGGGCCCAGGGCCGCGACATCATCTCGCTGTCGGTCGGCGAGCCCGATTTCGCCACGCCCGCGCATGTCATCGCCGCCGCCAAGGCGGCGCTCGACGCGGGCGAGACCAAATACACGCCGGTGGGCGGCACCGCGCGGCTCAAGGCGGCGGCGGCGCTGCATTTCGCCCGTGACCTGGGAATTACCGTGGCGCCGGATCAGGTTACGGTCAGCGCCGGCGGCAAGCAGGCGATTTTCCACGCGCTGCTGGCGACCCTCGATCCCGGCGACGAGGTGCTGATCCCGGCGCCGTGGTGGGTCAGCTATCCCGAGATCGTCCGCTTTGCGGGCGCAACCGTCGTGGCGCTGCCGACCGAGGCCTCGGGGGGCTTTCGCATCACCGCCGCGCAGCTCGAAGCGGCGGTCACCCCGCGAACCCGCTGGCTGCTGCTCAACAGTCCCGGCAACCCGACCGGTGCGGCCTATTCCGCGAGCGAACTGCGCGCGCTCGGCGCGGTGCTGCGCCGCCATCCCCGCGTGCTGGCAATGAGCGACGATATCTACGCGCCGCTGCGCTACACACCCGGGGCGCATGCGACGCTTGCCGTCGAATGCCCTGACCTCGCCGAGCGGGTTCTCACCGTCTCCGGCGTCTCCAAGAGCCACGCGATGACGGGGTTCCGCATCGGCGTCGCGGCCGGACCGGCCTGGCTGATCGCGGCAATGGAAACGCTGCAGTCGCACAGCTCGGGCAATCCTTCGTCAATCAGCCAGGCGGCGGCGGTCGCGGCCTTCGAGGGACCGCAGGACTTTTTGGCGGGATGGCGCGAACGGTTCCGCGTCCGTCGCGACCTCGTTGTGGACGCGACAAACGCCATCCCTGGCCTGTCCGCTCCGATGCCCGACGGCGCGTTTTACTGCCTGGTCGACGCCGCGCCGCTGGCCAAGCGGTTCGGCGACGATCACGCCCTCGCGCTGCATCTGCTCGATCATGGCGTCGCGGTGGTGCCCGCCTCGGCCTTTGGCGGCGACTTCGGCTTCCGGATCAGCTTCGCCGCCGACGAGGCGAAGCTGGTGGAGGCTCTGAGTCGGATTGCCGCGGCGGTCGACTGATGGTGCCGACCATCCTCTACGAGGACGCCGAGGCGCTGGTGATCGACAAGCCCGGCGGCTTGCCGATCGACCGTCCCCGGGCGGGTGGCGAGAGCCTCGCCGATCATCTTGAGGCGCTCAAGCTCGGCTTCCAGCGGTCGCCCTCGGTGGTGCACCGACTCGACTCGGACACCTCGGGCTGCCTGCTGCTCGCCCGCAACCCGCGCGCCCACAAGCGCATCGCCGCTGCCTTCGAGGAACGCCGCGTCGTCAAGCGCTACCTCGGGGTCATTGCCGGTCGGCTCGCTGCGGAGAACGGCACAATCGCGCTGTCGCTTGCCAAGATCAGCAGCGTGAAGGGTGGCTGGCGCATGATCGTGGCGAGGCGGGGAAAGCCCGCGGTCACCCATTGGCGCCGGCTTGGCGAGCACGACGGGCTGACGCTGGTCGAGTTCCGCCCCGAGACCGGGCGCACCCACCAGATTCGCGTTCACGCCGCCGCCGGCCTCGGCGTCGCCTTGCTCGGCGACCCCGTGTACGGGAGCGGCCAGGGCGCACCCCGAACGATGCTCCACGCCGCGTCGCTGTCGGTCCCGCGCGAGGGCAAGGACGAAATCACCGCACACGCGCCGCTCCCGCCTGATTTCGCCGCGCTGGGCTTTACCGATGGATGAGGTGGTTGAACGCGCGCTCGCGCTGGCGAGCGAGAGCTTCATCGCCGGGTCGGGACCCGGCGGGCAAAACGTCAACAAAGTGGCCACCGCGGTGCAGTTGCGCGTCGATATATTCGCGCTGGGGCTGTCGCCGCCGGTCTTTCAGCGGCTGAGGTCGCTCGCCGGCAGCCGCATGACCGCGAAGGGCGAGGTCGTTATCGCCGCGCGACGGTTCCGCACCCAGGAGGCAAACCGCGCCGACGCCCGCGATCGGCTCGTCGAGCTGCTGACCGAGGCGCACAAGCTGCCCGAGCGGCGGGCGAAGAGCCGGCTCAACCGGATCGGCAAGGAGGCGCGGCTGCGCGGCAAGAAGGCGCGGGGCGAGGTCAAGGCCGGGCGCGGCAAGGTCGGCTTCGACTGACGGGGACGCGGCGGCGGGCCAAGTTCACAACATGATGGCTTCAGCTTGCACCCATCCGCTCATGTCGAGCGAAGTCGAGACACGTCGCGCGGTGTCTCGACCTCGCTCGACA